>JAZRKX010000021.1:0-41163 GCA_045646525.1 Clostridia bacterium | reverse complement strand
GACCTTTAGCATATTGCCGTTGTCATCGTAGGTGTAGGTATAGGCATCTGTACCGTTTGTATGAGATACGAGCTGATTTAAGCTGTTGTACACATAATCTGTGCTTTGTGTCTCGTATGTATCGAGGTCGGTATGCTCCTTATTCACTCTGTTGCCAAAGCGGTCATAGGTATAGAAATCCTCATAATTCACACTACCGAAAGCGCTTTCCGATATGAGCCTGTTGGCACCGTCATAGTAGTACATGCTTTGCTCGTCTTCCTTTGTTTCCATACGGAGATTACCGTCTGCCGTATATATGCGGTAGGTTGTCTCCGCATTATAGGGCAGATGGGTGGTTATCTGCTCAGGCAGGTTTGCCTTGTTGTAGGATGTGCTCTTAAGCAAGGTGCCGTTTACTGTCTCGGTAATGACATTGGAATTGGCATCATATGTATACTCTGCGGTGTCTGTGCCATTATGCGTGCTTATGAGTCTGCCCATATTGTCATACACATAGTTTTGATTTGTAAGTGTACTTTCGCCATCCTGTACAGACATGGATGTTCTTCTGCCAAGATTATCATATGTGTATGACTTAAGTATACTGTCTTTTTGCTCGTTTGTCAATTCGCCATAAGGGGAATATGTGTATGAGGTAGTACCTGTAGAATCCGTCATGCTTGTACGGTTGCCCATGAGGTCGTAGGTGTACGATATGCTCTCGTCTCCCTTATCTACCGAAAGCAGATTATCAAATGCATCATAGGCGTATGCACTTTGGGTGTTCATTTTATCGGCAGAGGTTATGAGTCTGCCTGCAAGGTCGTACACATTGGTTTCGGTCTTGCCGTTTGGTGCGGTTTCTTCCACCATTCTTCCGAGGGCGTCATACTCATATGAGGTGGTATGCCCCATGGAAAGTGCAGAGGTTTCCGAGGGCAGTCCGTTTGTAACAGAGGTTACATTGCCCATGATATCATAAGCATATTTGGTTACGCTCTTTGTGTCCTCAGCGGGATATGATGTTACGCTAATGGGTCTGTCCATATTGTCATAGGCGGTATCTGTGCGTACATACTGCGGTGTTTCTCCGCCCATGGATGAGAGTGTTTTCTGGGATATAACATTACCATTGCCGTCATAATACATCTTTGTCTCGGCGGTGGTGTTACTGTCTACGGGCGAGGTACTCCTTATGAGCCTGCCTGCGTTGTCGTAATAGCTATGGGATGTGTTCCCTCTCGCATCTGTTACAGCTACAGGAAGACCTGCCAGATTGTATTCGGTGCTTACGCTTGTACCATCGGGATAAGTTACTCTTACAGGGTTATTCAATCCGTCATATGCTGTGGCTGTGATATTGCCCATGGCATCTGTAGTGGCTATTACATTGCCTACATAGTCATGTGTATAGGTGGTTACTCTGCTGTCACCATCGGTAAACACCTTGTCTTCTATTACAAAGCCTCTGTAGTTTGCAGTCTGGCTTGTGGTTGCATAGGTGCCGTCATCGCTTGTTATTGTGGCGGTTACAGTAGTAAGTGGCTTATTGCTTAAATCACTCGATACTGTATAGGTATATGCAGTAGACTTTACAAGTGTGTTGCCAGAATATATATCCTCGGTAAGCGGTCTGTCTAAATAGTCGTAGGTATACAGTGCTTTAACAAAATCCGTATCATCAATATATCTTGTATATGACTTCACATTGCATCTGTCGTCATACTCATAGGCTTCGAGGGTGATTTCCTCGCCATCAAGAACTACAGTTTTGCGTATGGGATTCTGCCAAGCATCAAAATACGCTTTGTACACCGTGCCGTTTGGTGCGGTGTAGGTAGTTATACCGTCCGATATATCGTAGGTATAGCTATCTGTTGTACCATCGGGATATACAGTAGAGAGCAGTCTGCCAAGCTTATCGTAGGTCATTACGGTGGTGTAACCATTGGCATCGGTATGCGATATGAGATTGTAGTCGGCATCATAAACATCCACGGTAACTATGTTTGCCTGTGCGGTGCCGTCTGCATCCTTTATATTTGTCTTTGTTGTGGTAAGGGTGTACCCTCCGTCTGTTGCATATGTATAGTCATAATTTACCACATACGAGGTTTCGCCATCTGCCATAACAGATTCCGATGCTACATTACCATATTCATCGTAGGTGTATGATGTGGATTTAATGAGCACATCATTTTCGTATACATTGGTAGTTAATATAGATTTTTTGTCTTCGGTAAGGGTGTTGACAGTCTTAACTTCAGTATCTGCATCCTTATCGTAGATTATGGTGGCAGGTATAAAATTGCCATCTTCGTGGTAGGTATAGTTTACAGTATAATCTCCTGTAGTTTCTTCACTTAGGTAATATGAAGAAAGATACCAAAACCGTCTATAATGTGTTCCAACATCAAAAAATTTATCGTAATGTCTAATTATCTCCGAAGCTATCTTGGAATCTGAATTACTGTTCACATATGAATATATGTATTCCTGAGATTGTGAAGAATTGGATTTGACTTCCTTAGATGTTATTTGTCCATTGGAATTCTGGTTGGTTGTTGTAGTCATTATGATGGAACCGTTTGAGATATCCTCTTGAACCATTTTACTTATTCTGTATATATGGTCATTCCCTTTTTGGGATGTATAGGTGTAGATGCGTTCATTTTTTATATTACCAAGTCTGTCTGTTTCATAATATCTGCTCACGGGATAGTGTATTCCATCAAGTATTTCCGTACTGAAATATTCACTTACTGTCCACGGGATACTTGTGTATTCTATGTGTTTTGTAATGCCTGTGGGCATTTCTATTTTGTATGGAAGTTTATAAGCTGAAAAATCTCCGGATGCAAGAACATATTCATATTTCAAGCCACGCTTCACATAGTATTTGGTAACATTTTCTTCGTCATCTGAAATTTGGGGTGAGGTACCGCTGTTCTTGGTAACTGTGAGGATAGATATGTCGTCTATATCATATTTGTTGTACGTGTCTTTTTCACCGTTCTTTACTTCTGTTTCGTACTTAACAAGTTGGGTTACAATTCCATCATACTCCTTTTCCACTCCGTTAGATGTAATATTGTATGTAACACCTTCATCTGTTGAAACCGAGAATCCGTCCGAGATGTCTGTCAAAGTGTATCCATTACCGTAGCGGTCTTCTGCATACAAAATGCGGTAGGAAATGTTGGATTCTTTGTGCACATAATATTTTTCACCTGTGTCTGTTTCTAAAACAAAGGTGTATTCAAATCCCCTAGGGTGCATGGTGGTTTCTGATACATCACCTTCATTTACAAAATTAACGGATATCCCACTGTATGATACACCATCCGCCTCACTTGCGGAAATTAGAGTATCATAAGTGCCATCTATGTCGTATCTTATTTTTAAAGCAAAAGCCTGGGCTTGTAAATCCTGAAAAAGCAAATATACAATATCTATTCTTTCATTACCGAGAAGGTCGTACATTTTTAGTGATGGTTTTGAAATTCTTGACCCGTCGTCTAATGTAATAAATGACCGATGATTATTTATTGCATTTACATACTCAGGATAATATGTTTCATCGTATTCAGTATATGGTGATTGAGCGGGATTGGAAAGCGTATAATATATTCCTGTACCGGTTTGCTTGAGTAGGTAGTATGAATTGTAACCGTCGGAAGAAGAGTACATCGCCCCTTCAAAAGAGGGATCTGCTTCGGCAAGTTCGGCTTCGTTTCTGAATTTTACCTTGATAAGTTTTCCGTCTTTACTGCATATGTAGTAGTTATAAAAAAATGCTACGACCTTCTTTTCCTTTTTGCGTTCTTCCTGGAGTACATTACCTTCGGTTGTTATGGAACTGTAACTGCGCACTACTGACACATCAAATCCGTTCTTTCCTTGGAATCGGTAATCTTCAACATTTGTACGCAGAGAGCCCGAGATTTCATCAACATCCCCCTCGCCCTCAGCTATGTTATATGGTGAGTTGAAATTGGGATACATGCTTCCGTATTGTTGCAGATAGTAGAGATTGGCAACACTGTCGGAAGTTGATGCGGATGCTATTATGCCCAGAGAACATATGCAAATCACCAAACAGAGGAGACATTTTATTCTATTTTTCATTCTTTATCATCTCCCTTGCTTTTTTTGCTGCTTCGTGCAAAGTATCCTGCGTAAACTGTGCGGATTTTAATATTTCCTCGGGAGTATAGCCCTTATTCATAAGTGCTCTTTGAACATTTATGGGGTATCCGCTATTTTTCAGTGCCTCGTAATCCGAAAAAGCATCCTCGGGGTTGTCTTCGGTTATGCCAAGGCGCTTTATCTCGGACTTTACCTTGTCGGAGATTATATTTGCAAATTCCTCTGCCCTTTCGCCTGTCTTAAGTGCAAAAAGCTGATTGTTTTGGCGTTTTGATTTGCATGCTATGGCGGTAACAGAGGAAAACAGACTTTCCTCATCCGAAAGTTCGGTTACACCATAAAGCACTGCTATCTGACTCTCTATGGTGTTACCATCTATGTGTGCATCAAGTATGGCTACGATATTCTGCCCTGCCTTTCGGCTCATTACATTTGCGGTAAGAATCTCATCTGTAGTTATGCCTTGGCCTCTGTAATTTATAATATCATCAACACTAAGCTCACCATGGTCGTAATCAGTGAGCTTGTTAAAAGCATCCTCATACCAATGTTCACTAAAATACCTGTCCTCCAAGGCACAGATTTTTTCTATCATATCAAAACTCTCGTCTGTTGTAAGCCAAAAATTGTACACCTCAATTAAGGATTGTACGGTAGTACCATTTGCAAGGACACGGTTTATGATTTGCATTTCCGATGCATTAAAACCCTCTTTGTATATAAAGCTTATGTATGCTTGAATATTTTGTGTTTTGGCTCTGTCGTAGCAATTTATAATTCCCGAAAAAGCCTCGGGCTTTTGTATTGATATTTTCGCCGTATAGCCTTCTATGATGTTTTGCATCTCGGTGTATAAGCTTTCTTCCTTAGCAAAGGCTGTAGCGGTGCTCGTAATAATACATATTGCAATAACTAATGTTATAATTTTTTTAAGCATTATGGTATCTCCTTTAGCGGTTTGTAATATTGTGTCCCTCAGTTATGAGTTTTGCATATTTTTTCTTTGGGAGTGCCGTTATATCTGTAATGTTATTATTTTTGATATCGAGATAGCGCAGAAATTTATAATTTGTTATAGGTCTCACGTCTGCTATCCTGTTATCCGAAACATCAAGCTGTACTATCGTGTCCGAAAAGCTCAACGCATGTATATCCTGTATATCATTTCCCGACAAATCCAGATATTTAAGATACGGCGGTATGCGGTAGATATATGTAAGCGTATTCCCGCTTGCATCAAGATACAAAAGATTATTTAGAGTAAGCAAGGGGGAAATGTCATTTATGGAATTATTGGCTAAATACAGGTGTGTTACGCCTGTACAGTTCTGCATACCTTCCAGAGAGATAAGATTGCAATTTGATAAATCAAGTATACCCTTTATGGAATTTAATTCTTCGATTGTTATAGTTCCCACATTTGCAGAGTCAAAATGAGGAAATTTGTTTTTAAGCGCATTATACAAGGATGGGTTTTGAAGATACCTTACACTTCCGTCTGTGTGCGATGACTCTACTGCATTTACATCGATATCAACTTTAAAATCGCAATTAGACAATAAATTAGGCAATGTAAATTTCGTGTCCCATGTGCGGTTTGTGAAATTCATGGTTTTATCTATTAGATTTGTGTTTACGCTGCGCAATCTTACATTCAAGCTGTAATTGGGAGCTGCATATATTGGTCCGTTAAAAGAAGCCGCAAGAGGAGATGTAGTCACCGATAAATCTGCGCTTACGGTAGTATTATTTCCGTTTTTTGAAGATAAAAAAATTGTATATTCATGCATTGAGGTAAGCTTGGATAAAGTGTAAGAAAAGCTATACTGTCCGTCCTGCGCGTTGAATGTATCTGCCACAATTTCCACACCCGATGTTATATCTTTTATAAGCACAGACAAATTTTGCCCGGGTACACATGATGCTGTACCGCTAAAGGTAGGTACATAATTTTTTATGGAAAAATCCATATCCGCAGTAAGCACGGTGTCGGTTACTGTGTAACCATGTCCTCTGGTCTTAAGCTTACCTCTGAATTGAGCAGATGCTGTACTTAAGATGTATGTATGTTCATATGCGGGCACATGCTCGGAAAGTGCCAGTTTAAATACAAATTCTCCGTTTACAATATCTGTTTGGTCAATATGTAATATGGTATTTATGTCACCAAAAACAAGCGATATCATATCGTCTGAGGCTCCATGTAATGTACCTGATATCACAATAGTGTCCGCCGTAATATACTCTGCAGTTGCAGTTATATACGGCACATCCGCGTGTGCTGTGCCTGCTGTAACAAGTAACATACATATAAGCAGACATAAAAGTTTTTTTGTTTTCATTTACATTCTCCCTTTCTAAAAGTGTTTATAGGCGGAGCAAACAGTACTATAATACTTGCTCCGCCTAATAAAATGGTAACATCACCCCTGTGTTAAATCAATATGAAAAACGAAATTTTGCATATAAAAAAGCGATTGCAATATGCAACCGCCTACCTTGAATTTTTACAGCCCTGTTTTTTAATTCTTATGTAAACTCAACAAAACAACTGATGTAATTATAAATACCATGCCTATGTACGATGCAACAGTCATTGGCTCACCATACAAAACAACACCTATCAGCGTAGGTACAAGCGGTTCAACAGCGGAGACAGATGATGCAACTCCCGCAGGAAGCTTCTTCATGGCATATGTATAGGTGATATACGGAATAACCGATGTTACAAGTCCTATGGATATTACCCATGGCAAAACATGAGGTATATTAAACGAAATTTGCTGTAATGTTTCCAACGGCTTTCCGAAAATAAGTGACACAACCGCCGCAAACATAAAGCAATAAGTTGAAGCAGTTACGGGGTCATCTCCCCTCTTCATTTCATGTTTTACGCAGATATTATATGTGCTGTACGATATTCCCGACATAACACCAAGGATTATACCAAGTACACTTGCCTTAAGTCCGCCTATAATTCCCGTAACAAGACCTGTGCCTATAAGGGTAGCTATTACACATGCAAGTTTTGTATATGTAAATTTCTCCCTCAGGAACAAAACGGAATAAGCCATAACTATGACGGGCGCAAGATACATAAGCACTACCCCTACAGATATAGAAGCCTCTTTCATTGCCGCATAGTAAAATGCTCCCGTGCCATACATACCCAGACCACTAATGGCAAAGAGGGCAAGACGTCTTAAAGGCATCTTAAGTGCTCCTCTGCGTTTAAAAATACAAAACCCTAAAAGGCACACTGCAGAGAGCATGTTGCGCATAAGCGACATCTGCATTGAATCGAAACCGTATTCTCTTAAATTGGTAGCAAAAAAGCCCGATGTTCCCCAGCAGGTGCCTGCTACAAGAACAAGAAAAATTGAAAATTTGTACATTTAACTTACCTCGTCTAAATCACAAGGGATGTAAAACAAAGCGTTCCGGGCTTTATTTTACATCCCTTTATATTATCGTTCTTCTCTGAAATAAGGTAATCCCAGCGCCGCAGGGGGTTGATTTTCCTTTTTGTTTCTCATGCTTGTTATAACAAGTACAATTATTGTAACCACATACGGAAGCATTTCGAAAAGCTTCTTTGTGCTTACGCTTATATCGGGAATATATGTCGGGATTACATACAAGAATCCGAAGAGTATTGAGCCGAGTATACTTATGGCAGGTCTCCATACTGAGAATATAACAAGTGCTATGGAGAGCCATCCTCTGTCGCCGAAGCCATTGTTTGACCACACGCCGTTTGCATAGTCCATTACATAGTACAAACCGCCAAGACCTGCTATGGCACTTCCTATACAGGTGGAAATGTACTTGTATTTTGTAACATTAATACCAGCGGCGTCTGCTGTTTCGGGACTTTCGCCTACAGACCTTAAGTGAAGTCCTACTCGGGTTTTCTTAAGCACATATGACGATATAAGAGCAACTATGATTGCTACATATACCAAAAATCCGTAAGACAGGAATATATCGCCAAACCATCCGAGTTTAGAAGCAAACGGAAGCTGTGTTTTAAAGGCGGTGCTTGTGTTTGAAAGAGCTATGGATGGAACATCTGTATCTACAAGCTTAATAAGAGAGCCGCCGAAGAAGTTGCCTACACCTATACCAAAAGTTGTAAGTGCAAGACCTGTAACATTCTGATTGGCACGAAGCGACACCGTCAAAAAGCAATAGATAAGTCCCATTAGAGTAGCACCTATCAACGAACAGATAAGAGGTATAATAACCGCCAGAAGAGGATTTAACATATCAGGCGATGCGAGACCCTGTTCATACAAAAACGAGCCTGCCACACCGCTTATGGCTCCCACATACATTATTCCGGGTATACCAAGATTAAGGTGACCCGATTTTTCGGTGAGGATTTCACCCGTAGAGCCAAAGAGCAAAGGAGTTCCCTGCATAACCGCACGCTGAATGATTGTTGCTATCATACATTTTCCTCCCTTTTGTTAAATTTGATTTTGTAGTTGATAAAGAATTCCGAGCCGATTATAAAGAAAATGATTATACCTGTAATAATATCGGAAAACGATGAATTAAGTCTGTAAACCTCGGAAATTTTGGATGCACCCTTTTGAAGAAATACTATAAGAAGAGAGGTGAGCACCATAAATACGGGGTTGAACTTTGCAAGCCACGAAACCATTATGGCAGTAAAACCGCGTCCGCCTGCCGTATCGCTCTTTAACGAGTGGTCTGTACCTGCAACAAGAAGAAATCCCGCAATACCGCAAAGAGCACCCGAAATAGCCATTGTTCTTAAAACAACCTTTTTAACATTTATGCCGATGTATCTTGCTGTATTTTCGCTCTCGCCCACAACAGAGATTTCGTAACCATGCTTACTATACTTCAGGTAGATATATACAATAACCGTTAGCACCGCAACAAACAGGATATTTATCAGATACTTCTGCCCCATTATAACAGGAAGCTGACCGAACTCCAGAGTTCTTGGAGTTCCCGAACCCTTGGGTACAGACCATTCCAATGTATAGTATGCCACAATCTGTATGGCAACATAGTTCATCATGAGAGTAAAAAGGGTCTCATTGGAATTGAAACGGGTTTTAAACATTGCAGGTACAAGCGCCCACAATGCACCCGAAATTATACTTGCAATAAGCATAACGGGTATAAGTACATACGGGGGCAATTTTTCGCCAAGGAAAATCATGCAGGATGCTGTTGCAAGACCTGCTATAAGAACCTGGCCTTCGGCACCTATGTTCCAGAACTTCATCTTAAAAGCGGGAGTAACCGCAAGAGATACACAAAGCAGAATGGCTGTATTCTGCAAAAGATTCCACATAAGACGCGATGTTCCCAGTGCACCCTCGACCATGGTAACATACATTTCCAATGGGTTAAGGTCGGTAAGCGAAAGTGTGACAAATCCGCATACGATAAGTGCAAGCACTACAGAAATTATTCTTATAATCCATGCTCTCCACCAAACTATATCGTCTCGTTTTACGATGTGGCATGAGGCGCCTTTGGGGCTTATCCAAAGCAAGTTATTTGTTTTATTCATTGCCGCAGCCTCCCATCGAATCATCATCAGAAACAGATTTTGTCATAAGTATGCCTATTTCTTCTTTTGTGGTGTTTCTGCCGTCTACAATTCCGTTTATCCTGCCCGAGCCTATGACCATGATTCTGTCGCACAGTTCTATCAGGACATCCAAATCCTCGCCCACGAAGATAACCGCTACACCCTTTTTCTTCTGCTCATTTAAGAGATTGTATATGGTATAAGACGAGTTAATATCAAGTCCTCTTACGGGATATGCTGCCATAAGCACGGTGGGTGAAGATGCTATTTCTCTTCCTACAAGGATTTTCTGTACATTTCCTCCCGAAAGTCTTCTTACGGGTGTGTTGGCAGACGGAGTTACAACCTCCAGTCTTTCTATTATTTCTTCTGCCAGACTTTTGGGATTTTTCCTTTGCAGGAATACAGACTTACCCTTTTTATAGCTTCTGAGCATCATGTTGTCTACAATATCCATGTTACCCACAAGACCCATACCGAGTCTGTCCTCGGGTACAAAGGCAAGTTTTACACCTAACTGACGGATTTCCAGAGGGGTTTTGTCGCGCAGATTTTCCTCTTTGTCTGTTTTGGGGTCATGATATATAACCTCGCCCCCGTCAAGATGCTGCAAACCTGCAATAGCCTCCAGAAGCTCTCGCTGACCGCTTCCCGCAATACCTGCAATACCTAAAATTTCGCCCGAGCGCGCTGTAAAGGATACATTGTCCAGAAGCTTAATTCCGTTTCGGTTTATACAGTTTATATTCTTAACAACAAGTCTGTCGGTGCAGTTTTCGCTTTCGCTTCTTTCTATATTGAGAGATATTCTCTTTCCTACCATCATCTCGGTAAGCTCGGTTTCGTTTGTTTCCGAGGTTTTGACGGTACCGATATACTCTCCCTTACGAAGAACTGCAACATTATCAGAAAGCGATAGCACCTCGTGGAGCTTATGTGTGATTATTATAATTGCTTTTCCGCTCTCGCGCATGTTGCGCAGAACCTTAAATAGCTTTACTGTTTCCTGAGGAGTAAGCACCGCTGTAGGCTCGTCGAGGATGAGAATGTCTGCACCCCTGAAGAGTACTTTGATTATTTCTACAGTTTGCTTTTCCGATACGGACATTTCATATATTTTCTTGTACGGGTCGAGTTCAAAGCCGTACTGTTGTGTTATCTCTTTGATTTTTTCAATATACAGGGGCATATCAAAGCCCTTTTCGTCATCGAGACCGAGTACAATGTTTTCTGCAGCGGTAAATACATCCACAAGCTTAAAATGCTGATGTATCATGCCTATTTTGTGATTAAAAGCGTCCTTGGGCGAGGAAATAACAATCTCTTTGCCGTCTGCAAAAATCTGACCGCTGTCGGGGTAATATATTCCCGAAACCATGTTCATGAGTGTGGTTTTTCCGCTTCCGTTTTCGCCTAATATAGAGAGGATTTCGCCCTTTCGTACCTTAAGGGATATATCCTTATTGGCAACAACGCTTCCAAAGGTTTTGGTAATATTTTTAAGTTCAAGAGCAATATTCTGTTCCATAGATATCTCCATTTTTAATAATACTTGTGTGCTTTTATAAATACACCCGTTTGATTTATAAAAAAACGCAAGGCGTCAGCCTACCTGCGGGGTCCAACTCTCGTATGTTTAAGCATCTGCTTAATCTAATATAGGGCGGAGAAAGCCCCGCCCTATATCAAATATCAATTAAAATGCGCTGTTAAGAAGTGTGATACCGTCTATCTTAAGGTCGAAATAAGGTGCTGAACGGTATTCGGACTCGTGGAAATAGCCATCTGCTATAACTTCGGTATCCGGTGTGTAATCAGCATCAGTATCAACATCTGCCATGTAGGAATCAAGCTTCTTTCCTTCTACAGTGAAGTTGTTTGTATCAAATACATTGATTTCACCTGCGATAAGCTTAGCTTTTGCTTCTTCTATAGCTTCCTTTGTGCCCTTTGCTGCAACTGCTTCATTGATGTCTGTAAGTTTTACAGAGCCAACCTCGAAGCCTTCGCACCAGTCAGCAGGAATTTCTTCGCCATTCATAGCAGCCTCTATTATAACCTTAAAGTAAGGTGCCCAGTCGATTCTGGAAGAAACGATGAATGTGTTGGGGCATGCACTCTGTGTGCTTCCGTTGTAGGAAACATTGGGAACGCCTGCGTTTTCACATGCTGTGGGAGCACCCATGGAGTCAGCATGCTGGCTTATGAGTACGCACTTGTTGTTCAAGAGCTTTGTAGCAGCTTCTTTTTCAAGAGCTTCGTCGTACCAGCTTCCTGTAAACTGTACTTCCATAGTTACGCTGGGGCATACGGATTTTGCACCAAGATAGAAGGATGTGTAGCCGGATACAACTTCTGCATATGTATAAGCGCCTACATAACCCATTTTAGCCTGGTCAGCAGTAATCTTGCCGCTTTCTATCATTTCGTTGAGCTTCATGCCTGCTGCAATACCTGCGAGGTATCTGCCCTCGTAGATGGATGCAAATGCATTGTGGAAGTTTGCTACCTTTTCGGTATGAGCTGTAGTACCTGTAGCGTGGCAGAACTCTACATCGGGGAATTCCTTTGCAGCCTTTAACATGTAGGGTTCATGTCCAAAGCTGTTTGCAAATACTACATTGCAACCCTGGTCTGCAAGGTCTGCTGCTGCTTCGTAGCACTCGTTACCTTCGGGAACATTTGTCTTGAAGATAACCTGTTCGGGCTTAAGACCGAGCTGCTTGGTAGCTTCTTCTGCTGCAACGAGGAAGTTCTTGTCATAAGTAGAGTTCTCGTCGTGCAGGAAAATGAAACCAATCTTAAAGTCTTCGTTTCCGCCTTTTTCGCTTTCGTTTCCGCAGGATGTAAACATGCATACAGATGCTACAACCATAATGGTAACGAGAAGTAATGAAATGATTTTTTTCATTTTGTACCTCCTTGCCTTTTGGCAAAAATATTTATGTAAATAAATTACATACAAAATTATCTGCGAAAAGTGAGAGAAGAATCTGTCATAGACTCTATGATTGCCAAAGAATCTACTCTTATTCCCTTGGCGCGCAGTTCATCACCGCCGCCCTGAAAGCCTTTTTCTATAGCAATAGCACAGCCCATAAGAGATGCCCCTGCCTGATTCAAAATATCGATAAGACCGTTCAGCGCATTGCCCTTTGCAAGAAAATCATCTATAAGAAGAACCTTGTCCTCGGAATTTAAAAATTCCTTGCTTATTACGGCACTGTAGACATTCTTGCGGGTAAAGGAAGTAACGATTGATGAATATACATCTTCCGAAATATTGCCCGATTTGTCTTTTTTTGCAAAAACAACAGGAACACCCATAAAATGCGCTGCAGCAAATGCAATGGGAATTCCGGAGGTTTCGATTGTGACAATTTTATTTACACCCTGATTTTCATAAAGGCTGGCTATTTCCCTGCCCATTTCCATGAGAAACGAGACATCTATACAGTGATTTAAAAAACAATCAACCTTGAGTATATTACCGGGTAAAACTTTGCCTTCTTTAAGGATTTTTTGTTCTAATGCTATCACGGCAGGTCACCATCCAAAAAGATAATATATTTGCTTGAAATTATAGCACAAATTCTTCCAAAAGTCAACAAATTTCACCTGTTTATTTGACACTTTGGTTGTGAAATGTTACAATAAACCAAGAACTATTACGGAGGTAAATATGGGACTTAATGATACACCCTCTTCAAACAGAATACACATATCCTTTTTCGGCAGAAGAAACGCAGGAAAATCCAGCCTTGTAAACGCCGTAACAAATCAAAATCTTGCTGTGGTTTCCGATGTGGCAGGCACTACCACCGACCCTGTATCCAAGGCAATGGAGCTTAGTCCCCTCGGTCCTGTGGTTATAACCGATACCGCAGGTATAGACGATGAGGGAGGTCTCGGCGCGCTCAGGATAGAAAAAACAAACGAAGTAATACGCAAAACCGACATTGCCGTGATTGTGATAGATGTTAATCTCGAATTAAGCAATTATGAAAAAGAGCTTATGGCTGTGTTTAAAGAAAAGAACATACCGACGCTTATTGTATATAACAAGTGCGATGATAAAGATATTACCAAAGATGCTCTTTGCGTTAGCGCCAAAACGGGCAGAAATATAGATTTGCTCAAGGAGAAAATAGCTTCCCTTAAGCCGTGCGAAAATCCCATGCGCCTTGTGGGAGACTTCATAAATAAGGGCGATGTTGTAATATTTGTAACACCCATAGATGAATCCGCACCAAAGGGACGATTGATACTACCGCAGCAACAGGCAATAAGAGATGTACTGGATATTGGCGGAGTATCTGTAGTTGTACAACCGTCGGAACTCAAACAAGCTCTGGATAGCTTAAAACCCGCCCTTGTGGTAACGGACAGTCAGGTGTTTGGCATGGTTTCACAAATTGTCCCCGAAAGCATACCTCTTACCTCGTTTTCAATACTTATGGCAAGGGTAAAAGGACTTTTGGAAAGTGCGGTAGAAGGTGCTCACATACTCGATACCCTAAAGGATGGTGACAGGGTGCTCATATCCGAGGGGTGCACCCATCACAGACAATGCAAGGATATCGGAACGGTAAAGCTTCCTAAGCTTATAGAAAAGCATACGGGTGCCAAAATAAATTTTGAATTCACATCGGGCGGAACCTTTCCCGAGGATTTAAGAGAATATGCACTTGTTGTACACTGCGGAGGCTGTATGTTAAATGATGCGGCAATGCGCTCCAGAGTAGAGTGTGCCGCAAGTCAGAACGTACCAATAACAAATTACGGCACGGCAATAGCACATATAAACGGAATACTCGAGAGAAGTATTGAAATAATATTTGTAAATAAGTAACAGCATAAAAAAATTGAGAGGAACACATCACTGCATCCTCTCAATTTTTTATGCTTTTTTTATCATTTCCTTACGGCATTTGGGACACGAAACCCTGATTTTGCCAACACCTCTGGGAACTCTTATACTTGCATGGCAGTTTTTGCATCTGAAATATTTGTGCGTTTTTCTGTTTCTCCACGCATCACGCTTTATCCTGTACCATGAGGTGAATTTGCTTTTTAACTTAAGGAACTTTTCCTTTTCGTTATACCTTTTGGCTATGTTTCTGGAAAACATCCTGTACATACAAAATATTAACAATATCCACGAAAAAACGAAAAAAAACGGATTAAAAAATACTCTTGCAAGAAGTGTAAACACACATGATGAAACAACAAGAAATATATTTAATTCGTCAACGCCGTATCTTCCTACCATAAACTGCTGATAGCGCATCCTTAATCTGTACAAAAAGCTTCCCAAAAAGAACATCTCCTACCTTATATTTTTCACAAGTATATATTAAAACCTTCAAAAAGTCAATGCGGTTAATACAAAATTAAGAGTTTATTAACACATCATTCACACTATCTTATAAAGTTCGTACGGATAGTTTCTTCGCTCTCGGGTGCTTTTACTCCGAGCTTATCTCCAGCTTCCTTGAGACGCAAAAACCATGACATATTTCTTGCAAGCACGCGAATGGTCTGCAATCCCTCTTTGTCCTCCAATACATCCTCTGCCTTTGAGCCGTGTACCATGTTCCAGTATCTTGAGGATATTATAGGCATCTGCGATATGGTAAAATACTTGTTTATTTCTTCAAATGCTGCGGTAGTGCCTGCTCTTCTTGCAGATACCACGCAGGCGGCAGGCTTAAGTGTATATATACCCTTACCGGAATAAAAGGCTCTGTCCATAAAAGCTTTTATAACAGAAGATGCTGCTGCATAGTGTACAGGTGTGCCGAAAATAAATCCGTCTGCCTCTTTTGCTTTAGCGTTAAACTCATTTACTGCATCGTCTATAACGCATTTACCAAGTTTGGCACATGCACCGCACGCACGACAAGGAAGAATATCCCTTCCTGCAAGATTAAAAATTTCCGTTTCTACACCTTCTGCATTTAATGTCTTTTCTGCCTCACAAAGTGCAGTATAGGTGCAGCCTTCCTTATGAGGACTGCCGTTTACAAGTAAAACTTTCATAATATTACCTCCATATAAGCGAGGGAACGCCGAAGCGTTCCCTTAATATTTTATATATTCTCAAGCGACTTATTTAAGAACATTTTTGTTCTTTCAGATTTAGGATTATCAAAGACCTCTTCGGGAGTGCCCATCTCACATATGATTCCGTCTGCCATAAAGATAACCTTATCGGAAACGCTTTTTGCAAATTCCATCTCATGAGTTACAACTATCATTGTTGTATTCTCTCCCTTTAAGCCTTTTATAACCTTGAGCACCTCGCCTGTAAGCTCGGGGTCGAGTGCACTTGTAGGCTCGTCGAAGCAAAGAATGTGCGGGTTTAATGCAAGTGCTCTTGCTATAGCCACTCTCTGCTGCTGACCTCCCGAAAGCTGACACGGATAGAAATCTATCTTATCGGAGAGACCTACCCTCTCTATGAGATTTCTTGCATTTGCCTCTATATTTTCGGGTGTATCAAACTTTAAGAGCCTTGGAGCAAGGGTTATATTCTCTAAAACATTGTACTGCGGAAAAAGATTGAACGACTGAAACACGAGCCCGAAGTTAAGACGCATCTTTCTTATCTCTTCATCGGACATGGCTTTGTTTTCCTTGCCGTCATATATAACCTTACCGTCTACGGCAATAGTGCCGCCCTCGGCAAACTCCAAAAAGTTAAGACATCTAAGCAGCGTAGTCTTGCCACTTCCCGAGGAGCCGATTATTGAGAGTACCTCGCCTTTTTCAAGAGAAAAGTCTATACCCTTTAATACTTCGGTTTTTCCAAAGCTTTTAACTAAATTTTTAACTTCCAGTATTTTCATATTAATTATCCTTTATAATAATTCAGTTTCTTTTCTATGTAGCCGAATATAAGGGTGAGTATTCCGCAAAACGCAAGATAGAAAACTCCCGAATAGAAAAGCGGCCACAAGATATGCTCACTGTTCATAAAGCGCTTTGCATTCCATGTTATCTCATAAATCATGATTGTGTTTGCAAGAGAGGTATCCTTAACAAGCGTTAAGAACTCGTTGCTCATGGGCGGTACAATTCTCTTTATAACCTGCTTTAGCACAATGTGGAAGAAAATCTGATTTTTGCTCATTCCGAGCACCTGACCTGCCTCATACTGACCCTTAGGTATGGACTCTATTCCCCCTCTGAAAATCTCGGAGAAATAGCAGGAATAGTTTAATATAAACGCAAGCATAACCGCTACAAAGGTAGACATGCCGTCTATTCCCATAAGTCCCGGTCCGAAACCGAATACTACAAGCTGAAGCATAAGCGGAGTTCCGCGGATAATCCATATAAGTGTTTTAATGGGCCACTTTATAACTTTGAATCTGCTCATGGAACCAAAGGAAATCAAAAGTCCCAACGGAAGCGCCGCAAGAAGTGTCAAAGCAAAAATTTTGAAAGTAGTCCAGAGTCCCTCAAAAAGACTCAAAGTAACTGTTATAAATAAATTCATTATTTTATCCTTATCTTATCATTAAAAAAGGCAGATACGAAATCTGCCCTTTTTTGCCAAACAATTTCCCTCTTAGAAAGCGAGGTTGAGCTCATACTTTTCTGCAAGTGCAGGGAGAGTTCCGTCTTCTACGAGTTCATCTATGATTGCGTTTACCTTTTCTGTAAGGTCAGAATCCTTTCTGAAGCCGATACCGTATTCTTCTGCAGTAAGTTCAAGTGAGTATCCGAGCTTTTCGTAGCTTGTGCCGTCTGCTGTCATGGATTTTGCCATTGTGATGTCTATAACGCAAGCATCAGCCTGACCGCCCATTACTGCAAGAAGTGCATCTGTCTGTGCAGCTACGGGTGAATAGTTTTCGTCAAGACCGTTATCCTTTATAGCTGTTTCGCCTGCGGAGCCTGCTTCTGCCGCAAACTTAAGTCCCTTTAAGCTTTCTGCATCTGCATACTTTTCTATAACATCATCTTTCATAACAACAACCTGTGCGTTCTTTACATATGCCTTGGAAACATCACAGTTCTTCTTAACTTCATCGGAAATTGTCATACCGTTCCAGATACAGTCAATCTTATTGGAATCAAGTGTTACAAACTTTGTATCCCAGTTGATTTCTACGAATTCGGGTGTAACACCAAGCTTTTCACATACAGCTTCTGCAAATTCTGTATCAAAACCTGTGAGCTTACCGTCTTCCATATAGTTCATGGGCTCATAAATGGTGTAGCCTATAACGAGCTTTTCTGCCTCTTTATCGCCTTTTACATCATTTGTTCCGTTTTCATTGCCGCAAGCTGCAAAAGCAAAAATCATAGTAGCTGCAAGCATAAGTGCTAAAATCTTTTTCATGGTATAAACCTCCAAAAATTATTTGATGGGTATATTATACTTCATTATATTAAAGTTGTAAAGTGTTATTTTGATAAAATTTAAAAAACCTGCAAATTTTTGCAGGTTTTTTGTATTATACATCGTAATCGAGTTTAAATTTCTCGCCGCAGCCATAGTTTTCGTAAACATAATCTATGTCCTTATCGCCTCTTCCCGAAAGGCAAGCAAGAATTGAGCCTGTGCCGTGCTCTTTGGCATATTTAATTGCAAAGGCAACCGCATGTGCGCTCTCTATGGCAGGAATTATACCCTCATAACGCGAAAGTAGGAAGAATGCCTCCATGGCCTCCTCGTCGGATATTGTGTCGTACTTAACTCTGCCTGTATCTCTAAGATATGCATGCTCAGGTCCTACGCCGGGGTAGTCAAGACCGCTTGCTATTGAATATACGGGAAGCGGCTCGCCCTTTTCGTCCTGAAGAAGATAGCTTTCAAATCCATGCAGTCTGCCCTTTGTACCAAACTTCATGGTAGCGGCATGGTCGCCTATGTTTTCTCCCTTACCGAGAGGCTCTATGCCGTAGATATCTACGGGGTCTGCCAAAAATGGTGTAAACATACCAAGGGAGTTGGAACCACCGCCAACGCAGGCACATACTGCATCAGGCATGATGCCTGTCATTTCCATAAACTGTTCTCTTGCTTCTATACCTATAACAGACTGGAAATCACGCACCATCTTGGGAAACGGATGGGGTCCCAATGCCGAGCCAATGCAATAGATTGCATTGTCGTATTCGTTAAGATATGCTTCGAATGCGGCATCTACCGCTTCTTTTAATGTCTTAAGACCGTGTGTTACTGGTACAACATTTGCGCCGAGCATCTTCATACGAATAACATTGGGGTGCTGTTTTTCTATATCCACCTCACCCATGTACACATCACATTCCATACCGAAGTATGCTGCAGCAGTGGCTATAGCAACACCGTGCTGACCTGCTCCTGTTTCGGCAATAAGCTTTTTCTTACCCATGTACTTTGCAAGAAGTCCTTCGCCCATACAATGATTGAGCTTGTGCGCTCCTGTGTGGTTTAAGTCCTCTCTCTTTAAATATATCTGGCAGTTTCCGAAAATCTTGGAAAGTCTTTCGCAATGATAAACCGGAGTAGGTCTGCCCTGAAATTCCTTGCGGATTCTGCGAAGCTCGTTTATAAACTGTGCAGAATGGCATATAGCCTCGTATGCCCTGTCCGCCTCCTGGAAAGCGGGCACAAGCTCGGGTGGAAGAAAAGAGCCGCCAAACTCACCGAAGTATCCGTCCTTTGACGGAAAGTTCTTAAGATAGGTCTGAAAATCAGTGTAATCCTTTTTCATAATAAATGCCTCCTGAAAAATAAGGTTTTTCAGCATTACAACAAAAATGCCCTTGAACACACAGGTACTGTGCTTTCAAGGGCGAATATACTCCGCGGTGCCACCTTGCTTTAAATCCCAAAGGATTCCTTAGCGGGATACCATCATATCCCCGACTTATAACGCAAGTCTTACGTCAGCGCATTTAACACTGCCCTCAACAGTCCATATTGTTCAGGGACTTCTGCGGAACTCACACCGTAATCCGCTCGCTGGGGAGAAGCTTATCCTGATTTTTTTCTGTCTCAACGGTTTGTTGTAATATTGATTTATTACATTATACAACCGAAAAAAGCTATTGTCAATAGTTTTTAAAACCAAACCCCAAAGTGTGTTATAATTGACAACAACACATTTAAAATGTATACTTACTGAGTGAGGAGGTGTCTTAATTTGATAAAACGCATAACAATAGGAATTCTCGCCCATGTAGATTCGGGCAAAACCACCCTTAGCGAAGCTATGCTCTACAATTCGGGCAAAATAAGACGCCTTGGCAGAGTTGACCACAAGGACAGCTTTTTAGACAATAACGAAATAGAGAGAGACAGAGGAATTACTGTATTTTCTAAGCAAGCGGTATTCGAATTCGAAGATACAATATTTACCCTGCTCGATACTCCGGGTCATGCCGATTTTGGTGCGGAGGCAGAGCGTACCTTGTCCGTGCTTGACTATGCCGTGCTTGTAATAAGCGCACCCGAAGGTGTACAAAGCCACACAAGAACTCTTTGGCAACTGCTCCAAAGGTACAGTGTTCCCACATTTGTGTTTGTAAACAAAACAGACATAAGCCCCTACGAAAAGGATGAGCTTATGGGTGTAATAAAGGATAAGCTCTCCGAGAGCCTGATGGATTTTTCCGATAGTGCAGACATAGTGCACTCCGAAGAACTTGCAATGTGCTGCGAGGATATGATGGAAGAATTTTTAGACGGTTGTATCTCCCATGAAAGTATTTGCAGTGCCATAAAGGGCAGAAAGATTTTTCCCTGCATATTCGGCTCCGCGCTCAAAAACAGCGGTGTGGAAGAATTCATGCATATACTGTCAGAATACACCGTCTTTAACAGAGGCGGAGATGATTTTGGCGCAAAGGTATTTAAAATTTCGCATGATGACAAGGGTACAAGACTTACACATCTTAAGGTAACAAGCGGCTTGCTTAAGGTAAAAAGCATTATCGACTATGCAGGCGTAAGCGAAAAAATAAACGAAATACGCATATATTCAGGCAGTAAGTACGAAATGATATCCGAAGCCCCCGCAGGATGCGTATGTGCTGTTACAGGTCTGGAAAATTCCGCCGCAGGAAGAAACCTGGGATGCGAAAAAGACTCATTGTCCCTTATGCTCGAGCCTGTGTTTAATTATAATGTAAAAATCCTCTCTCCAATAAATGACACCGAGGCTTTTGATGCGTTCAAAAAGCTATCGCAAGAGGAAACAAAGCTTGATGTATCGTGGAATGAAGCATCAAAGCAAATCCAAGTGCGCCTTATGGGAGAAATACAAACTGAGGTCATAACAAGAATTGTAAATGAGCGTTTTGGCTTTCAGGTAGAATTTGAGCGTGCCTCTGTAATATACAAAGAGACCATTGACGATACTGCAGAGGGCGTAGGACACTACGAGCCTCTGCGGCACTATGCCGAGGTACACCTTATACTCTCACCCGGTAAACGGGGAAGCGGAATCACCTTCCAGTCAACATGCCGCGAAGACTTTCTTGCAACAAACTGGCAAAGGCTCATACTGACACATCTTGCAGAAAAAACTCACATAGGAGTCCTTACAGGCTCCCCCATTACAGATATATGCATAACACTCGCCTCGGGCAAGGCACACCTTAAACATACGGACGGCGGGGATTTCCGTCAGGCTACCTACAGAGCTGTCCGACACGGACTAAAAAACGCAAAATCCGTTATCCTTGAGCCTTGGTATGATGTTATAATTGAGGTGCCGTCAGATAATGTAGGCAGGGTTTTAAATGATATCTCAAACATGGGCGGAAGTTTCTCACCGCCCGAAATTCATGGAGAAATGTGCACCATAAATGCAAGTGCGCCTGTAAGCAAAATACAGTTTTACCAAAGCGAAATTCTCTCCTTTACAAAAGGTATGGGAAGCATGTCCTGTTCACTTAAAGGATATGAGCCATGCCAGAATGAAGAAGAGGTAATAGAAAAAATCGGATATGATTTTGATGCCGATGTCGACAACAGCGCAGACTCAGTATTTTGCTCTCACGGAAGTGCATACAACGTAAAATGGAACGAAGTATACGAGCATATGCACCTTGAAAGCACATTAAAACCCAAGGCTGAGGAAGAATATACTCCGCTTAGCAAGACAAGAGACTTTGATGCCCGTCTTATAAGTCAGGAGGAAATCGACAGAATATTTGAAATGACCTTTGGTAAACCCGACAAGCCAAAACACACCGTAAAAAACAGAACAGGCGATGTAAAATACAAAGGCAAACCAACTCAATTCAAGGAAGAGTACATCCTTGTAGACGGATACAACATAATATTTGCATGGGATGAACTTAAAAAACTTGCCGATAAGGACATAGTCCTTGCAAGAGAAACGCTTATAACCCGACTCGTAAATTACAACGCCATTAAGGATATTAAACTTGCCATTGTTTTTGACGCATACAAGGTTAAAGGCGGTTTAGGAGAAGTGGAGAATGTAAACGGCATAAGTGTGATTTACACCAAAGAAGCGGAAACTGCCGATGCATACATCGAAAAAGCCTCACATAAGCTTGCAAAGGATTATACGGTAAAGGTTGCAACCTCCGACAGTCTTGAGCAGATAATCATCATGGGTGCAGGTGCCATGAGGATAAACGCCGGCGACTTTGAAAAGGAAGTAAAGTCTGTAGAAGAGTCCATACAAAAATACATTTCCGAAAGAAAAGAGTAAAAGGGGATGCAAAGCATCGCCTTTTTAATTAACAACAGCAGTTGTTATTATCGGATAAAACCCAGATTATGATAATTGCTATTATTACCCAAATCCATATTCCCTGACCGAAAATGCCATTGGAGTTGTTGCAGCAAGTGTCACAGCAATTACAGTTATTGTTGCAGGAATCAAACATATCAATTCACCATCCCTACATTAACATCCGCAGTCGTTTCGTGTGCAATTATTGTTGCAGCCGTCATCGTTATTCATAAAAAGAAGAATAACAAGGATAATAAACCACAAAATTGTGCTGCTTTCACCGCCGCAGCTGTTTCTGCCACCAAATAAGTTAAACATAACTTTTCCTCCTTTTTTAAAATCAATTTCATTCTTTGTTGTTGTCACAGCAACCGAAGAGAAGCAAGAATACTAATATAAAGAAAAGTATTCCGTCGTTGGAACCAAAGAGAGTACCGCAGCATCTATTGCCAAGCATCAAGAAACACCTCCAAATATTTGATTCACTTTATAATATGCAAATTCTTCTTTGGTGGTTACTATTGACTAAAACTATAAAAAAAGATATAATTAATCTGCATTTGAAATCTATAAATAAAGGAATAAATAGCAATGAATGCCATAATTCTTACCATGTCTACAGGTAACGGACACAATATAGCCTCGTATGCTCTGCAAAACTACCTCGAAGCTCAGGGTGTAGAGGTCAAGGTTATAGACGCATACAAATTCTTTAACAAGAAGCTCAGCAATCTTCTTGAAAAAGGCTATCTTTTCAGCACAAAGCACATACCCTACATATACGGAAAATTCTATAACAGTATAGAAAAACACAATCCCGAATCAAGACTTTCGTGGTCTACATTTGCAAACAGCATTGTTTCGAGACAATTTGCAAAATACATTTCGAAGCAATCGCCCGATGTGGTAATCCCCACTCATCCTTTGGCTGCAGTCCTTATGAGTGAATACAAAAAGAAAAAACTCGTGGATACCAAAACCATAGGCATTGTAACGGATTTTTGTATTCTTCCGTACTGGGATATGGCAATTATGGATTATTACATAACTGCCAATGAGCATGTTAAATATATGCTTGTCAAAAAAGGTATCCCGGAAAGTAAAATCATGCCGCTCGGAATTCCGATAAACCTTAAATTCTCCGCAAAAGGAGACAAAAAGCAAGCCCGTAAAAAGCTCAATATAGAGGATAAAACAACTATCTTCATAATCTCGGGAAGCATGGGCTTCGGCAATACAGAAAAGTACATTGCGGATTTGGACAAAATGGAAGATGACTTCCAGATAATAAGCGTGTGCGGAAAAAACAAACGCATGAAAAGACGCATAGACAAATTAAAAACAAGAAAGAAAATCTATAACTTCGGCTATGTAAACAATGTAGATACAATAATGGATGCATCCGATGCCATTGTAACAAAGCCCGGCGGTCTTACAGTAAGCGAGGCTCTGGCAAAAACGCTACCCATAATACTTGTAGACCCTATACCGGGTCAGGAGGACCGAAACCGCGAATACCTCATAAATAACTCCCTTGCTGTAGGCGTATCTCAAAACACTACTATAGACGAGGTGTTTTATCAGCTTGTAAACACAAAGGGGCGCATGGAACACATATGTAAAATGCAATCCGAGCTTGGACGCCCCCTGGCAGCAAAAAGCATAGGAGACTTTATAATACAGCTTGAAAGAAGTGATAAAAATGCACAGAGATGATATTCTGTTTGCACAAAGAATCAGAGAACTAAGAAAATCGTGGGGACTTACCCAACAGCAAATGGCAGATATGGTAGGTGTACGAAAGACTTCTATATCCAACTATGAATCAGGTTATGCTACCCCTACTATTTCTACGCTAAGGAGATTTATGCTTTCGTTTAATTTGCCTGCAAGCTATTTCGTGCCCGATATGGATATACAGGCTACCGTAAAGAAAGCACAGATTTTGTACGGAACACCTATCTCCTACTATGAGCCTACAAACCTTGACGGATTAAAAACAGGAGAGGCTGCTCTTATGGATTCTTCGCTTTGTCTGCCAGCACCGCTGCACATACCCAAAAAGGGTTACATATCCACAAGTGCTACAGATAACTCCATGAATAAGCTTGGCATCAAGCGCGGCACCTGTATTATAATAAATACCGAGATAAAGGAACTCTCTGACGGGGATATATTTGCGGCAATAAGAAATAATTCATTTATAATACGAAAATACCACAATAACATAGAAGGAAGATACATGAGTGCAGAATCCACAAGGATTCCCACGGGACTTTCCATCGAACAAATCCCCGAAGAAAACTTCTTTGTTTTAGGAATAATAGACAGAATTATAACCAAGCTTTAGTTGCAGAGGCTAAGATTTGACAAAACCGTTTTTTTGATGTATAATAGCTTTGTGTTGTCATCAGATGGCACAAATACAATGGAGGAAAGCCTCGGAAAAGAGGTATGTATTTCTAATGTTTAAAAAAATGAGTATTATCGTGGCTGGCTGCGTGATATCGCTCTTTTTTGCGATTACAGCAAGTGCCGACACGGTATCGCTCGGCAAGGTGAATGCCGATGCACTTAATGTACGCAGTGCACCGACTACACAGTGTACATCACTTGGTCTTATCCCGACTGACTACGAAGTTGTAATTCTTTCTACAGAAAACGGCTGGCACAAAATTTTCTACGGCGGTGCAGACGCATACGTGTCCGCAGACTACATCATTGTTACACAAACAAACGTTGAAAAAGATTTAAGCAGCACATATAATAGCAGCGGTGTTCCTGCATCAAACGGTGTTATCCCCTCTTATTTGGGCTCGCAGGTTCCCGGCGAAAAGCTCATAGAGCTTGCCAAGCAATACATAGGCACTCCTTATGTGTACGGCGGTATGTCTCCTGCAGGTTTTGACTGCTCGGGTTTTGTTAAATACTGCTACTCGCTCATGGGTGTTAATGTAAACCGCGTTGCTGCTGACCAGTCATTAAATGGTGTGGAAGTTCCCGTAGGCGATATGCGACCCGGCGATATCCTTTGCTTCAGCTCTTCCATAGGCGGAAGTTATATTGGACACACAGGTCTCTATGTGGGCAACGGATACTTCATCCATTCCCCCAGAGCAGGCTACAATGTAGAAATAGTTGCACTCGATGCTACATCATACGGAAAGAGAATCAAGAACATAAGAAGAATTTTCAATTAATAAACAAGGAATCTGCATTGCAGATTCCTTTGTTTTATATGTTTATTTGAAAAATAGTGTCATTTTTTGAAAATTATTTGTAAATTTGCCCCATTTTTATTTTTTTGATTGACTACAGACGAGTTTTAATATATACTTATAATAATATACAACTGATAATTACATATTGAAAGGGGATACTTATGGTAGAAAAATTTGCTTACGAAGGACTCACATTTGATGATGTGCTCCTTATACCTCAGGAATCAAACATACTTCCCAACGCTGTAGACATGAGGACAAACCTTACTCAGAGCATTCAGCTCAACATTCCTCTCATGAGCTCTGCTATGGACACTGTAACAGAATCGGCCATGGCTATTGCCATCTCCCGCGAGGGCGGTATAGGTATTATCCACAAGAACATGACAATAGAACAGCAGGCTACAGAAGTAGATAAGGTAAAAAGAAGCGAGCACGGAGTTATAGTAGACCCGTTCCGCCTTTCAGAAAACCATACACTTGCCGAAGCTGATGCGCTTATGGGCAAATACAAAATAAGCGGTGTGCCGATAACAGAAGATGACGGCAGATTAAAGGGCATAATAACAAACCGCGACTTAAGATTCGAAACAGACTTTTCCAAGCCTATAAAGGAAGCTATGACAAGCGAAAACCTCGTTACAGCACCCGAAGGCACCACAATGGATGAAGCTCAGCAGATACTTAGAAGCGCCAAGATAGAAAAGCTCCCCATAGTGGACAAGAATGGATATTTAAAAGGTCTTATAACCATAAAGGATATCGAAAAATCCGTTAAGTACCCCAACTCCGCCAAGGACTCCAACGGAAGACTCCTTGCAGGTGCGGCTATAGGTATTACAGACGATGTTCTTGACCGTGTAGAAGCCCTTGTTGCTTCCAAGGTGGATGTACTCGTGCTCGACTCTGCTCACGGCCACTCCATGAACATTATGAAGTGCTTACAGAAAGTTAAAGAAGCTTTCCCGCACATACAGGTAATCGCGGGCAATATAGCGACTGCCGAAGCTGCAGAAGCTCTCATTAAAGCGGGTGCAGATGCCATAAAGGTAGGTATAGGACCCGGCTCCATATGTACAACAAGAGTTGTAGCAGGTGTGGGTGTACCTCAGGTTACTGCTATATACAACGCTTATCAGGCAGCAAAGAAATACAATATACCCGTTATCGCAGACGGCGGTATCAAATACAGCGGCGACCTCCCCAAAGCTATTGCAGCAGGTGCCGATGTAATAATGGTTGGCTCACTTCTTGCAGGATGCGAAGAAAGCCCCGGAGATACCGAAATCTACGAAGGCAGACAGTTTAAGGTATATCGCGGTATGGGCTCTATTGCCGCTATGGAAATGGGCAGCAAGGATCGTTACTTCCAGAACGGTACAAAGAAGCTCGTTCCCGAAGGTGTTGAAGGCCGTGTTCCCTATAAGGGTGCTGTGGCAGATACAATCTATCAGCTTATGGGCGGTCTTCGTTCCAGCATGGGATATTGCGGTACTGCTACAATACCCGACCTTAAAGAAAAAGGCAAGTTCGTAAGAATTACTGCTGCAGGCTTAAGAGAAAGCCATCCCCACGATATATCAATCACCAAGGAAGCACCAAACTACAGCAGAAACTTCTAATATACAATGGAGATGTGAATAGTCACATCTCCATTTTTTGTACAAAAAATGAGCACCTAAGTGCTCATTCTATTCTTCGGGTATTTCGTATGCAAGCGCATGATTGGTATAGCGTTTGTCCTCGGTAACATCGCGGATAATCTCTATAAACTCAGGAAGATTAAATTCCTCGTCTTCACTCAAAAGCTCAACTTCTGCAAAAGCTTGCTTAGACCAAAACGGAAAAACATCTATCTCCACTGTGTGATTTTTGTATTCAACACAATAGCGGGTTTTGTATATGATGTTATATCTCTCATCCGAGCGTTTTTTTAATTTTTCGTATTCTTCCTCTGTAATAATACGCTCCTCTTCTATGCGGGTCATATCTGTAACAGGGATTTTGACGGTGTGATAATAAAGATAATCCCCGTCCTTCCCTCGCTTTCTTATGCGCTCGGATACACCGCTTTCGCTCTTAAGATATATCTGCTCTATGTCTGTATATTCGGATACAGATTTCAAATACTCTGTATCAGGATATTTTATAAGGAATTTCTTTTCTATTTCGAGGTTATTTGCGTTCATTTAATCCGAGATTCTCCATTAATGTCGTTACTTTTTTTCGCTTTTCGTCGGTGATATTTGCATTATGCTTCATTATTACAAGCTGATGTTTTGCTTTATCTTTAAATATTATCCTACCCCATCTTTTCACTTCAAACCATGGTGTTAGTACGGGGTGCTTTTTTATAACGGGATATATTACCTTAAGCTTATCATACGGCATAAATATTCTTTCCATAAGATTTTTAAATTTCGTACCATTATGCGCAAGGGATGATGCAACCTGATTTTCAAAATTCCCATATACACCCGCGCTGAATATATAGTCTGCCATGAGCTCAGTTGTTTCGTCTGAAACCCCATTGTCATACCATGATTTTGCGGTTTTAAACACTTTCTCAGAAAACCTTGTAATCCCTGCTTCGTCGGTAAGACTAATTAAACCGTCTTTATTGTAACTTAATTTTGCATCTATAATATATAAGTCAAGAAACGGTCTTATACCGCATCCTCCATTTATAATGTGCTTTACCATATGAATAAGATGATACAGCACAAAAAACTCTTTTGTCATTTTAAACTTATATTCATACCCATCACAGAGTATAGCATAATCCCATACTCTATCCAGAATTTTCTTCCTTTTATCATCGGCAGTGTACAAAGTATGATGTAATTCAAGTTCTGTTTCCGACGGGGAAAACATTCCTACATCATGAGGACTTTTTGTGCGCTGCTGATAGTTTAATTTGGTTTTTAGTGCATCACAGGCTCTATCAATATCTTCTTCATGAATAAGAATATCTATATCACAGCTTTCGCGCATTTCAGGTTTGGGATAATAATTCCTTATTACAGAACCCTTTAACGGAATGAACGGAATCTTTTCTTTTTCAAACAAATCACAAATGCTTTCAAACTCAAACTTTATTTGTTCTGTAACATATATATTTGCAAGCTGTGAATTAAAAAACACCTGCTTTAATTCACCGTCCAACATATTAAGTTCCGATAGTGCCTCTGCCACAATGCCAACCACACCCTGTGATGTTGAAATTTCGTAAACTAAACAAAGGTCATCGTCCGATATGCCCTGATTATACTCATCGGACATTGGTGTCCCTGCTATTTTGTATCTTATTAATTCCAATGTGAGTTTTTGTGCGTTTGTCATTGTATTCACCATAATTTAATCTCTAAAATATAAATCTCTTGTGTAAACCTTGTCCAACACATCCGATATTTCTTCGCTGAACCGATTTGCTATTATAACATCAGAAACAGTTTTGAACTCTTCCAAATCTCTGATTACACGGCTGTTGAAGAATTTGTCATCGCGCATTGTCGGCTCATATACAACCACTTCTATACCCTTTGCTTTTATTCTCTTCATAACGCCCTGAATAGAGCTTTGCCTGAAGTTGTCGGAATTGGCTTTCATAGTAAGTCGGTATATTCCCACTACTGAGGGATTCTTTGCAATAATCTGGTCTGCGATAAAATCCTTTCGGGTTGTATTGGCATCCACTATAGCACCTATAAGGTTTTGAGGTACATCATTGTAATTTGCCCTTAGCTGTTTTGTATCTTTAGGCAGACAATATCCGCCATATCCGAAAGAGGGATTATTATAATGATTGCCAATCCTCGGGTCTAAACACACACCCTCTATTATCGATTTGGTATCAAGTCCCTTTGTTTCGGCATAAGTATCAAGTTCATTGAAATATGCAACTCTCAAAGCAAGATATGTGTTTGAAAAAAGCTTTATAGCCTCTGCCTCTGTAAAGTCTGTATAAAGGATGTCTACATCTTCTTTGAGTGCTGCTTCCGAGAGCATATTTGCAAAGGTTTGTGCGGCTTTTGCCAATCTGGCATTGCCCTTGGGCGAGCCTACTATTATACGGCTGGGATAGAGATTATCATACAATGCTCTACCCTCCCTCAAGAATTCGGGGCTGAACAGTATATTGTCGCAACTGAGCTTTTCCCTTATGCTCTTGGTATATCCTACCGGAACAGTAGACTTTATTACCATTACTGCATCGGGGTTTACTGCTATAACCTGTTTTATAACACTCTCCAACGCTGTAGTATCAAAATAATTCTTGTTGGGGTCGTAGTTTGTAGGTGCGGCAATTACCACATATTCCGCCTGTGCATATGCCTTGTCTCCGTCCGTAGTGGCAACAAGGTTTAAATCCCTGTTTGCAAGATAGTCTTCTATCTCCTTGTCTACTATGGGAGACTTTTTGTTATTTATCAGCTCCACCTTTTCGGGTACTATATCCACAGCCGTTACACTATGCTTTTGCGATAGTAATACCGCTATGGAAAGTCCTACATATCCTGTTCCTGCTACTGCAATTTTCATAAGAGTTCTCCTTTTAATAGAATTTTTTGTAAAGCAAGCCAACCCTTTTGTCCGTTCTCACGAAAATCAGAGTTGTTGAAATTATTGTGCTTCAAAAAGTCCCTATGGTGTCTCCTATGGCAACTTTAGTTAGCAGCATTAGCTATTATATATTATAAAACTTTTTGTACCATATTGCAAATTCTCTTAAGCCATGTCTTAAGGAAGTATTTGGCTTGAATCCCAAATCCTCTTCCAGAGCAGAAGTATCTGCAAAGGTAACGGGTACATCGCCCGGCTGCATGGGAACGAGCTTTTTGTGTGCTTCAAAATCATAGTCCGGCGGAAGTACTCCGGCAGAAACAAGCTCTTCCTGCAGAATTGTAACAAAATCCAAAAGATTTTCCGGACTGCTGTTTCCTATGTTGTAAACCTTGTACGGCGGAAGCGGAAGTCCGTCTTCGCCGTTTTGTCTTTCAGGGGCATGCATCATAACACGCTTAACACCCTCTACTATATCATCTACATATGTAAAATCTCTCTTGCAATTACCATAGTTAAATATCTCTATGGTTTTGCCGTCTATGAGCTTATTTGTAAAGCCGAAATATGCCATATCGGGTCTTCCTGCAGGACCGTAAACAGTAAAGAAACGAAGTCCTGTAGACGGAATGTTATACAGCTTACTGTATGCATGAGCCATAAGCTCATTTGACTTTTTGGTTGCCGCATAGAGCGATACGGGGTTATCTACCTTGTCATCCGTACTGTAGGGAACCTTTTTGTTGCTGCCGTACACGCTCGAACTTGAGGCATATACAATGTGCTCTACTCCCTTTTTGCCATCGTCATATGAATGGCGGCAGGCTTCAAGGATGTTGTAAAATCCTATGAGATTTGCCTCTATGTATGCACCGGGATTTGTTATGGAATAGCGCACACCTGCCTGTGCGGCAAGGTTTACTACTACATCGAATTCCCAGTTCAAAAACAAATCGTCTATGAGTGCCTTATCCGCAATATTGCCCTCTACAAATGTCCATTTGGCATCGGGATAGTTTTCCAAGAGGGCATCTATCTCACCAAGACGGTAGTGCTTTAAGGAAACATCATAGTAGTCATTCATGTTGTCTATGCCTACTATATGGATACTTCCAACCGTCTTTATAAGCTCCATAACAAGATTAGCACCTATGAAGCCCGCCGCGCCTGTTACAAAAACCGTTTTGTTTTCTAAAAATACATTTTGTTTCAGCATGTTATACCCTCATACTCCTTCTGCACCTTTTCGTAGCTTTCTAAATTGCCGATATCATATCTCTTACCCGGCATTTCCATGGCATATACCTTGGTTTGTTTGCACAGCCAAGCAATATAGCTTCCGGGTGCATCTACTCCGCAACCCGAATTTATGCCTTTTTCTATAAGCTTTGCGTCTTCTTTTGTATAGTAGTAGAAAGGAGGACAGCACCAATTTGACTTGGGATTTGCAGGTTTTTCCTCCATATCTGTTATAAGGTCTGTATCATCTACAGTCGCAACACCGCTCTTGGTAAGGCGAAGTGCATCAGCCTCATAATAACGCATTACACAGGATGCGTTTTTGGATTTTGCATACTCCATAAACTTGGTAAGACTAAAGTCGAGCAGATTATCCCCTGCTATTATGAGCATATCATCGTCTATACCGAGCTTATCTATAGCAAACTGTATATCCTTAACTGCGCCAAGGCGGGTTTCGTTTGTGCTTGTGCCATCGTCAACAACTGTTATATTGTACTTGGACTCTGATGCCCATTTATCAAAATGGTGTGCAAACTTGTGATTGGATATAACCACATATTCATCTACAATACCAAGAGAATCTATATCTTCTATAAGCCAATCAAGAATGGTCTTGTCCCCTACTGTGAGAAGCGGCTTGGGGAAGTTCTCTGTAAGAGGATAAAGCCTTGTGGCATATCCTGCTGCTAGTATTAAACACTTCATATCATATCCTCCTATATACCCAAAGTAGCACCGTCTGCACTACTACATATATGTGCAGAATACTTACCCTTAAGCTCAGGGAAGCTTGCGAGGTATTTTTCTTCCACGGTTTTTACAATCTGCTCCTCGTATGCAGGGTCTATAAGCGCCATGCAGCAACCCTTGAAGCCTGCACCCGAGAATCTGCCTCCGTAGATTCCGTCTGTATGTGTCATAATATCATAAAGCTCTTTAAGCTCGGGCGAGCCTGTCTCCCAATTATGAATGGAAGAATATCCGCTTTCAAAAGAGAGCTTGCCGTAGGCTTCGATATCGCCTATCTTCCACGCGGAAGCTGCCTTTTCTACGCGTTCAAACTCCGTATACCAATGCTCTGCCCTTTTGCGCCAGTTTTCGGGAAGCTTATCCTTGTGCTCGTCGTAAACACGGCGGGGAACATCTCTTAAATATGTTTCCTCGAATTTGCCGTATTCCATACCCGCATATGCCTTTAATGCATATGCTGCACTTCGGCACTCATCTACCCTCATGTTGAATTTAGAACCCGCAAGCGTACGCTCCACACCCGAAAAGAAAATGGCAATTTTGTAAGGCTGCATGTTCGGATTGGTGGGTATGAGTTCGTATGTATCGTCTCTGGTATCGAGGTACAAAAGATGGTCCTTTTTGGAAAAGACCTCACAGCTCTGGTCGAGCTTACCGCAAGCAACACCCACATACTTGTTCTCGGCATGAAGTGCAGTAAGAATCATCTCCTGCTTGGATAATCTGATTCCGTTTACCTTGCACAGAGCCGACAAAAAGGCTATGATTACAGCCGCCGAAGAGGAAAGACCGCCAATAGGAAGAGTGCCCTCTATAACACCGCAGAGCCCCACAGTAAGCGTATGCTTGCGCTTTAGAGCAAGTGTAGCACCGCGCAGGTAGTCTGCCCAGTCGTTTTCCTTTGTTTTTGGGGTACTGTCTATGTGCCACTGAGCACGCTTATCGAACTGCATTGAACACAACTCGATAATCCCGTTTTGTTTGGGCCGGTATGCAATGTGTATGCCCTTATCTATGGCAAGACCTGTTATCTTACCAAAATTGTGGTCGGAATGTGCACCGACAGGGCAAATTCTATACGGACAAAAGGCTATGCCATCAGGTTCTTTTTTGTATATTTGATTAAAGATTTCTACACATTTCATATTGCTATTTTCCTTTCCAAGTATGTATGTAAGGACTTATTATTAAAAAGGTATCTTTGCAATCTCTGCCACTATAGCGTTCATGGCGCCGAGCTTTTCGTACATATCGTCTGCAAGAGCAAGCTGCGAGCGTGTACGAACAAGGTTGTGTCCGCGGTAAAGAGTTTTGAAATACTGGTCTCCTGTAATATAGTCATCCAGGAATCGAACAGCAAGCTCTACCGTCATGACAAAGGCACCGAGCGCGAGAGTTTTAATCTCCATAGGTGTAAGAGACGATGCAACCTCGGGAATGAACCCTTCCGCAAAAGCACGGAACTTATCCATATCCAGAGAAACCTTGGAAAAATCAGGCTCGTCCTCCATTGCACAGTTGCACGCAAAACGCACCGCATCGCCAAAATCGTGTGCCACAAGACCGGGCATAACGGTATCCAAATCTATTACCGTCTTTGCCTCACCTGTTGCTGCATCGAAGAGGACATTATTTATCTTGGTATCGTTGTGAGTAACACGAAGCGGAAGCTCCTGAGAGTCTATGAGCTCATTTAACCTTACGGCAAGCGCTTTGTAGGTCTTAATCTTTTCTATTTCTTCCGTCACTTCATCTGCTCTGCCGCAGGGATCCTCATTTACATGACGCATAAACACAGCTATACGGCTGCGAGTGTTATGAAAGTTTGGTATGGTTTCATACAGAGAACTTGCATCAAAATCCGAAAGCTGTGTCTGGAAATGACCAAAAGCCTTTCCCGCAGACTTAAGCTTTTCCAAATCATCACAGGTGTTGTATGTAATGGTGTTTGGAACATATTCCGATATACGCCAAAAGCCTTGGTCCTCGGTATAATAATTCTTGCCGTTTTCCCTATGAGCAAAGTGCATTACGCAATCGCGGCTTTCACAACTCGCCTCCAGCTTATCAGCAATATGGCTTGTGATAGCCTCTATGTTCTTCATTATCTGCTTGGGATTCTTGAAAACGAATATATTAACCTTCTGAAAAACATATCTGTTTTCTACCCCACTATTGGATATAACAACATCGTATGTCTGATTTACATTGCCGTTCCCTATCTGTTCGATAGAAATAATGTCTCCTTCAATCTGAAAGATTTTTGCTAATTCTGCAAATTTAGTCTGCATGATGCATAAGTCCTTTCGCATTAACAGTATTTTATAAATTATACTTCGATGCCTTATATATTGTATTAATTTTAACACATTTCAAGATGAATTGCAATAAAAAACCTTGCAGATTCACAACGATGTTTCCGCAAGGCTTTTGATATTATGTATAAGAATTTCATCAACGAAAGTCACCTGAATTACGATAGTTTTTTCGATAATGATTAATTTTAACATCTACAACATTATACGAAACCTGATCTTTAATATAATAATCCGTATGTTCAAAAATAAATGTTTCCGGAACATATATATTGTTTTTGCAATCATACCGCAAACCAAGAATTGCATATCCATTTTCATATTGCTTATATAATAAATATTTAGACAACAAATCTGTTTTGGGTAATTTAGTATAATCAAAATCAACAATAAACTTTGATGAAATTATATCACCTAAATTAGAAAACTGAGAAATTCTCTCTGATATCATATGATAAAAATCACTTTTTGCTATTAAGTCCTGACTTATTCTTCCATTTAGTATCTTCTTGTAGATACTGGTATTTGAATTATTCACACGCGTTCTATCCAACTGAGCAATATCGGTAAGATAGTGGAGACCTATCAAATGATAATAATTAGCGGCACGAAAGGCAACAGTAACATCTATATCGCAGTCCAACTTAAATGTATAATCATAATCAATATAATCAGCATATATTTCCGCACTTTTCTTTAGTATATCCATGTTTCAATCGATCCTTTGTGTAAGTTAAAACGCCCCTTTTGAGCAAGAGGCGTTTCATTTACAAACGATGCTTTTGTTTCTCGGATAGTACATCCTATTCAGGAGTAGCGAAGCATTAACTACCAAAAGAGCCTCCATAGTCACTACCTGACAAAGCAAACTACTTCAACGACTAATATTATTATATACTAATTTTTTTAAAAAAGCAATTACTTTTTAAAATTTTTTAAAAAGTTTTAAATTTTTTTAAAATTTTAAAAAGCCATAAAAACCATCGAAACTATATAAGCTGCGCATTCCATACATCTATATGGCTATCTGCAAAAGCTTGTTTAAAATATATACATTCTTAAACAGCGTTCACACCAAGCCGAAAAACTTGCGTACCCGCGACATAAATCCATAGGAATATCGCACACCTGACTTATTGTATGTACCGTCCCGCAAGTTATCGAAAAAATAGTATTCCGCCTTGCCTCCATAGGCAGTGGTCCAGCATATTTTGTACCTGGCGATACATTCACCCCGACAAACAATCATACAGAGCGGATTATCGGGAGTTATGTTTTTTACCACATCAACCGTTTTGTACTTCATTCTGCCAGTGGCTATACTTTCGTCACTTACCTTTTGGATTTTGATTTTTCTTATTATGGTGTTTTGCGGAATAAAGAAATTGACTGTGGGATAATCCGGCTCACAATTCACATCCTCGTATATGGTAGGATAAATATTCTTGCCGGAAAAGGCAAAGTACTCCTCGTAATCGACTTCACGGTCGTAATCCTCTACTTCTACAGAAAGATTGTCTATCCACTCCGTGCCGGAAGAAAAGAACAACCAAATAAATCGAATTACGGAAACCACAATGCTTATAGCACCTATTATGCTAAGAAAAGATTCCAATTTTTGCATTATTGTGTCACCTGGTTTTTATTTATTCGTATGGTGTTTCTTAACGATACATTAATAATACAAGTTTAAATCAAAGGTAATCAAAAAAACGTTTTTTCCTAATACCCCAACAATATATTACATATGTTAAATTAAAAGCAAATGCCAAGGCGAGCAACACAAACGATATAATGGTATTAACTTTACAATTTTCACATATTATTACGCTCATAAATTTTGGACATATGTTCCACAACACGAATGTATAGACTATAAATAATGCAGTTAAAATAACACCAATACATTTAGAAAATGATAAAAACCGATATCGTTTCTTTTGGTTTAGGGGGAAGCAATTTTTTCTTCTGTAAACAAAAGACATAAAAGTGAGAATTATTAAAAATGGTGATAATATACCAAGCAAGTTACAAAAACTTCGACAATTACACTTTGCAACACAGCAAAGCTCATCCAACCAAGAATAGTAATCATTCAAAAATGTCTTATCCGAACAATAGCTCAACAAAAAAGCCACTATTAAGCCAAGAAAAAACTGAAGATTACCGTGCTTTAAGGGGTTCGAAAATGCAACGAAAATATTCGTCTGTTTTTTAGAAAGATAAAAAACATTAGATAAGTACTTAGAAAATCCCACTCTTGATTTCTTGCAATCGTATATGTTTTCTTCCTTGTCCCATTCCTCAAAATCCACAGTTGTGTTATCGGCAACTCTCGTAACACGATTTTTTACATCCTTGTCTCCAGCACCGATTTCAACTGTAGTTATCTCTTCGTCAACTATAAAGTTAGTAGGTGGTGCAAAGTAGAAAGTAAAATCAGGTGTACATACTTCGCTTTGGTCGGGCATAGCTATTATAAATTTCATCTTTTCAGTTAGAACACTTTCTGTTAAAGAAATTGTAGTTCTTATCCAATTAATTGCGGATATGCCTGGAAATCTATCAGCCTCTAGAGTATAACTCAAATCATTCCCTTTTATATATTTTCCCTTTCCGCCTATAAAAATAAAATTATCGCCTTTTTCGCTTTCCTCAAATTTCAAAAGTGGTGAAGAAACAGAGGGTAACTTATGGGTACTACCTTTTGGATACTGTGTAGGAAATAAACTTTCGAGTTCAACTTTTAATAGGTTTTGATTGCCTATTGAAGTGCACTTACCCCAAACTTTTTCTAAGTGATTTGTTTGGTTTAGTAAACTGTCTGTTAAATCTTCAAATTCAATTTTCCCTTTGCTATCAGATATATTATAACTGAATTTTAACTGGCATGGAGTGTTTCCGGAACGCAAAGGTTCCGGTATGGTTTTGTCGTCAACCTTTGAATTAGTTGACCCTTCAAACGCAGTTGCAGTATATATTCTCAGTGTTTTGCCGTCTCGACTTATAAAAATCATATTAAAAAATTTTCTCAATATAACCGTATTATAATCCGAATCGTTTATGTTCAAAATGTCAAGTTTGATTTCTATCGGCATAATTTACCCCTTTTCATTTGTTGAAATTAATCTTTCCAGTTCATCTATTGTCTTTGCATAAGCATTTCTGTTTACACCCAAGAACGGAATTTCTATGTCCATTCGTGTTAATTCTTCAAGAATTTTTTTATAAAAAATACCCTTTCTCCTAACAGTTCCTTTATTGGTATACATATAGTTTACCGCACAAGTGGGAGAATGCTCCACACCTATTATAGCCAATATTTTATAATCATTTCTAATGAAAAAACTTATATCTTTACAAAGTCCTTTACTCAACTCTTCACAGTAGACCACAAAGTCGTCCAATGATTCATAGTAACTAACTCCATGATTTTTTCGGACAAGACCACGCTCTCTAAAATAAAAAAACTCAGGACAAGGCAATGGAATAATATCAATGTCTTTTTTAGAAAGTAAAACTTTTTTCAATTCAAATGACCAGTTTGTCTTTTTTGTACTACAATCGGATTGATATCCTGTACATAGCATACAAGCAGGAACATAAACAATTTTCTTATGATTGCAATTCGTCATATTTGTTTTCCAAGAAAGAAAAGTCTTTTAAAAGATTCAGTTCTTCTATTTTCCTTAAAATAATTTCATCATAATACTTATGTACGCCTTCAATCACGGTATCGTCAATACTACCATTTATTGGAACACCGATGAGGCACTTAGACTCAAAACATTTACTTATAAATCCCCTTTTCATAAGTTCATTATCTCTATGCCAATCATCTACCATATCATATACGGGCAACAAAAGTTCGAGACCTTGCGATTTAACCAAGTCAGAAAATCTTTCTTTTATCATACCGGGTAACTCTATAACAAATTGTTGGGACTTCCTTCCGCCCTCTGCTATGTAATTGAAATTATATTTTTTGCATAGCAATATAGAATAAATATACATGCTCGTTCTACAAATCAAACAATGAAATTGGGAAGGAGTTAATCCAGAAAATTCATCAAGTTGTTCCTTGGGTTTCATATTAAAATACGGGAAGAAAAATTCTCTTATAACACTACTTATTTTGTATACTCCCAAATACTCTGCGCGTTCTTTCCCATATTGTTTTATTATCCTCTCAGCTGTTAAAGCTGCGTTATCGGACCTGTATGAACAACCATTGTCGTAGGTAACCATCTTGATTTTATAATTTTTTTCATCTTCAAGCAAACGACAAGCGCTCAAAAAAGAATCTCTACCTCCCGATAACATTAACAAAACCGTATTACTCATAAATTCACTCTCTTTCATAAATATAAACTATTAGATTACAATATATTGTAAATCCATAATCTATTTTACTTCGTTTTTAATACACATTTCGACTACATAAGCTACTACTCCTAGATATCCCAACAAAAGTGTAGTCAACACCTAAAACTTTACTACTATATATGAAACTTATAAAGTACAAAAACTATGATTTTCTTTTTAAAGTTCTGAACAATCGGTTGACATATCTGTTAGATAGTAATTCATATCTTATATTCGGGAAGCAGATAAGCAAAGTACAAGAATAGACTATAATACAAAAGAAAATTGTTGCAATCTCCCATATAATATTTGAACATATTTGCTTTAAAAGATAGCCTAACAATCCCATAACTAAAGAGGAAACAATAGCAGGAGAAACATTATTTATAATTTCAATGAGTTCGAATTTGAAACGAATTCTCATTATTATCAATGCAACCATAATTCCTTGAATTCTAGTTAATGAGCGCCATATATATAATGTTTTGAATCCATGTTTAACAGATATAATTAATATTGGTATCAAAAACGCCAAATGTATAAGTTGTGATAACAATGAAATTTTAGGTTGTCCTTTAGATCTATACACTTCACTTGAAAAATGGGAAAATACAATTGTAAATCCACTCATCAATCCCCATAAACCGATGAAACCACTAGCTTCCATCCACTGTGAACCCAAAAGTATTTTTGTCACTAAATCTCTGTATATAAAAATGCCAACACTCATTGGTATGACAAATATAGCAACTAATCGTTGGAATACATAATAGGTTTTTCTAAACTCGAAATCACTATTTTGACATCTGGAAAGAGCAGAAAAAACTATCGGTGTAATTGACGATGTTATAATTGACATATAACTGTTTACCGTGGACATAGTTGTTTTATAAAGTCCAAGATAGTAATCGTCCAAAAAATTACCAACAATAAATATACCTATGTACGATGTAAGCCATATGGAAATGCTTTCTAAGAGGGTCCATGCGCTAAAAGAAAACATTTCTTTGAACAACTTAAAATCATAGTAAAATTTTGGTTTCCATTTTGATTTAATTGTTAATACTATAGCATTAAATGATTGACTTGCGAAATTACCTATTAAGATAGCCCAATAATTCCTTAAAACTATAGCTAATGGTATTGTTACAATCAACGGGATAAGTGATGTCCCTATACGAACAAAAAACAATGTTTTAAAATCAAAATCCCTTTTGTAACGCGCCATTTGTATACTTGAAAAAGCTGCTACAATAATCAGAACAGAAGCCAAACTAATTGAGTTTCCTAACTGCGGATTGCCAACAAGATTTGCAATTTGATGTCTGAAAACAAATATTACAATACAAGCTAATATTGATATGATTAAGTTTGTCCAAAACGCTACATTTGTACTTTTGTTTAATTCATCATCACTTTTGAACTCGTGTTGTATCAAATACTTTTGAAAACCCGCATCAGTAAAAACTTCAGCAAAAGTAATTATCATTGTTATAGTACTGACAATACCAAAAGCTTCTGGCACAAGTAGTCTTGCTAAAAACATATTTACTATTGGCGAAATCAGTTTGGCTATTATTTCAGTAATTGATGACCACGCTGTTGCTTTACCCAATTTTTTATTTATGCTATTTGACACAATATCTCCTCACAATATATTAGTCAGTCTTTAAAGGTAATGTTATCCAACCTCCAAAAGTGTAGTCCCATTCTTCAGGCTCAAAGGGAACACTCCCGTTAAGATGGAAGAAAGTTAATTCGCCAAAATACACTTTTCCGTCAACCTCGTAAAAATCTACTCTGACAAAAGGAACATCTGTTGACAGTTTTTTTGCCAATTCTTTCATCAACTCAAACTCTTTTGGCTTCTTTGGAGGTATTTTTGCATTATCGTGTCCTTGGCGTACATCAATATGTTTATAATCTATATCAAAAAAGTCAAACTTAACCTCTTCTCCTGGTTTCTGACGCTCTGTCGCTACATATATAGCCTTGGGTTCCCCGTCAAAACAGAAAAATTTATAATCTCTCAATTCCGCCGTAGAAGTATCCTCCATATATTTTTCAGCAATTATTTTTCTCGGAACATTTTTATACGGCCATTCTCGTGCTCTCATATAAAAATCTCTTTTTAATGAGTTATTTATTTTTCGTTTTGCCTTTTGAACATTAAGATGAGCTTTATCCTTACATATAACCAGACCGCCGCTATCATGAGTGCATTTTAGAACAAATTTGTCAGGCAATAAATCAAAGTTTATTTCATCAAAGCTATCCCACACACC
>JAZRKX010000020.1:0-120235 GCA_045646525.1 Clostridia bacterium | reverse complement strand
CTTGCATACCGAGGATATTATGACATATCCGAAGCATACAAGTCTTTGCACTCAATATGATTGAACCGCCGTGTACCGAACGGTACGCACGGTGGTGTGAGAGGTCGGCTAATCAATTAATGGTTAGCCTCCTACTCGATTTTTCTCTTGTCTATTTTGTAAGTTTTCTTGCGGTTAAATATAAGGGTTGTCCATACTATAATCACAAGCAAAATACCGAGTGTAACAAGGAGAGTGGGGGATGTAATAAAACGCCAGACCCTTGTAAAGAAACCTTTTATATTGTTTGCTTTCACTTCTACAGGCGATGTAAGGGGACAGGACACATATTCCTCGTCGTTATAGAAAACCGTAACCTTGCCAAGCACCTTACCTTTGGAAACAGGAGCTTTTATATTCTTTTCTAAAACAACAGAGGTTTTAAGGAGTTTTTCATCATATTCTTTTGGAAGATTTACAAATATATCTTCGGTAGCTTCAAGTAAGAGTCTGTTTGTTTCTCTTCCGTTAAGAAGCTCCACCTCGGCAAGTATATCACCCTCCGAAACGGCTTTCACACTTGTATAAAAATCAACTCCGTAATTTATAAGCTTTTTTGTATCTTCATACGCATGATTTACAGTACCGTCATAACGAGAACCCGATACAAGTGTAAGCAGGGACATTTTATCTGTTTCATAAAACAATATAAGACCGCAGTTGTTATCGTCTATATAAGAGGTTTTAACACCTTTTGCGCGTATTGTATAGTAAGCATCGGTTGTAGTAGCATTCATGAACTTGTTTTTGTTGTCAAGATACCTTTTTTCTCGGTATTTGTTGGTTGGTTCAATCTCGTACCGGCGTTTTGCAACGACTTCCTTAAAGTAATCAAGCTCCATGGCATATCTTGTGATTTTGGATATATCCTCAAGTGTGGAATATTGATTTTTGTCAGGAAAACCTGTCGGATTTGTGAATTTTGTGTTAAGTGCACCTATTTCCACAGCTTTATTATTCATTTTCTTGACAAATTCTTCTCTTGAGCCTGTTGAATACTGTGCAATTACCTCCGCTGCATCGCCCGCATCGTATAAAAGCATGCCGTTTATAAGATTATCCAGAGTTAGAATTTCGCCTGCTAGTATTCCCATGTGACCGAAGCTGTAATCATATGAAGCTATGGTGTCAGCATCGGCAACCACGGTCTCGTTTTTGTCGACCATGGATTCTATTGCTATAATGGCAGTCATGATTTTGGTAAAACCGCCCGGCGCTATTTTCTTACTTATATCATTGCTGTACAGATGCTTGCCTGTTTGCATATCTACCAGAAGAGCATTTTCCGAAGTGATGACAGGCTCATTTTCCGCCAGTACAAAAGTTGGCATAATATTTATTAAAAATAATACAAGCAAAAGAAAAAGGCTTATCTTTTTCATAAACTATCCTCCGACAATAATTGCGTTTTCATTATAAATTATAACACAAGGCTTACAAATAATCCATTAAAATTTTGTAATAATTTTGTTAAAATGACAAAACACAACATATTGTGGTGCTGCTATTTTTCAAGATACTCACAAATTCCGCAGTACAGAGCTGAAGAAAGCTTCTTTTGATATTCGCTTGTATTTAATAGTTTTGCTTCATTCGGATTGGACAAAAAACCGCATTCCACCAATACAGACGGGATTTTGGTGTTTTTTATGATGTAAATGCCGTCTGATTTCATGGGTGTCCTTTTGTTGTTTGGGTCAACAAGCTTTATAAGATTGCTCTGAAGTATGCCCGCCGCCAATTCACTCTCTTCGTTGCCGCTCCCGTAGAACACCTGAGCGCCAGAATACCTTGAATCGGAAAAGTGATTTAAATGTATGCTTACAAATAAATCCGCATCTGAACTGTCTCTTATGCCGACCCTTTTATTTAGGTCCTCCCGTTTGTTGTTTGTTTTGGAGGTACTTAGTGAATTTGAGTCCTTGCGTGTCATTATTACAGTCATACCGGCTTTTTTTAATTGTTTTTCAAGCTTTTTGGCAATTTCAAGGTTTATTTCGTTTTCATATATTCCGCTCTCCGAGACCGCACCGTTGTCGGGAAAACCATGTCCCGCATCTATTACAACTGTCTTCTTTCGAAAAACCTTTGCGCTCGACGGAATAAGTGTTTGCGATTTGGTATAAAGACCGTATATCAATATAAAAACAAATAAAAACGCACTCGTTCTCAGCCAAAATTTATTAGTCATATTTTCACCTCGTAAACTATCTATTCGAAGCCTATACAAAATATTCCGTTCGCACAAAAATGCCTTGCATTTATACAGGGAATGTGTTATAATTACATAGAAAAATTTGTAAATAACTTTATTGGAGGTTGTACCATGCCAAAATACAAAAGAGTTCTTTTAAAACTTAGCGGCGAAGCTTTGTCAGGCGATAAGCATTTTGGTCTGTGCGAAGAAACCATAGGCAGAATTACAGATAAGATAAAAGAGGCACTTGAACTCGGCACAGAGATTGCCATAGTTGTAGGCGGAGGTAATTTCTGGAGAGGCAGAAGCGGAACACAGATGGACAGAACAAGAGCAGACCATATGGGTATGCTTGCAACTGTTATAAATTCTCTTGCTTTGCAGGATGCTTTGGAACAAAGAGGAGTACCCACACGAGTTCAGACCGCCATAGAAATGCGTCAGATAGCAGAGCCTTATATAAGAGGAAAGGCAGCACGCCACCTTGATAAAGGCAGAATTGTAATTTTTGGTTGCGGAACAGGTAATCCGTTCTTTTCTACAGATACTACGGCAGCTTTAAGAGCGGCTGAAATCGATGCAGAAATTATTCTTTTGGCAAAGAAAGTGGATGCTGTTTACGACAGCGACCCCAACATAAATCCCGATGCCGTTAAGTTCGACAGTCTTACTTTCAAAGAGGTTTTGAACAGACGTCTTGGAGTTATGGATTCTACCGCAACATCTCTTTGCATGGATAACGACATACCGATAAGAGTATTCGGTCTTGATGACCCCCAGAATATTATAAGGGTTTTGAACGGTGAAGAAATCGGAACATATGTATCAAACAATTAATGTAAAAAGACATACAGGAGGAATTAATTATGGCAAATGCGCTTAGCTTTTTTGAAGACAAAATGAAAAAAACACTTTCAGTTCTCGAAGCGGATATGAAAACCGTGAGAGCAGGAAGAGCTAACCCTGCAATACTTGATAAGGTTAGTGTGGATTATTACGGAGCAGCTTCTCCGCTTACCACTATTGCCAATGTAAGCGTTCCCGATGCAAGAAGCATACTTATTCAGCCTTGGGACGCCTCTATACTTGCAGATATAGAAAAAGCTATTTTAAAATCTGATATCGGTATTACTCCCAATAATGACGGAAAGGCTATAAGACTTAATTTTCCGCCCCTTACCGAAGAAAGAAGAAAAGAGCTTGTTAAAGGCATACGCAAAACAGGCGAAGATTCCAAAGTTGCTATTCGCTCTATAAGACGCGATGCTATGGAAGATGCAAAGACTCAGAAGAAGAACGGTGAAATCACAGAAGATGATGTAAAAAACATAGAAAAAGATGTTCAGAAGCTTACAGATTCTTATATCAAAGATATCGACAATATAATTGCTGCTAAAGAAAAAGAAATACTCGAAGTATGATTTTGTTTTCCAAGCATCGCTTTGCGGTGCTTGGAAATTTATGATATAAAGAATAATCAGGTGATTTTATGATTTTTAATAAGAAAAAAGCTGAAGCTTTTTCTGTGGATTATGACAATCTGCCTAAGCACATAGGAATTATAATGGACGGCAACGGCAGATGGGCAAAAAAGAGGGGATTGCCCCGAAACTTCGGTCATCGCGAAGGTGCCAAGGTTTTGGAAAAACTCACTCGTTTTGCAGGAGATATAGGCATAAGATATATAACATACTATGCCTTTTCTACAGAAAACTGGAAGAGACCGTCAAAAGAGGTAGAGTCTCTTATGAAGCTTATGATAATGTATCTTGATGATTATAAACGCCTTCTTGGAGGAGAAGACATCAGAATACGCATTATCGGCAAGAGAGAAGGTCTTTCCGAGGAAATACTTGAAAAAATTCAAATTGTAGAAGAAGCCACGAAACACAACAGTAAGATTACAATGAATATTGCTGTAAATTACGGTGGACGTGAGGATATACTAAACTCAGTAAAAACACTTGCCCGCAAGGTTGAAAAAGGCGAAATCCGTGCAGATGATATCACAGAAGAGGATATTTGCGATAATCTCTACACCAGCTACATGCCCGACCCTGACCTTATAATACGGCCAAGCGGAGAACTCAGACTTAGTAATTTCCTAATATGGCAGAGTGCTTACAGTGAGTTTTGGTTTTCGGATATTAACTGGCCCGATTTTACAAAAGATGATTTTCTGAAGGCTATTTCCGATTTTCAGAAAAGAAACAGAAGGTACGGAGGTGTTTGATTTGCTCAAACAACGATTGATTGTAGGAGTGCTTGGCGGTATATTCATGATTGCAGTACTTTTGGCAGATGTCAGAGTGTTGTCATTGGTTGTTGGAATCATGGCTGTAATCGGTCTTAGTGAAATATATAATGCAACAGGTATTTTAAGAAAACAAAATAAGCTTTGCATGTTTACTTATGTTTATACTGTAATCATGTATGTATTTGCGGGTTTTATGCCAAACCCTGCTGTTTGTGTGGCAACCTTTGTTTTCTTGTACATTGTTCTCATGCTTATATACATGATATTCAACCATGAATCATGTGATTTTTCTTCGGTTTGCACACTGCTTTTCCAGTTTGTATATGTTAGCGTATTGTTTGCACATATAATCCTTGTAAGAAAGCTCGAAAATGGTATGTTTGTTATGTGGTTTATATTTGTTACCGCTTGGCTTTCCGATACCATGGCATATGCTGTGGGACTTAAATTCGGACGAAACAAATTAATCCCCGCCATAAGCCCCAAGAAAACTGTAGAGGGCGCTGTGGGAGGTTTGGCAGGCTCTGTTATTTTCAATTTGATATATGCCCTCATTTGCACATTTGCATTTGATTTTCAGGTGAATTATTTTGCTGTGATTATTCTTGCACTTATTGCAGGTGTTGTTTCCCAGCTGGGCGATTTGGCGGCATCCTGCATCAAGAGAGAATACAATCTCAAGGATTACAGTAATCTGCTTCCCGGACACGGCGGTATATTAGACAGATTTGATTCTGTTCTTTTTGTAGCACCGACTGTATATTATTTTGTGGTTATTTTTCCCGTTATTGCATAAAATAGAGGATGTATTATGAAAAATCTTGCTTTGTTAGGTTCCACAGGTTCCATAGGCAGACAATGTCTTGAAGTTGCCGACAGTCAGAACGATGTTAACATTGTGGCGCTCTCTGCCAATTCAAATGTGAGTCTTCTTGCCGAGCAGGCGCGTAAATATCTTCCTGATACAGTATGTATTTGCAACACCGATAAATATTCTGAAATTAAGCTTCTTCTGGCAGATACCAACATTAAAGTTGTAGCAGGAAGTGAGGCTCTGTCCGAAATTACAACTCATAAAGATGCAGATATGGTTCTTACTGCGGTAGTAGGGAGTATCGGACTTAAAAGCACTGTTGATGCTATAAAGAGCAAAAAGAGAATACTTCTTGCAAACAAGGAGACGCTTGTTACAGGGGGCGAATTCATAATTCCTCTTTCCAAGCAATACGGTGTGGATATCATACCTGTAGACAGTGAGCACAGTGCAATTTTTCAGGCACTGAAATCAGGCAGAGATTGCGAAATTGAGAAACTGCTTATTACTTGCTCGGGCGGTCCTTTTTTTGGAAAGACCCTGCAAGAACTAAAAGAGGTTAAAGCAAAGGACGCCTTAAAACATCCCAACTGGAACATGGGTGCCAAGATAACTATAGACTCTGCCACACTTATGAATAAGGGACTTGAGGTTATAGAGGCAAAATGGCTTTTCGGTGTGGATATTTCCGATATCGAGGTATATGTGCACAGGCAAAGCATTGTACATTCCATGGTGGAATTCTGCGATGGCTCGGTAATTGCTCAAATGGGTATACCCAGCATGAAGATTCCGATACAATATGCCATAAACTATCCCGAAAGGTGCAAGAGGCTGGATAATCGTCTTAACCTGTTTGATATCAGGAACCTGACATTCGAGAGAGCGGACATGGATACCTTTGTATGTCTTAAGCTTGCTATTGATTCAGCGGTACGCGGCGGAATTATGCCCACTGTTCTCAATGCTGCAAACGAAATAGCTGTGGAGGCATTTCTAAATGACAGGATTGGATTTACAGATATAGGCGAAGTTGTAGAAGCGACTATGGATGGATTCCCAAACACCGCTGCTACTCTTGAAAGTGTGTTGAAAGCCGACGCTCTTTCACGCGAAAAGGCAGCCCATATAATAGAAAGGATACAGACATGTTGACAGCGGTATACACAATTCTGGTTTTTTGCTTAATAATAGCTGTTCATGAATTCGGTCACTTTATCGTAAGCAAACTCACGGGAATGACTGTCCATGAGTTTTCTATAGGTATGGGTCCAAAGCTTTTTACACATCATGGTAAGAAGACGGACTATTCTCTGCGACTTCTCCCGATAGGCGGCTATGTAAAGCTTGAGGGCGAGGACGAGGCATCCGATGATGTAAACGCATTTTGCAACAAGAAGCCGTGGCAAAGGCTTTGTGTACTTTTTGCAGGCGCATTTATGAATTTTGTGCTTGGCTTTCTGATTTTTGTACTTGTTTTCTCGTTTTCAAACGGCATAACAACTAACAAAGTAGGAGAGGTTATACAGGGAAGCGCTTTTGAAAATGCGGGTATTAAAATTGGCGATGAAATTATATATATGGAAGCTACAGACGGAAATTCTTCCAAAATTGCTTCTTACAACGATATACAGTATTTCATATCAAAAAACGATATATCTTCTGTCGAGGTTACAATAAGACGCGGTGAGGATAAGTTTGTAAAGACAATAGTTCCAAAATATGATGAATCCTTAAAGGCTAAAATTATGGGCTTTTCACCCCTTATTGAAAAACCGCGTTTTGACAATGTACTTTCTTCATCGTACAGACAGAGTAAATTTGTAATTAAACTTGTTTTAGATTCATTAAGAGAGCTTGTTACAGGAAAAGCTTCTTTTTCGAATTTCAGCGGTCCTGTCGGTATTGTAAACGAAATCGGCAATGCCGCAAAAGATGGAATGGCAGTAAGTCTGCTTGCAGGACTTATGAATGTACTTAGTCTTGCGGCACTTATAAGCATAAATCTTGGTGTGGTAAATCTTTTGCCGCTTCCTGCATTAGATGGCGGTAGAATACTTTTTATAATTATTGAACTTATACGAAGAAAGCCTATAGAAAAAGAGAAAGAGGGTATGTTCCACTTTATTGGATTCGCTCTGCTGATAGTTCTCATGATTTCTATTACCTTCTTCGATTTAAAGAGACTTTTTGGGTAATATTAATTTATTAAAACGGAGGTAAATTGTGGCAAAAAAATCTAAATTAAAAATTATACCCCTTGGCGGTTTGGATGAAATCGGCAAGAACATAACTGCTATAGAATACGGAAATGACATTATTCTTATAGATTGCGGTATGGCTTTCCCCGATGAAGAGCTTCTGGGAATAGATGTTGTAATACCTGATTTTTCTTACATTATCAAAAACAGCGGAAAAGTAAGAGCTATTGTTCTTACTCACGGACACGAAGACCATATAGGCGGTCTGCCGTATCTTCTTAAGGAGATAAATGTACCCGTATACGGCACAAATCTTACTTTGGGTCTGGTACAGAACAAGCTTAAAGAACACAATCTTTTATCAGGGTGTAAACTCAATATCGTTCACCCCGGTGATGTTGTAAAGCTTGGCGTTTTTGGTATAGAAATCATTCGTTCAAACCACTCAATCGCAGATGCGGTAGCGTTGGCAATCCATACACCGATGGGTGTTATAGTGCACACGGGTGACTTTAAAATTGATTCTACACCCATAGACGGTGAAATGATAGATTTAACCCGTCTGGGTGAGCTTGGAAAACGCGGTGTGTTAGCGCTTATGAGTGACAGTACCAACGCAGGACGCCCCGGTTTTACTATGTCAGAGAAATTTGTCGGTCACACTTTCGATACGGTTTTCAGCGGCACAAACCGCAGAATAATTGTTGCTACCTTTGCATCAAATGTTCATCGTATACAGCAGATTATAAATGCTGCACACGCAAACAAACGCAAGGTGGCAGTTTCGGGAAGAAGTATGCTCAATCTCATAGAAGTAGCATCTACTCTCGGATACCTTAAACTTTATAATAATATACTGATAGATATTGAAGATATCAAAAAATATCCGCCCAAACAGCTTGTTATTATAACCACGGGAAGTCAGGGCGAGCCTATGAGTGCACTTTACCGCATGGCATACAATGAACACAGAAAAGTGGATATAACCCCCGGAGACCTTGTAATAGTATCCGCAAATCCTATACCGGGCAACGAAAAGCTCGTTTCCAATGTTGTAAATGAGCTCTCCAAAAAAGGAGCTGAGGTTATCCACGAAAAAGATGCAAATGTACATGTTTCGGGACATGCGTGTCAGGAAGAATTAAAGATTATAATAGCTCTTACAAAGCCAAAATATTTCATTCCTGTTCATGGCGAATTTACGCACCTCAAGAAGCACGCAGAGCTTGCATATCTTTTGGGCATTGACCCCAAAAATGTATTTTTATTAGAAAACGGTAAGGTACTTGAAATAGCGGGAAATTCCGCCAGAGCTACAGAGACAGTTCCTGCAGGACGGGTATTTGTAGACGGACTTGGTGTAGGTGATGTAGGTAATATAGTATTACGGGACAGAAAACACCTTGCAGAAGACGGTATCATAATAATAGTAGTAGCTATAGATTCCGCAAGCGGATATGTTGTATCAGGACCCGATGTTATATCCAGAGGCTTCGTATATGTAAGAGAATCCGAACTTCTCATGGATGAAGTACGAAACATCGCCAAATCCTGCCTCGAAATTTGTGAAAAGAACAAGATTCGTGATTGGACAACAATAAAGACCAATATCCGTTCCAAAGTTTCAGAAAGACTTTATACAGAGACAAAGAGAAAACCGATGGTATTACCTGTAATAATGGAAATCTAAAAAAAGGCGGATTTATAACAAATCCGCCTTTTTTATGCAACCTTTCGCACCCATAAAAAGTATTAATAAAAGGAGGGACTTCTTGTGTACGAAAGATACAACAGTACTGAATATAAGCGCTATATTACAGAAAAATATTTTAATACCGTATACAGACTTGCTTTGTCGCAGACACAAGACTCCCAACGCGCAGATGATGTATTGCAGGAGGTTTTTTTGCGATACATAAAGACAAGCAAAGTGTTCGAAAGCGAAGAGCATATAAAAGCCTGGCTTATACGTGTCACTTTAAATTGCAGTAAATCTAGTTTTACAAATTCCTGGAACAAAAAGACAGTTGCCCTTACAGAGGATATAGTCTTCGAAATGCCCGAGGAAGAGGAGTTGTACACCGTTGTGGCGAAACTGCCGCAGAAATACAGAATGGTTATACACCTTTTTTATTACGAAGACCTTTCTGTAAAGGATATTTCAGCTTACCTTAAAATTAAGGAATCAACTGTTAAATCTCAACTGCATCGTGCTCGGGAAATGTTAAAGCAAATGCTTAGCGGGAGGTATGAAATTGAATTTTAAAGAAACATACAAATCAGCAAACGACAAGCTTTGTGCCGACCATATGATTATAGACAAAATATTTGAAAAATCCCGTAAGAAAACATTCTATGTGTACAGGTCTGTATTTGCAACTGTTGCAGCAGTTTTGATATTTGCGTCAATATATGCAATAAATAGTAAACCAAACACCCAGGATAATGCTGTGGTATACCATAAGAGCGTGCCGAAAACAGAGAACAATACAAGCGACCAAAGTGTAAATGAAAACAAGTCCAAAGTTTCGGCTGAGAACCCTAAAGGCAATATGATAATGCCCGAGAGCAGAGCTATCATATATGATACTGCAGATGACAGTTTGCCCGAAGAGAAAACTCAAGCACCAGCCTCGGGCGGCGGTACAAGCAGCGTAATGATGAATGCTTATAAAGAAAGGTCTGAATATATTACCGAAAAAGAATATTTCGACTACCTTGGTTTTCAGTTTAATGAGGATGTTGTGTTATCAAACGGAATGAAAATACATTATCCCGAAAGCTACAATATAGTAAAGAATGATGATGGTAATATCACAGACGATAGTTCTGTATTTACCATATCGTGCGAAAGCAGACCTGACGCTGCTGCTACGCTTACTGCAGGGAAAATAAATCCGCCGCAATTACCGCAAGATAGCTGTGATATCATAGCGGAAACACGAGTTTGCATTACACAAACTGATGATAATTTATCTGCTGATTTTTTTGTGGGAAATTCATGGTGCTCACTTGTGGGTACAGGATTAAACCTCGAAGAATTTACTATGCTTATATCGGAAATTCTTACCAATAAAATTTGCCAATAAATCTTGACTTTTGCAAATAGCTATGCTATAATAATTGTCGTTGTTAAGATTTGCGCCGCTAGCTCAGCTGGATAGAGCGTCTGACTACGGATCAGAAGGTCAGGGATTCGAATTCTCTGCGGCGCGCCAAAAAACCCGAACATAATGTTCGGGTTTTTTTATCGTTTTTTTTCAAAAAAATCCGTTAGAAGCTTTGAGCACTCATCCTCGCATATTCCGTAATAAACCTCGGGTTTGTGATTAAATCCAAGCTTATTAAAATCAATTTTAGAGCCAAAGCATCCGCTTTTTGGCTCCATAGCGCCTATGTAAATGCGCTTAACCTTTGCATTTATCAGTGCCCCTGCACACATAGGGCAAGGCTCAAGTGTTACATAGACATCACAATTTCTTAAATCCTTTGTTCCCAGAGCAGAAATTGCAGATTTTACGGCGTTTATTTCAGCATGACAGGTTGTATCATTTTCTATCGATACTGTATTACAAGAAGCACAAATAAGATTTTTTCCATCGGTAATGACACATCCGACGGGTATATCTTCATTATCAAATGCTTTTTTTGCTTCTTCTATTGCAATTTCCATGAATTTCATTTTATCATTCCTTTACAAAAAGTATTGCTATATACATGGATTATGTGGTATTATTATACAAAGAGGTGTTTTAATGTCAGCATACAAATCTTTATCAGCCGAAACTCTCAATAAAATCAAAAATAAAATAGGAGATAAGTTCATATTAGACGACTACTCTGTGCGCAGAAAACCCGAACACGACAGAGCAAACCTCTGGCGCCCCGCTTTTGTCCGCGATGCCGAAAAGATTCTCCATTGCCCGTATTATAACAGATACTGTGATAAAACGCAAGTTTTCTCACTATACAAAAACGATGATATCACACGAAGGGCGCTTCATGTTCAGCTTGTATCCCGTATAGCGCGCAACATAGGACGAATGCTGGGTCTTGATACGGATTTAATAGAGGCAATAGCTTTGGGTCATGATATCGGTCATACACCTTTCGGCCACGCGGGTGAAAAATTTCTCGACATAATAAGTATGGAAAAAACAGGAAGACATTTTCTCCACAATGTTCACAGCGTAAGAGTTCTTGACGAGATTTTCATGTACAATATAAGCCTCCAGACCCTTGACGGAATTCTCTGTCACAACGGCGAAAGCGAAATGCGTACATATGTGCCGTGGCATACTCAAAACTTTGAACAATTCGATGAAATGTATCAAAAATGTTATACGGATAAAGTATATGCCAATTCCATTATGCCGTCTACAAAAGAGGGTTGTGTAGTAAGGATAAGCGACCTTATTGCCTATATTGGAAAAGACCGGCAGGACGCCATGAAAACGGGACTTATCCAAAGCTATGACAGCTTTTCAAATTCATCTTTGGGTAATTTCAACGCTGCGATTATAAACAATATGATTGTAAATGTAATCGAAAACAGTCTCGGAAAAGACTGTATATCCATGGATGAGGAGTGTTTTAATAACCTTAGAGATTCCAAGAGAGAAAATTACGAAAAAATCTACTACAGCAAAGAAGTCTCGAGCATACAAAAGGAAGTAATTGCCCCGATGTTTGACTCGCTTTATACAAAGCTTTTGTTTGATTTGGAAAACTCCAACAAGAGTTCACCCATATTTAAACAGCATGTGGATTATATAAATAATGCGCGTAAATATTATTCGGTAGAGGATTATCTGGAAACAGATAAGAATCAGATAATTATAGACTATATTGCCAGTATGACAGATGATTATCTGGTGGAACTATATGATTTCTTTTACCCCGGGAAAAGCAAGGTAAAATATTTTGCCTATTTTGAATAAGGAGGTTAAGTCATGAAGCTTAACGAAGTCAAAGAATTACTTTCTGCAAAGGTAATGACAGACAACGATGAATTAAATTGCGAGGTTTACTCGGCTTTTGCCTGCGACCTTATGAGCGATGTTCTTGCGTTTGTGGAAAATCAGTCTCTGCTTCTTACAGGTCTTATAAATCCGCAGGTTGTAAGAACTGCCGAGATGATGGATATGAAGGCGATAGTTTTTGTTCGCGGCAAAGTTCCTACAGACGAGATAATAGAACTTGCCAAAGAATCGAATATAACGCTTATGTCCACCGAATATACAATGTATTATGCATCGGGCATATTGTATAAAAACGGCTTGGGCAATGAGTAGGAGGGCTCTATGGACGGTTACAAAGTGAGTTACAATATCGACGGTGAGGATTTTACAGTAGCCGGTGAAGCTTCAAGAAATCTAAAAAAGATATTAAGCCAGCTCGGAATATCTCCGCAGATAATCCGTAAGGCAACCATTGCAATGTACGAGGGCGAAATAAATATGGTTATACATGCCGACGGCGGTGTAATAGATGTCACGGTAACACATGATAAAATTCATATGATTTTAAAAGATAAAGGCCCCGGAATACAAAATATAAACCTTGCCATGACAGAAGGATATTCTACAGCAAGCGAGGAGGTACGTCAGCTTGGATTTGGTGCGGGCATGGGACTTCCGAACATGAAAAAATATACCGACTGCTTCCGCATTGATTCAACTGTGGGAGTGGGTACAACTGTGGAAATGACGGTAAATATTACAAAATAAAGGCGGGAGTATTATGAAAGATATAAGACATTCTGTGCAGCTTGATAAGGATAAATGCCACGGCTGTACAAATTGTATCAAAATGTGTCCCACTCAAGCTATACGAGTAAGAAACGGCAAAGCAAAGATTATCACAAACCGTTGTATAGATTGCGGTGAGTGCATACGCGTTTGTCCTTATCATGCCAAAACCGCAATTACAGATTCGTTTGATAAATTAAAAGATTATAAATACTCTGTTGCACTTCCTGCTCCTACGCTTTACGGACAGTTTCCCGAAGTAAAGGACATAAACGCCATTTTAAATGCTCTTATAAAAATAGGCTTTGATGATGTGTTTGAGGTTGCTCTGACAGCAGAAATAATAACAAAAGAGACCAAGAAAATTATTGCAAACGGCAATCCCGAACTGCCTGTTATAAGCTCGGCTTGCCCCGCGGTGGTAAAACTCATTTCCACCCGTTTTCCAAGCCTTGTGGATAATGTTTTGCCCCTGATATCTCCGATGCAGCTTGCAGGTCACATAGCAAGGGAAGAAGCAGTTAAAAAGACAGGATATTCCCCTGAGGAAATAGGAATATTTTTTATAACTCCGTGCGCTGCAAAGGCTACCTGTGCTCAATATCCCATAGGACTTGAAAACAGCAATATCGATGGTTCTATATCGATTAAAGATGTGTATAAAAAAGTACTTCCTCACCTTAAAAACACAGAGCTGAAGCCTCTTGCTAAAGCAGGTCTTCAGGGTATATGCTGGGCAAACAGCGGCGGTGAAGCAAAGGCTTCGGGAAATAAGAGCTACATTGCCGTAGACGGTATACATAATGTTTTAAATATTCTTGAGGATATAGAGAGCAACAGATTAAAGGATGTAGCATTTGCAGAGCTTCTGGCATGCACGGGCGGTTGCGTCGGAGGACCGCTTAATGTTGAAAACGGTTTCGTATCAAGAAGACGTGTTAAGACTCTGGCAGCCGAAAATGCGCCCTGCAACAAGAATAATTACGCTGATAATGAATATGATGTTCTCTGGAAGTTAAACTTGCCTTTCACCAGTAAATTACATCTTGATGATGACATAATGGTTGCTATGCAAAAACTGGCAAAGATAGAAGAAATATATGAGACTCTTCCGAAACTGGATTGCGGTTCTTGTGGCTCGCCTACATGCAGAGCGCTTGCCGAAGATATAGTGCTTGGCTTTACAACTGAGAATGCCTGCATTGTTAAATTCAAGGAAAGAGTGCTCAATTTTGCAAAAGAAGCAAGTGATATAAACATTGACGATATAGAGGTGTAGATTATGTTAGTTTGTGAATTGGCGGATAAGCTGTCTTTGCAAATCCTTTGCAAAGGTGATATGACAAAAGAGATAAACGGATGCTATTGCTCAGACCTTCTCAGTCATTGCATGTCAAACATAGATTCAGGCAATTTGTGGGTTACAGTTCAGGTGAATATAAATATTGTTGCCATTGCAGTTCTTACAGACCTTTCTGCTATAATTGTATCTCAGGCTATGTCTGTAGATGATGATGTGATTATAAAAGCGCAGGAAGAGGGGATTACCATTCTTGGAACGGATATGCCGTCTTATGAGCTTTGTACACAAATTGGTAAATTAATATGAAAATCTATTACGATTTCCACATACATAGCGCTCTTTCGCCTTGCGGCGATGACGATATGACGCCAAATAACATAGTAAATATGTCAATTTTAAAAGGCCTTAACGCAATAGCTGTCACAGACCACAACAGTGCGCTTAATGTGCGTGCCGTCTGTGAATGCGGACAAAAAGCAGGTCTTGTTGTTGTGCCTGCAATGGAGGTAGAAACTTCGGAGGAAGTTCATGTTGTGGCAATGTTTGCTACACCCGACAGGGCAGAAGAACTTGGAGAGATTGTTTCAAACAGTCTTCCTGTTATAAAAAACAGAACGGATATTTTCGGAACTCAGACTGTGCTTAACTCAGATGATGAAGTTGTTGCAACTGTGCCGAATTTACTTTCCACTGCCACAACATTATCGCTCTCCGAAACGGTTAAGATTATAAGTGAACTTGGCGGTATTGCGATACCGGCACATGTTGACAAAAGCTCCTACAGTATCATTTCGAACCTTGGTTTTATTCCACCTGAGCTTCATTTTTCAACCCTCGAGATAAAATTCCCCGAGAGGAAAGCCGAATTTTTGGAAGAGCATAATTTATCGGGATTTAATATAATTCATAACTCGGATGCACACTTTCTCTGGGATATACATGAAAAGGAGTTTTTTATTGAGACTGATGCCTGCTTTGCGGAGGGGATTATTGACTATTTGAAACAAAACAAGTGACCTTTTTTGTTTATTATGACGAATTTTGAAACATACGGCTAAAAATATAGAAAAATTAGTAGTTTTATGTTATTATAGAATAGTTGTTTAGTATATTATATATTTATATTTTTTCAATACTTACAAGGAGGTTTTACTATGAGCGAAACTAAGGCTCCGGCTTTTGTGAGCACGGTGGAACAAGACGAAAAGCTTCAGGCAGTAATTGCCAAGTACAAGGGCACAGAAGGTGCGCTTATACCTGTTCTTCATGAGGCACAGAACATTTTCGGATACTTGCCCATCGAAGTACAGAAAACAATTTCGGATGGTTTAGATGTTCCTATGTCCGAAATATACGGTGTAGTTACTTTCTACACACAGTTTACCATTAACCCCAAGGGCAAATATCACATTGGTGTTTGTCTCGGAACAGCTTGCTATGTTAAGGGTAGCGGCGACATTATCAACAAAATCAAGGAAAAGCTCGGCATTGAAGTGGGTGAATGCTCCTCTGATGGCAGATTCTCTCTGGAGGCTACCAGATGTATAGGTGCCTGCGGTCTTGCACCGGTGCTCACCGTAAATGACGAAGTTTACGGAAGACTCACCGTAGATGATGTCGAAACTATTCTTGCAAAATACACCGATTAATGTCATGACAGAACTTTCTCTGCATGTTCTGGATATAGCAAAGAATTCTACCAAGGCAGGTGCATCGGTTGTTGAAATCATTGTTACAGAGGATGTGTATTCAAATCTTCTCACAATAGAAATTACAGACAACGGTTGCGGCATGGACGAAGAATTCCTTAAAGATGTTATAAATCCCTTTAAAACCACACGTACTACACGAAAGGTCGGGATGGGGCTGTCGCTTTTTAAGAGCGCTTGCGTTCTCACAGGCGGCGACCTTGAGATAACCTCAAAGGTAGGAGAGGGGACAAAGGTCAGAGCAGCTTTGGTATATGACAGTATAGACAGACAGCCTTTGGGAGATATGGCATCTACCATTACCTCTTTAATCGGCGGAAACAGCCAGACAGACTTTGTATATACCCACAGGTATAATAAAGAACAGTTCACTTTTTCCACCATAGAAATCCGCAAGATATTAGGTGAGGAAGTAGAACTTTCAAACATTGATGTCCTTAATTGGATTGAAGGTTATATTAACGAGCAAACTCAAAATTTGTACGGAGGTGCATTGTAAGTGAAAAGCTTAGCTCAGTTGGAAGAAATAAGAAATAAAACTTTATCTAAAATTAATTTAAGAAAAGAAGACAGCGACAGTATAAGAGTTGTTGTAGGTATGGCTACTTGCGGTATAGCTGCAGGTGCAAGACCTGTTTTAAAGGCACTTATGGATGAGATTGACAAGAGAAACCTTTCCGAAAAGGTGTTTGTTACTCAGACAGGATGTATAGGTCTGTGCAAGCTTGAGCCTATTGTTGAAGTATATATGAACGACGAAAAAATTACCTATGTGAAGATGTCTGCCGACAAGATTGCTAAGGTTGTTAATGATACAATCGTAAACGGCAAGGTTGTAGATGAATACACCATAGGTGCACAAGATAAATAAGGAGGAGTTTTCACATGGAATTAGCAAGAGCTCATGTCCTTGTCTGCGGCGGAACAGGTTGTACCTCCTCGGGTAGTGAAAAAATCATCAGTAAGTTTGAATCCTGTTTAGCAGAAAACGGACTTTCAGAGGAAATCAAAGTTATTAGAACCGGTTGTTTCGGTCTTTGTGCTTTAGGTCCTATAGTGATTGTTTATCCCGAAGGTGCTTTCTACAGCATGGTTACAGTAGAGGATGTAGAAGAAATTGTTTCGGAACATCTTTTAAAAGGAAGAATAGTTAAGAGACTCTTATATCAAGAAACAGTTGTTGATGAAAACAACATCAAATCTCTTAATGAAGTAGACTTCTATAAGAAGCAGCAGCGTATAGCGCTTAAGAACTGCGGAGTTATTAACCCCGAAGCCATCGATGAATACATTGCTTTTGGCGGATACACAGCACTCGGTAAGGTTCTTACAGAAATGAAACCGCAGGAAGTTATAGATGTAGTAAAAGAATCCGGTCTTCGCGGACGCGGCGGTGGCGGATTCCCCACAGGTCTTAAATGGCAGTTTACTGCAAACTCCGTAAGCGACAAGAAATTTGTAGCATGTAACGCCGACGAGGGTGACCCCGGTGCTTTCATGGACAGAAGTATTCTCGAGGGTGACCCCCATGCACTTATTGAAGCTATGGCAATCGCAGCTTATGCAGTAGGCGCAGACCAGGGTTATGTATACATCCGTGCCGAGTATCCTATAGCAGTAAACAGATTAAATATTGCTATAGAGCAGGCAAGAGAATACGGATTACTTGGTAAGAATATCTTTGGAACAGATTTCTCCTTTGATATGGAATTAAGACTTGGCGCAGGTGCTTTCGTGTGCGGTGAAGAAACAGCTCTCATCACATCTATAGAAGGTCACCGCGGTGAACCCAGACCCAGACCTCCGTTCCCGGCTGTTAAAGGTCTTTTCGGTAAGCCCACACTTTTAAACAATGTTGAAACATACGCAAACATCACTGCTATAATAAACAACGGAGCCGAGTGGTTCAAATCCATCGGTACCGAAAAGAGTGCAGGTACAAAGGTATTTGCAGTAGGCGGTAAGATAAACAATACAGGCCTTGTGGAAATACCCATGGGTACTACACTTCGTGAGGTAGTATATGATATCGGCGGCGGTATTCCCAATGGTAAGAAGTTCAAAGCTGCACAGACAGGCGGACCTTCCGGCGGATGTATTCCCGAATCCCTTATCGATACTCCCATAGACTACGATTCGCTTATAAGCATTGGTTCTATGATGTGTTCAGGCGGACTTATCGTTATGGACGAAGATACCTGTATGGTTGATATAGCTAAGTTCTTCCTCGAATTTACCGTAGACGAATCCTGCGGTAAGTGTGCTCCCTGCCGTATCGGTACAAAGAGACTTCTTGAAATACTCGATAAAATCACTTCCGGCAACGGTACGCTCGAGGATATAGACAGACTCGAAGAGCTCTGCTACATGATAAAAGATTCTGCTCTTTGCGGACTCGGTCAGACAGCACCCAATCCGATACTCAGCACTTTGAGATATTTCAGACACGAGTATGAAGCTCATGTTGTTGATAAAAAATGTCCCGCAGGCGTATGTAAAGCTCTTGTATCTTACAAAATTGACCCCGATATCTGTATCGGTTGTACAAAGTGTGCAAGAACATGTCCTGTTGGCGCTATTTCCGGTGCTCTCAAGCAGGTACACACTATTGATACCGAAAAATGTATTAAGTGCGGTGCTTGTATTGAAAGCTGTCCTAAGAAAGCAATTTATAAATAAGGAGGGGATATAAGATGGATATGGTAAATATTAAAATTAACGATAAAGAATATAGTGTTCCTGCATCTTACACCATCCTTGATGCCGCAAGGGACGCAAATATTCACATTCCCACACTCTGCTACCTCAAAGATTTGAATCAGATTGGTGCCTGCAGAATGTGTCTCGTAGAAATCAAGGGTGCAAGAGCGCTTCAGGCTGCCTGTGTATATCCTGTGTCCGAAGGACTTGAAATATACACAAATACACCCAAGGTAAGAAAAGCAAGAAAGGCTACATTGGAGCTTATTCTTTCAAATCATGAAAAGAAGTGTCTTACTTGTATCAGAAACAGAAACTGCGAACTTCAGCAGCTTTCTGATGAGCTTGGTATAACTGAATTAAGATACGAGGGCGAAAATGAAAAGTACGAGCTTGACTGTTCATCTACATCGCTCGTAAGAGATAACAACAAATGTATCCTCTGCCGCAGATGCGTTGCCGCTTGTAACAATCAGGCAATATCCGTAATCGGTTGTGCAGAGAGAGGATTTAAAACTCATGTTACTTCCACATTCGAAAAGGAAATCAAGGAAGTTGGTTGTATCTTCTGCGGTCAGTGTATAGTTTCCTGTCCTGTGGGCGCTCTTTATGAAAAGAATGATATACCTCAGGTTATGGCTGCTATCGATAGCAGCGAAAAGCATGTAGTAGTTCAGACTGCTCCTGCTGTTCGTGCAGCACTTGGTGAAGAATTCGGTCTTCCCATCGGTACACCTGTTACAGGTAAGATGGTTGCAGCGCTCAGAAGACTCGGTTTTGACAAAGTATTTGATACCGATACCGCTGCCGACCTTACTATCATGGAAGAAGGTACAGAATTTATTCAGAGATTTACCAAGCAGGAAAATCTTCCTATAATCACTTCCTGTTCACCCGGTTGGGTTAAGTTCTGTGAGCATTACTATCCTGAATTCCTCGGTAACCTTTCAAGTTGTAAGTCACCTATGGAAATGTTTGGTGCAGTGCTCAAGTCATATTATCCCGAAAAGATGGGTATAGACAAAAAGGATATATATTCTGTTGCTATAATGCCCTGTACTTCCAAGAAGTTTGAAGCTTCAAGAGAAGAATTCGGAAGAGATATTGATGCATCCCTTACCACAAGAGAACTTGCAAGAATGATTAAGCAGGCAGGTATTGACTTTGTAAATCTTCCTGACGAAGAATTTGACCAGCCCTTTGGCGATGCTACGGGTGCAGGTGTTATATTCGGTACAACAGGCGGTGTTATGGAAGCTGCTATACGAACAGTATACGAAATCCTCGAAGGCAAGCCGCTTGATAACCTTAATGTAACAGCAGTCCGCGGTCTTGACGGTGTAAAAGAAGCTACTCTCAAGATTGCCGGAAAGGATGTTAAGGTTGCAGTTGTTCACGGCACAAAGAATGCCAGAATTATACTGGACAAGATTAAAAATGGTGAGCACTATGACTTTGTAGAAGTTATGGCATGCCCCGGCGGTTGCATAAACGGCGGCGGACAGCCCATAGTTGATTCCAGAGTTAAAGCTACTGTTGATGTTAAAGCTAAGAGAGCAAGTGCACTCTATAGTGAAGACGAAGCTTCTGTACTGAGAAAATCTCACGAAAATCCCAATGTACAGCTTATGTACAAAGAGTTCTTCGGTGAGCCGGGAAGTCACAAAGCACACGAACTTCTCCATACTCACTACACAGACAGAAGTGCCAATAAATAATGATTCATAATAAATATCCACCCGCATATCGGGTGGATATTTATTATTGAGGATTTTCTTTTGGAGCATTATCGTTTTTTATCTGTTTGCCTGTGTTGTCTATATAATAGTCCTTTGTATAAATCATATCAGATATTTTCTCGAATGAATAGCCGTCATTTTTCAGCTTTTCCAGTATTTTTGGCAGAGCTTCGGGCGTGTTCTTGGCTGCATTGTGAAAAAGTATTATAGAGCCGTTTTTTACATTTTGAGTAACCTTGTTGTATATTTCATCTGCGGTGTAGTCTTTCCAGTCAAGAGAGTCCACATCCCACTGTATAGTGTAATACCCCATACTAAGAAGTTTACTTACAACCTGACTGTTATAATCTCCATACGGTGCACGGAACAGGTGAGGGCGCTTTCCTAATAATTTTTCGATTTTGTCACTGCACTTTTCTACTTCGTCTACCATACCTGCATTATCTAATTTGGTCATGTATTTATGGGTGTTTGAGTGATTCATCACATCATGACCTGCTTTGTAGAGCTTTTTTACCTCATCGGGATACTTGTCTACCCAATCACCGACTACAAAAAATGTTGCTTTTGCGTTGTAATCTTTCAGGATATCAATGAGGGTATCCGTATCCTCTGCACCCCAGGCAGCATCAAAACTGAGAGCACAAACTTTCTTATCGGTATCAACGCAGTATATCGGAAGTTTCTTTACGCTTTCGGTACGAAATACCGTCTGGGATTGTGTTCGGTTCATCGCTATAAGTGCAAACACCGCCGCAATTCCAAGGATATTTACAACAAGTTTTTTAAGTCTAAAAACATACAGTCTCATAATTTCCTCCCAAAACCATTATATAAAATGTATATTTATGATTGAAGAAAATATTACAAAAAAGCACCCCGCAGGGTGCTTTAGTTTTGTTATTCGTTTTCGGTTGTAATCTCGGCTGGAGTTTCGTCAGATGTAAGCTTACCTGTCTTGAAAACCTGTTCAAATTCTTCGCCTGTAATTACTTCTTTATCAAGTAAAACCTTTGCAACATTTTCAAGCTTATCGATGTTATCTCTTATAAGTGAAAGACATTTATCATAGCAATCGGTTATGATGTTTCTTACCTCATCATCGATTTCAGAAGCGATTTTTTCGCTAAAATTCTTGGAATGTGCAAAATCTCTGCCGATGAATATTTCATCGGAGTCACTTCCGTAATTTATAGGACCTATGCTGTCGCTCATACCAAATTTGGTAACCATGTGTCTTGCAATAGAGGATGCACGTTCAATATCGTTGGAAGCGCCTGTGCTTATATCATTAAGCACAATTTTTTCTGCTGCTCTTCCGCCAAGAAGCTCTACTATTTCTGCAAACATTTCATTTTTGGTAGAGTAGAACTTATCCTCTGTAGGACGGTACATGGTGTAACCGCCCGCTAATCCTCTGGGGATTATGGAAACCTGATGAACAGGATGTCTGTCGGGTAAAAGCCTGGATACTACTGCATGACCTGCTTCATGATAAGCGGTAAGCCGTTTTTCCTTTTCGGTGTACTGTCTTCCTTTTTTCTCAGTGCCGACCTCAACCTTTATCATGGCATCATCTATATCTTCCATGGTTATTTCTGTTCTGTTGCGTCTTGCAGCAAGTATTGCAGCTTCATTTAAAAGATTTGCGAGGTCTGCACCTGTAAATCCTACAGTAACCTTGGCTACAATTTTAAGGTCAACTTCAGAAGAAAGAGGCTTATTTTTTGCGTGTACCTTTAGGATATCTTCTCTTCCTTGCATACCCGGTGTAGACACAACAACCTGTCGGTCAAATCTGCCCGGTCTCAGCAGAGCCTTATCGAGTATGTCAGGTCTGTTTGTAGCAGCTATTATAATTACACCTTGATTAACTGAGAAACCATCCATCTCAACAAGAAGCTGATTAAGTGTTTGTTCTCTTTCATCATGTCCGCCTCCAAGACCGGCGCCTCTCTGACGGCCCACGGCATCGATTTCATCTATAAATACAATACTGGGGCTGTTTTTCTTGGCTTGTTCAAAAAGGTCACGAACTCGGGAAGCACCAACACCTACAAACATTTCTACAAAATCCGAGCCGCTTATGCTGAAGAAGGGGACACCCGCTTCACCTGCAACGGCTTTTGCAAGAAGTGTTTTACCTGTTCCCGGAGGTCCTACAAGAAGAACGCCGCGCGGGATCTTGGCACCAAGACTTGTAAATTTTTGGGGTGCTTTTAAGAACTCTACGATTTCCTCAAGTTCTGCTTTTTCCACATCGGCACCTGCAACATCTTCAAATGTAACACGGTCCTTGTCGGGTATGTGCATGCGTGCACGGCTCTTACCGAAATTCATACCGCCTGCACCGCCGCCCTTGGATTGCTTTATAAAGAAAATCCAGAAGCCTATAAACAAAACAAAAATTATAACCGATGGAAGCATTGTAACCCACCAAGGCGGTTCAGCAGGTTTTTGAATTTCAAGTTTTAATGTTCCTTTTTTTACCTGATTGGAAAGTGTTTCGCCTGAAACGGCATTGAGAAGACCGCTGGACTGGATCTCGCACACTACATTGGTAATATCGCCTTTTATGAGCTTAACCTCTGCTTCGTCCTGTATGATTTTAATCTCCGAAACATTTCCATCCTCGATGTGTTGTACCAATTCTGAAAAAGTAATTTTTGCAGGGCTTGCATCGTAATTCATAAAAGAATATATACCGAAAATTATTAAAAATAAAATAATATATACTGCAATGCCTTTAAAATGTTTTTTCAAAATAAGCACCTCCTTTTAAAGTTGATATTTACTTATTTATATATTTCTTCTTTAAGAACGCCCACAAAGGGGAGATTTCTGTATTTTTGAGCATAATCCAAGCCATATCCGATTATGAATTCATCATCATCAAGTGTTACTGCCACATAATCTGCATTTATTTCTACTTCTCTGCGGGCAGTTTTATCCATAAACACGGCAGTCTTTACACACTTCGGATTTTTGGATTCAATATATTCTATAAGGTTTTTAAGGGTATGACCGCTATCTAAGATATCCTCTATGATTATAACATTTTTGTCTGTTATATCAAGGCTTAAATCTTTCTTTATATTGAACTTCTTGTTTGAAACAGTAGTATTCCCATAAGATGAACATTGTATAAAATCAATATAGCAATCAAGTTTGACTTTTTTAATAAGGTCTGTAGCAAACATAAAGGCACCGTTTAAGACGGCAAGGAAGACAACCTCCTGACCGGAAAAATCATTGTTGATTTTTTCAGCAACCTCAGAAACTCTCTTTTCTATAGTTTCCTCTGAAATAAGAATTTTCTTGCAAAATGAATCATGTTTTATCATATGTACCTCCGAATGAACTTATCCTTAGTATTTTTTTTGTATTTTTTGTTATTTTGAATTCATCGTTAATTCTCAAAGGCAGAACAGCAAGAATTTTGTTGTTTGATACAACTACAGGATATAGATTTCTCTTAATCGAGGGAATTTTGCTGTCTATATAAAACGATTTAACCTTTTTTGTGCCTTTCATACCATAAGGAACAAAAGTATCACCGTCTTTTCTGGTGCGGACAGTTATCTTATCAAGATTGTCCGCACAGATGAAAAGGGTATTTGGAGCGGGCTTGTACACATCTGTGAATTCAAAAGAGTAGGATATACCGCTTTCTTTTACATATAAATCACCCGGAAGTGTAATCTCGTATTCATATTCGGGTATTGAATCAATAGTTTTGGTCAGGGTGATTTCATTTGCAGTTATCAAGGCTTTTGAACCGTTTCCAAACGAAAATATATTTCCTGTTTTAAGATTGGATATGACAGAGTCAATCTGAGAGTTTGACACATTTAGTGTATTGCCGCAGAGGGTATCTATTGCAAGCATGAGAGTTCTTCTGGCAAGTGCTGTATTAAGTGCGGAGAACTCATGACGCTTTATCGAAACGCTGTCCGAATTATCCCAAACTATACCAAGCTTTTTTGCTTCGTTTTCTATATATTCACTCTCTGCACGGATTATGGACGAAGTGCGCAAAATATTATTTACGGCATTTTCATTTATCATCTTCATTTTTGGAAAGATATGGTTTCGGACAATATTTCTGGCGTAACTGTCCTCAAGATTTGTTGAATCGGTAACATAATCTATATTGTTTTCAGCGAGAAATTCTTCGATTTCCTCGCGGCTTGTTTCAATAAGAGGTCGGATTATATTACTGTTTACAGGTTTAATGCCGTCCATAGCTTTTGAGCCGCTACCGCGTATGATATTAAGCAGGATTGTCTCTATACTGTCATTTTTATTGTGTGCTACTGCAATCTTATTGCAGTTGTACTCATCGCAAGCTTCCTTAAAAAAATCGTATCGCAGAACACGGGCTGCCATTTCCTCGGAAAGCTTATGGGTTTTGGCATATTCGGGTACACATACATCCTTACTTACAAAGGGGATTCCAAGTCTTAGCGCAAATTTCTCCGAGTGATTTTTATCCCGAAGAGCTTCTTCGCCTCTTATTCCGTGGTTAAGATGTGCCGCTGCAACCGAAATTTTAAGGTTGTCAGAAATCAGACTTAATGCATATAGCAGGGCAGTAGAATCAGCGCCGCCCGATAAGCCTACGAGAATGCGGTCACCATTTTGTATCATATTGAATTTTTTGATGACAGATATGATTTTATCACTAAAATTCAACAAAAATTCAACTCCTTAAAAAGCAGGTTCCTGATGTGAGGTATCCAAATCCATGAATTTGGTAAACTCACCGCGCCAACCCAAATCTATGCTTCCTGTGCTTCCGTTTCGGAACTTGGCTATCATACATTCTACGATGTTCTTTCTGTCGGTTTCCTTTTCGTAATACTCCTCACGATACAAAAACATTACCATATCGGCATCCTGCTCAATAGAACCCGATTCTCTGAGGTCGCTTAGCATAGGATGATGGTCAGCACGCTGGTCAGGTGCACGGCTAAGCTGCGAAAGGGTAATAACAGGAACGGAAAGCTCCTTCGCCATTATCTTTAAGAAACGACTGTTTTCGGATACTTCCTGCTGTCTGCCTTCACGGCTGTTACCTTGTATAAGCTGGAGATAATCTATTACTACAAGTCCAAGCTGGTTTTTCATCTTAAGACGGCGGCATTTGGCTTTTATTTCGGAAACCGTGATGCCTGCAGTATCGTCTATATATATAGGTGCTTTGGAAAGAGTGTTTATGGCACCTGCAAGTTTTGCCATATCGTTATTGTCTATTTCCGCTGTTTTGAGTTTTTCGCTGGATATAAGTGCTTCGGAACTTAAAATTCTGTTTGCAAGCTGTTCTTTGCTCATTTCCAGACTGAATATTGCTACAGGCACATTGTATCGGACTGCTGCATTGGTAGCGATATTTAATGCAAAGCTTGTCTTGCCCATTGCAGGTCGAGCTGCTATAAGTACCAAATCAGACGGCTGAAGACCGGTGGTGCGAATATCAAGCTCTTTAAATCCTGTGGGAACACCTGTAACTTTTGAGTTTTGCTTCATGAGTTCTTCGAGTCTTGAAAGATTCTCGGCAAGTACATCTTTTATGGGGAATAAATCTGTGATCTTTTTGCTCTGAAGAACATCATAGAGCTTGTTTTCAGCCGTGTTTAACACCAAAGAAACTTCTTTTTCGGTATCAAAACACAAGTCGGTAATTTCGGAGGAAGAACGTATTAATCTTCGTAATATTGCTTTTTCCTCTATGATTTTTATGTGGTATTTAAGGTTGGAGGTTGTGTTGACCATAAGACAAATCTGTGTTATGTAATCAACACCGCCTATACTGTCAAATATGTTCTCAAGCTCGCTTTTTAATGTAACCAAATCAATAGGGATTGCCTTATTTGATATGTTTATCATTGCTTCAAAGATTCGCTTGTGTTGTTCAAGGTAGAAATCGTCCGGTTTAAGCACCGCAACAACATCTCCTATGCACTCGTTGTCAAATATTATAGCTCCGAGAACATATTGTTCTGCTTCTAAATTACATGGCATACTGCGAGTTATTTCGTTTGCCATTACAATCACCCCGACAAATCAATCAGATTTTTTCAACACATACCTTTATCTTTCCTGTTACGGAAGGATATAGCTTAACATCAATATTAAATGTTCCTATTTCCTTTATACCGTCGGGAAGAACAATCTTCTTTTTGTCTACGGTAAGGGAATGATCTTTGGAAAGACTGTCGGCAATATCTTTTGAGGTTACAGAACCGAAAATTTTGCCGTTATCTCCGGCTTTTGACCTGATGGATACTGTAATGCTTTCAAGTTTTTCTTTGAGAGACTGTGCATTTTCGAGCTCCTGCTGTTTCTTAAACGATTCGGAATCCTGTTTGCCTTTGAGCTTGTTTAAGTTTGTGGCATTAGCCTCAACTGCATAACCCTTTGGAATAAGGAAATTAACGGCGTAACCGTCACTTATATTCTTTTTGTCTCCTGCTTTGCCCTGACCTTTTAAATCCTTTATAAATATAACTTCCATGTCTATTCTCCTTTATTAAATTAAATCTCGTTTAAATACTCATCAACTGCATCTTTTAACATAGCTTCCGCTTTGTCGATATCTACACCGATAAGAACTGCAGCGGAGCTTGTGGCATGTCCGCCGCCGCCAAGCTTTTCCATAATTATCTGAATATTGTAGGTACCAAGCGAACGGGCGCTTATATATACACTTCCACCCATGTCGCACAGAACAAAAGAGCAGGTGATGTCGGTTATACTTAAAAGTTCATCTGCCGCCTGAGCTACAATAATGCGCATATCCACATCGTTTTTGTTGCATTTTGCAATGGATATGGAGTGTTTATAGGTAGTAGCACTTTGCATAATTTCCCATTTTTTAACAAAAGTGTTTATGTCTACCTGAAATAGCTTCTTTACAGAAATAGTATCTACACCGAGCTTTTTTAAAAATGATGCTGCTTCAAAGGTTCTTGCACCTGTCTTGAATGTGAAGTTTTTGGTGTCCAAATAGATTCCTGCATAAAGCGCTTCAGCTTCTTTTTTGCTGAGACGAACCTTGTCACCCATATATTGTATTATTTCGGTTACAAGCTCAGAAGCCGATGAGGCATACGGCTCATGGTAGGAAATAAGGGGATTTTGGATAAAGTCCGCATTTTTTCTGTGATGGTCAATTATAATAATATTCTTGGACACATCCAGAAGAGATGGTTCTTCTACCATGGATTTAACATGAGTGTCTACCACAAAAATCAGAGTTTTTCTGTTTACAATCTCATTTGCATAAGCCTTATTTATAATTACATTTTCATATTCAGAATCGTTTAGCGTGTCAACAACTTTTGATACGGTGTCATTATAGTTTTCCATGACTATCTTACACATCTTACCATGTGCAGCTACCGCGCGGTACAGACCTATTGCGGCACCAAAAGAGTCACAGTCGGGATTCTTGTGTCCCATGATTATAATTTCATCATTTTCAAGCAGAAGCTGCTTTATCGCTTCTGCTACCACACGGGCTTTAACCTTTGTTCGCTTTTCGGTTTCTTGGGTTTTACCCCCGAAAAAGGCATATTTTTCGCCATTTTTAACTATTGCCTGGTCTCCGCCGCGTCCCAATGCCATATCAAGTGCACTGTATGCATAAGACTCGTTTTGAAGCATATTTTCACCGCCGCATCCCACACCGATACTAAGAGTAGGGGACAGACGGTTACCAACTGCTATTTCTCGTATTTTTTCCAGTATATCAAATCGATGTTTTGTAAAAATCTCCAGACCCTCATTGGAAAAATAGAAAGTGAATTTATCCTTTTCGTATTTTTTCAAAATACCATTTACACTTTGGCTCCAAAGGTTGAGAGCTTCTTCTATGGCGGCAGATACTTTGGGTTTGTCTGCGTTTGTTACATCGAGCATAATGTCGTCATAGTTATCTACGATGATTGTAGCACAGACGAATTTTTCGTTATTGTATTTTTCTTTTAAATTCTCGTACTCGGTACAATCTTTGAAATGAAGAGCATATAGTATTTCGTTATCATTCTGTGATAAGGAAATGTCTACAAGATATGTTCTTCCAAAATGTTCTATTCTGTAGAATGTGCCTGCGGCAGTATTTAAACACTGATATAAATCAAATTCGGGTATAAGTTCGGTTATGTGTGCTCTTTTGGTTATACTGCCTTCGATAATCTTAAGAAAGCCGTTGTTTGCCCAAAGGACACTACCGTCATGACCTATTATAACAAAAGGAATAAGGTCACCGCCAAGAACCTCTTTTATATCGTTGTGGAAGCCGTCGGTGAGAACACCTAAGAATTTTCTTATGCTTTTTCTTCGGGAAAATCCAAAAAACAAATTGAATCCAAAGCAAACCGCAGTAATAAGTCCCAAGACCAGAGCTACACCGATATCATATAAAGATACAGCAAATGAACATAAAGCAAGAAGCCATATATAATATCCGTTTGTATTGAAGATACCTGTAAAAATTCTTTTCTTCATTTAGTTCACCTTTTTTATATTTAATTTTCTAAAGTCGAAAATGCTGTCTAAAAAACCAAAGAATACAAAGATGTATATCATATTAATAATAGGCAGAAACAGTGACGATACAACAGAAATCACACAAATAGCTGCAATGAGTCCAAATCGTCTGCCGGCATAATATCCGCGCTGTTTAAATTTAAAATCTATATAAGAAAGTGTTGTTATAAAATACAACATCAATATAATAAGTGCAATATTTAAACATATCATAACTATGTTATTTGATGTTTCAAACAGAATTGTCATAATCATAAAAGCTAAAACTATATTGGTTACAATGCCGGGTCTGAAACTGTCGAATCCATCCTGAAAATGCGAGCAGCGCACAAGATAACCCATGCAAACCATCTTAGATATTGCATATTGCAGCAAAAATGCAAAAACAAAAATCACAGAAAAGGCAAACGGCAAAATTCCCGGAACAAGAATATACAGGGTGTTAAAAATTTGATGTTCAGAATTTTTTAATTGCACTGCGATATCGGGCGAAAGACTTTTTAATATACTGAGATTATCGCTGAAATTATCAAGAAACACCGCTCTGAGTTCTGATGTGATATCAAATTCAAAAACAAATTTACATACAAACACCGAGACTGTGAGAATTAAAAAGTCAACAGTCATGGCTATAATAAATGTATCCTTAAAAGTTTGTTTTGTTTTAAAAGAAATTCCCAAAACACAACCGGGAACAAAAAGCAAACCGAGAATGAATATGTCCGATAAAGAGGCTGTGTGATTAATAAAGGAAGTTACTCCGAAGAACACAACCGAACTGAGTAAAATGCAAAGCGTGTTTAAAACAGGAAACTGACATATAATATATGAAATAAGCGCAGAGTTAATAAAAAAAGACACAAAAAACATAAGACCGCTGTATCTGGAAAGAAAAACGCTCAAAATCATAAAAACAGCTGATATTATTTGAAAAGTTGCAGTGCTTTTTTTAGACATTTGCTACCTCCGCCTATATATCGTTAGTATCATAATATTATAACACTATTAGAGTGTCTTGGCAAGCAAAATAATATAATATTTACTATTATTTAACAAATATAAATATTTATTTGCGTGTATTTTTAACGCGCAATCGGAAAAGAATAAAATTGAACTCTTTTAGAGCACAAAAAATGAAAGGGGAGAATGTATAGTGTTGGATAATGCAGCATTAACCGTAGTCATAATCGGTGCTATCAACTGGCTTCTCGTAGGAATTTTCGGTTTCGACTTGGTGGCTTTTATTTTTGGCGGACAGGGCGCTTTGCTTTCGAGAATAATTTACACTTTGGTAGGCATATGCGGTCTGTGGTCTGTAGGAATCCTTTTTAAAGAAAAAGTTCCTTCTAAGCACTACAAAGAATAACAAAGTCGCAGGATAAACTTCTGCGACTTTTATGTTCTTTTTCGTGTTTTCTTATTGAAACGTATATATTTTTATGTTATAATAACTCCAGAATTTGTTCTAAATATTTTGATTCAAGGAGAAAGACATAGATGTCAAAAAGACAGGAACACATAAGAAATTTTTGCATAATAGCCCATATAGACCATGGTAAATCTACTCTGGCTGACCGTATGCTTGAAAAGACAGGTGTGCTTACCCAGCGTGAGATGCAGGACCAAGTCCTGGATAATATGGATTTGGAAAAAGAAAAGGGCATAACCATAAAAGCTCGTGCGGTAAAGCTTGTATATAACGCAAAAAACGGTGAGGAGTACATATTTAACCTCATTGATACACCCGGGCATGTAGATTTTAACTATGAAGTATCCCGAAGCCTTGCAGCATGCGAGGGGACAGTTCTGGTTGTAGATGCCTCACAGGGTATAGAAGCCCAGACGCTTGCCAATACCTATCTTGCCGTTGATAATGATTTGGAAATTGTCCCTGTTATAAATAAGATAGATTTACCCAGTGCGAGACCTGATTTTGTAAAAAACGAAATAGAAGATGTTATAGGTATTGATGCGCAGGATGCTCCGCTTATTTCTGCTAAACAGGGCATTGGAATAGACGATGTTCTGGAAAAAATAGTTGAACTTGTTCCTCCGCCGTCGGGAGATTCCTCCGAACCTTTCAAAGCTTTGATATTTGATTCATACTACGATGCATACAAAGGCGTAATTGTTTATGTAAGGGTAATGGATGGTGAACTCAAACCGGGCGATACGATTAAATTCATGTCCACAGGCAAGACATTTGATGTCGTAGAAACAGGCTATCTTTCCGCTCTCGGAACTATACCGGCTTCATCTCTTAAGGCAGGAGAGGTTGGCTATATTGCCGCCTCTATAAAGACTGTATCGGATGCCAGAGTCGGTGATACCGTAACATGTGCAGACAGACCTGCATCAGAGCCGCTTCCGGGATATAAAAAGGTTAATCCCATGGTGTTTTCGGGTATATATCCGGCAGACGGCGCAAAATACGGTGACCTTAGAGATGCGTTGGAAAAACTGCAGTTAAATGATGCTGCTTTGTCCTATGAGCCTGAAACTTCTGTAGCTTTGGGATTTGGATTCAGATGCGGATTTCTTGGACTTTTACACATGGAAATAATACAGGAAAGATTAGAGAGAGAATACAATCTTGACCTTGTAACCACCGCACCCAGCGTTGTATATAAGATTTACAAAACCAACGGCGAAGTTGTAGATATTTCCAATCCTACAAATCTTCCGCCCATGTCCGAGATAGAACACATGGAAGAGCCTATGGTAAATGCAGATATTATGCTTCCTACACAATTTGTCGGAAATATAATGGAGCTTTGTCAGGAGCGCAGAGGAGTTTACAAAAATATGCAATACATGGATGATACAAGAGTTATACTGCATTACGACCTTCCACTTAATGAAATAATTTATGACTTTTTTGATGCGCTCAAATCCCGTACAAAAGGCTATGCTTCATTTGATTATGAACTAAAAGGCTATGCCAAATCGGATTTGGTTAAGCTTGATATGCTTTTAAACGGCGATATGGTCGATGCACTTTCCTTTATTGTGCACGAATCCAAAGCTTATCCACGAGGCAGAAGAATTGCCGAAAAACTTAAAGAAACCATACCAAGACAGCTTTTTGAAATTCCTATTCAGGCAGCTATTGGCAATAAAATCATTGCCAGAGAAACTGTTAAAGCTATGCGTAAAGATGTGCTAGCAAAGTGCTATGGCGGTGATATAACCCGAAAGAAAAAGCTGCTTGAAAAGCAGAAAGAGGGTAAAAAGAGAATGCGTCAGGTGGGCAGCGTAGAAGTCCCTCAGGAAGCATTTATGTCGGTGCTAAAGCTTGATGAATAATATATTAAACGCAAAAAGAGAGCAAATATGCTCTCTTTTTAGTTTATTCTTCTGTAGGATTAGGCTTAAAAGAGGCTAGAGGATTACTGTTTGCCGCATCGCGTAAATCATCGTTTTTGATGTGCGTATAAATTTGCGTTGTAGCAAGAGAAGTATGTCCCAAAAGCTCCTGAAGTGTTCTTATATCCACATTTCCTTCGCGATACATAAGAGTAGCTGCGGTATGTCTTAATTTGTGAGGTGAATACAAATCATAATCAAGACCTGCTTTTTCGAAATATTTTTTTGCAAGAAGCTCAACCATGCGGTTACTGATTCGGCGCCCCTGAGAGCTTATAAAAAGTGCATCCATATCTGAGTGTACAATCACTTCCGGACGCACCGACAGGTAATTATTTATAGCGGCAATGCACAGGTCATTTAGGTAAACCATTCGTTCTTTGTTTCCTTTACCGACAACTCTCAAAGTGCGTTTGTCAAAATTGATATTTTTGAGGTTAATCCCGACTAACTCCGATAATCTCAAACCGCAATTAAGAAAAATTGCAAAAATCGCTAAGTCACGTTCTTTAAATCTGCCATCAATGCAATTTAAAAAATTTACGCTCTCATCAAGTGTAAGATAACGGGGCATGCGTTTTTTTATTTTTGGTGAATCCAGATTTGCTGCAGGATTTGTTTCTATAAAATTTATTTTAATGTGGAGATAATTGAAAAAAGATTTTAAGCTGGCAACTTTACGCGCTCTGTAGTTGTCGTTGGAGGAATGTACATTATTAATGTATGCCATAAATTCATACAAATCGTTAAGAGTAATTTCTTTAAGAAGATTTTCATTAAATCCATCCAAACTGACAGATTGAATTGAATCAAGAGGAAGATTATTAATGCAACAAAGAATATATCTGAAAAAAAGTCGTAAGTCATAATAATATTCTCTTACCGTATTGGGGGATTTACCTTTTATTACTGTCATAAAATTCAGGTAGTTTCTCAGTATTTGCGGTACATCCGAGTATTTATCTTTTGAGTTAGAAGACAGCATTTTAACCCTCCTCCATTTCGCAAAATTTTTATTTTGCGAAATAACGTCAAAGTTTGAACATATCCTACTTCGTGTAAATAATTCTCTTTTCTGTGATTACGGCATCCATCGGAATATCATAATCATCTGCACATATTTCATCCAAAAGCTGAAATTCATAGCACAATCCGATTTTAAATATGTGCGTATTTATAGAAAAATATTTATCATAATATCCTGCGCCAAAACCTATACGGTTTCCTTTGATATCAAAAGCTACTCCCGGAACTATTGCACATTCTATTTGCGACGGCAAGCTAAAATCATCTGCAGGCTCATAAATGCCGTATATATTGGTTTGCATATTGTTTTTATCCGTATACCGTACAGGTACAAAAGTTTTTGTAGATATATCGCATTTCGGAAGATATACTTCCCTATTATTCTGGCAGAGATATTTAATGAGTAAATCAGTCCTTACTTCATTTTTAAAATCATTGTATACAAGAAAGCTTTTAAAATCCAAAATTTTTGTACTTTTTATGTTACATAGGATTTCTTCGCTCATTCGTACAGCTTCACCTGTACATAGCGAATTTCTTGCGGTAAGAATTCTATTTCTTATTTCTTTTTTATTCATTACAGTAAATCATAGCAGATTTGAGATTATCTGCCGTTTCCTTGTCTTTTAAAATCTCTACAAGTTTAAAAGCTAATTTATGCGCTGTGCCTGCACCTCTGGAAGTTATAATATTGTCACTTACACATACATCTTCAAAGGAAACAGCGGCACCTTTGAGGCTTTCTTCAAAAGACGGGAAACAGCAAGCTGTTTTGCCTTCAAGAAGTCCTGCTTTACCCAAAATTGACGGGGCCGCACATATAGAGGCAACTATTTTGTTTTCTTTGCACGCGTTGTTTAAGATATCAATAACCTTTGGCTCGTTTTCAAGATTAACATATCCGGGATATCCGCCGGGAAGAAAAAGTAAATCAAAATTCATATCTGTATTATTCAGTATTTCATCTGCCAAAACTCTGATATCGTGCGCACCTGTTACTGTAAGACTGTCTGAAACAGAAATAGTTTTTACAGGAATCTGCGCCCTTCTTAAAATATCGACTACTGCAAGTGCTTCGATTTCTTCAAAACCATTTGCCAATAAAGTGTAAACCATTATTTATTACTCCTTTATAAAATATCGTTTATTAAAGTTATGATAAGCGATGAGTCAAATTGCCGGCTTATAAAATCCATGGAAGGCAAAAGTTGTATATACCCAAATATAAAATATGAAACAGCTAATATAGCAAATCCCCAAATAGCACCAAGTGCCAATCCAAGCAGCGAGTCTACTGTACTTATAAGAGGAAGGCTGGTTGTTTTGGAGACAATCTTTCTAAGTGAAAAAAGAAGTAGTTTTAAAAGTATAAAGGAAATTATGAGAAGCGGAACAGCCATTAGTGTTTTAAGCACTTTTTGAGAGAGTGTATACACAATACCTCCATCATCTGCGGCACCTTTTATAACACCGCTTAAAAATGGCACATTACTGCTGAAATTTGCTGCATCAGCAATTCTGTCTCCTATTCCTTGGGAAACATTCTCTACAAGCGAAGCGCCGTAATCCGAGGCAAAAAATGCATCGCCCAGATAATTATAAATTCCTGCAACCAAAAATATTGATAACACAAAAGCACCAAGGGATATAAGCATCTGTGCAAAACCTTTTTTATATCCCGAAAATGCCGCAATAAGAAAAATCAAAATTATAAGAAAATCAAGGAACATTTCATTATACCTCCAAGGCAAAGGCTATTTAAGGGGCAACAACTTTGCATCCTGTGATGCAGAAATTACTAAAGCACATTTTTTCGTACCCATGAAAAGGGAATCTTTCATGTCATATGTTATATCTGCCTGTGATATTTCCTTTCCTTTCAGGTTGGTAAGAACAAGCTTCTTGCCGTAAGTAAGCAAGGCACTTTTGTTTTTTAAATCTATATTGCGGATTTTTTCGGTTGCAGCAAAGCTGCCGATGTTCTTTCCCCGTTTGTTATAAAATGCAACCTCTGAGCCTGAATCTGCAGAATCGTCTGCATTAAATATGCAAGCGAGTATTTCGTTGTCATATGAATATTTATATATGGTTTTTCCGTCAAATTTGGTTTCCCATCTCAATTTACCATTTAAGCCATAGCACTGAAGTCTTGTGTCAAAAATAGCAATGATGCTGTTTGTATCTGTAAAAATGCATCCTCCGGGCATAGTGTTCTCAAATGTTACCCTTGTCTCCTCTTTGTTGGTTTTAATGTTTGTAATAACAAGATTTGAAGATATGCTGCTTTCGCTTGTAACAAGTTCAACTGTTGCAAGTGATTTATTATCATCGGAGAGTATAATTTGAGTTATGAATTTATCGGGATTATCGCGGTAGTATATCATCTCGCCTTTTTTGTTGTAGACTACAACCTTATTTTTAAGTCCGAATTCATCTACCATAAGTGCGCAGTAGCCGTTGGCATTTACATAACCGTACTGAGCGCTTCCGGGAGTGGATATATCCACCGTTTTTCTTCCGTTTGTTACAACCGCAAGAGAGTCATTATCATAGTAAGTGAGTACATAATCTCCATTTACCTTAACCTTTGGAGCGGTTTTAGAGCCTTTTATCTCCCATTGCACGCTTTGATTTGTATTGTAACACGAAATTTTTCCATCTTTTGCGAGTATGTATCCGTCTTTGTAAGATGAAAAATCAAAATTATTTGCACTTGCAAGAGGTATAGTTTCTGTGTTTACCGAGTTGGTGGATTCAAAAGATGGTCCGCCAAAAAGCTTGGATAATATAATTAGTAAACCAACCACTAAAACTGTATAAAGTACGATAGGGTTTTTTGTCTTGGTTTTTTTTGAGTTCTTGGGGAATTTTATTACCTTTTCGTCTTTCAAAACGCTACCTCCTCATACTCAACTTTAAAAAGCGATAAACCTTGCGGCGGCGCAGTAGGCCCTGCAAGTGAACGGTCTTTTGCAGATATTATTTCCTGTATTTTATGAGGCTCATATTTTCCGAGTCCTACATCTACCAAGGTTCCTACTATTATACGAACCATGTTGTATAAATATCCGTTTGCTTTTATATAAATTTCTAAAATATTATCTTTTGAAAGAGCTTCGAGAGAATATACTGTTCTGACTGTTGATGAAACCTCTGTTCCCGATGTCATAAAAGAGGCAAAATCCTTTTCGCCTATAAAATATTTGCAGGCTTCATTTATCGCCTGTAAATCTATGTGTTTTTTCAGCTGCCATTCGTAGTTGCGGGTAAATACCTGCGGGTTTTCACTTGTATTTATTACATATCTGTAGGTTTTGCTTACTGTATCAAACCTTGCGTGAAACTCGGGTGAAACCTCTATGCAAGAAAGTGCTTTTATATCTTTTGGTAGCTTGTTATTCAGTACAATAGGAAGTCTGTCTGCAGGTATGGGAAACGAGGTTTCAAAAGAGAGTGCATATTCAACAGCATGTACTCCCGCATCCGTACGCGAACAGCCATTAACACGGATTTGTTCCCCTGTTATATGAGATAGTGCATCCCCAATGACTTTTTGCACTGTTATAGCTTGCGGCTGTATCTGATAACCGTGATAACCGCTTCCGTCATATTGAATTTTTAAAAGAAGATTTCTTGGGTTCATATTCTAAAAACTCCAATTAAAATTACTGCACTTACGCAAAGAAGCATTATGACAAAAGCAAAAAAATCAGTTCTTTTAAATCTTAGCTCCTTAAGTCTTGTTCTGTTGTCACCGCCGCGATAACATCTGCATTCCATAGCAGTAGCAAGTTCATCTGCACGGCGGAATGAATTTATAAAAAGAGGTACCAGTATCGGTATGAGCGATTTCGCCCTTTTTACAATGCTTCCGCTTTCAAAATCAGCTCCGCGGGATTTTTGTGCCATTATTATTTTGTCGGTTTCTTCGAGAAGTGTTGGTATAAAGCGCAAGGCTATGGTCATCATCATAGAGAGCTCATGAACGGGCAGTCCAATCTTTGAAAAAGGCTTAAGTAAACTTTCTATACCGTCTGTGAGCATTATAGGTGAAGTGGTAAAAGTAAGCATGGAAGAAAAGGATACCAAAAGTATGATTCTTATTGCCATAGTAAGTGCCGCTTCCACACCCTGACGGGTTATAGCAATGAACTTCCATTTTACAAGATAATCGTCACCGCCTGTAAGAAACAGGTTTATAACAGCAGTAAAAACTATGATGAATAAAACAGGTTTTAATGAAGACATTACCGTTTTAAAGCTTATCTTTGATGCGGCAATTACAGCAATATTAAAAGCCGCAGCCATAATAAATGACAACGGTGTTTTGCATAAAAAAACGGCAATTATTATAAATAGTACCGATAGTATTTTAATACGCGGATCGATTCTGTGAATAACAGAATCCATCGGAAAATACTGTCCAAGAGTGATATCTTTAAGCATCGTGTGCTCCTTTTAATATTTCAAAAATTATATTTGCCGTATCTTCTACGCTGCAAATATCCTTTGGAAACGTGTATCCCTGTGCTTTCAAAAAGTCTATTACCTGACAAATCTCGGGGATATCAAGACCTATTCCTTTTAAAAGCTCTGTTTTTGTAAAGATGTTGTTTATTGTATCAAAAGCAACAAGTCTGCCTTTTGACATTACCATAACCTTATCTACAGTATCTGCGATATCCTCCATGGAATGAGATACGAGTATTATGGTTATGCCCTTTTCTTTATGCAGAAATTTGAGCCTTGCCAAAAGGTCGTTTCTGCCTTGGGGGTCAAGACCTGCAGTAGGCTCATCCAAAATAAGTACCTTTGGCTCCATAGCAAGAACACCTGCTATTGCCACTCGCCTTTTCTGTCCGCCCGACAAATCAAATGGCGAACACTGCATAATGTCACTATCTAGACCTACAAACTGTGCAGCTTGAAATACCCGTCTTTGAATTTCTTCATCGCTTAGTTTCATATTGGATGGACCGTAGGCAATATCTTTATATACCGTCTCCTCAAAGAGCTGATATTCGGGATATTGAAATACCAGACCTACCCTGCTGCGAATTTCGGAAAGTTTGCAATTTTTATCGGTGATATCAACCCCGTCTATTATAATCTGACCGCTATCCGCCTTTAAAAGACCGTTCAAATGTTCTATAAGAGTAGATTTACCGCTTCCTGTATGACCTATGAGACCGATAAATTCTCCGTCATTTATTGTAAAGGAAACATCCTCTATGGCAACCCTTTCAAACGGCCCGTTTTTCGAATATATATGCTTTAAATCATTTACAATTATTGACATAATCTTTTAAGCTCCATAATGCAATCTTCAACTGTCAAAACTTCTTTTGAAATATCAATGCCCTTTTGTCTTAATAAATACGCAAGGTAAGTAACCTGAGGAACATCCAGACCGAGAGCCTTTATCTGTTTGACATTTGAAAAAACTTTTTTGGGCACATCATCCATCACAATTCTGCCCTTGTCAAGCACTACAACCCTTTTTGCCTGTGCGGCTTCATCCATATTGTGAGTAATGAGGACTATGGTTATGCCGTGCTCTTCATTAAGAGATTTAATACACTTTAGTACCTCTTTTCTGCCTTGAGGGTCAAGCATGGCAGTAGGCTCATCAAATATTATAATCTGAGGACGCATAGCTATAACGCCCGCGATTGCAACACGCTGTTTTTGTCCGCCGGATAACAGATGCGGTGCGTGCTTATTAAACTCAGACATACCTACTATTTCGAGAGCTTCATCAACTCTTTTTCTGATTTCTTTTGGCGGTATGCCAAGATTTTCGGCAGCAAAGGCTACATCTTCTTCTACCACGGTTGCAACAAGCTGATTATCGGGGTTTTGAAAGACCATGGCAGCGGTAGACCTTATATCCCATAAGTTCTTTTCTTCTGCGGTATCAAAACCATTTATAAAAATCTTTCCGCCCTGTGGTAAAAGTATGGCATTGAAGTGTTTGGCAAGTGTTGACTTGCCCGAACCGTTCTGCCCTAAAAGAGCAACGAAATCACCTTTTTCAATATCCAGACTTACATTTTTGAGGACATCTTTTTCGGTAGACTCGTGGGTGTATGAAAATGTGATATTTTGAGCAGAAATCAAAGCTACTCCTCCTTAAACCATCTTGTAGTAGCGCCGCATGGCAGTACTAAACCTGAGGATTTAATAGGTAAACCTATTTCGTCGGAAGTAACATTTCCTCCGAATTTTGTTTTTAAAACCATAGTAATAAGATTTGCTACAACCGTATGCGAAATACCGGTAGTATAAGAATTTACTATAAAAAATACAGGATTATCAGAAAGTAATTGAGAGCATTTGGATACCAGACCATATAATTCGTCCTCAAACTTCCATATTTCACCCTTTGGTCCTCTGCCGTAAGACGGGGGGTCCATGATTATGGCATCATATTTATTGCCGCGTCTTATTTCGCGCTCAACAAACTTTGTGCAATCATCAACTATATATCTTATCGGTGCATCTGCAAGACCGCATGATGCGGCGTTTTCCTTTGCCCATTGTACCATACCTTTTGCAGCATCAACATGTACAACCTTGGCTCCGGCAGAAGCACAGCTTACTGTAGCACCGCCTGTATATGCAAAAAGATTTAAGACAGAGATTTCTCTGTTCTGAGTTTTTATAGCATCATACATAAAATCCCAGTTTACTGCCTGTTCGGGAAAAAGTCCCGTATGCTTAAATCCCATGGGTTTTACATTAAATGTAAGGTGTTTATATGATATCTGCCAGGCTTCAGGAATATCGGTGAAATATTGCCATTCACCACCGCCCGACTTACTTCTGTGATATATGGCATTAGCCTCTTTCCACGATTTGCTCGGAGCATTATTTGACCATATTATTTGCGGGTCGGGTCTGTTTAAAACAATATCACCCCACCGTTCAAGCTTTTTCCCATCGGCGGCATCAATTATTTCATAGTCTGTCCATTCATTTGAAAGTAACATATTTATCTCCCGGTTTGTTTTTTTAGTATTCTTATATCGTCACCCAAAAATCTCAGCATTTCAAAGTTTCCTACAACTCTGGAGTGAACTCTGTCGGTGTATTTCCTTTCAAGATTACCAAGATTGAGATTAGAACTTATTATTGTACTCTTTTCATTCAAAAGTCTGGAATTTAAGATATCAAAAAGTACAGAACATGTGTATGCTGTACTGAACTCCGTGCCCAAATCGTCAATTATGAGTAAATCACAGTTGTATATATTATCATAAAGCGGAGTGTCTCTGTCGATTCGGCAGAACTTATAGTCTTCCATAAACTGAAAAAGCTTATATGCAGACTGATATACTACACTATGCCCTTTTGATACAAGCTCATTTGCAATGCAGCTTGCAAGAAAGGTTTTTCCTGTGCCGGATGAACCGTAAAAATACAGGTTTTGTGCCTCTTTTTCAAAGTTTTCGCAGAAGTCTTTGCAAACCTTATACACGGACTTAATATTTTCATAAGGCGATATATTTATCTTTGAATCTACTATTTCCTTAGAATACCATTCAAAAGAAAAGTTATCAAAGCGGTCTTTTTCAAAATCAAAAATAATTGTCTTTGCACCGTTTACATTGGAAAGCATTAATTTTTTCATTATTTCCATATAGCATTTGCATTTTTGACCGTCTGCAAATCCGGTATCTTTGCAAATGTCGCAGTCATAGTGCGGTAAAAATTCATCTGTATATGAAGCATCGCTTAAAATAGAGTTTCGTCTTTTTTCAAGAGCAGCTTTCTCCTTGCGCACACTTTCTACAGCCTGCTCAGGTGTTATACCCTCTCTTATAATTCTTGCGGCGTGTTTTACAGCAAGCGAAGATATTTCATCGTCGATTTCTTTTACTTCGGGAAACATAGCGTATAGTTCGCTAAGTTTAATTTCGTATTCTTTTTTTCGTTTTTCTTCTTTTTTTCGGTATTCATCAAGTACCATTTCATGAAGCATATTTGTCATATAAGTGCTCCTTAAAATTAATTTTTGTTAATACGATTTTTAATAAGCTCCAATTCAAAATCGCTGATTTCTTCGTCGTAATCCTGGAAGAAATTCTTCTTTTCGCTTACCTGTGGTTTAGGAGAGCTCTTTATAGATTTTGGGGAATTCTTTAGTATCGCATCCATATAACCAAAAGCGATTTTTCCTGTATTAGCCACGGCTTTTTCATATGCGGCTTCAATGGCTGAGTCAGAAAGCTTAAGGTCTGTAACCCAGGTTTTTATGTATGCTTCCTCCGTTGAGGTAAGCTCTCTGCCTGTTATTCTGAACATTTTTTTATACTTTTGGTAAAGGGATGTGAGTTCATTTACTTCCTTAACATGCATGCTTGCTTTGGCAAGAGTGTTTATATCCTTATCTGCCCATGAATATGCTACCTTTTCAATATAACGCATATTGGATTTCCCGTTTGAAATACAGTGTTCCAAAAGTGTAAAAATAACCTCAATGGGAAGACCAAGATAATCATAGAATCCAAATAATATTTTTCTGTCTGTATCGGTTAATGTACGGTTTAAAAGTTGTTCTGATATCAAAAACATATGCCTGATACCGTCATTGTTTTTCATATAGGTGTTTAAATCGCTTTTTTTGTAAACCACAGCCGTAGGCGAAGTGGTTTTGGGCGCAAAGGTCTTGTCGCTTTTGTCTTCGTCTGTATTTTCGGTTTCCTGTGGTTGCAGCTTGTTTATAAATTCAAGAGAAAAATCGCTGTCCGATTTTTTAGAAAAAACAATGAGGTTTTGTTTGTGCCAATATTTAAGTGCACGAATGACATCGGATTCGAGTAAATTAAGAGCGTTTGCAATATCGGATAATTCCATGTTCGGATTGTTTGCATGTCTTAAAACATATAGATACACCTTAACAAACGAGCCATTGGCTTCGCATAAAAAGGTATCAACAAAATAATTGCTTACTAAAAAATAATCAGGTTTTTGCTTAATTTCTATCATTTTTCTCTGCTCCAAACTGCTCTTAATTAAGTGCAGAAATGTGTCTTGCCTTCGCAAGACACATTTCCTGTTATTTAAACTAATAATTGATTAATTGGTTACATTTATGGTAGTTGCCTCAAATATACCGCTGCTGCGTACACCAAATGCTGTAATTTTTGCGCCTTCCTTAACGGCAGAAAGCTTAATTGTGTTTCCTGTGAGTATATCTATGATAGTTGCTTTAGATTTAACAAATACAGGCTCAATCACAGAAACACCAGAAACAGCATCTGTATAGTTTACCTGAATAACACCATGAGAAGTGTTTACAGATGTAACAACACCGTTTATCTGAGTTACTCCGTCGGTTGCATTAGTTACAAGCTTAACTACTGTTTCGCCTTCCAAAGTAAGTGTAACTGTTTCGCCAACGCGAAGGTCATAGAAAGTGGGCGAAGATTTTCCTGCAATTTCAAAATCACAGAAATTAGTAACAGGATATACTATCTCTCCATCCGAAGTTTTAACAGTAATTCTGGGGTTCACAGATATGATAACTTCTTTTATAACACCGTTTACCTGTTGAGTTTTACTGGTTGTAATAGCCTTTGTGATTCTGTTATATACAACAGAGGCAGTTATGGTATCACCGGCTACAACGCTTGATATATTTGCATTTTTGCCGTTTCTTGTTGTTTCAACTTCGCTATCTAATACAAATCCTTCTTCTGTGCCGTCATCAAGCAGAATATATAATTTTGGAACGGGGGTAATTTCTACTGCAGAAACCTTACCGGCAACAGTTTTGTTCTTGGGATATGCGCGCAGGGTTACTATTTTGCCCTCTTTTATGCTTACGCTAAGGTAAGAGCCTGTAGCAAGTTCGCCTAATGTGGCAGATGCATCGTTATATGTAACAACAGCATCATCGCTTAAAGGATAAGATTCCTTAACATTTGTATCGGGTGTAGGGTCATCCTTTTCAATCACATAGAACGAAATTGAATTATTGGCTCCTGTAGCCTTACCCGTGAGAACACCATTGACTTCCTTTTCTACAAGAGGAGTAACAAAATCGATGGCATAAAGAGTATCGCCCTTTGTGGTTATAAAAGCATTATAGCCGTTCGAAATGTCATTGATTGTAACAGAAACTCCGTCAAGGCGTAAAATCACATCGCTGTTTATGATATAACGAATGGTTTCATTGGATGTCTTAACTTTTATTACCTTGGAGGTATAATCAAGTTCTGCGACCTGACCGTTTACATAGGAATAACCTGTTATTTTGGAGAGCTTGTCCATGAGAACTGCCATCTGAGCTCTTGTAACATCGGTATTTGGCGAGAACTTATTGTCTCCGACACCGTTCATAATTTCATTTACATATACATATTCAACATACTTCTTGGCATATGCAGGGATTTCTTCGGTATCTGCAAAATCAAGAGTAGTAATAAGATTTTTGCTTACTTCATCTTCTGCATCAAGAGCCTTTGTAAGAAGAACTGCAATTTCGTATCTTTTCATTCCGCTTGAGGCATTTGATTTACTGATATAATCAGTAAGCTCGTCTTCGGAAATGATATCTTTAATAAGCAGGTAGCAAACTTCGTCGTTTCCGAAACTTAAGCCGTATGAATCAACTGTTTCTCCGAATTTCTTTAAAGCAGCTTCGAGAAGGCCACTGTTTTCTTCACTTCTTACACCGAGAATTCTTGCTGTAAGGAGAAGAGACTCAAGTTTTGTAACAACATTGTTGGGTTTGAATGTGCCGTCAGAGTAGCCGTTGATAACGCCTATTTCAGCCATGTTTTCAATGGCATCTATTGCCCAACTGTGCGAAGCTTCCGAAACATCGCTAAATGTTTTGGCACTTGCAAAAAAAGGCACAGACATAACAAGCATAAGCGCCATTACCGCCGATAACAATTTCATTTTTTTCATTTTTTTACCCTCCTGTACTAATTGAGTTCCACGCTTAAAAACGCATTCGCATTTAAGCTTATATCTGCAATATTGCCTGCTAACCACTCATGGTATGCACAGCAAGCAACCATTGCTCCATTATCCGTGCATAAAATTGGCGACGGATAAAAGACTTGTTTAGTGCCCTTTCTGTTTTCCAATTCCTGTCTTAGTCTGGAATTGGCTGCAACACCGCCTGCAAGGGCTATGCGGTTCAAATTGTATTTATCTGCTGCAGAAATGAGGTTGTCGGTAAGTACCTCAACAACGCTCTTTTCAAAGCTTGCAGCTATATCTGCTTTGTTTGGCTCTATACCCTTTTGAGTAAGATTGTGTATATAATTTATAACACCGGTTTTAATGCCGCTGAAGCTGAAATCAAAATTGTCTTTTCCAAAGCTGACCTTTTTGAACGGGATGGCTTCCTCGTTACCCTCTTTGGCGAGCTTGTCTATTTTTGGTCCGCCGGGATATCCAAGCTCCAGAACTCTGGCAACCTTATCGAAAGCTTCGCCCGCTGCATCATCACGAGTCTGACCTATTACCTTGTAGGTGGTATAGTCCTCTACAAGAATTATATGGCTATGCCCACCTGAAGCTACCAAACACATAAAGGGAGGCTCCAGCTCGGGATGCTCAATATAATTTGCGCATATGTGCGCCCTTATATGATGTACGGGTATGAGCGGTTTGGAAATTGAATATGAAAGTGCCTTGGCACAGGATACACCAACAAGCAGTGCACCTACAAGACCGGGAGCATATGTAACTCCTACAGCATCGATATCTGAGAGCGTCTTGCCCGCAGAATCCAATGCTTCCTTTATGACGGAATTTACAACTTCAAGATGCTTTCTGGAAGCAATTTCGGGAACGACACCGCCATATAATTTGTGTATCTCTATTTGTGAAGAAATGACATTTGAAAGTACTTTTCTTCCGTCTTCGACAACAGCCACAGAGGTTTCGTCGCAGGAAGATTCGATACCTAAAATAAGAGACAAGTAATCACCGCCTATAGTTTAGCCGACATAAGAACAGCGTCTTCGTCAGGACTGTGGTAGTAGTTTTTGCGTACTGCGTAGGTAACAAAACCCAATTTATTGTACAAAGACTTAGCAGCAACATTTGAAGTGCGAACCTCCAACAAAATGGTTTTGCAACCTTTTTTAGAGAGATATGCTTTCAAAAATTCAATAAGTTTAGTTGCAATGCCCTCTTTTCTGTATGAGGGTTTCACAGCCACGCGTGTAATTTCCGCTTCGTCAATAACACAGGAAAAGCACACATAACCTGCAAAATCATCTTTGTACTTGCAAACAAAATATGATGATAAATCTTTTTTTATAAGTTCATAAGACCAGTAGTCGTTTGGGAAACACTCTTTTTCAAGACTGAAAATTTCCTCGGCACTGTCAGGCACATTTATGATATACATAATATCCTCTCTACAGCATCAAATATCTGTTTTGCGCAGATATCATACTCCTCTTGTGAAAGTCCGTATGGGTCGGCAATATCGGAATCTTTTCCGTATGCCTTCTCATTTAATGTATATATCTTCTGCTTGTATTTTGGATAAGCGCTTTTAAGAGCCATCTTATGAGATGATGTCATGGTAAGAACAAAATCACTGTCTTTTATATCTTCCTCTGAAATTTGTGCCGATTTATGCTTGAATTCGTCTATATCGTAATTTTTAAGTGCATATGCAGCTTTTGAGGAAATGTTCTGCGGAAAGAATACGCTTATTCCGCGGGAAAAAGCTAAGAGTTCATCGGATGTTTTGATTTTGTTGAATATTGCTTCTGCCATGGGGCTTCTGCAAGTGTTACCTGTGCATACAAACAGAATTTTCATATTGGCATTACACCTTTGTAATTTTATTTCCCGCCGCTTTAAACAAACGGTTTTTAACAGCTATTCCTATACCGTCGGTTTCGGAAAACTCGGCATAAATTTTGCTCACCTTATATTCATCGAAAACGCGAAGATTATAAAACAGTCCTGCCGCATATTCGCTCATGTTGTTTCCTGCACTAAGAACACACACGGCATTGTCATAATCATGTCCAAAGAAAGAAAGGACACCGCAATTTGCATCTTGGCAGAGTTTACTGTCTATATATTTTTTTACTTGACTTTCCTCTCCCATTACAACCTCAACATCGGCCTTGGGCGAATAGTGCTTGTATTTCATTCCCGGGCATTTGGGCTTGTCCACAACTGCATTTATGCAGTTGTCATATTTTACATTTCCGATAACCTTTGAAATCATCTCAAGGGTTATCGCTCCGGGTCGAAGAATCACAGGAGATGTGCCCGACATATCTATTACAGTAGACTCCAGACCGATTTTGGAATTATCTCCGCAGATAATGTAATCCACTCTGCCATTCAAATCATCTATTACATGCTGCGATGTGGTGGGACTTGGACTTCCCGAAAGATTGGCAGACGGTGCTGCGATAAATCTTTTGCTTTTTGAGATAAGTTCTCTTGCCACAGGGTCCGATGGGCACCTTATTGCAACTGTATCCAGACCGCCTGTAACCCTTAGAGGAACAGAGTCTTTTTTGGGAAGCACAACAGTAAGAGGACCTGGCCAGAATTTATCCATCAGTTTTTTCGCATCGTCTGAAACCTCTTTTGCCAGATGGAAGACATCATCTTTATCTGCAATATGTACAATAAGAGGATTGTCACTTGGTCTGCCCTTTGCTTTGTATACCTTGTCGATTGCAATGTTATTTAGTGCATCGCATCCGAGCCCGTATACAGTTTCTGTAGGGAAAGCTACCGTTCCGCCGTTTGCTACGCATTGTGCGGCAGAATCAATCATATCCCTGTTTATAATTTGTGTCATAGATTACATCACTCGTTTTTAAGTTTTTCACTTTGGTCGGTTGTAATAAGTGCATCTATCATTTCGTCTAAATCACCATTTAATACAGCTTCCAGTCTGTGTAAGGTAAGACCTATTCTGTGGTCTGTTACCCTGCCTTGCGGATAGTTGTATGTGCGGATTCTTTCGCTTCTGTCACCTGTACCAACCTGACTTTTGCGTTCTGCGCTTATAGCGTCATTTTGCTCCTGAATGAAAATATCATATACTCTTGAACGCAGAATCTTCATTGCCTTATCTTTGTTCTTGTGCTGAGATTTTTCATCCTGGCAGGAAACCACTACACCTGTGGGGATGTGCGTAATTCTTACCGCAGAATCGGTGGTGTTAACGCACTGACCGCCGGGACCTCCTGCACGGAAGACATCTATTCTAAGGTCATTGGGATTAATTTCAACTTCGACCTCTTCGACCTCAGGAAGAACTGCAACGGTAACCGTGGATGTATGTATTCGTCCGCCCGATTCTGTAGATGGTACCCTCTGCACTCGGTGTACGCCGCTTTCAAATTTAAAACGGCTGTATGCTTTGTCTCCTGTAATGGAGAATGATACTTCCTTATAACCGCCTATGTCGGTGGGGCTTTCGGAAAGCATTTCTACTTTCCAGCGCTTTGTTTCTGCATACATGGAATACATACGCAAAAGGTCTGCCGCAAAGAGTGCAGCTTCATCACCGCCTGCACCTCCGCGTATTTCCACGATAACATTCTTATCATCATTAGGGTCCTTTGGAAGCAGGAGTATTTTAAGTTCTTCGCTTACTTTTTCTATTCCCTCGTTGCTCTCTGCAATGGTAGCTTCCAGAAAGTCTTTTTCGTCCTTATCCAGCCCGCCCATAGAAAGCATTTCGTTTGCTTCGGTTATGTTGTCCTGCAATGCCTTGTATTCACGGTATTTGTTTACAATCGGTGTAATATCGCTGTGCTCCTTGCAAAGCTTGCGCCATAATTCCTGGTCTGCAATGACATCGGGGTCGCTTATTTTTTGTTCAAGTTCTTTGAATCTATCGTCAATAAAAGAAAGTTTGTCAAACATCTGTCCACCTCATAAAAAGCCCTATAATATATCACTTGTAATTTTAACACAAATCTCTATGAAAATAAAGAATTTTTTTTAATTGTTATATACCTGTAATATAATATCAGTTGAGTATCTTACCGTCTTCGAAGTCGCTTAAAAGCTTGTCAATGCGAAGCTTTAGTTTTGTGAATTCTTCACTTTTTAATTCGGGGTCGTCTTTAAGAAGTTTGTTGCAGGAATCGGAGGCCTTTTTAACGATTTGAATATCGGTGAAGAGATTGGCAATTTTAAGTTCGGGAACACCGTGTTGTCTGGTGCCGAAGAACTCTCCGCATCCTCTCAGACGCAAGTCCTCCTCGGCAATTTTAAAACCATCGGAGTGATTGCACATAATCTTCATGCGCTCTTTAGCAGTTTCGGTTGTGCATTCTGAAACAAGAATGCAAAAAGATTTTTTACTTCCGCGCCCCACTCTCCCTCTTAACTGATGAAGCTGTGAGAGACCGAATCTTTCGGCATTTTCTATAACCATAAGCGTAGCGTTGGGAACATCTATGCCAACCTCAATAACTGTTGTGGAAACCAAAATAGGAAACTCACCTTTTTGGAATTTTGACATAATTTCATCTTTTTCTGCGGGCGGCACTTTACCGTGCAGAAAAACCACCTTGTCTTGTCCGAATCTCTTTGTTAAATTCTCAAAAGCATCTCTGCCGGAAAGTGCAGAAATATTTTCGGATTCCTCTATAAGCGGACACACAACAAAGCACTGAGAGCCTTCCTGTATCTGTTTTTCGATAAAACCGTTAAGCCGCTCTCTTAAAGAAGAACTGATACAAAAGGTATCAATTTTTTGTCTGCCCAAAGGAAGAGAAGTAATCAAAGACACATCCAAATCGCCATACAGTACCAACGAAAGCGTACGGGGTATTGGGGTTGCGCTCATTACAAGCACATTCGGATAACCGTCACCCTTGGACAGAGCGGCTCTTTGCTGCACACCAAAGCGATGCTGCTCATCGGTTATGCAAAGACCTAAATTTTTAAACTCCGTTCTGTCTTCTATAAGAGCATGCGTTCCTATGATGATATCGTAGGTGCCGTCTGCGATTCCTTTTAAAATCTCGCTCTTGTTTTTTGCGGAGCCTGTAAGAAGTGCAATTTTCATGTCTGTTTTTTCGAAGAACTTCTTAAAAGCGTTATAATGCTGCTGTGCGAGTATTTCGGTAGGCGCCATAAGGGCGGTCTGGTAGTTGTTTTTGTACATGACATATGCACTGCACGCAGCAACGGCGGTTTTTCCGCTTCCTACATCGCCTTGTATGAGCCTGTTCATAGAAATTGATGATTTTAAGTCACGGCATATATCATTTATTGCTTTTTTCTGGTCATCCGTAAGCTTAAAGGGTATAAAATCCTCGAAATCTTTTGCACATTTAATATCCGAAATATGCACGTTTGTTTTCAAATCGGAAACTTTTCTGAGTCGTTTTAGTGCAAGTGTAAGGATGAAAACCTCTTCAAAGGCGAGTCTGTGTCTCGCAAGGCTTAAACTGCTTTCACTCTCCGGATTATGCATCTCACAGAGCGCATCTTTTAACGGCATGAGATTTTCGGATTTTATTATATTATCAGGAAGTGTTTCATATATCTTGGTAAGATTTTCGAAAACAAACGATATACTTTTTCTGAAATCTCTTTGTGTAAGTCCGCCTGTAAGAGGATATACAGGAATAATTCTGCCAGTAAGCGTGCGTTCCTCTACCCCTTCCATATCCTTTAAAATCATTTCTTTTACGCCTTTTTCGCTATCTATACTCCCATAGAAAGTGTAAGATAAACCGCGTTTTATCTTGTGCTTATTAAAGGGCGAAGAAAACCACTTTACATTCATAACACCTGTGGAATCTTCTACACGAAGTATGTACAAAGACATATTGCTTTTTATTTTCTTTTCAAGCACGGTAGACCTTACTGCAGCGTTTATACAACAGGTCTCACCTACAGATGCATCAGCTACAGAGGAGAATCTGCTGCGGTTTTCGTATCTGATGGGGAAAGTATACAAAATATCCCATATGTTATGTATACCCATTTTAGCAAAAAGAGATGCCTTTTTATCTCCGATGCCTGTTATTATATTAAGTTTTGAATTAAGGAAACTCACATATTCATCAAAATTCATAATAACTCCATTTTAAAATTGGGCACAGCGACTTGCGCCATGCCCAAATATTCATTCCACCGAAATAAAATAATAGTATACCGGCTGTCCGCCAAAATGCATATAAATATCGCAATCCTCATACTTTTCTTCAAGAACAGCTTTGAGGTTTTCTGCATCTTCGGATTCTATTCCTTCGCCGTAAAACAGAGTAATAACCGAACTGTCATCATCAACCATTTCGTCAAGAAGGGCTAAAACAGTTTCGTCGATTTCTGCACCCACATACGAAATCTTATTTTCTAAAATACCAAGAATATCTCCCGGTGCTATGGGTTTATCGTCTACAACAGTATCTCTTACGGCATATGTGACCTGCGCGCTTTTTACCTCGGATATAACCTCGGACATTTCTTCAAAATTAGTTTCAGCGTCGCTGTCTTCATCAAATACCAGAATACTGCTAAGTGCCTGTACAATACTCTTTGTAGGTATAACATACACATTCTTGTCGGAGAGTTCCGATGCCTGCTGTGCTGCCATTATGATATTTTTGTTATTGGGATATACAAAAATATTTTTGGCGTTTATACTTTCTACCGCAGACAAAATATCATCTGTGCTGGGATTCATGGTCTGTCCACCCTCAATAACGATGTCAACACCTAGATTTTTGAAAGTAGACACAAGTCCCTCGCCTGCAGCAACACAAACAAAACCATATTCCTTTTCGGGCTCGGTTTCCTCTTTGTGAGATGCTTTTTCGGAATTGGAATTATTCATTATGGAATTATGCTGCAGAAGCATGTTTTCGATTTTTATATTGCTGAGTTCGCCGTGATTAAGTGCTTCTGCAATCACGAAATCAGGTCTGTCGGTATGGATATGGATTTTGATGATTTCATCATCATCTACAACAACCATACTGTCTCCTTTTGGCTCGATTGCAAGCTTAAGAGCAAAGGCATCAGCTTTTTTTGCATTTTTTTCAATTATACACTCTGTACAATATTTGTATTTTAAATCAGATACTTCAACACTTTTTGCCCCTGTAACAGGAACACTCGACGCTTCGGCGCGTTCTACACGCATCTCTCCTGCAAGTGCAGAGAATGCACCTTTGCACAGGTACATAAGTCCCTGTCCGCCGGAGTCCACAACCCCTGCCTGTTTGAGCTGAGGAAGAATGTCGGGAGTTTTCGCAAGCGCTCTGTCCCCTGCCTCTATTATACCCTCTGCAAACTTAATAACATCGTCATACTTTTCTTCGTTCTGCTGTGCAAACTCAGCCATTTTTCGGGCAACTGTAAGTATTGTACCCTCAGTAGGCTTCATAACGGCCTTGTATGCACTCTGGGCTGCACTCTGAACAGCAAGAGAAAGCAAGGTGCAATCTATAATCTCGGCATTTGCAAGTGCCTTCTGAACACCGCGCAAAAGCTGTGAAAGTATAACACCCGAATTGCCTCTGGCGCCTCTCAAAGCGGCGTTTGCCACAAGTTTTGAAACTTCGGCAATAGTATCCAAATCGCTTCCGATAAGGGCCGCCTCGCAGGCATCCATAGTCATGGACATGTTGGTACCTGTGTCGCCGTCAGGAACGGGAAAGACATTCATCTCATCAACTTCCTGCTTGTGATTCGAGAGGTTAGCAGCAGCTGAAAGCAACATATTTTTATATGTTGATACATTAATTTCGTTCATCTGGAAAACCACTCCTTATTCTTGTACGCGAAAGCCCTCTGCATAAACATTAACTGTTTCAACCTCAAGCCCTGTAAGTTCTTTAACCTGATATTTAACTCTGTTTATAATGCTGTTGCAGACAGCTGTGATATTTGTACCATACTCAACTATTATATGGATGTCAATTACAAGTTTTTTATCTTTGGAGGTAACCTTTATACCCTTGGCAATATTGTCCTTTTTGAGTAAATTTGCAAATTCGTCTGTTTTAGAACGATAAGCCATGCCTACTACTCCGTAGCAAGAGGTAGTTACATAACCGGCTATCTTAGCAATAACATCTGTTTCGATAATAATTGAGCCTTTTGATAAATCAAAACCCGTATTGATAGACATAACAGTCACCCTTTCCTAATTACATAAATTTATGAAATTGATATTTTTATCTTTCAAGGCCAACACTTCGTTTTCTCTGCAGGTTGAGAAGAAAATCTGCCTCTCCGATGACAGCGAAACAAGATAATCAATCGTGCGTTTGCCTCTTAATTCATCGTAAAAAGCAAGTGCATCATCCAAAAACAAAGGGGTTCGCTTTTCTGAAAGCATTATCTCGGACAGTGCAAGCTGCATGCTCAGCCGCGACTGATGCCTGGCACCCTGACTTAAAAAATTAGAATTCTTATAACCAAATTCATTTTCTACATTCATTTTAAGAGAATCGTCGATAATTACCGAGTCGTACTTGCCGTCTGTAAAATCCGAAAGTATATTTGATGACATTCTGGAAAGATTTGGTACAAAAACCTCTTTGTATTTTGCGTATGCATTGGTTACAGCAAGTTTGGCAAGCTCGAGTGCCTCTACTTCTTTTTTTAGTAAGCAGAGCTTTGAATTTAATTCCTGTATTTCAAATTCTGTTTCCTTTACATCGGACTTTTTCATCATAAAAGTGTTGTAACGCTCATCATTTTTGATAGCTACAGTTTCAAGAGAAAGAATTTTTTCTGTCAACAAAACTATTTTATCATTATTTTGCTTCATTGTAAAGAATTTTGTGTCAAAACTCCTCTTAAGACGAAGTTTTCTATTTAAAGAATTAACCACCCAAAGGATAGAAAACACAGTTAAAACAGCAGATAGAATTATTAAAAAAACAATATTTTTTACAGAAGATACTGCAAGCATGATTGCCGAAAGCAATAAAAAGGCGTATTTTATTATGCTCTTGTCAGTATAATCTTCTGCTTCATACTCGATTTCAGAATTTTTTATTGAATCTATTTCAGCTTTTAAATCTTCTATATTCTTTTTTAAAGAGATATTTTGAGTGAGCAGTTGTTCTGCTTCCTCGCTCTTGTGCTGCATATTAAAGAGTTCCTGTTTTTTTGTACGGAGTTTATTTTCCAAAACGGGTATTCTGGCGTTTTTTCTCCTTGATGAAGTAAGGTTTAATATTTCTTCATTAATTGTTTCCAAAATGCTGTTATAAGATACTTCCGCCAAGCTGTTTTCTGCGCTGTTTGTCAGCTTTGTTATTATATCCCCGGAAGACTCTATGCTGCCAGGTACTCTTTCACCCGAATAAAATGCGCAACTCAAAAATGTATCTGAATCAGCGCCCAGAAAGTATTCGCCCAAATTTGACAAAATCTCGCGCTGCTTGATTTGCTCACCTGTATTAAGACAATAAAGACTTTCTGTACTTCTGCCGCCCAAAAATGTACGCTCAAGAACATATGTTCTGGATTCATGGCAGAAAGTCACTCTCCCCTGCATGGCTTTCCCGTTCCAAGGACTGTAGCGTTCTTTGAAATTCAAGGAGTCAGAGGTTTTCTTTATTTTAGTACCGTAGAACATAAAAATCACAAAAGCAATCAAAGTGCTCTTGCCCGATTCGTTCATGCCATAGATAAGGTTAAATCCGTCCTTAAATTCAAATGTTCTGTTTTCAAAACATCCAAAGGATGTAATTTCAAGCTTTGTAATGTACATAGTATCAATCCCTGCACATGATTTTTGTAAGAATCTCACACGCTCTGATGTAAACCGCTTCATCACAGGTGTGTTTCAGCTTTTCCAGTTCACAAGCGGTTGAGCCTCTTAAAGAATCTTCATCTCTGTAATCAAGAATTCCGGGTTTGTTGTCTCTCTCATCCAAAAACTGTATATAAAAACAATCTGTTGCATCTGTATATAAATCTAAATCAAGGCTTCCGAAATCTGCAGTTCCGACAAAGGTAATCCTATACAGATTTTCTTTGGAAATAACCTTGCGGAGAAGCTCAATAACATCTGTATCGCAGCGGCAACCTGTAATGTCAACTGTTATATCCTGATACTGTCTTGCGGATACGGGATAAAAATCAAGCGATAAACCGCCCTTGTATACATCGCCGTATATTACACCGCACTCGCCTGTTTCGTCAAATCCCGCAGGCTCCAAAACACCGGGGTAAGCATAGTGTACTTGCCCCTTTCTTTGTATGCCCGAGAATGAATGTATATGTCCGAGGGCAATATAATCAAGACCTGTGCTCTCAATTTCGTCATAGGTTACGGGATTATACGGTGAATCGGAATTGACATCAGCATGCAGTACCATAAGATGTATTCTATCGGTTTTGTCGGCTGCGAAGCCCGAGAGAAGTGAAGAATACAGGGAGGGTGCGCAAAAGCTTGCTCCATACACCTCGAGATTGTATTCTTCCAAAACAACCTTTTCCATTACATCCGAAAACACATGGACATTTTCGGGAACAAGAGAAATAAATTTCTTAATTGCAGAATACTCGATACAGTCATGGTTTCCGCATGAAATAAAGAATTTTTTATCCGCATGTTCATTAAATACGCCCACGACAAATTCAATATCTGAAACCGATACATCGCTTTCGAATATATCCCCTGCCAAAAGAACAATTTTTGCATCACTAAATTGCTCGAGAGTCCTTTTAAAAGTCATAAGTACTTCCGAGCGGCGGAGTGTTGCCCCGCGGGGATTAAGGTTTTTGAATTTTCTTCCGATATGCATATCGGCGATGTGAAGAATTTTTACAGATTCCATAGTTTATTTATACATTCGATATGTTAATCTTGGCAATAATCATATTTCTTGTCTTGATTTTTTCGTATATTGTAAAATTATTTTATTTCATTGATATCATACGGGGTGGTCTGATATACATGATAGTTAAGCCAATTATAAAACAAAAGATTTGCATGTGAACGCCACTTGACAACAGGAGTTTTTTTCGGATTGTCATCCTGAAAATAATTTTTGGGTATGTCTATATCTTTTCCGAGATTTACATCACGCTCATATTCAAGCTTTAATGTATCGCGGTCATACTCGCTGTGTCCTGTTACAAATATCTGTTTTTTATCCTTGCTTGCTATAATGTACGCGCCCGCTTCTTTGGATTCGGAAAGAATCTGAAGCTGCGGACAGGATTTTATATCCTCTGTATATGCTGTAGAGTATCTGGAATGAGGTACATAGAAAACATCATCAAATCCGCGAAGCAGCATGGAGTTTTTCTTAACAACCTTGTGTTCAAAAACTCCAAAGAGTTTCTTTTCCATCTCTCTTTTGGGTATACCGTAATGATAATACATTCCGGCAAGTGCCGCCCAGCATATATGGAACGTGCTTGTGACATTTGTTTTGGTCCATTCCATAATTTCTTTAAGCTCATTCCAATAGTCCACATCTTCGAACTTCATAAGTTCAACAGGTGCGCCTGTTATTATCATGCCGTCATATTTTTGACCTTTTATCTGGTCAAAGCTCTTGTAAAATGTACTTATATGCTCCTGACTTGTGTTTTTGCTTGTATAAGTACTTGTATAAATGAAATCCATCTCTATCTGAAGAGGGGTATTGCCCAGAAGTCTTATAAGCTGTGTTTCTGTTACAATCTTTGTGGGCATTATGTTAAGCAGGGCAATTCTCAAGGGACGGATGTCCTGCGTAAGAGCTCTTTTTTCAGTAATGCAGAAAATATTTTCATCGCTCAGAATACTGTTTGCAGGTAAATCTGCAGGGATTTTAATAGGCATAGTGCGTCTCCTTTCTGAATTTTGTTTTATGTAACACCACTTTGAAATCTCCTTAAACTTGTCAATAACACATATTTCGCCTTTTAAAATATTATATCAAAGATTACCGTCGCGTTCAAGTGTTTTTTAAAAAAACAAGTCCTCCATGGGAGAACTTGTAAAAAAAGTATAATTATTATTTGAAAATCCACAAATTTTCTTTTAAAACTGATTTCCGTTTCCAAGCCATGTGTCTATTATCTTACCGTATGCATATGAAAAAGTGACTTTATATACATCCTCGGTATATATGATATCGGTCTTTCCTACCAGCTTTTTGCCGACATAACAGAGTGCCTCGCCCGCTTTTTCTCCTTTTTTAACAGAAGCCCTCGCAAAAGGCGGAAGTTTATATGTGATTTTGGGCTCCTCATCGGATGATTTTTCGCAAAGATATTTTACATCATCTTTGCACGAGAGACCAACACTTAATTTCGTACCGCGTTCTACAGTTAAATCCTTGACCTTTTCTCCCGACTTTATTGCTGTAGAAACCTTGTACTTGGAAAATCCGTAATTTAAAAGCTTTGAAGCTGCAGCTTGCCTTTCTTTTGATGTCGGCGAATTCATTATTACGGCTATAAGATGAAGATTACCGCGTTTTGCCGTAGCGCTTAAGCAAAAGCCTGCCTTGGATGTAGAGCCTGTTTTAAGCCCTGTGCAGCCATCATAAAATCTTACAAGCTTATTTGTATTGGAAAGAGTAAATTCACCGTCACGAAGCGAGTCCATCCATATTGTTGTATACCTGAATATATCCTCGTGTTTCATTAGTTCCCGTGACATAAGCGCTACATCATATGCGGTGCTGTAGTGTCCGTCGGCATCAAGTCCGTTGCAATTTACAAAATGCGTATTTTCCATGCCGAGTTCTTTAGCTTTTTTATTCATGCGCAAAACAAATTCATCACAATTCCCCGCTATGTGCTCTGCCATGGCAACACAGGCATCGTTTCCCGAAGCAACCGCAATACCCTTTAGAAGATTATCTACGGTCATTACCTCGCCCTCGTCTAAAAATATCGTAGACCCTCCCATGCTTTTCGCATATGCACTTGCTGTTACATTGTCTGTATATTTTAATTTTCCGCTTTCGATTTCCTCCATAATAAGAATCATGGTCATAATCTTTGTTATGCTTGCCATGGGCATTTTTTCATGTGGATTGGACTCATAAAGCAGAGTGCCTGTGTCAAAATCCATAAGAACCGCACTCTTGCAATTAAGGTCCTCTTCGGTAGCATAGACTGTAGTGCACAGTAATGATACAGTCATGAGAATCGTAATGATTCTTTTAAGCATAAAATCACCTCATACTAAATTTGTATGAGGTGATAGTTGTCTTATATTACTTAAATAATAAGTCTTTTTGGTATAATAAGCTGTTGCCTTTCGGTAAGACTTTCATTAATGTCGATACTGTTGAGGCTTGCTATTTCTTCCGAGGTGGTGTTGTATCTTTTTGCAATATCCCAAAGGTCTTCGTCCTTGTCTGCAAAATATATAACTATACCAGGTTGATTATCTTTTTTCAGGGGTGAATCCTCTCTTATTTCCACATCGGATATAATTTCCATTGTATCCTGCGACAATATCTTACCCGAGGTTTTTAAAGAAGCACGGACTTCAAAATCTCTCTCGGATTTTAGTACATACCCTGAATGTTCTAAGTTTACATCCACATCCAAAATGGAGTCAGGTGTTAATTTCTTGTTATTGAGCCTCAAAGAAAGCGGCACTTTTTTACTTACAGAATAAAGCGGAGAGTTTTCGGAATCGGACAGATATAAAATTTTAGAATTAAGATATCCTTCTATTGTAGCGTAGCCGTCCGAAGCGGTGATGCTTTCTATATGCGGATTTACCGTAAAGCTTAAAACTCTCAGCATATCCGGCGCACCGTCATTTAAACTTGACATTTCATTTATTGTGAAATTCTCTCTGAAGCTTTCGGAAACACTTTTTATGTGATGGGTTTCTTTTTGCGCTTCTATTTCATAATCGGGAGAATATATATCCGATACTACATCATAAGAATTTTCCTCGTAAGCTTTTACAACCACATCCACCCCCGCTTCAATGCTCACTGCATTTTCGGCATCCGAGGGACTAAGCTCTGATTTAAAGCTGTGAATACTGTACTTTACCTCGGTATCCATGGAAGCATTAAGACCCTCGGCATCTATTACCTCTGTAAACGGTGTTTCGTTTTCAGTATGATAAAGCTCTCCCTCAGAAAGATAAAGAGTATCTGTCAAAATACTTCCCTTAAGAACTATTTTGTTATTCATCAGCTTAAATTCCCTGCCAGCAATCTTAATATCGGTTTTTAATATCTCATCTACAACTCCGCTTCCCTGCGAAAGCCTTAATTCATCCGATACAAAGAAGGTGTTCTGCGAGCATACAGACATTTCCAGTATGTTGAAACTCCGTTTTCTCTGGGGAATATTCGTATCGGATGTAACCGAACACAAAGCCGAAACAGATTTTTCGGATATGGCACAGGCTTCGAAATTCAATACGGTTTTTATGTTGATTTTACGGGAATTTTCAATGGCGGATTCAATGTGTGATATATCTGCCAGAGCATAGCAATTTGAGTTTTCCTCTGCATCGTTTATCGCAAATTCCTCTTTGAACGGCGAAGTATAACTTATGCTGTTTATTTTTATTTCTTCATCCCCGCCTGAATAGAGAATTGTGTAATTCACAATTCCCGAAGCATATATATTGCCGTTTTGAATGCGTTTTTCCTCTATGGAAGGAAAAGCGCTTACCTCCAGTATATTTATAACATCGGGTTTGCTGTCCGGGATGATAATATCGGCATTTAATATCGATTTTGAATTCGCTGTCCTTAAAGATTCATAAATTTTCAGGTTTTCTTTCTCCAACTCAAAAGACATGTTTTTTCCTCCATAAAAGCTTTTTGTAAATATGTATGCGCCTTTAAAAAAAATATGTGTACAAATATTATTTTTTATTGTATAATACTTTAAAAGACTTTTAAGGAGATTAAATATGTATTTTGAATACAGTAAAATCAAAAACGAAATATTAGATGTTCGCAGAGAAATACATAAATTCCCCGAACTTTCATTCGAAGAATACCAAACTGCAGACAAAATATGCAAAATTCTGGATGAACACGGTATAGAGTACAAAAGAGGAATAGCAAAAACAGGAATTGCGGCAACTGTTGGCACAAAGACAGATAAGGTTCTCCTCATAAGAGCAGATATGGATGCTCTGCCGATATCCGAGAAGACAGATTTACCCTTTGCCTCACAAAATGACGGCATTATGCATGCATGCGGTCACGATATACATGTAGCATCCGTTTTGGCTGCAGCTCTGCTTTTGAAAGAGTGTGAAAATGAATTAAACGGCTGTGTAAAATTTGTATTTCAGCCTGCAGAAGAGGGTGTCGGCGGTGCCCTGCCAATGATAGAAGAAGGTGTTTTGAATAATCCCAAGGTTACCTGTGCTATCGGCGGACACATTGCACCCGAATTGGAAGTTGGCAAAATTAAGATAAAATCAGGCGCACTCATGGCTTCGCCTGATGATTTTATGATAAAATTCATCGGTAAAAGCACGCACGGTGCCGAGCCGCAAAACGGCATAAGTCCTATTTTGCCTGCTGCAGAGATGGTATTAAAATGCAAAGAACTGCAAAAAAAGCTCTCATATGACGGCAATGTGCTTTCTGTCTGTACCGTTTCCGCAGACGGAAGTGTGAATATAATACCTGAAGAAGCGGTTATACTCGGCACTTACAGAAGCTTTACGGAAGATGCAAGAAAAAAGGCCTGCAGCCTCTTAAAAAAGACAGCCGAGGAAATAGCAGAGAGCTACGGCGTTAAACTTGAATATGAATATCATTTCCTTTATCCGCCTGTTGTAAATGACGATAGTCTTACAAAGGACTTAGTAGATATTGCCGAAAAGGTAATCGGAAAGGAAAATATAGTTATAATGGATAAGCCGCTTATGACGGGCGAAGATTTTTCGTATTTTGGGAAATTTGTTCCATCTTCGTTTATGTGGTACGGCGGAAAAAGCAATGTGGATTACCCGCTTCACAGTGCACATTTTGTAGCAAATGAAGATGCTATAGAGGTAAGCGCAAAGATATTTTTTGAATTTGCTGTAAATTATTTAAAATAACACAAGAGCCATATCGCATGCGATATGGCTCTTGTGTTATTTAAGATTAAGTGTACCGAGATTTGCTTGTTTTAAGTATTCATTTATATAGCCGTCAAGGTCACCATCCATTACAGCACCTATATTACCCATTTCAAAATTGGTTCTGTGATCTTTGACAAGGTTATACGGATGAAACACATAACTGCGTATCTGACTGCCCCAGCCTATTTCCTTTTCTACACCCTTGATGTCTTCAATCTTTTCTTTGTTTTCACGCTCTTTTATTTCCATAAGCTTGGATTTGAGCATTTTCATGGCAGTATCGCGGTTTTTGTGCTGAGACCTTTCGGTCTGACATGAAACAACTACACCTGTAGGAATATGTGTTATACGGATAGCAGAGTCAGTTTTATTTACATGCTGACCGCCTGCACCGCTTGCTCTGTAGGTATCTACACGCAAATCTTCGGAACGGATATCTATCTGTACATCATCATTGAATTCGGGCATTACTTCCACGCTGCCAAATGATGTATGTCTTCTTCCCGCAGCATCAAAGGGCGAAATACGAACAAGGCGATGTACACCTTTTTCGCTTTTAAGATAGCCATATGCATTTTCGCCCGAAACAAGTATGGACGCACTTTTAACTCCTGCTTCATCACCGGGAAGTAAATCCAGAGTTTCTACAGAAAAGTGGCGTCTTTCTGCCCAACGGGTATACATTCTCAGAAGCATTTCTACCCAATCCTGAGCTTCTGTTCCGCCCGCGCCTGCATGCAGGGTTATAATGGCATTGTTTTTGTCATATTCGCCCGAAAGCAAGGTTTCCAGAGTCATCTGCTCCATGCTCGAGCGTATGGATTTAACGGTGGATGTAATTTCCTCGACATATGAATCATCGTCTTCGGAGTTTGCCATGTCTATAAGCACCATGGTATCATCATAGCTTTCGGCAAGAGCATCATATTTCTCCACCTTTGCTTTAAGACCTTTCATCTTCTGCAGAACTTTCTGGCTGTTTTCCATATCGTCCCAAAAACCTTCGGAAGCGCTGATTTTTTCAAGTTCTTCTATCTTTGACAAGGCTCCTGCGATGTCAAAGTGAATCCCTCAGTTCTTTTATGCCTTCTTCCATTGAGCTGAGCTCTAATTTTAATTCATCGTATTGCAGCAAAAAGTATCACCTCTTTAAATTTATTGTTGCGTTTATTATTTACCGCAGCATTTTTTGTATTTAAGTCCGCTTCCGCAGGGGCAAGGGTCGTTTCGTCCTACTTTCTGACCTTTGCGCACTGTAGTGTCCGCGGGGGTATCATCGCCCTTGTTTACAGATATTTCCATGGGCTTTTCTTGCGGTTGGAAGCTGGTTTCAACCCTTACATTGAAGATAAGCTTAATAACTTCTTCGCCTATCGAGCCAAGCATTTCTTCATACATCATATAGCCTTCGTTTTTGTAGGCTATAACAGGGTCGGTGTTTGCATAAGCTCTGAGTCCTATTCCCTGCTTTAACTGATCCATATTGTCTATGTGGTCCATCCACTTGCGGTCAACTACTCTTAAAAGAATAATTCTCTGAATATTCCCAAGCACTTCCTCGCCAAGTTCTGCTTTCTTCTCCTCATAGCGATTATGCGCTATTTCCAAAAGCATATCCTTCAAATCCTGTTTTGTGAGAGTCTGCAAATCATCCTTGGTAAAGCTTATAGAGCCTGCAGGAACAAAAATCTGTTCAACATATTCAATAAGTCCCGAAAGATTCCAATAATCAGGAATATCCTCTGAGCCTGTGTAGGATTCTACGGTGGTATCCACAAATTCATCTATCATCTTAAGAATTGAATCTGTTACATCTTCGCCGTTTAGCACCTTTTGACGCTGCTTGTATATTGTTTCTCTCTGTACATTCATAACATCGTCATACTGGAGAACATGGCTTCGTATCTGGAAGTTACGGCCCTCTACACGCTTTTGTGCATTTTCTATTGCATTCGAAAGCATTTTTTGCTCTATAGGCTCATCTTCAGAGAGTCCCATTGCGGCAACCAAACCTGCAAGTCTGTCGGAGCCGAAAAGACGCATAAGCTCATCTTCCATGGAGATGTAGAATCTGGATTCACCAACATCACCCTGACGGCCGCTTCTGCCTCGAAGCTGATTGTCTATTCTTCTGGATTCGTGTCTTTCTGTACCGAGTATAAATAAACCTCCTGCTTCTATAACTTCGCTGCGCTCCTGTGCGATTTCCGCCTTGTACTTTTCGTACAATTCAGAAAATACACTTCTTGCTTCGAGTATCTGCGGGTCATCGGTTTCCGAGAATGAATTCGACTCTGCGATTATTTCATCCTCATATCCGCGTTTTTTCATTTCTTTCTTTGCCATGAATTCAGCATTACCGCCAAGCATGATATCTGTGCCTCGGCCTGCCATATTGGTAGCTATGGTTACAGCGCCTTTTCTGCCCGCTTGAGCTACTATCTCAGCTTCCTTGGCATGCTGCTTGGCGTTTAAAACTTCATGGGGAATTCCCTCTTTTTTAAGCAATCTACTGAGAAGTTCGGATTTTTCTATTGTTATGGTACCCACAAGTACGGGCTGTCCCTTTTGGTAACATTCTTTGATTTGCTTTATAACAGAAAGGAATTTGCCCCTCTCTGTTCTGTATACGCAATCGGGATGGTCTTTTCTTATCATTGGCTCGTTTGTGGGGATAACCACTACATCCAATTTATATATATGTTGGAATTCAAGTTCTTCCGTTTCTGCAGTACCCGTCATACCCGAGAGCTTACTATAGAGTCTGAAGAAATTCTGGAAAGTGATGGTAGCGAGTGTCTTGCTTTCCCGCGCAATTTTAACACCTTCTTTGGCTTCGATAGCCTGATGAAGACCGTCGCTGTAGCGTCTGCCGTGCATGAGTCTTCCTGTATTTTCGTCTACAATTATAACTTCGCCCTTTTCAAGCACATAGTCGGTATCTCTGTGCATAATACCGTGAGCTTTTATAGCTTGATTTATGTGGTGCGATATTGTGAGATTTTCGGGGTCGGATAAGTTTTCGAGATTAAATGCAGCCTCCGCCTTTGCGACACCCTTTTCCGTGAGGGTGGCAGTTCTTGCTTTTTCGTCTATGATATAATCGGCATCGGAAGCTTCGTCTATTACTTTGTCATCGCTTTCTACAACTTTCTTTGCCTTAAGACTTCTTGCAAATCTGTCGGCAATGGCATAAAGCTCAGTTGATTTTTCGCCCATACCAGATATTATGAGAGGAGTTCTTGCTTCGTCTATGAGTATAGAGTCAACCTCATCCACTACGGCAAAATTATGCCCCTTGCACTGCACAACATCGGCGGTAGATGTTACCATATTATCTCTTAAATAATCAAAACCAAATTCGTTGTTTGTGCCGTATGTTATATCAGCACTATAGGCCTCTTGTCGCTGGGAGGGTGTCTTTTCGTGAGTTATAAGTCCCACGGTAAGACCTAAGAATTTATATATTTTACCCATCTGCTCGCTGTCTCGCTTTGCAAGGTAATCGTTTACGGTAACGACATGAACCCCCTTGCCTGTAAGCGCATTAAGATAGCAAGGCAGAGTGGCAACAAGGGTTTTACCCTCACCTGTCTTCATTTCGGCAATTCTGCCTTGATGAAGAACTATACCGCCTATAAGCTGTACATCAAAATGCCTCATTCCGAGCACCCTTTTGCCAGCTTCTCTTACAACGGCAAATGCCTCAGGAAGAATATCATCGAGTGTTTTTCCGTTTTTTAATCTTTCTTTGAATTCTTCTGTCTTTGCGGCAAGCTCCAAATCGGACAATTTGGAAATCTCATCTTCCAGATTATTTATTTCTTCAACGATGGGCTGAATTTTCTTAAGTGCCCGTTCGCTGTAAGTTCCTATAAGTTTCTCCAATAATTTTTTCATAATTAATGGTCCTTTCAAAAAGCCAAAATAACAACACTTATATATTATAACAATTTTTTTCCTTTATAACAAGTACTATTTACAGAATTTTAATATTTTCTATTGAATTTTATTAGAAAAGTGATATAATTATATTAGTTTGAAACAGGAGGCGGAAAAGTGATTGGTATAATAGGTGCAATGGATATAGAAGTTGCAGGATTTAAAAATCACATGAGTGATATTAAGATTGAAAAGCATGCCTTTTTTGAATTCACAAAAGGGTTTATACATAATAAAGAGGTTGTTGTGGTAATGTGCGGAATAGGCAAAGTAAGTGCCGCCATATGCACACAGCTTATGATAGACAAATACAACCCGTCTGTTATAATAAATACAGGTGTTGCAGGCGGTCTTGACAAAAACCTCTCCATAGGAGATATCGCCGTTGCAACAAATGTAGTTCAGCACGATATAGATACAACCATTTTTGGAGACCCAAAGGGATATATCACAAACCTTAATTTGACTAAAATTCCCGTTGAGGAAAATGTGCACAACACCCTTAAGGAAAGCGCGATGCAGCTTGAGGGTACAAATGTAGTATGCGGTACCATAGCAAGCGGAGACCAGTTTATAAGTACTCCCTATCAAAAAAATCAGATTATAGATGAATTTGATGCAATCGCTGCCGAGATGGAGGGAGGCTCCGTAGGACATGTATGCTACTCAAACGGCGTTAAATTCGGTGTCATCCGTGCCATTTCCGACAATGCAAGCGGCGATGCACTTATGGACTACGAATCCTTTAAAACAATGGCAGCAGAGAAAACCATTAAAATAGTTATAGATTTCATTAAAACATACATACAAGCGGAGGATACGCAATGAACACAGGATTAGTTATAATGGCAGCAGGTATGGGTTCACGCTTTGGCGGTCTTAAGCAGGCGGCATCTGTCGGACCCAACGGAGAAATGATTATCGATTACTCGGTAAAAGATGCCTTAAAGGCAGGATTTAACAAATTTGTATTTGTAATCCGTAAGGATATCGAAAAGGATTTTCGCGAAGCTTGCGGAAAAAGAATTGAAAAAATTGCAGATGTATCATATGTATATCAGGAGCTTTCTACTCTGCCAAGCGGATTTTCTGTTCCCGACGGAAGATTAAAGCCCTGGGGTACAGGTCATGCCGTACTTATGGCAAAGGATGCTGTTGATTATCCTTTCGTTGTAATAAATGCAGATGATTTTTACGGTCAGAGTGTATATAAAGATGTACGCGATTGCCTTGTAAACGAATCTGAAATGTGTATGGCAGGATACAAGCTTTGCAACACTCTTTCGGAAAACGGAACAGTATCTCGCGGCGTATGCGAAAAGGAAAACGGATTTTTGAAATCTGTTACTGAGCACACCGATATTCCCTACAATACAGATATGCCGTCTGATACAATAGTATCCATGAACTTCTGGGGATTCAAACCCGAAATCTTTGATATTACAGAAAAGCTTTTTGTTGATTTCTTAAATAAAAACATAACTGAGCCCAAAAAAGAGTTCTACATTCCCTATGTTGTAGATACAATGATAAACGAGCTTGGCTATCGCTTTAAAATAGTTGATACAGACGAAAAGTGGTATGGCATTACATACAAAGAGGATTTACCTCTTATCCAAAATGCTATAAAAGAAATGGAAGCAAACGGAATTTACAAATAAAACATTTTAAAATCGGAGGAATTAAAAATGAAATTTATTGTATGCGAAAACTACGAAGAAATGTCAAAGGCAGGTGCAGATATAGTTATCTCCCAGCTAAAAGAAAAGAACAACTCAATTTTAGGTCTTGCTACAGGCTCTACCCCCGTCGGACTCTACAAAGAACTCATTAAATCCTACGAAAACGGCGAGATTTCCTTTAAGGATGTCAAGACATTCAATCTTGATGAATACTACCCCATTTCCAAGTCGAATGACCAGAGCTATGACTACTTTATGAATGACAACTTATTTAATCACATAGATATTGATAAAGCAAACACCGACATTCCAAACGGCGAGGCTGAAGATGCCGAGAAGGAATGTGAAGATTACGAAAAGAGAATTGCTGCATCCGAAGGTGTTGATATCCAGATTCTCGGTATCGGTCAGAACGGACACATCGGTTTTAACGAGCCTGATGATGCATTAGATTCACTTACACACAAAACCGGACTTACACAGAACACAATAGAAGCAAATTCCAGATTTTTTGCTTCTATAGATGAAGTTCCCACAGCGGCGCTTACAATGGGTATCGGCACCATCCTCAAAGCAAAGAAGATTATTCTTTTAGCTTCGGGTGCTAACAAAAAAGATGCAATCGCAGCACTTTTAAACAGCAGCCTTACCACACAGTGCCCTGCTACAATGCTCAAGCTTCATAATGATGTAACAATCATCTGCGACAAGGAAGCTTACGGAAACTAATACATAATGAATGTAAAACAAAGCGCAGAGCGTTTGCTCTGCGTCTTTTTTTTTTACATTCTATTTTTCTTCTATATACCCCGATATCTTAAGGCTCCCGCGTATTACAGCATCCTTGGAATTCTTCCAATCCTCATCCTTGTATCTGTAATCGAACTTTTTGGTGAACCATTCTACATCCTCTGTAACCCTCAAAAGATTCCTCTCCTGCAAATTGCAGAGTTTTTTCAAAAACTCATATCCAGCATCTGCACCCAAATGCTTATAAGCGGAATTTGCCAGATACTCAAAATGAGGCAGGCAAAAACCTTTTGAATTTAAAAATTTTTCCCTGAATTCACTGTCTTTCTTATACAAATAAAAAAGATTTGCCACAAAATCCTTTTGAATTTTGCTGAGCCTTTCGCAAACAACGCATGTATTGGCATATGACAAACTGTTTTCGCTGTTTTTATTTGAAAACAGTATTTTTTGGGGCTTTTTGAGTGCTTGCGAATACTTATTGAGTTTATCTGTAATAAATTTTAAACGAGTCTCCAAAACAAGTGCATGGCTTAATTTATTTCCGAAATCGTACATCATCTGGGTGTGCCTTTGACAATACCCAAGCTCATTTGAAACAACTCGTTCATCAGGCTCCATCATGCTTGCTCCGAGAGAATATTCTATTCTGTCCTTTTCTTCCTTAACCATAAATTCGCAAAGAGGACATTCGCAATCTGCCGCAAAAGCATCATTTATCGGTATGGTATAAATATTTTCTTTCAAAAAAATCACTCTCTAATCTATGGATTCAATAATAAAAGCACTTCCGTCATGTATGGTTATGGTGCCCGCATCGTCTGATAATTCATTGCTGATTGCTCTGGTGCTGTTTCTAAAAAGTTTTTCATGCGATAAATTATAGCAAAAACCGCTGCAGGAAACCACACAATCTTCCAATGGAAGTATGGAAACATATTTAAAGCGGCTTTTTGCTGCCAAAAAAGAAGAATTCCTAACGAAATTAATGACATTGCTTTCATCAACTACAGTAAGCTTTATTCCCATTTTGAAATATTTTTCCGTAAGGTACAAATTTGAAAGACTATGGTCCAGCCGACTACCTATACCGCCTATCAAAATTAAAGTATCGTAGCCGTTTTGAACTGCATAATCCAGAGCATATTCCGTATCGCTCATATCTTTTACAGGATTAAGACGCTCTATGACGGCCTCCTTGGCACAGGATAAGTTTTTGCAGGTATCAAAGTCGCAGGAATCAAAATCCCCCACCCATAAATCTGCCTTTAAACCAAGCTTTTCGCAATGAATAATACCGCTGTCAGCACAAATAATATAGTCTCCGTCTTTATGTGTGAAACATAGAGATGTATAATCCGTTATCCGTCCGCCGCCAAACACTACAGCTCTCTTCACTTGTTGCACCTCTCGATAAACTGATGTGCCTGTTTTGTCACATCTTCTGCACCGAAAATTGCAGAGCCTGCCACAATAACATTTGCACCCGCTTCGATTACTTTTTCGACATTATCGAGTTTTATGCCTCCGTCTACCTCTATATCCTTATCGGGATATTTTTCGCGCAAAGTTTTTATCTTGTCGAGACTGGTTTCGATAAATACCTGAGCACCAAATCCGGGATTTACGCTCATAACAAGAAGCATGTCTGCAAGGTCGGCATACGGGTACAATAAGGATAAATCTGTGCCGGGGTTTATGGACAGAGCAAATTTCTTTCCTCTGCTTTTTACCTTGTCTGCCAGAAGTGCAAAATCCGCATCACACTCGATATGTACAGTTATGATGTCAGAGCCTGCATCAAGAAATGCATCCACATACTTTTCGGGTTCGGATATCATAAGGTGAACATCAAGGAGCATATCTGTGATTTTTTTTAGTGAGGAAACTATGCCCGGTCCGAAGTTTATATTGGGTACAAAGTGTCCGTCCATTACATCCACATGCACATAGGGACATCCTGCGCTCTCTATAGCTTTTACATCTTTTCCCATGTTCATAAAGTCCGAAGACAAAAGCGAGGGTGATAATTTAATCATTTCTTCCAGTCCTTTCTTTGCGATAAAATCTTATAAAAATCTTTGTAATTTTCGTATCTGGACATAGGTATGTCCCCTTTTTCTGCGGCATCGCAAACGGCACATACCTTAGAAGATGCCACATGATTACAGTCACGGAACTTGCATAAATGAGTGTAGTCATAAAACTCAGGAAAATATTTATAAAGCTCATCTTTTGTAAGTTCCTCGGGAAAATCAAGCATACTAAAACCCGGAGTATCTACAATATATCCTCCGTTATAGCGGATAAGTTCTACATGTCTTGTGGTGTGCTTGCCTCGTTTGAGCCGTTCACTCACCTCGCCCGTTTGCATGGTTTGAAGACCGACTACAGAGTTTAAAAGGCTGGATTTGCCTACACCCGAAAAACCGCAAAAAGCTGTGGTTTTGCCCTTTAACCCCTCGCGTATACCCTCTACTCCCACACCTTCAGGCGCACTTGTACAGACTATTTTTGAGCCGCAATCTCCATAGATTTGTATAAGCTCATCTGCAAGACCGTCATCCAAATCCGTCTTATTAAAGCATAATGTAACATCTACATTCTTTGCTTTTGCAATAACAAGCATCTTGTCTATGAAAGAGAGGTCAGGCACAGGATTTTTGAGCGATGCAACTATTATCATAGAATCTATATTTGCCACGGGCGGTCTTATAAAAACATTTGTTCTTTCAAATATTTCGGATATTGAGCCCTTTGCATCGGATTCAAGTATGATTCCCACTTTGTCACCAACACAGGGTGAGAGCTTTTTGTTTCTGAAATGTCCTTGTGCTTTACATTCTACGATTGCATTGCCGATATCTACATAATAGAAACCGCCAATACCTTTAACGATTATTCCCTTTTGCATACTTCACCATTTCTATTTTGTAAAATCAATCTTGCTTTTTGTTATAAATTCTCCGCCGTGATATATGCTGTATTCATTTACACCGCTTCCCTTAACCTTTACAACTATTTCGTCAAGAGTGGTCGGGTCTACGGTCTGTTCAAATACAACCTTGGTAGTACCGTCGGATGCTTTTTCGACTATTTTTACAACTGTGGGTCCCGAGAGAATTTCGGTACTGTAGTTAAAAACTTTCTCTTTTACTTTGGGTTCTTCCTCACCCTCGTCCTCTTCATCTTCGCCTGATTTTTCTTCGGCAAGTATTACAGATATCTTTGTCTTGGGGGAAACCTTTTCACCGGGGGCTATTGATTGCTCTACAACTCTTCCCGCCTCTACAGTAGTGCTCTCTATATAGGTTACCTTTTCATTTAACAAAAGTCCGTTTTCTTCGAGGCGTTCTCTTGCTTCAGCCTTTGTACATCTCAAAAGGTCGGGCACAACACAGTCTATTTCACCGCCGCCTGTACTTACTGTGAATATAAATTTATCACCGCTTCTGGTAACGCCTATAATAAGGTCCTCTGCAACTTCTGTGCTGGACTTGTACTTAACCTCAACGGAATATCCTTTTTCTCTGAAATCATCGATTATTTCTGCAGAAACACCGCGATAAGAAGCAGAATCTATGTTTTCGGGACCCATGCTTAAGTGAACTGTAATATGAGTTCCCTTTTTAACTGAATTCCCCTTGGATATGCTCTGATATACAACCGTGCCCTCTTCGTCGGGACCAGGTTTTTTGTCTCCGATTTCGAGAACCAAGCCGTATTTGTCGGCAAGCTTTTGCGCCTTTTCAAACTGTATGTTTGTGAAATCAGGAACATCAACATCGCTGTTTTTAAAGAACATAAAAATCGGTGCATCGGGATTTATAAAGTAAAGCGCACCCATAAATCCGCCGCCTACAACAAGAAGTGCAATAAGCAGTGCCGCTATTATCATATTAAGCATTGAGCGGGGTTTGGAGTCTTCTTCGTATTCTTCGTCGAACTCTTCATCGTATTCTTCATACTCTTGGGAGTCTTCCTCATCTGCGGAATCCGAAAAATCGGGTATGTCATCGGCGTCATAATTATCCGAAGAATCTTCATTTTCAAAATCAAGTATTTCTCCCGCGGGTATTACGCTCGGAGTTTCTTCTGTTTCTTGCGCATCAGAGGCTACCTTTAATGTATTCAAAAATGCATCCAACGCAGTTTTAAATCCATCTACAGTCTGGAAACGCTTTCTTGTCTCCTTGGATATTGCTCTAAGCACAATATCTTCAAGCTCTGCTGCCACATCGGGTGTAAGAGTCGTAGGATTAACAGGTATCTCTTCGAGGTGCTTCATGGCAACTGCTATCGGAGATTCGCTTTCGAAAGGAACCTTACCTGTGAGCATTTCATACAGAACTATACCAAGTGAATAAATATCACTCCTGCAGTCAACATAACCACCACGCGCCTGTTCGGGTGAAATGTAGTGTACAGAACCTAAAATAGAGTCTGCCACTCTCATTGTGGAACTGTTGCTTGCACGGGCAATGCCAAAGTCTGTTACCTTTACAAGATTTGTAGCGGTAATCAGTATGTTGTGCGGTTTTATATCTCTGTGGATTATATTCTTCTCATGTGCTACGGACAAGGCACCGCAAATCTGCGAAGCAATATTTGCACTTTCTGCTGAAGAAAGTCTGCCTTTTTGCTTTATATATTCCTTTAAGGTTGTACCCTCGATGTATTCCATTACAATGTAGTAAACACCGTTTTCCTCGCCTACATCATATATAGAAACAATGTTTGGATGAGTAAGACATGCAGCCGACTGCGCTTCAGCCTTAAAGCGATTTACAAATTCCTCGCCGCCCTCCAAATCATTTCTCAAAACTTTAACTGCAACTATTCGGTTAAGGACATTGCATTGTGCTTTGTACACATATGCCATACCGCCCTTTCCCACTTCTTCCAAAATTGTATATCTTCCGCCAAGTACTGTTCCTATCATTTATTTCACCTCATCCGAAATTTTAACGGTGATTACCGTAATATTATCTTTTCCGCCGTTTTCATTGGCAAGATTAATGAGCTTTTCCGCCGTATTCCCGCCGCCGTCTTTTAGAATCTGTACTATCTTTTCTTCAGAAACCATGGTATGTAACCCATCGGAACAAACAAGAATAATGTCATCGTCTTTAAGTCTGGTTTCAAAAGTATCTATAAGAACTATGGACTCCGAGCCTACAGCTCTTGTTATTACATTTTTTTGCGGATGCTTTCTGGCTTCTTCTTTTGAAATTAGTCCTTTTGAGTAGAGGTCGTATACAAGCGAATGGTCTTTTGTAATCTGCTTAAGAACACCGTCTGTGTACAGGTACCCCCGACTGTCTCCCACACTTGCCGTATACAGAACTGCGTCTGATACTATGCATGCGACAACCGTTGTGCCCATTCCCCGAAGTTCTCTGTTGTCGGAGGAAATTCTGTATATTTCTTCGCTCGCTTCCTTTATAGACACCTGAAGAAGTTCCTTTATCTGTTCGCCTGTAAGATGAGCGCCGAATTCATTTATGACACGCTCGGAAATCTTTTTAATAGCTGATGAGCTTGCGAGCTTACCGCCCTCATAGCCACCCATTCCGTCGGCAACAATAAAAAGTCCGCTTTGGTCCGAAAAGCTGTGAACATATACAGAGTCCTGATTTTCTTCGCGGGTAAGTCCCACATCAGTACCGTATGATATTTTCATCATTTTTCCTCCTTTTTGTCATTTTTTCTACGCAACTGTCCGCATGATGCGCTAATGTCGCTTCCGAGTTCGCGGCGAACAGTTACGGGAATATTGCTGCGTTCCAACACAGCCATAAAGCGTTTTATCCTCTCTTTCGAGGGCTTTTCAAATGTATTTTCCTTTACTTTGTTTACAGGAATAAGATTTACATGGCATAGCATACCCTTAAGCTTAGAGGATAGAATTTTTGCACATTCGTCAGTATCGTTTACACCCTCTATTAAAGCATATTCAAAGCTTATTCTTCGTTTTGTAGAAGCTGCGTAATTTTTTACACAATCTATCAGCATATCAACATTGTATGCATTATTTACAGGCATAACTGCGCTTCTGATTTCATCTGTGGGCGCATGTAGCGACACGCTTAGGGTAAGCGGGAAATCATATTTCATAAGCTTTTTTATGTTGGGAACAAGTCCGCAGGTAGAAAGTGAAATATGCCTGTAGCCAATATTAATTCCGTTTTCGTTATTTACATTCTTAAGGAATTTTATTACATTATCGAAATTATCCAAAGGCTCGCCGATTCCCATCATTACAATATTGGAAATTCTTTCGCCTATATCCTTTTGGGCAAATATAATCTGGTCGAGTATTTCCCCGGGGGTAAGAGAACGAACAAGACCCCCTATGGTGGAAGCGCAGAATTTACAACCCATTCTGCAACCCACCTGACAGGAAATGCAAACGGTAATACCATGCTTATAGTACATAACAACGGTTTCTACCGTATTGCCGTCCCCAAGCTCAAACAGGTATTTTTTTGTCTCGTCTATCTGGGATTCAAGCTTTTTTACGATTTTGAGAGTACTTACATAGCTTGTTTGGGAAAGCTTTTCCCTTAAAGCTACGGATATATCTGTCATTTCGTCAAAGCTTTCCACGCCCTTATGAAGCCAAGCGAAAATCTGCTTTGCTCTGAATGGCTTTTCTCCGAGAGAAACAAGAAAATCCTTTAATTCTTCAAATGTCAAATCCTTTAAATTTATCATTTTCTATTCCCTTGTCATAAGGCTTATAAAAAAGCCGTCACAATCATCAATATGCGGATACAGAGTCATATATCCTTCGTTATCTTTGGTACAGTTTATCTTTTTCAAGTGAAAATCAGGATGCCTTTTCAAGAATTCAAAGAGAACTGCCTCGTTCTCCTCGCGTGCGGTGGTACATGTAGAAAAGACCATGGTGCCTCCGCTCTTTAAATAATTCGAGCTTGCATCGAGAATTCCAATACTTATCTGTGCTAACTCTTTGCTGTCCCCGGGAGTTCGTAAATACTTGATATCGGGTTTTTTGCGTATGATTCCAAGACCCGAGCATGGTGCATCAACCAAGAGATAATCAGCCTTGCCAAAATACTTTTCCTGTGCTTTTGATGAATCTGAAATGGTAGCAGTTATTGTATCAATACCGAGTCTTCTGGCATTTTCATTTATGGTATCAATTTTTGCCTGTGAAACATCAAATGCGTATATTTTTCCTTGGTTTTTGATTTTCTCCCCAAGGTGTGTGGTTTTGCCGCCGGGTGATGCGCACATATCGAACACTACGCTGTCGGGGGTAGGATTTAATATTTCGCCAACATAAGCACCTGCACAATCCTGCACATAGAAAAGACCGTCTTTGTATGCTTTGGATGCTTGCAAATCCATTATTTTGGAAGCAGAAACGAGGTAGTCTATTTCGGGAAAAAGCTTGCTTTGGTACTTATCGCATATCCAGCCCTCTGAGCGAAGTATGCTTACAAGCTCAGAGGCATCGGTCTTAAGTGTATTTACCCTTAAGATGGTATCAGGCTTTGTATTCATGGCAGAAAGTACACATTTGTATTCATCGCCAAGACTGTCTTTCCAAAGCTCAGCTATCCATGTCGGACAAGAATACCTAATGCAGGAGGATGTAAAATCATCCTTGGGCATTTTTAAATTTCTGCCGTTTGCTATGACTTTCCTTAAAACAGCATTTACAAACCCTGATAGTCTGTGGTTTGATGATTTCTTTATGATTTTAACACTCTCATTTACTGCAGCACTGCATGGTATCTTATCTAAAAAAAGTATCTGATATGCACCGATTCTTAATACGCACATAACATATGGCGCAATCTTTGTAACCTTGACATCGGATGCGCACGATATTGCATAATCGAGGTATTCAAGATTTCTTACACAACCTGTAGCAAGCTCGGAAATAAATCGCTTATCTGTAAGGTCAAGCTCTTCTCTGCTTCTTATTTGCGAAAGCTCATGTGAGAGATTTGATTTGTTTTTTAAGACGTTGTACAGTATCTCAACGGAAATTTTTCTTGGATTTAAGCTCATTATCTGCCTCTTAAAACTATATTTTCCTCTATTGTGTTACCTTTTAAGTACTCACTTACCGCAAGAGGTTTTTTTGCTTCGGGTTGAATTTCGTACACTCTTAATACACTCCCTCTGCCGCATGCTACATCAAAGCAATCCCCGTGCACACCTATAATTGTTCCGCACGGCTTATCCGAAACCTCGCTAATATTTTCGGCTTTTAAAATTTTAAGCGTTTTATCATTCATAATGCACGAAGCTTTCGGAAACGGTGTAAGACCGCGAATAAGATTGGATATATTCTCCGCATCTGTGGTCCAGTCTATTGTACACATTTCCTTTGTAATCATGGAAGCATATTCCGTTGTGCTTTCGCCCTGCGGAATTCTCTCGATGCTGTCGAGATTTTCGAGTGTTTCTACAAGAAGATTTGCACCAAGCTGTGCAAGCTTATCGTGTACCGTTCCAAAATTATCTTCCTTGGTTAAGGGCAACACAGATTTCAAAAGCATATCGCCTGTATCGAGACCTGTATCCATATACATTGTGGTAACACCTGTCTCTGCGTCTCCGTTTATAAGAGCCCATTGCATAGGTGCTGCACCTCTGTATGCAGGAAGCAGTGAGCCATGCACATTTATGCAACCGTATTCGGGGTAGTCGATAACATATTTTGGCAGAAGCTTACCATATGCAACTACTACGATGAGGTCGGGCTTTTCCTTGTGCAAAATATCTTCAAAGTTTTCTTTTTTTAAATTTACCGGCTGATATATATTGGATATACCAAGCTCTTCTGCTGTAATATAAACCTCGGGATGTGTCATTTTATGTCCGCGCCCGCGAGGTTTATCTTCTGTTGTAACAACACTTGTAACCTCAAAACCGCATTCATGCAGTTTCCTTAGCGAAACACAGGCAAACTCGGGAGTTCCCATAAACATTATCTTCATATCAATCTTCCAATTCTACATATTCGGTAACCTTGTCGACAAATACTATACCGTCAAGGTGGTCTATTTCATGGCAAAATGCCTTGGCGAGAAGTCCTTCGCCTGTTATAACAATCTTATCTCCGTTACGGTCTAATGCCGTAACGGTCACTTTTTCGGGGCGTACAACATACCCACATTTTCCGGGAACGCTGAGGCAACCCTCCAAATCCTTGATACTGCCGTCTACGGAGACAATTTCGGGATTTATAAGTTCTATAAGCCCCTCTCCTATATCTATAACAACTATTCTTTTAAGAATACCTATCTGCGGTGCGGCAAGTCCTACGCCGTTTGATTCGTACATGGTCTCTGCCATATCGTCCAGAAGTGTAAGTGTTCTTTCGTCGATGGTATCTACAGGGCGGCATTTCTTACGCAAAATGTCATCACCCAATGTTCTGATGTTTCTAAGAGCCATAATATCACCTTTCTAATATAAGTTTGCAGGATTTACATCTATGGATATTTGCGAGGAGTTCTTTTTGGAGGATATCCCTAAATAAACCTCTGAAATTTTATCGTATAAAGCTTTTGAATAACGCGTTTTTATTAAAAAGCGATACCTGTATCTGCCGTTTAATCTGAACAGCGGAGCCTCACCTATGGGATAAAATACCGCTTTGGAGGGGTCAATCGCACTTTTAAGAGAGTTTCTGAATTCATCGGCAGTAGCTTTTGCTGTCTTCTCGTTTTCGGATGTGAAAACAAAATTAATTATCTCGCAAAACGGCGGATATATAAGAAGCTTTCTTAGTTCTATTTCCTCGTTGTAAAAAGAATCGTAATCCTGCCGCGATGCAGTAATAATTGTTTCGTTTTCAGGATTGTAGGTCTGTATGAGTGCCCGTCCTGTTAATTGACCTCTTCCCGCTCTTCCTGTAACTTGTGTTATAAGGTCAAAGGTGCGTTCTGCAGCACGGTAATCATCTACATTAAGGCTCATATCGGCAGCAACTACACCTACAAGGGTTACATTTTTAAAATCAAGACCTTTTGTAATCATCTGGGTTCCGATAAGGATATCGGACTCTCTGTTTTTAAAACTATTCAGGAGCGCTTCGTGGCTTAGTCTTGCAGATGTGGTATCCGCATCCATACGGGTAACCCGTGCCTTGGGGAAAAGCTGTGATACTTCCTCTGCAACCCTTTGTGTTCCTATGCCAAAATGCTTAATGTACTTACTCAAACACTCGGGACAGGCATTGTAATTTGGATGAGCATAGTCACAATAATGGCAAACCAGCTTGTTTATTGATTTATGATATGTGAGGGATACATTGCAATTTGGACATTTTGGAGTGTATCCGCAGTTTCGGCACGATACAAAGCTTGAAAAACCTCTGCGGTTGAGAAACAGTATTGTCTGCTCTCCCCTCTCTAAATTCAAGGCAATTTCCTCAATTAAGCGCCTGCTGAAAATACTCATATTACCCTCGGGCATTTCAAGACGCATATCTATTATTTCCGTGCGGGGAAGCTTGGCACTGTTTACCCTGTTTTTCATGGTGAGGAGCTTGTACTTTCCGCTTTGTGCACGGAAAGTGCTCTCTACAAGCGGTGTGGCACTTGCCAAAAGAGTTACACAGTTATTTTGCCGTGCTCTGAACTTTGCAATTTCTATTGCATTATATTTCGGAGTAAATTCTGATATATACGTGCTTTCGTGTTCTTCGTCTATTATTATAAGCCCTATGTTTTCGAACGGTGCAAACACGGCACTTCGGGCACCTATTACTATATCAACTTCGTTTTCCTTGATTCTTTTCCATTGCTGATAGCGTTGCTTTTGAGTAAGTGAACTGTGAAGGACTGCCACTCTGTCTCCGAACCTTGCAACAACCTGTGCAATCATCTGCGGTGTAAGACTTATTTCGGGAACAAGAAGTATTGCCTCTCTGCCAAGGCTTACTGTCTTTTCTATAAGCTCAAGATAAACTTCCGTCTTGCCGCTTCCTGTAACCCCCTGGAGTAAAAAGGTTTGTTTTTCACCGTTCTCTATGCTTTTAAAAACCTCTTTGCAAACTGCATCCTGTTCCGCGGTAAGAGTGTGCCTTGTGTATTGCATATCGTAATTTAAGGTAACGGTATCGTCCCTTTCCAATGCTTCATACACGGTTACATAGCCTTTCTTTACCAAAAAATCAACGGTGGCTTTGGATGTATGAGCATATTCGATAAGCTCGGACAGATACATATCTCTTTCGTCGCTTAATATTTCAAGACACCTTGCCCTTGCGGGCGCTTTTGCCGACATGTTGGATATAAGTGCCGACACTTCTTCATAGTCAGCTTCGAGACAGACACGCTTTTTGAGAGTGTCTGTTATACCCTCTTTTGCAATCTCTTCCACAATTATTATGCCCTTTTTCTGCATAGTGCTCAGTACAGAAGAAAGGTTTGAGGAATTTATAAGTTCTGCAAGCTTATCAAAGGTTGTAGGGGCTTCTTTTAAGATATCATATATCTTTTTAGCCTTAAGCGAATGTTCGATATATTCAAGATTTTCCCCGCTGATTTCACCCGAAAGGGAAATCTTTCTTTTGAAAACCGTGCCGACTCCCGTAGGAATAAGAAGCTTAACAGCTGAGGTATATGAACAAAAATACCTGTGGACCATAAATTCTATAAGTTCTACATCCCTCTCGGTAAAGTAGCTATAGGTATCATCCAGAGAAAGTATGGATTTGAGATTTGTAAATTCTGATTTATCCGTAAAGCCTATTACATATGCTTCGAGTGTTTTGTTGCCCCTGCCAAACGGTACTGTAACACGCATGCCGACTTTTAAAACATCCTCCAGAAAGTCAGGAACAGCATAGTGATACACACCTGCAGTAGCCTTTGAAAAACTGTTTAAAACTACCTGTGCAATCACATGCCATTCCTCCTTCTTTTCACATATAAAAATATGGCAAAGCAGTCGGCAATACCGACTGCATTTAAAGCATATTAATCCTCTTGTGCCACAAGTTCCTTTTCTGCTGCCTGTTCGAGAATATCATTTAAAGCAATATCATTTGCAGCGCTGTTGTCCTTTGAGGTTTTTAAGGTAACCTTGTTTTCTGCTATTTCGTTTACTGCTATGGTCACCGGCTTATCCGACTTACATTCAACAAAAACATTATCTTTCTTGCTGTATATTTCTCTTGCTCTTTTGGCAGTAGCTATAACCAAAGTATATTTACTGTCAATCTTCTTGGATTTCATAAGTTCTGATGCGGATGGCTTTAACATCATTTAAACACCTCTTCTATAATATTTTTATTTCTTGATACTTTCTGACACTCTCCTATCATTATGGAACGGAAAGTTTCTACAGAATTTTTAATATCATCATTTACGATAACATAATCGTAATTGTCGATTTCTTTAATCTCTTTAAATGCGCGGGCGATTCTGGTTTTAATAACATCCTCGGATTCTGTGTTTCTGTTTCTTAAGCGCCTCTTTAATTCATCCAATGATGGCGGCAGAACAAAAATTCCCACAGCGCCGTCAAATGCTTTTTTTACCTGCATACCGCCGTCTACCTCTATCTCCAAAACAACATTCTTGCCCTTGGCAAGCATATCGTTTACAGGCTTCTTGGGTGTGCCGTAGTAGTTACCGCAAAATTCAGTCCACTCAGCGAGTCCGTCGTGTTCTATAAGATACTCAAACTCTTCACGGGTTTTAAAATAGTAGGTAACTCCCTCTGCATCTGTAGGACGCGGATTTCTGCTTGTCATAGAAATCGAAAGAAAGGTATTGTCATTTGGATATTTTTTGAAATATTCGTCCATTATTGTTCCTTTGCCTGTTCCCGAGGGACCGGAAACAATAAATAAAGTACCGCGTTTGCTACTCAATTTCTTCTTCCTCCGTTGTAATATATGTTTCCTTGCCGCCGAGTCTTCCGGCAACAGTTTCGGTTTGTATTGCAGACAGGATTATATGACCGCTGTCGGTGATTATAACACTTCTTGTTCTTCTGCCGTATGTAGCATCGATAAGATTGCCGTTTTCTCTGGCTTCCTGAACCATACGCTTTATGGGCGCAGATTCGGGACTTACTATTGCGATTATTCTGTCCGAAGATACTATGTTTCCAAATCCAACATTTATGAGTTTCATAACAAATCCCCTCAAAAACTATTCTATGTTCTGAACCTGTTCACGCATTTTTTCTATTTCCGATTTTAAGTCAACCACAGCTTTGCCTATTGCAAAGTCGTTGCACTTGCTTCCCATGGTGTTAGCTTCGCGGTTTAATTCCTGAATTGTAAAATCGAGTTTTCTTCCTACGGGAACATCACTCTCCAGAAGCGAGGTGAATTCTTTTAAATGGCTTTCAAATCTTACAAGCTCCTCTGTGATATTCACCTTATCGGAGAAGATAGCAACTTCGGTAAGAAGTCTTGCTTCGTCATACTCTACACCGTTTAATATCTCTTCCATTCTTTCGCGCATCTTCTCTTCATGTTCTTTAACAGTAAGCGGTGAGCGCTCGGAAATAACCGATATTATATTTCTTACATCGCTTATGGTAGATGTGAAGAATTCATAAAGCCTAGCACCCTCTCTGGCGCGGTTGGCAGTTATGTCATCTATGGCACAATTAAGGACCTCGAGAGTATCGGCAATAATTTGCTCCTTGTCCTCCTCTGGCTTTTCTACATTGAAGACATCGTTAAATGAAGCGAGAGTAGACACAGAAACATCGTTTGCTATACCAAGAAGTTCGGACATATTTGTAAGCGCCTGGTGATAACCTCTTGCAACAGTTTCGTTCAATGTAACGATTCTGTCATCGCCCTCGGTTAAATCATACTGCACAAACACATCTACTTTGCCTCGGCTTATTTTTCCTGCAAGGCATTCTCTTATGGAATCCTCAACAAAAGAATAATGCTTGTACAAACGGATATTATAGTCGGAGAACCTGTTATTTACACTTTTAATCTCTACGGTTATTTTGTAATTCTGGAAAGCTTTTTCGCTTCGTCCGTAGCCTGTCATACTCTTTATCATATTGTGTTACCTCACGATTTTAATTTTACAGTTTATTATATCAAATTTTACCTTCAAATACAATAGATTTTGATAAATTATTTTAAGTTTTCGAACTTTCCAAGGCAAGTTCCGCCAAGATATGTACACAGTCTTCCCTGATATGTGCCGCGCTCTTGCATAACCTCGTCTATGGTGTCTTTAATTTTCCACCAGCTTGTAGCATAATTGGAAAATATACTGTGTTCTTCCTTGCTTCTGCCGATAAGCCTTTGTATGACAATTTCAGGCGAAAGATATTCCAGAAAGGTTATCACCCTCTCCACATAATCCATATAACATCCCATGTCAAACTCTTTGTTTAAATACATCTTTGCCATAGGTGTATCCTTAACTATATAAAGGCTGTGAAGTTTCACCTGATTTATCCTTAGTGCCGAAAGTATCTTAGCACATTCAATGGTATCGGAAATATCGTCCCACGGGAGATTCAATATAAGATGCGTACATATTTCGAAGCCGTATTTCTGTATGGTCATAACCGCATCTATAAATTCCGCAAGCGAATGCCCTCTGTTTATCTTCTCCAGAGTTTTGTAGTTTACAGTCTGCAATCCAAGCTCTATAGATATATTTATACCTGTCTTTTGGGATAAATCATACAAAAATTCCATGTAGTCATCCCTTATACAATCAGGTCTTGTGGATATGGCTATTTCCACAATGTTTTCCTTTACTGCGGATAAAATATTGTTTTTAAAAATTTCAAACGGCATATAAGTGTTTGTAAAGTTCTGAAAATATGCAATAAACTTTTTTGCTTTATACTTGGTGCCGATAAAGCGCATATTTTCGTCTATCTGGTCCGAAATACTCATTTCGGGAGAAAGATTTTCGAAAGCAGCACCCACATCGCCGCAAAAAATACATCCTCCGTACGAACAGGTGCCGTCGCGGTTAGGACAGGTTATGGGAAGATTTACAGGAAGTTTATATACCTTTTCGTTGTATTTTTCTTTAAGATATTGTGCGTATGTTCTGTAGAGCATTGTTGTATATCCCCTTTAGCTGATTTCGTTTTTAAATTCGATAAATTCCTTTTCTGTAGTGTAATACAAAAATTCGTAATCCTCACAAAGCTTTCTGCATATTTGCTCGGTATTGTCATCTGAGCCTTTATCTACCACAACAATATTGGGGACAGTTCTTCCGCCGTATTTTACAAAGTAGTTGAATATGGTAGTTCTTATGATATATTCCATACAGTGCTCCTGATTTCTTACATGTATGAAAATATACAGCTCTTTTTTTGACGTTTCCCGTTCTTTAATAAGCTTTAAAAGCTTTGAAAACATCTCTATTAATCCGTAAATTACAAAAAAAGTTGCAAAAGTTTTAAAGATGACCTCTGACATACAAACACACCTCTTTGCATCATAATATGCAAAGAGGTGCCCAATGGGTGAATTAAAGTCCTGCTTTCTCTCTTAAGATTTCTGCCTTGTCGCACTTTTCCCACGGAAGTTCAACATCCGTACGGCCAAAATGCCCGTATGCGGCAGTCTGTTTGTATATAGGTCTGCGAAGTCCCAGTTCCCTTATGATAGATGCAGGGCGCAGGTCGAACACCTTATCTATAGCATCAGAAATAACATCTTCGGAAACCTTATTTGTACCAAAGGTATCTACGAGCACCGATACAGGCTTTGCAACCCCTATAGCATAAGCGAGTTGTACCTCGCACTTATCAGCAAGACCTGCAGCTACTACATTTTTAGCCACATATCTTGCCGCATAGCAAGCGCTTCTGTCTACTTTTGTCGGGTCCTTGCCGGAGAATGCTCCGCCGCCGTGGCGGGCATATCCGCCATAGGTATCTAGGATTACCTTTCTTCCTGTAAGACCGCTGTCGCCCTGAGGACCGCCTATTACAAATCTTCCTGTGGGGTTAATATAATACTTTGTATTTTCATCAAGAAGCTCAGGGGAAATTACAGGCTTTATAACGTATTCGAGCATATCCTTATAAATCTGCTCGATTGTTACATCCTCGCTGTGCTGTGTGGATACAACTACAGTATCCACTCTTTGGGGCTTGCCGTCTATATATTCTACAGTAACCTGAGTTTTTCCGTCGGGTCTTAAATATTTCAGTGTTCCGTCCTTGCGAACATCGGTAAGTCTCTTGGAAAGCTTATGGGCAAGCGAAATAGGCATGGGCATAAGCTCTTCGGTTTCTCTGCATGCATAACCGAACATCATACCCTGGTCACCCGCTCCGTTATCTTCGTCGGAAGTGTTGTTTGTTTTGGCTTCCATGGATTTATCAACACCAAGCGCAATATCGCCCGATTGCTCATCAATACTTGTGAGCACGGCACAGGTATGACAGTCAAAGCCGAATTTGGCTCTGTCGTATCCTATTTCCTTTATGGTATCTCTGGCAACCTTGGGTATATCCACATAGCAATCGGTTGTGATTTCGCCCATAATCATAACAAGACCTGTGGTAACTACAGTTTCGCACGCAACACGGGCATTGGGGTCTTTTTCCAATATAGCATCGAGGACAGCATCAGAAACCTGATCGCATATTTTATCGGGATGACCTTCGGTTACAGATTCAGATGTAAAAAACTTTCTTTCCATTAAAACACATTCCCTTCTTTTGTTGATACACGGTTAGCTTTTAGAATAAAAACTTAATTCCGCATGAAATAATAAGCATCGCAATTCCGGCAACTACCACTCCGAGAGCAATGGCAGGTACAGCATCTTTTAGCCTCATGTTGAGCATGCCTGCTATCGTGGCACCTGTATATGCACCCGTACCCGGAAAAGGTATTGCAACAAATATAAAAAGTCCCAGTTTTTTGTATTTGTTCATGGCTTCGGTCTTCTTCTGAGTTCGTTCATCCAGCCACAAACCCAGCTTACGAAACATTCTTGAGTGCAAAAGCCAGTTTATAAAAGGTCTTATAAGAAGTATAACAAAAGGTACAGGCAAAAGATTGCCTATAACGCTTATTATATACACCCAAAACCAATTCAGTCCAAGTCCTATACCGAGTGGTATTGCCCCTCTTAGCTCGATTACAGGAACGAGAGATACGGCAAATACACCGAAACTCGGATTAATACTTACCAAAAAATTTTCTATAGCTTCTATCATTTTTATTTACTCCGGATTATTTTTCTAAAGACATCATTTTGTCCACGCGCGCTTCGTGACGTCCGCCCATGAATTCATTTGTAAGAAACTCTGTAACAATATCTTTCGCAAGCTCGCTTCCTACAACTCTTCCGCCCATGGTAAGAACATTGGCGTTGTTGTGCTGTCTTGTCATCTTTGCGCTGAAAGTATCATGGCACTGAGCAGCTCTTATGCCCTTGTGCTTGTTGGCACACATATTCATACCTATACCCGTACCGCACACCAGAATACCTCTCTCGCAGGTGCCGTCGGTTATTTTAGCGCACAGAGCATCTGCTATATCGGGATAGTCAACACTCTCCTCGCTGTATGTACCTACATCCAAAACATCGTAGTTCTGTTGTTTGAGAAAATCCACCAATATGTTTTTTAATTCAAAACCGCCGTGATCCGAACCTATAACTATCATCATTTGTTACCTCCGTTTATTCTTTCTTCCAATTCGCGTTCTGCCTGTGACTTGCGTAAATATACAGGGTTTAAGGTGCAAGGGTCATCAAATAAGCCTTCTTCTGCCCTTTCTAAAGCAGCATATGCCGCAGAAGATGCCTTTGGCAGTATAAGATGCTGCGGTGCTATCTTCCAGTTTTCTCCTGTAATGCTCTCTATTCTATCTCTGTGAAGTATAGCGGCATCACCGCAAAAAACAACTTTTTTGCCTCGAAGTTCACGAAGCAAGGCATCAATATTAAGTGCCCTGTCCTTGCAAATCTTATTGCCGCAAGAATACAAAGCATTGTACACCTCGTCACGCCTTGCATCCACTATAGGACAAACAACAGTATCGTCTGCAGTATAAAAGCTAAAACCAAGAGCATCCAGAGAAGAAACACCTATAATCTGCTTGGATAAGGCTTGTGCCATGGTTTTAATAGTAGCCATACCAATCCTTAAGCCCGTAAACGAGCCGGGGCCTGTACAAACCGCAAATACATCTATATCCTTAAGCTCAAGCTCAAGATTTTTTAAAAGTTCATCCGCCATGGGAAGAATTGTCTGTGAATGAGTAAGTCTGTTTGAAACAGAATATTCCCCCAAAAGTTTTTCTTCTGTAATAACCGCTACAGTAGCAGTAACCGAGGAAGTATCCATAGCAAAAATGTACATTGCTTTATGCTCCTTTTACAATGATTTTTCTGTAATCCTCGGAAACGCCAAGGTCTTTTACAATGTCTATAAAAATACAGCTGTTATCGAATAAATCAGGAATATTTTTCGCCCACTCAACTACAATAACTGCCCCTTGGATAAGGTAGTCCTCCCAACCTATATCATACATTTCATCCGAGCTTCCAACGCGGTATACATCGAAATGAAAAAGCGGGATTCTGCCGTTCCTGTATTCATTTACTATGGTAAATGTAGGACTCGAAACAGTATCGGTTATACCAAGTCCGCGTGCAAGACCTCGGGTAAAGGCTGTTTTTCCGGCACCCAAATCTCCATCGAGAGTTATAATCTCTCCGCCTTTCAAAGTCTTTGCAAATTCAAATGCTATGTTTTCTGTTTCTTCTGCAGTGTGAGAAATATATTCCATGTGTCCTCCAAATTAAAACAGACCGACTATTTCTCCGTCTTCTGTGATATCAATATTGTTTGCAGCAGGCACCTTGGGAAGACCCGGCATAGTCATTATGTCGCCTGTGAGACACACAACAAAGCCTGCACCGTTTGAAATATTAACATCTCTTACAGTAATATCAAAGTCCGTGGGTGCGCCCAAAAGCGCGGGGTCATCCGACAGCGAGTACTGAGTTTTTGCCATACATACGGGTATCTTATCAAGTCCCATATCCTCGAGTTGCTTTATTTTCTTTTCTGCCTTTTTGGTATATATAACGCCCGAAGCTCCATATATCTTAGTGGCAACGGCATTTATCTTATCCTTTATGGGAAGGTTTGTATCGTACAAAGGTGCATAGTTTGACTTTTCGTTATCTATTGTTTCGCAAACCGCATTTGCAAGCTCAATGCCGCCTTCGCCGCCCTTTGCAAACACTTCTGCCATTGCACACTTAACGCCTATCTTGTTGCAATAGTCAATAACATACTGCTTTTCGGCATCTGTATCGGTTATAAAGGAGTTTACTGCTACAACTACACTTACGCCGTATGAACGCATGTTATCTATGTGCTTTTTGAGATTTACTATACCCTTTTCGAGTGCTTCAAGGTTTTCGCCCTTTAGCATATCTTTTTTTACGCCGCCATTATATTTGAGCGCACGGATAGTAGCAACTATTACAACCGCATCGGGCTTAAGACCGCCGAAGCGGCACTTGATGTCAAGGAATTTTTCTGCACCGAGGTCTGCGCCAAAGCCTGCTTCTGTAATGGCATAGTCTGCAAGCTTTAATGCCATCTTTGTAGCAATAAGGCTGTTGCAGCCATGAGCAATGTTGGCAAAAGGTCCGCCGTGCATAAGGCAAGGTGTAGCCTCAAGTGTCTGTACAAGGTTAGGCTTGATTGCATCCTTCATAAGAAGTGTCATGGCACCCTCTGCATTAAGGTCATGCGCGGTTACGGGTTTACCCGAATATGTGTAGGCAACTATAATTTTTGCAAAACGGTTTTTAAGGTCCTGTAAATCCGATGCAAGACAGAGTATCGCCATGATTTCGGAAGCAACAGTTATCATAAAGCCATCTTCTCTGGGAGTGCCGTTAAGCTTACCGCCAAGACCTACTACTATATTTCTGAGGGTACGGTCATTCATGTCCATAACACGCTTGAAAACGATGTTTGTAGGGTCGATTCCGAGCTCGTTGCCCTGCTTGATATGATTGTCCAAAAGTGCAGCAAGAAGATTGTTTGCTGCAGTTATGGCGTGCATATCGCCTGTAAAGTGGAGATTTATATCCTCCATGGGAACAACCTGCGAATATCCACCGCCTGCAGCACCGCCCTTAACCCCCATTACAGGTCCCAAAGACGGCTCTCTTAAAGCAATTACTGCTTTCTTGCCGATTTTGTTCATAGCCTGTCCCAAGCCTACGGTAATGGTAGTCTTACCCTCGCCTGCGGGAGTGGGATTTATGGCAGTAACAAGAATGAGTTTTCCGTCTTCCTTGTCTTTTAATTCATCCATAATCTCAAGATTGATTTTTGCTTTGTACTTACCATAGTAATCAATATGGTCCTCGCCAAGACCGAGACCCTTGGCAATGTTTCCGATGTGTTGGGGTTTTGCGTTTTGTGCGATTTGAATATCTGTCAGCATAATCATTCTCCTTTTGTTATCAAGCATACAGCTTGTGATGAAATACCGAGCCCTTGTCCTTCAAATCCAAGTTTTTCGGTAGTGGTTGCTTTAACACTTACACTATCTGTATCTATTTCGAGAGCCTGCGCTATATTTTGGCGCATCTTTTCGATGTACGGGGAAAGTTTCGGGCTTTGTGCCACAATAGTAGAATCAACATTCACAACTGAATATGAGTGTGAACTTAGGACTTCTTTTACCTTTCGCAGAAGCTTGATACTGTCTGCATCTTTGTATGAGGCATCGTTATCGGGAAAAAGCTTACCTATATCGCCAAGTGCCGCAGCCCCGAGGAGCGCATCCATAATTGCGTGAACGAGCACATCAGCATCGGAGTGTCCCAAAAGTCCAAGCTTGTAATCAATCTCTACACCGCCGAGGATGAGTTTTCTTTCCTCAGTAAGTCTGTGTACATCATATCCTGTACCTATTCTAATCATTCAGAAGCACCTCCGCAAGAGCAAGGTCGGCATAATCTGTAATTTTGATGTTTGCTTTGTCACCCTGTATAAGCTTAACCTTTGCGCCTGCCATCTCTGCTAGCATACAATCATCTGTGCCCTCAAAGCCGTCAAAAGCCGCTGTTCTATGGCACTTTAGTATAAAATCCCTTTCAAAACACTGCGGTGTCTGTATCTGCCACAAGGTACTCCTGTCGGGTGTGGAGGAAATATACTCTCCGTCGAGTGATACCTTTATGGTATCTACACATGGAATTCCAAGTGCGCATGAGCCTGATTTGGCAACCTCTTCGCAGCACAGGGATATCTTTTCCTCCGAAATAACAGGCCTTGCAGCATCGTGAATAAGAACATAGTCGGTATCCAGAGCCTTAATTCCCTTGAAAACACTTGACTGTCTAGTGGTACCGCCTTCGATTATGGATGATACCTTAGTAAATCCAAAACGCTTTTGTACATCGCTGCAAAAGACAAGATAATCCTTGTGTGCAACTATAACAATCTTATTTATTTCCTTGCAGTTCTGAAACGGTAAAATAGTGTGAGCAATCACAGGTATACCTGAAATTTCAACAAACTGCTTTGGAATATCGGCACCAAATCTTGTGCCGCTTCCACCCGCAGCAATTACTACACCGTAGCTCTTCTTCACGGAAAAACCTCCAGAAATTATAAATTATTTTAAGAAGTCGGAAACTGTGGTTTTCATATCGTTTTTATTGCAGGATGCTGTAAAACGAATTTCCTTTTCCTTGAGTTTGCTTAAAGAATCGGGAATCTTGATACCGCTTATCTTTGAAAGCTTATTAAGAAGTTCAAATTCATCGCATGCTTCAAGGTCATCTTCGGAAAGAGCTTCTAAAACACTCTTATTGAATTTATACGGATTTGCAGTTGATGCTATGACAGTTTTGGTGTTGTCGCCTGTTTTCTTCACATAATCCTCATAAACCTTGATGCCGACTGCAGTATGTGTATCTGCAGTATAATTATATTCATCCTTTATCTTCTTTATGGTATCCTTTGTCATGGCATCATCGCACCAACCTGCAGCAAAGGACTCTTTAATCTGTGAGAATATATCGTCGCTTACGGTGTACTCACCCTTTTCGGCAAGAGAATTCATATAGCTTGCTATGAGCTTATCATCCATATCTGACATAAGATAAAGAAGTCTTTCAAGATTGGATGAGATTATTATGTCCATAGACGGCGAAATAGTTGTATAGAAATCTCTGTTTCTGCTGTAAGTGCCGTTTTCGATAAATTCTGTAAGAACGCTGTTTTTATTGGATGCGCATATGAGCTTATTTACGGGAAGACCCATTATTTTAGCATAATAAGCGGCAAGTATGTTTCCGAAATTACCTGTGGGAACACATATATTTATCTTCTCACCCAAGGAAATATCGCCGTTTTTAAGCATATCGGCATATGCACTGAAATAATAAACAATCTGCGGAACAAGGCGGCCCCAGTTGATAGAATTGGCGCTGGAAAGCGAATAATTCTTCTTGGCAAGTTCGCTCTTGTATGCTTCGTCAGTAAAGATTTTCTTAACCCCTGTCTGCGCATCATCAAAGTTACCCTCGACTGCAACTACAGATACATTGGCGCCCTCCTGTGTAATCATCTGAAGCTTCTGTATTTCGGACACACCCTGCTTGGGATAGTACACCTGTATTACAGTGCCCTCAACATCCTTAAAGCCCTCAAGTGCCGCTTTGCCTGTATCGCCCGATGTAGCAACAAGTATGGCAATGGTATTGTTTTCGCCCGTCTTCTTTACAGCCTTTGTAAGAAGATGAGGAAGTATCTGCAGAGCCATATCCTTAAATGCACATGTAGGTCCGTGCCAAAGCTCGAGTATATGCATGGTATCGCTTAATTTAACCACAGGTGCAGTATCAGAAGAGCCGAATTTTTCTTCGCTGTATGCCTTGGTGCAACACTCGGATATTTCTTCCTCTGTGTAATCTGTGAGAAATTTTGAAAGAATATTCTTTGCTCTGTCTATATATTTTAACTGTGAAAGCTGAGATATTTCCTCTGCACTCACCTGCGGTACAGTTTCAGGAACGAAAAGACCGCCCTCTTCCGAGATGCCTTTCTTAATTGCCTGGGCAGAAGATATCTTAAAATTACTGTTTCTGGTGCTCTGATATTGCATCTATGTAACCTCCGAGTTTAAAAATTCATGTACAGAGTATATTGTAATACATTTTACAAAAAAAGTAAAGACTTTTGGCTAAAATACTTACATCTTAAGCCAAAAATTACCTGTAAGCATTCAAAACGGAGTATCCGAATGGATACTCCGCAGAAATTTTATTTCAAGACGATTTTGTGGAAAACTTTTTTACCTTTTTTAATTATTATTTTCCCGTCATTAAACATATCCTTGTCTATAACAAGATTGAAATCAGTAACCTTATCGGAATCAATACTTACACCGCCTTGCTGTACAAGACGTCTGCCCTCGCCCTTGGAGGGAATGAGACCTGCAATCAGCATGATGTCGAGGATTGTTTTACCAAGGTCTGCTTCGGTAATTTCGGTGGTGGGCATGCTGCTGTCATCGTTTCCGCCGCCAAAGAGTGCCATAGCAGCCTGCTGAGCTTTCTCTGCTTCTTCTTTTCCGTGAACAAGCTTTGTAACCTCATATGCAAGTACTCTCTTAGCTTTGTTTATTTCCGAATCCTTGTACTGTGCCATTACTTCTATTTCTTCCAAAGGCAAGAATGTAAGAAGCTTTAAGCACTTAATAACATCGGCGTCGTCAACATTAACCCAATACTGATAGAAATCATACGGGGATGTTTTGTTGGGGTCGAGCCAAAGTGCACCGCTCTGGGTTTTACCCATCTTTTTGCCCTCGCTGTTTGTGAGGAGAGTAAAGGTCATACCGTAGGTCTGCGCCTGGTCTTTCTTACGGCAAAGTTCTATACCGCCGAGTATGTTTGACCACTGGTCGTCGCCGCCAAGCTCTATCTTACATCCGTACTTTCTGTAGAGCATGAGGAAGTCATAGCTCTGCATGAGCATATAGTTGAATTCAAGGAAAGACAGGCCTTTTTCGAGTCTTTGCTTAAAGCACTCTGCAGTAAGCATTCTGTTGACAGAAAAATGAGCGCCGATATCTCTTAAAAACTCGATGTAGTTAAGGTCCAAAAGCCAATCGGCATTGTTTACCATAATAGCCTTATCATCCGAAAAATCGATTACACGGCTGAGCTGTTCCTTAAATCTTTCGCAGTTGTAATTGATGGTTTCGGTAGTCATCATGGAACGCATATCCGTTCTCCCCGAGGGGTCTCCCACATGACCTGTACCTCCGCCTACAAGAGCAATGGGTCTGTGACCTGCATCCTGCATATGCTTCATTACAACCATCTGCAGAAAGTGTCCTACATGGAGACTGTCTGCAGTGGGGTCAAAGCCTATATAAAATGTGACCTTTTCGTTTTCCAGTAAATTTCTGATTTCTTCTTCATGCGTAACCTGTGCTATAAGTCCGCGTTCTTTAAGTGTATCATATACGCTCATTTGTATTCCTCCGTAAATTAGTAAAAATATTATAATATATATTTAATAAAAATTCAAGCCTTACTTACTTCTTTTTAAAATATACAAAAGATAGTCCCCTGTTCTTTGTATAAGATAATCGTATACCGCAAATACAAAGATTCCCAAGCCAAAAAGTATAAACGGCGACCACGGCAAAGGCAAAAGCAAAAGCTTTGTAAAAACAAGATATACTAAGATAAAATATATGGTGTAAAGAAGTGTTTTTGATATAAGTTTAAAAGCCTGTTTCTTCCTTTCGAGCAATGCCGCAAAAACAGGATAATTTCCAAAACAAATCCCAAAGGAAAAGACCACCTCGGGCGAACCTGACTGACATATGAGAAATGCCAGAATTGCAGTTGCACCGTACATAAGAAATGCGCTTTTCGCGTTTAAAAATTTGCATACTACATAAGGGATTACAGATGCCGAAAAAAGGGTGGCAGCCTTAAGCGTAGGCAAATATGACGACATTGCAAGAAGAATTATGCAAAGTGCAGATGCAACTCCTCCGTAAGCAATCTTTTTTTGCACGATAAATCACCTCTCAACAACAGGATATAAGGTCTCCGCCGAGACATTCACAGCAGCAATCTGCACAAACAAGACCCTGACACATATCGCAGGTGTTGCAGCTTGTGCCCTGAGGATAACCCTGTGCATATCCTGTGTTCATATAGCTTGTGCGTCGGGCATCCATGCTTGCTTTGGCAGAAGCATACTCCTCGTTATAAGGGTCTGCGGAACAAGCGGAATTAAAGTGCTGATATGCCATATCGTGCCAGCCTTTGCGTTGCATAACAATACCCATAAGATAGTGCCATTCGGCATTTCGTACCGCCATGGCATTTAAGGCATTCTGAGCCTCATTGATTCTATTTTGATTTATGAGTGTACGCACCTGATTGAAATTTGCAAATCTGTCGCTTTGTCCCGAATTCTGATATGATGATTTGCTTTTTGTAAGCTCATTGTAAGCCCAGTTGATTTCCTGCATCTTTTCCGAAGCCAAATCTGCAAGCGGATTGTCCACATACTTATCGGGATGATACTTTTTTACCAGTTCTTTATAAGCATCTTTTATTTGTTCTTCGGTGGCATTGTGGCTTACGCCGAGAATTTTATACGGATCTTTCATCACATATTATCCTTTCGTTTATTATAAAATCACATTTTGCTCTTATGCCCATATAAATTATGTTGTCGAGCAAAACTTTATTCTTTTTTACAGAAAGTTTTTCGTATTCTCCTGCAAAAGCAGAAAGCGAATTATACAAAAGCGTAGTAATGTCATCTTTTAGACTTTGATTGTACTTTCCGTCAAAATCATATTGCAGACAAAGCGGATTGTAGGTGCCTTTTTTAAAATCCTCTGTCATATCCTCGCATGCATCTGCAATGTAGATAAATCTGCCTAAAGCATATCCTGTTTCTTTGAGACTATGGTCTGCCCTTTCAAACATAGCTTCCATCACAGAAGCAAATTCATGGGCAACCTTGTCTATGGTATCACACTTTGATTTTTCCAAAAAAGACAATCTTTTTAGATGGATTTGAGATTTTAGGCAAAGCTCGGGATAGTGCTTTTTTATTGTGCGCGTCCTCAAGACAAAGGGCAAAATTGCAAATAAAGCTTTAAGCGATTTGTTGTCGGATATATCGTCCTTTAGCTTAAGATATGTAAACCAGATATTCATATCAGCCACAAAATCGAGTCCGTAGGATTGTGTAACCGTAGGGCGTTTCCCTACCCTTTTTATACAACCCTCCATCTCGAACAACGCTTTTTCATCTTTGAGAGAATCGCAGATTAGCGCAAGAAATGTAAAGTCATAATTCAATGCAAGCCTGCAAACCTGATTATGTCTTCTTCCAAGCGCCTTGCACAGACCGCAATAATAGGCTTTGTATATGTTGTAATCTTTAATTTTAAGCTCGTCCTTATAGACATTTACATATCCGAACAATAAAAAAACCTCATTTAAACATAATGTGTTATTATACAATATCCTGCATCCTTTTTCAAGTGTTACGGGAAATATTAACATTTTTGTAAAAATACAGAGAGGGATGTAAAAGCTGTTTTTTCACATCCCCTTAATTTCTTATATTTTTGTAAAGTCACTTACACCGTGCTTACATATGGGACAAATAAAGTCCTCGGGAATATCATCGCCCTCATAAATGTAACCGCATATTTCACATCTGTAGCCTGTTTTCTTAGTATCCTGCGGCTTGGGTTTGGTGTTTTTGTGATAATAATCGTAAGTAATAGAGGAGGTTTCATCGAGTATCTGTTGTTCTGTAACGGTGGCAACAAAAAGTATGTGTGTACCCATATCAATGATATCGGTAACTTCTGCACTGAGATATGAATTGGCATACTTGGGTACTACATATATTCCGTTTTTGCTTCTGAAAAGGTTATCATTTTTCTCAAACTTGTCCTTTTCTCTGCCCGACACAAAGCCAAAGTGCTCAAATACATAAAAAGGTGTTTCCTCGCTGAGTATAGACAGATTGAATTTCTGTGACTTCTTTATAAGCTCACAGGTATATCCTGATGCATTTACGGAAACTATGATTCTGTCAGGATTGAGCGCCACCTGACAAACGCTGTTTATTATACATCCGTTGTCTACGCCGTCTGCATTGGTTGTAAGTATATACAGTCCATATCCGATTTTGTTTACAGCATTAAGTTCCATACAAATTCCTCCATATAGCTTTAATTTTTATTATCTCTGAAAAACATATAAATATTCTCAGCCGTTTTGGCATCTATACCGTCTACAGCTTTTAGTTCATCTATTGAAGCATTGCGTATATTACGCATTGACTTGAATTTAGAAAGCAGCAGTTTTTTTCGCTTGGCTCCGATTCCCTGTATTAAATCAAGCTCGCTTGCAACTACCTTTTTCTTCTGCAGGTTATTAAGATAGCCTACCGCTCTTCTGTGCATCTCGTCCTGTATGTTTTTGATAAGCATAAAAGCGTTTGATTTTTTATCGGGATGTATTTCTCCATTTTCGCCCACAAGCGCGCGTGTCTGATGATTGGAATCCTTTACTATACCAAACACTTTTATATCGAATTCACCCACTGCCTCAAGCGCTGCATTGCGGTGACCCTCACCGCCGTCTGCCAGTATGATGTCGGGAAGCGGTAAAAATGAGGCGTCGTCTTCTTTGAGCTTTCCTTCTTGTATAAGCAGCATTTCAGACTTAGCACGGGCAAGACGCCGTGTTATAGCCTCTCTCATGGAGGCATAGTCATCCTGTCCCGATACCGTCTTCATGCGAAAGTTTTTGTATTTCTTTGTACACGGTTTGCCGTTTTTGTATACAACCATAGATGCAACAGAGGTCGATGGTCCTAAGTTTGAAACATCGTATGCTTCGATATACATTGGCGGATTTTCAAGTCCCATAAGCTGTGTAAGTTCCGTAAGTGCCGTATTCTTAAAAGAAATATCGCGCATAATTTTAAGTTCGCGTTCACTGTGATCCTTTTTGGCATTGGCGGCTATCATTCTCATTAGAGCTGCATTTGAGCCTATCTTGGGTGTTTTGATTTTGACGGACCTTCCTGCTTTATCAGAGATAAATTCCTCAAGAATTTCTGTATCTTCAACCTCATATTGAACAAGAATTTTACTGGGTATAAAAGTGCAATCTGAATAATAATCTCTCAAAAATTCCGATAGTATTTCGTTTTCCGAAATTCCGTCGGTATCCGAAACAAAATAGTGTTCTTTGCCGATGATATTGCCGTTTCGTATAAAAAATACCTGTATACACGCAGTACCGTTTGCATTATAAATAGCTACAGCGTCCGTATCATCGCCATTCGGATTGGTAATTTTTTGTTTTTGTCTTAATGAATTTATCGCATTTAGTTTGTCGCGGCAAAGTGCAGCCTTTTCAAAGTCGAGTTCATCTGCTGCAGTTTTCATCTGCATAGCGAGAGTTTCTTCTGCCTCTGAGGTGTTTCCGTTTATAAAGTCTATGGCTTTATGGATTAAGTCGCTGTATTCCTCGGGTGTTACATTGGCACTGCACACACCCTTGCACTGCCCAAGCTGATAATACAGACATGGTCTTTTCGGACTGAAGCCCTCAAAAAATTCGGTGGAACAATGTCTTAAACAAAATATTTCCTTAACAAGAGCTATGAGCTGTTTAAGGTCTGCAGAATTCTGATACGGTCCGAAATATAAAGAGCCGTCTTTTATAATCTTACGCGTAAGGAAAATTCTCGGATACAGTTCTTTAACTGTAATCTTTAAAAAAGGATATGTCTTATCATCCTTTAGAAGAATATTGTATTTTGGCATATTCTCCTTTATAAGATTGTTTTCAAGCACAAGTGCCTCAAGCTCGCTGTCGGTCATGATGTACTCAAAGCTATCCACATTGGCAATCATTGAGCTTACCTTTGGCGGATGGTTGTGAGATTTGAAGTACGAGCGAACTCTGTTTTTTAAATTTTTGGCTTTGCCCACATATATTATCTCTCCCGAGGCAGATTTCATGATATATACTCCGCTTTTGTCGGGAAGTGTTTTTAGTTTTTCGTTGATTTCGCTGTTCATACATCACCTATATACAAATATAGCCCCCACATATTCATGCGGAGGCTATGTAACCATACTATTCTATATCTGCAAAATTCGACATAATAAGAGCTTCCAGTTCATCGATAGCTTCGCTTTCGTCAGTACCGTCCGCAGTAATTATAATCTTGGTGCCTTTGATAATTCCCAGAGAAAGAACTCCAAGAAGACTCTTTGCATTTACCTTGCGTTCATCCTTGGCAACGGTAATGAAAGATTTGAATTCATTTGCTTTTTGTATAAAGAATGTGGCAGGTCTTGCGTGAAGACCTACTTCGTTAAGTACGGTAACTTCTCTGGTAATCATAATTTCGCTCCTATATAACCTAAAATTGAACTATTTCTTTAATAGTAACAAAATTTTTCTGTAAAGTCAATAATTTTAGAAATATTTTTATCAGAAAACATCATTTATATATTTCTGCAACTCGTTTCTGATGTTCTGAGCCAGCGGCTGTGTATTTGCAAGCGGATTCGGAATGCTTAGTTTGTCATACTTAAAAAATCCCATTGTATGAAATGCCAGAAGCTCATATTTTTCTACGCAATTCATATTCTTCAGGTGAACAAGGTATTTATCCATATGCTCTTTGGTATCATTTATACCCGGGATAATTACTGTGCGTATCCACACCCTCTGTCCTATACTTTCGAGATAGCGGAGAGTAAGGAGAGTATTTTTCATAGAATGTGCTGTGTATTTGATATATGAATCTTCGTCCCAGAATTTCAAATCAAGGATGACAAACTTTGCGTTTTTAAGTGCGGTCTTCACAGGGGAAGTAAGCGTAGCTGAGCCCGATGTATCCAAAGCATAGGTTATGCCCATGTTCTTGAGTATATGCGCAGTTTCATTTATGAACTCCGCCTGACACAGGGGCTCTCCGCCGCTAAAAGTAACTCCGCCGTCGGCACCGAAATATGGTTTGTATCTTTCTATCTTCTGTGCCAAATCTTCGGGCGAGGTTTCGACTCCGTTTTTTAAAAGCCATGTATCAGGATTGTGGCAGCAGGCGCACCGCATGGGACATCCCGCAAGAAAAACCGCACATCTTAAGCCCTCGCCGTCTACGGCGGCAAGACTCTCAAAAGAATGAACATATCCCCTCATAAATACCTCTCCTACATTTTTTCGTGGAATGTTCTGGAAATAACCTCCAACTGCTTATCCTTTGTAAGCTTATTGAAGTTTACGGCATATCCGCTTACGCGTATGGTAAGAGACGGATAAAGTGTGGGGTCATTCATGGCATCTATGAGTTTTTGTCTGTTTAATACATTTACATTAAGATGATGTGCCTTCTGAACAAAATATCCGTCAAGGATAGCCACAAGCTTCTTTTTTCTGTCTTCATCGTCCACACCAAGAGAATCGGGTGTGATGGAGAATGTATTTGAAATACCATCTCTGCAGCACTCATAATCAATCTTGGCAACAGAATTAAGAGATGCAAGTGCACCCTCGCAGTCTCGTCCGTGCATGGGGTTTGCACCGGGTGCGAAAGGCTCGCCCTTCTTTCTGCCGTCGGGTGTAGCACCTGTCTTTTTGCCGTAAACTACATTTGATGTAATGGTAAGTATGGATAATGTGTGGACAGCATTTCTGTATGCAGGAGTTTTGCAAAGCTCGGCATAGAAAAATTCTGTTACCCATTTTGCAATTTCATCCACGCGGTTGTCATCATTTCCGTATTTGGGGAATTCACCCTCGCACTTAAAGTCGGTTATGATACCTCTTTCATCTTTTATGGGTGTAACCTTGGCGTATTTTATGGCACTTAAACTGTCTACAAGTACACTAAGGCCGCTTATACCAAATGCCATGAGTCTTTCGGGCTCAACATCATGAAGCGACATCATAAGTCTCTCGTAGGCATATCTGTCATGCATGTAGTGGATGATATTCATTGTGTTTACATAGAGCTTTGCCATCCATGAAGCGTAGCTTTTGAATGCTTCAAGTACGCTGCTGTAATTAAGAACACTTTCATCAAATATTCTGCCCTCGGGTGCAATCTGTTCTCCGTAAACTTCATCCTTACCGCCGTTTAAAGAGAGCAAGAGTACTTTTGCAAGGTTGCATCTTGCACCAAAGAACTGCATCTGTTTACCTGTCTTCATTGCAGATACGCAGCAGGCTATGGCGTAGTCATCGCCAAAATCAGTACGCATAACATCGTCATTTTCATACTGGATAGAATCGGTGTCTATAGAAATCTTGGCACAGAACTCTTTGAATGCTTCGGGAAGAGATTGAGACCAGAGAACTGTAATGTTGGGTTCTGCGCTGGGTCCGAGGTTGTAGAGGGTCTGCAAGAATCTGTAGCAGGTCTTTGTAACCATGGGAACTCCATCTGTGGTAGCACCTGCAAGTGAACAGGTAACCCACACGGGGTCTCCTGCAAAAAGGTCATTGTACTCGGGAGTTCTTAAATGTCTTACAAGACGCATTTTAAGAACAAGGTCATCTATTAATTCCTGAGCACCCACTTCGTCCAAAGTACCCTCTTTTAAATCTCTTTCGATATATATGTCTATAAAGGAAGATATTCTGCCTATACTGTTTGCAGCGCCGTTCTGTTCCTTTACGGCACCCAAATAACCGAAATAGAGCCACTGTATAGCTTCTTTTGCGTTGTTGGCAGGACGGGAAATATCGCAGCCGTACTGTTCTGCCATGGTAATAAGCTGTGCCATAAATTCAAGCTGCTTTTGTATATCTTCCAAAAGCTGAATATTATCTGCAGTCATGGGGCGCTCGCTTATTCTCTGCTTATCAAATTTTCTTTGCTTAATAAGATAATCCATACCGTAAAGAGCAATTCGGCGGTAGTCACCTATGATTCTTCCTCTGGAATAAGCATCGGGAAGACCTGTCAATATACCCGCATGTCTTGCCTTTCTCATTGTATCTGTATATACTCTGAAAACGCCTGTATTGTGTGTTGTTCTGTATTTGAACTCATCTTTGACATTTTCACCTATCTCATAGCCGTAAGCTTCGCAAGCCTGTACGGCATTTCTGTAGCCAGAAAAAGGATTTACGGCACGCTTTAAGGGCTTGTCTGTCTGGAGACCTAAAATGATATCCTCGCCCTCTATGATGTAGCCGGGTGCATGAGAAAGTATAGAGGATACAACATTTGTATCTACCTCCAGCACACCGCCGTTTTTGTTTTCCTCTACAAGAAGTTCTTCCACCCTTGCTTTTACCTTATCTGTTCTTTTGGTAGTACCTGCAAGAAAATCCGAATCTCCCTCATAGTATGTATAGTTAAGCTTTATAAAATCAGATACATCTATCTCTTTGTTCCAATTTCCTTCTTTAAAACCTCTGTAATATGTCATAATTCTTTCCTCCTTACAAAAAATAAAAGACTCCTCAAAATACGGGAGCCCAGACGGTCGGCATTTAACATGACCTTGCTCCCTCATAGTTATCTATGTTCCGTCAGTCGCAAGGACAATTATATTATACACTTTTTGGGAAATTTGTCAATAGGCTATTGCCTTAAAATACAAATAAAAAAGCGTACCGAAAATTTTCAGTACGCTTTTTCTGGAGCGGAAGACGAGATTCGAACTCGCGACGTTCACCTTGGCAAGGTGACGCTCTACCACTGAGCCACTCCCGCAAACAAATATTGTCCTTACGAGTTAGTATTATAGCAAATAAGCTCTTATTTGTCAATACTTATTTTCAAAAAAACAAGCTATTTCATAAAGAAACAGCTTGTTTTTCAATTAACCCATTATCATATTCATAATTTCGGCATTTCTTTCTATAAAAGCATCGCGCTGCTGACCGTTTAATGTGTTGTGCGACAACTTTGCCATGTCTATTACATTTAAGCAAACCAAATCCCTTATCTTCTCATCAGTTATTTCCGAAATTTTCTTTACAAGAGGACTGTTAGCATTTATTACAAATGTCTCCTCGGGCTTTGGCATATCGGGTATGTTCATACCGCCGTACAGCTTTTGCATTTCTTCCATTCTGCGTGCCTCTTCGCTTATAACAAACATAGCGGATATCTTATCGGATTTTAAGTTTTCTACAACGATGTTTTCGGCATTTAAGAATTTTGCAAAAATATCCTTGATTTTGCCTGTATCATCCGTTTTGGCATCCTCGTCTTTTTTAAGAGAATCTGTAATGTATGAATCCACTCTCTTAAACGAAATGTCTGTAATCTTGTATTCAAGGAAGCTCGAGAAATGATTGTCAATCACATTAGTTAAAAGTACAGGCTCTATACCCTCGGAAGAAAGAAGCTCAACATACTGGCTCTGCGATGCGGTATCCGTAACATAGAAAACCTCTTTGGTTTCGCCCTCAGACAGCTCTTTTAATGACACATAACTGTCGTCGAGCTTTTTGAATACAATTATATCCTTAACCTTATCAAAGAATTTATCGTCACGCATACAGCCGTACTTGATAAACGGGTTTATATCATCCCAGTATTTCTCGTAGTTTTCTTTTTCGGTTTTATATAAGCCATTAAGCTTATCGGCCACTTTCTTTGTAATATGATTGGAGACCTTGGAAACATAGCCGTCATTCTGCAGAAAGCTTCTGGAAACATTAAGCGGTAAATCGGGACAGTCTATAACACCCTTTAAAAGCAAAAGATATTCGGGAATTACCTCTTTGATGTTGTCGGCAATAAACACCTGATTATTATAGAGCTTAATCTGTCCTTCCAGACTTTGATATTCGTGATTTAGTCTTGGGAAATACAAAATTCCTTTTAAATTGAACGGAAAATCCACATTGAGATGTATCCAGAAAAGAGGCTCATTAAAATCAAAAAACACTTTATGGTAAAATTCAATATATTCCTCGCGGGTACACTCAGACGGTTTCTTAAGCCAGAGAGGATTTGTATCGTTTACAGGTTTCTTATCCTCGGTTTCGCTCTTGTCATCAAGATATATCTCCACAGGCAGAAAACCGCAATATTTATTGAGCGTTTCTCTTAGCTTGTACGCCTTTAAAAACTCCTTGAAATCCTCAGAAACATGCAGAGTAACCGTTGTACCTCTTTGGGTGCGGTTTCCCTCAGAAATCTCAAATTCCGTACCCCCGTCGGAAACCCAATGCACCGCTTTGGAACCATCTGTATAGGACAAGGTATCTATTTCTACCTCAGTTGCCGCCATAAAAGCACTGTAAAAGCCAAGACCGAAGTGACCTATAATCTGATTATTTTCGTCTTTGCTGTCCTCGTATTTCTTAATGAACTCCTCGGCACCCGAGAAAGCCACCTGATTTATATACTTTTCCACTTCGTCCTGTGTCATTCCAATGCCGTTGTCCGATATGGAAATTGTACCCTTTTCCTCGTCAGCCTCAACATGTATTTCAAATTTATCCTCGCATGTATATTCACCGAGAGACACAAGCTTTTTAAGCTTCATTATGGCATCCTGCGCATTGGAAACCAATTCTCTTAAGAATATGTCACTGTCTGAATAAAGCCATTTTTTAATAATCGGAAGTAAATTTTCGGTATGTACCGATATCTTTCCCTTTGCCATCTAAAACACTCTCCTTGAAGTTAGTTGTAAGTAGGGAATGTAAAAAAAGTCCAGACCGCAAACTTCGCCTCTCGCTGTATCTATATACAGCTTCGGGTACCCCAAATCAAGGCATAAAGCCTTGATTTGGCTCAGTTTGCTCATTCTGACTCTTTTTTTCTATTCCCAAGGGTTTGTAAAAAAATTCAAACGAATTTTTTACAAACCCTACTGTTATTTTATATTTGCAACATTCAGACGGTTTAACGCACGCTTTAGCTTAATTTCGGCAAGTGCTATCTCTTTGCTGTCTGAAGATTTCCCAATAATGCTCTCTGCCTTTTCCTTGGCGGCAAGGGCGCGCTTTTCGTCTATTTTGTCAGAATACTCAAAGGTAGTGGCAACTATACGGACATCACCCTTTGAAACCGTGAGTATTCCGCCCATGCATGCCGCATGCTTTTCCTCACCGTTTTTGCGTATTTTTACTCTGCCAAAGTCTATGGTTGCAGCGTAATCTATATGTCCGAAGAGTATGCACACATCACCGCCCGAAGTTCTAACCACTATGCTTTCTGCGGTATCATCATATGCAACACCGTCGGGAGTAAATATCTGAAGGTTAAATTCCCTCACGGATTATTCCCCCTTTTTGTGCTTTTCCACAACCTCGTCTATAGTACCTGCAAAGAGGAATGCAGACTCGGGTATATCGTCATGCAAGCCTTCAATGATTTCCTTAAATCCCCGTACTGTTTCTTTAAGAGGGACATACTTACCCTCCATGCCTGTAAACTGTTCGGCAACGGAGAATGGCTGCGAAAGGAATCTCTGAATCTTACGCGCACGATTAACAAGAAGCTTATCTTCTTCGGAAAGCTCATCCATACCCATAATGGCTATGATATCCTGAAGTTCTTTGTATCTTTGAAGTATTCTCTGTACTTCCTTTGCTACCTCATAGTGCTCAATGCCTACAATATCGGGTGTTAATATTCTTGAGGTTGAATCGAGAGGGTCAACCGCAGGATATATACCGAGCGATGCTATCTGTCTGGAAAGAACTGTGGTAGCATCAAGGTGAGCAAATGTTGTTGCAGGTGCAGGGTCTGTAAGGTCATCGGCAGGCACATAAACTGCCTGTACCGAGGTTATTGAGCCTTTTTTTGTAGAGGTGATTCTCTCCTGCAGGGCACCCATCTCCGTAGCAAGCGTTGGCTGATATCCAACTGCAGACGGCATACGTCCCAAAAGTGCAGATACCTCACTTCCTGCCTGTGTAAATCTGAAGATATTGTCTATAAAAAGAAGTACATCCTGATTTTCTTTGTCACGGAAATATTCCGCCATTGTAAGTCCCGAAAGTGCAACTCTCATTCTTGCACCGGGAGGTTCGTTCATCTGTCCGTAAACGAGTGCTGTTTTATTTAATACGCCCGACTCTTTCATCTCGTTGTAGAGGTCGTTACCCTCACGGGTTCTCTCGCCTACACCCGAGAATACGGATATACCGCCGTGCTGCTTTGCAACATTGTTTATAAGCTCCATAATAAGAACCGTCTTACCTACTCCTGCACCACCGAAAAGACCTATCTTACCACCCTTTGCGTAAGGCGCTATAAGGTCTACTACCTTGATACCGGTTTCCAATATTTCGGTTGTACTGTCCTGTTCATCGTAAGAGGGTGCATCTCTGTGGATAGACCATCTTTCTTCGCTTTCGGGCGCAGGGAGATTGTCAACAGGGTCTCCCAAAAGGTTGAATATTCTTCCAAGGGTTTCGGGACCCACGGGCACCTTTATGGGTTCTCCCGTATCTACGGCATCCACACCCCTCACGAGGCCGTCTGTGGAATTCATAGCAATACATCTTGCCACATCGTCGCCTATATGATTTGCAACCTCACAGACGATTTTGCCCTTATCATGCTCGATTTCTATAGCATTTAACAAATTGGGAAGCATACCGCTATCAAATTTAATATCAAGCACAGGGCCTATAACTTGAATGACTTTACCAATATTTTTACCCATTTTACTATCCTTTCCGCACGAATAATTGTCAAAGTGCTTCAGCACCCGAAACAATTTCCGTTATTTCCTGCGTAATAGCAGCCTGTCTTGCTCTGTTGTAGTTTAATGTAAGTGTATCTATCATTTCGCCTGCATTCTTGCTGGCATTGTCCATAGCCATTCTGCGCGATGCAAACTCGGAGGCCTGTGACTCACAAAGAGCTCCGTAGAATGAACCCGAAACAAAGCTCTTTGCCACACGCTCAAACACACTCTCTGCAGACGGCTCATATATTGCAACTGTTCGAGCAGAGCCACTGTCTTTTAAATCAAGAGGAAGCAGTTTTCGTGTTGTGGGAATCTGCGACATCACAGATATCATCTCGGTATAGCAGATATATATTGAGCCAAGAAGTCCGTCTTTGTATTTTTCGCACAGGATATCTCCCAGAGCATAGCAATCGCTGATAGAAACATCCTCTGTAACGCCAAAGCTGTCGTATATAATTTCGTAGCCGTTCCTTTTGCAGAATTCATATGCTTTCTTTCCTACAGGAACAACACAAACATCCGTATCCTTGACATCACCCACAAATTTCTTGAAAAGATTGGAATTGTACCCGCCTGCAAGACCTCTGTCGCCTGCAATTAGTATATAGCAAGTTTTTCCGCCTTTTGTACTGTCAAAGAACACAGAGGATGTGGTGCTTTTTGCTACATCCAATGAATCTATTGCCTGTCTCAAAAACTCATAATACGGTCTCGAAACCTCTACCCTCTGCCTCGCTTTGCGAAGTTTGGATGCGGCAACAAGCTCCATGGCTTTTGTTTTCTGCATTGTTCCCTCAATGCTTTTTATTCTGTTTTTGATATCCTTCATTGAGGATGGCATCTGTTTCACCGCCTATCTGCCGTTTAAAAACCTGTCCTTATATTCCAATATTGCATTTCTAAGTTTTTCCTCGGTATCAGTACCAAGGTCGCCCTTTGACTTTATTTCATCGAGAATTTCACTTCGGGAAACAGAAAGAAATTCGTAAAGTCCGTTTTCGAAGTCGCGGATTTTATCTACCTCTATTTCCTCAAGCAAATCGTTTGTAACTGCATAAATTATGGCAACCTGCTTTTCTACATCTACAGGGGTATTTCTGCCCTGTTTTAAGACTTCCACAATTCTTTCACCCTGACGAAGTCTCTTCTTTGTGTCTTCATCGAGGTCGGAGCCAAACTGTGCAAAAGACTGCAGCTCTCTGAACTGCGAATACAAAAGCTTAAGTCTGCCCGATACCTTTTTCATAGCCTTAATCTGAGCATTGCCGCCAACTCGGGAAACGGAAATACCGGGGTTTACAGCAGGCATTACACCGCTGTGGAAAAGCTCGGTTTCCAAAAATATCTGACCGTCGGTAATGGATATAACATTTGTTGGTATATACGCAGACACATCGCCCGCCTGTGTTTCTATTATAGGAAGTGCCGTAAGCGAACCACCTCCGTATTCAGGCGCGATGTTTGCAGCTCTTTCCAGAAGTCTCGAATGAAGATAGAAAACATCACCGGGATAAGCCTCTCTGCCCGGGGGACGTCTTATAAGAAGCGAAAGTGCTCTGTATGCCACAGCGTGCTTGGAGAGGTCATCATACACAATGAGCACATCCTTGCCCTGCGACATAAAGTACTCACCCATTGCACATCCCGAATAAGGCGCAATATACTGAAGCGGCGCCATTTCGGATGCAGTAGCGGAAACAACCAAAGTGTAATCCATTGCCCCCGATTTCTTTAAGGTCTCAACAGTTTGGGCTACGGTAGAACGCTTCTGTCCTATAGCAACATATATACAAATTACATCCTTGCCCTTTTGGTTTATTATGGTATCAAGAGCAATTATGGTTTTACCTGTCTGTCTGTCGCCTATAATAAGCTCACGCTGTCCTCTGCCTATGGGAATCATGGAGTCTATCGTTTTGATACCTGTCTGAAGAGGTACATTAACCGACTTTCTTTCTATAATTCCCGGTGCATTGGATTCTATGGGTCGAACCTCTTTTGTATCTATAGGACCAAGACCGTCAATAGGCTCGCCGATTGCATTTACTACTCTTCCAATGAGTGCATCGCCTACGGGAACAGATACGACACTTCCTGTTCTTGTAACAATGTCGCCCTCTTTTATACCTGCATCTGTACCAAGCATAACAACACTTACAGAGGTTTCCTCAAGGTTAAGAGCCATACCGTATGAGCCGTTTGAAAACTTAACAAGTTCATTTGCCATACAGTTATCAAGTCCGTGCACTTTGGCTATACCGTCACCTATCTGTATAACATATCCTGTTTCGTCCTGTGATATTTTACTATTGTAATTTTTTATTCTGTCTTTGATTATTTTGCTGATATCAGCTGATTTAAGTTCCATATGCTATCACCTATACTATTACATTGTGTATATCGCTAAATATATCATCCAGTTTTTTGGATATACTGCCGTCATATTGAACGCCGCGCATTTTTACAACAATTCCGCCAAGAAGTTCGGGTCTAATCAGGGATTTTAGTTCAATCTGTTTTCCTGTCATAGACTCCAGCTTGTCTCTTAGTGCCTTTAGTTGACCGTCACTAAGCTCATAAGCGCTCTCTACGGTAACCACCTCTATGCTATGGAATATGTTGTATTCGTTTTCAAAGCTTCTCTCGCATTTTTGGAAAAGATGCATTAATCTTCCCTCTGTGAGCAGCTTTATAAAATTAACAAGGATTTCCTCGGCATTGCCAAAGGCATCTTCTGCCACCCTGTGTCTCTCCTCGAGAGAAAGAGCAGGAGAATTAAGAAGTTTGATAAAATCAGGGTTTTCCTTTAAAGCATCTGAAATTTCTTTCATCTGAGAAAGGATTTTATCTTCTGTTTTCATATCCGTTGCAAGTGAATAAAGCGCCTTGGCATAGCTTACTACTAATTCGCTCATTTATCGTCACCTATTTCGTTTATGAATTTTTCTATTATCTCTTCATTGTCCTTTTCCGACAAATCCTTTTCGATTATCTTTGATGCTATAGATATTGCCATGGAAGCCACATCGTTTTTAACATCGTTTGCCATCTTCTTTTTGTCAAGCTCGATTTTTGCCTGCGCGCGTTCCATTATACCGCGTGCTTTATCGTGTGCTTCGGTAAGGATTTCCTCTTCCTTAAGCATAGCCTTTTTAGTGGCGGTCTTGACAATTTCGTCAGCCTCTTCCTTAGCACACGAAAGAAGATTTTCGTACTCTGCTTTCATTTGATTGGCAGTTTTTACACTTTCATCCGCATTATCAAGCTTAGAGTTTATTTCTTCTTCGCGCGCATCAATTATGTTTTTCACGGGCCTGAACAAAAACTTTTTCATAAGGAGAAAAAGTATTATAAGGTTGCCCCATGTAAAAATGAGCGTCCATACATCTATAGTTACAAAAGCCAAAAATTCTTCCATTTGTACTACGCCTTTCCTAGAAAATTACAAAAGATTTATAAGCGGATTTGCAAACAGAAGAATAAGCGCAACAACCAGACCATAAATACCGGTGGATTCTGCTACGGCACAACCAAAAAGCATTGTGGATGTAATATCACCCTTTGCTTCGGGCTGTCTTCCAACAGCTTCTGCTGCTTTACCTGCTGCATAACCCTGACCAATACCGGGTCCTATACCTGCTATCATAGCAAGACCTGCACCTACTGCGGATGCTGCCAAAACGATTGCTCTTTCTAACATAATAAATTCCTCCTTGAAATTAAATACTCAATTTATCTTAAGCCTCAGAGGCTCCTGATACAAAAACCATTGTAAGCATTACAATAATGTATGCTTGCAGAAAACTCGAAAACAAATCAAAATATATCGACAAAATTGCAGGTAAACCAAGCTGGAATATCGGTATGGAGTTTATAAACGCATTCGGTATAAACTGAAGCACTACTGCACTAAGCGATGCAAGTGCTCCGTATAACAGCGAGGTTATTACCATGCCTGCCGCAATGTTTCCGAAATGACGGAACGAAATTGAAATAGGGTTTGCAACCTCACTTACGATGTTAAGCGGCAAAAGAAGCGGAATGGGCTTAACAAATCCTCCAAGCCATCCAAGAATACCGTTTGTTTTTATGGATGTGAGCTGTACCATCATAAAAGTAACAAGCGCCCATCCAAGTGTAACACTAAGATCTGCCGTATACGGACGGACTCCGAAAAGACTGGACACACTTCCGCATATGGACAGAGTAAAAAGTGTACCAATATACGGCGCATATTTTATATTCTTTTCGCCCATAGTGTCGGAAACTAATTTATAGAGCATGGAAACAAGCTTTTCTGCAACTATTTGCTTTTTGCTGTCGGGTCTTAGCTTAAGTCCGCTCCCAAGCCAAATGGATACGATGACAATGATTGCCATTATAACCCACATATTTACAATAGTTTCCGTTACGGGTATTCCGCCAAGTATCGGTATTCTAAACAGTATCTGCGGTCCGTTCACTGCCGACTTCCTCCTTTTTATCTTTGTTTAAGAAATTGAGGGCATATATCACAATTCTCGGAAACACCAGTGGAATTGCGGTAGCTACATAGTTTATATATGGTGATTTGATTGCAAAAACCACAATCACCGCTATTATAACAATCCTTACAGTATAAGAAAGTCCCATAATACCCTGAGCTTTTCCTGCACCTTTACCAAGAGCATATTCAAGTGTTAGTGCCAGAAAAAAGAAGTTTAAAACAGCAGTAAAAACTCCAAGACAAGCGCCAAGCACAACACCGGACGAAAAATATCCCAAAAGCGCAAACAACGCTATCATAATGGTTGCAAGTATAGCTGAGCCTATAAGGATTTTAAGGGTTTGTTTAGCTGATTGTTTAAATGACATAATAATCTTCCTTTACCTATTTTCTGCCATCTGTGGTCTTCATTGCCGAGTAAATATATTTTATCATACTGTAAAAGCCAGAGAGCACTCCGAAAATTATTCCGATAAGTGTAGTGTATTCCGGCAGAGAAAATTTATCCACAAGAAATTTTGCGCCTAAAACACATATGCCCACAGGCACAACTGCAGACAATCCGGCTTGAAGTACTGTAGTAAGTGCAACAGCAATTTTATATCCGAATGGTTTTGCCATGAGTTACACCCCTCAAAAGAAAATTCTTGGTATATATTGTAACACAATTTGCAACTGTTTACAAGAACAAATGGAAAAATTTACATTTTATTCTTAATGTGTAATTATTGCTTGCACTTTATATCGGGTAATGGTATAATAACTAAATAATATGTTTAAGCGTGGTGTGAACTTTGTATAACTCAAAAAAATGGCTTATGCCAAACGTAGACAAAACGGAAGCACTGCGTATATCAGAAAATCTTAATGTTTCACCTCTTGCAGCAAACATACTATGCGCAAGAGGATTCAGCTACGAAGATGCAAAAAGTTTTTTATCTGCAGATGAGATTTCTTTCTACAATCCTTTTCTGCTTAGCGATATGCAAAAGGCTGTAGACAGAATCAATCTAGCACTTGAAAACAGGGAGAAAATTGCCGTATACGGCGACTATGATGTCGACGGTATCAGTGCAACATATATTCTTTTTGATTATCTAAAATCGCTTGGTGCTGATGTAACATACTATATACCCGACAGAATCCAAGAGGGATACGGTATGAACTGCGGCGCTATTGATACATTAAAAAAGCAACAGATTACACTTATAATAACTGTGGATGTAGGCATTACTGCCACACAGGAAGTAGCTTATGCAAAAGAGCAAGGAATAGATGTAATAATAACCGACCATCATGCCTTAAAGGAAACGCTTCCCGAGGCTGCGGCAGTAATTAATCCCAAGATTACATGTGCATCCTATCCGTTTGATTCTCTTGCAGGTGTAGGCGTTGCCTTTAAACTGATATATGCACATTCAGGTATGGACAAAAGCATATTTTACAGATATTGTGATATAGTTTCAATAGGAACAGTAGCAGATATGGTACCCCTGCGTGATGAAAACCGCTATATTGTTTCCAAAGGTCTTGAAAAACTTAAAACCACAGACAATTCGGGTATAAAGGCAGTAATGACCGTGGCAGGAATTAAACAGGACGAAATAACCTCTGCCGATATCAGCTTTGCCATTGCCCCAAGGCTTAATGCCGCCGGCAGAATGCAAAATGCACAAAACTCCGTAAAGCTGCTTCTGGAAACAAATGATAAAACTGCTCTTTCTCTTGCAGAAGAGCTTGACAGCTGCAATAAATTAAGACAAACAACAGAGCAGAAAATATTTGACGAGTGTATTGAAATCATAGAAAGAGACAAGCTCTCGGACAAAAATTTCATCCTCGTGGCAAAAGAGGATTGGGCGCATGGAATTATAGGTATTGTGTCCTCAAAGATTACAGAAAAGTACTACAAACCAAGTGCCGTAGTCAGCATAAATCCTGACGGTACAGGCAAAGCTTCGGGCAGAAGCATAAAGGGCATAAACCTTTTTGATGCACTCACAAACTGTTCGCAGGAACTTATAAGATTTGGCGGTCATGAGCTTGCGGCAGGCTTTACACTAAAACCCGATAGTAAAGATGTATTCTATGAAAAAATAGACAGCTACATGGCGCCGCTTCTTACAGAAGATGTAAGCACCCCGTCTATAGAGGTGGATTGTGTTATATATCTCTCCGATATTGTGCTTGCCAATGTACAGTCCCTATCAGTACTGGAGCCGTACGGAATAGAAAACCGCACACCTGTATTCTGTGTAGAGGATGTCCGTATAGAAGATATCAGGTATACACAAAACAAAAAGCACGCTTTTATTACTGTGTCGCAAAACGGAACAAAGCGTGAACTGCCCGCGTTTTCCATGTCGGATGCAATAAAAGATTTTTGCGCAGGCGACTATATATCCGTTGTAGGCAATCTTGGTATCAATTCATTCAGAGGTTCGGTGCGTCCTCAGTTTATAATACGCGATATAAAATTTTCGCAGTTATCAAAAAAACTCACATATGAAGAGCTAAAGAACATATTTGTAGATATAAGAAACAGGATAAATTCAGGGTGCAACACATTCCAAAAACAAGCGTTTGTCAATACAGGCAGATACCAAAAGGTAAAGTTTATCAATCCCAAGGTTGAAACTGCACTCAAGGTTTTTGAGGAACTCAACATTCTGGATATTGTTTCAACGGATGATGCATACACAATAACAAAAGGAATCAATTTCGATTGCAAAAATGACCTTACCATATCTGAAACATACATAAAATACAAGGCATAATTATTGTTGCTCAAGGAGGAATATATATGCCAAAGCAGACTTTTGAAAAGCTTATAGAAACCATAAAATTAAATAATCCGTCAGCAAACATCGAAAAAATCCATACTGCATATAATCTTGCATATGAGGCTCACAAGGACCAGAAGAGAATCTCGGGTACTCCCTATATTACCCATCCTCTTGCCGTTGCCCTTATTGTTGCCGAAATGCAGATGGATGTAGACTCGGTGTGTGCTGCTCTGCTTCATGATGTAGTCGAAGATACGCAGTATTCAAGCGAGGATATAAAAAAGCTATTCGGTGAGCAGGTTGCTCTTCTTGTAGACGGTGTTACAAAGCTTGAAAAGATAGAGTTCTCCAACAAGGAAGAAAGAGACATGGAGAACCTTAGAAAGATGTTTCTTGCAATGGCAAGCGACATCCGTGTTATAATAATAAAGTTTGCAGACCGTATGCACAACATGAGCACGCTTATAAGCATGAGCGAGGAAAAGCAAAGAGAAAAAGCACGCGAAACCCTAAGTGTGTTTGCACCTCTTGCTCACAGGCTCGGTATGTATAAAATCAAGTGGGAGCTTGAGGATTTATCTCTTAAATACCTCGACCCTATCGCATACTTTGAAATAGTAAAAGGAATTAACCAAAAGCGTCAGGAACGCGAAAAGTACATCGACATCATAAAGCTCGACTTAAAGCAAAAGCTTGAAAGCCTTAACATCAAATGCACTATAGACGGCAGACCCAAGCACTTTTACAGCATATACAGAAAGATGTACACACAGAATAAAAGTCTCGACCAGATATATGACCTTTTTGCAGTAAGAATTGTTACAAAAACTGTAAGCGACTGCTATGCCGCCCTTGGTGCCGCACATGAACTGTACAAACCCATGCCCGGCAGATTCAAGGACTATATAGCTATGCCGAAGCCAAATATGTACCAATCCCTGCACACAACCGTTATCGGTACAGACGGCAGACCCTTTGAAATACAGATACGCACACAGGAAATGCACGAGGTTGCCGAAAACGGTATCGCGGCACATTGGAAATATAAGGAAAATCCGCAAAAAAGCGATATCGATACAGAGCAGAAATTCCAATGGGTACGACAAATACTCGATGTTCAGAGCGATGCAAAAAGCGAAGAGGAATTCCTCCAGACCTTACGCATAGACCTTTTTACAGACCAGGTATTTGTATTCTCGCCTAAAGGTGATGTTCTCTCCTTCCCTGCGGGTTCTACACCCATTGACTTTGCCTTCAGCATACACTCTGCCATAGGCTACAGGATGCAGGGCGCGAAGGTAAACGGCAAAATCGTTCCGCTTGAATATCAGCTCAAAAACGGCGATATAGTGGAAATTGTGACATCTTCTGCCGTGCACGGACCAAGCATGGACTGGCTCAAGATTGTAAAGACAGGTCAGGCGCGCAATAAAATAAATGCCTGGTTCAAAAAGGAAAACCGCGAGGAAAACATCCTGCTCGGCAAGGATATGATAGACAAAGAAATTCGCCGTCAGGGACTTTCTTCTTTGAATCTGGCTTCGCCCGAATATATAGCCAAGCTTGTAAAACGATACGGCTATGCGAGCGAAGACGACCTGTATGCAAATATAGGCTACGGCGGTCTTGTTGTAAGTAATGTCATAAATAAATTAAAGGACGAATACAAAAAGACTAATACAAAGGATGAGCTTCTTCCTGTAAGTCTTTCTCTGGATTCGCCCGTTAAGTCAAAAAAGGCATCCTCCGACGGAATTGTTGTTAAGGGCATACACAACTGCCTCATACGATATTCGCAGTGCTGCAGCCCTGTACCGGGCGATAAGATAATAGGCTATATAACAAGAGGCAGAGGCGTATCCATACACAGACAGGACTGCATAAATATAGCCGCAATGCACAAGGATGAGCAAGAGAGAGCCAGACTCATAGATGTATCATGGGAAAACAATGCAAGCACCTCTTACCTTTCCAAAATCAAGATTGTATGTGCCGACAGAGACGGTCTTGTGCTTGAGGTTGCAAATATCGTAAACGATACCAAGGTATCATTAAGAACTCTCAACGCACGCTCCACCAAGGAAGGACTTGGTATTGTGGAAATTTCGGTAGAGGTATCCAACACCGAACAGCTCAATGTGCTTATAAAGAAACTCGGACGACTTAAAGACATTGTGGAAGTTTCGAGAAATAACTGAGGTATATAAATATGACTATAAAAACTGCTCCCTTAGGTGAGCTTGGTGCAAATTTTTATATGGTTACCGACGAGGAAACAAACGAAATGTTTGTAATAGACCCAGGTGCAAATCCCGACCTTGCTGTAAGGATGGTTGAGAATAGCGGTGCACATTTAAAATACATTATCCTCACCCATGCCCATGTAGACCACATTGGTGCTCTTGATAAGCTAAAGGAAAGGTTTGATGTTCCTGTTATAATACATGAGGATGATGCAAAGGCGCTAAACGATTCTAATATAAATCTTTGTGCCGCCTTTGGCTCCCGCTCACCCGTAACCAAGGCAGACCTTACCGCAAACGACGGACAGACACTCCTCTTTGGCAATGGCTGTATCAAGATTATACACACACCGGGGCATACAAGAGGAAGCATGTGTATTCTGTATGAAAACTCCCTTTTCAGCGGTGATACCTTGTTTGAGTCTTCTGTAGGAAGAACGGATTTTCCAGGCGGAAGCTTTAATACCCTGAGGCACTCCATACAAAGCAAACTATACACACTAAGTGAGAGTACCGTTGTATATCCCGGTCACGGAAACCGTACTACCATAGAATTTGAGAAAAACAACAACCCATTTGTATGAGGAATTCAATATGTATTTAATCCTTAAAAATCATACCGAAGAATATGCGGCTCGCGAAATGATAACCGCACACATTCCCAAAATTAAAATTGAAATCACAGACAAAATCCCCGAAATCGGGGATTATGTTATATCCGAGGTTATATATTCTGATGGCAAGTATAATTATACTGCTTTACTGATGCTTGACGGAAAGAAGTATGAAAACTGTTTTGGTGCAGAATGTGAAAATAAAATTTATGTAAAGAAAACTATAAACGAGGTATTCAAATCCGCCTTGGGCATACATCTGCCATGGGGGCTTATAACAGGCATCCGCCCAAGCAAAATGGTGCGTGAGTTAAGTGAAAACGGTATGGGAATACCCGAAATACAAAATCGTTTTGAAGAAATGTACGAATGCAGCACCGACAAAACAGAGCTTGCAATTAAGGTGGCGCAAAAGGAAAAATCACTCATAGACACCATGCCGCAAAATTCAATAAGCTTATATATCGGTATACCCTTTTGCCCTACCAGATGTCTATACTGCTCTTTTACATCACAATCTATAAAATTCTCAAACAAGCTTACCGAGCCTTATATGGATGCTCTTTCCAAGGAAATATCCGCTACAGCGGATATAATTAAAGCACGCGGTCTCAATATAGACACCGTATATATAGGCGGCGGCACGCCCACAGCATTAAACGAAAATCAGCTCGAAAGACTTTTAAAAGAAGTTCACGAAAGATTTGATTTATCCAAAACAAGAGAATTTACTCTCGAAGCAGGCAGACCCGACACTATAAATGCCGAAAAACTCAAAATAATTCGCGATTACGGCATATCCCGCATAAGCATCAACCCCCAGACCATGAATCAAAAAACTCTGGATATCATAGGAAGATGCCATACACCAAAGGAAATAATCGATACTTATGATATGGCTGTAAAATACGGCTTCGGTCATATAAACACAGATTTAATAGCAGGTCTGCCCGACGAAAACGAAGCAGATTTTGAACATACTCTAAGAGAAATAGAAAAGCTGAATCCGCAGAGCGTGACTGTACACACAATGTCCATAAAACGCGGTTCATTCCTTGACGAGAGGTATTCTACCTATACACCGAGCGCCGCAAAGACAGTAAACAACATGCTTCTTGCAGCCTCGGACACCATGAGCCGATTAAATAAATCCCCTTACTACATGTACAGGCAGAAAAACATGCTGGGCAATCTTGAAAATGTAGGTTACTGCGACAAAGGACACGAATGTCTGTACAATATATACATAATGGAAGAGGTGCAGACAATATTTGCCCTTGGCGCAGGTGCTTCCACCAAGATAGTAGACGGTTCAAAAATTGACCGAATCTTTAATGTAAAGGAAGTATCCGAATACATAAAGAGAATAGACGAAATGATCGAAAGAAAAGACATCCTTAAATCACTTTAAACATCTACAAAGCAGAAGGTTGTGATTCCCTTTGGGATTCTGTGGCAGACCACAGACAAACTTTCTGCTTTTTTGCTTTTTGCCTTTACGGTAAGTACCTTTCCTGTAGTGTTTTGTATCTGAAAAACTCCGTCGCAATCAACAGGTATATTGACCGTCTTTTCGGTAAACCGCATAACCTCGCGGGCGTTGTAGAAGATAATTATTTCAGATGACGGCACGCCTGATGTAAGCTCGAGTTCAACATATACCTTATTTTTTGCGGACATATAATTATATGACACGCCCTCAACTGCTTCAATATTGGTAAAGATGTCTCTTGTTGAGCTGTTTTTAAGACAGAGTTGTACACAGAGAATCGCAAGAAGCGGTATGGCAATAAAATAAAAAAAATTCTTGTTATGCAAATTACATCACCCAGTAACATAATTTACATAACAAGAATATTTATGCATTATTTCCCGCAAGATAGCCCGTAGAAAAAGCAATCTGCAGATTAAATCCGCCCGTATAGGCATCAACATCTATGACCTCGCCTGCAAAATACAAGCCCTTGCAAAGCTTTGATTCCATAGTTTTCGGATTGATTTCCTTAACATTTACACCGCCCGAGGTTATTATGGCATCCTCAACAGGACGAAGTCCGTTTACGGAAAAACGCATCTCTTTGAGTAAATCTATAAGGATTCTTCTTTCCTCTCGGGTTATTTCGTTTACCTTTTTGTCAGGGCTTATTCCGCTCATTTCTATTATAACGGGAATCATCTTTTTGGGAAGAAGTTCTCCCAGAGAATTTGCAAAATTTTTATTTTTGTATTTTTCAAAATCACGCAAAATACGTTTATCGAGTACATCTCTATCGAGTGCAGGCTTTAAGTCCAGAGAAATTTCGTATTTGTGCGATGCAAAATCTCTCATGTGTGAACTTGCGCTTAAGATAACAGGACCGCTTACTCCGTAATGGGTGAACAGCATTTCCCCGAAATCCGAATATATTTCTCCCCCATCCTTGAAGACTCTCACCACAACATTTTTGAGTGACAAACCCATAAGCTTAGATACATACGGTGATTTTATTACAAGCGGTACAAGCGACCCCTTAAGGTCTGTAACAGTATGTCCGAGTTTTTTTGCAAATCTGTAGCCGTCTCCCGTAGAACCTGTTCGGGGATATGAAAGACCGCCCGTAGCTACAATTACAGAAGAACATTTTATAAATTTATTTCCTGTCAAAACAACTTCCAACGCTTCGGAAACAGAGCGGACATCAATTACCTGAGCGTTCAGCACTTTGACATTATAGGATTTTAAAATGCGTTTTAAAGCCGTAAGAACATCTGCGGCTTTATCCGACACAGGAAAAATTCTTCCGCCGCGCTCGGCCTTGGTTTCCAGACCTGCCTTCCGAAGCATGTTTAAAAGGTCTGTGTTTGTAAAGCTATACAGAGCGCTGTAAAGAAATCTGCTGTTCACAGGTATATTGCAGAAGAATTCACTTATATCGCAGTTGTTTGTAATGTTGCATCTGCCTTTGCCTGTTATGAGAAGCTTTCTTCCGAGTGTTTCATTCTTTTCAAGCAAAACTACTCTTTTGCCTCTGGAGGCAGCAGTTGCCGCCGCCATCATGCCCGCGGGACCGCCGCCGATTACTACTACTGGCATGTGTACCTCCCATGAATTTTAAAAAGTTAGATTATTTGTCCTCATCGGTATTTCTGTATGCATTATATTTGTACCATATATCTTCAAGAGATTCAAATGTAGCTGCAGCCCTCTCCTTGTCGCGCATAACGATGGCAACTATAAGGGCATTTATAAGACTAAGCGGTGCCACAAGAGAATCTACAATGTTTCCCATGTCGCATCCTGCTATAAGAGAGCACTCTGCACTATCCACAATGGGCGATGTGGGACTGTCTGTAATTGCAACAATATTTGCTCCGCGCTCAAAGGCAAACTTTACACCGTTTAAGGTTCTTTGAGAATATCTGGGATAGCTTATTGCTACAAGTACATCATCTTTACCTATACGGTACATCTGTTCAAAAACATCGCTTGCAGAATTGGCAGTAACTACTTTTACATTTTTAAGAAGCATATTAAGGTATACCTCAAGAAAAGAAGCGAGCGAAAAACATGTTCTTGCACCAAGGATATACACAGTTTGAGCATTCATTATTAAATCCACAGCGCGTTCAAAATCGTGGGTACTCACAGTAGCAAGGGTTTGCTTAAGTTTTTCTATATCGGTCAGAACTACATTTTTAAGTACATCCTCATCCCCTATTTTTGATGAGGCTATTTCCATGCGCTGTACAGAGGTAAGCTTGTTTTTTACAATATCGCCCAGCGCTTTTTTGAAATCGCCAAAGCCATCATAGCCAAGCTCTGATGCGAACCTTACAACCGTAGACTCACTTACTCCCACAGCCTCAGCAAGCTTGGCCGCGGTCATAAAAGCGGCACTGTCGTAGTGATATGATATATATTCTACTATCTTTTTCTGACCTTTGCTCATTTTAAAATTCGCGGGCACTATGTATTCTGAAACATTTCGGAAATCAGACATGGCTATTACTCCTTATTAACTTTAAACGCCTCCCCGCAAGGAGAGGCGTTTAATCGCATAATAGAATTAACTTATTTTATATAATAATCCAGAGCGCTTACGCCTTAACAACATTAGCTGCCTGAGGACCCTTATTACCATCAATTACATCAAATTCTACAGCATCACCTTCTGCAAGTGTCTTGTAGCCTTCCATGTTGATAGCTGAGAAGTGAACGAATACATCGCTGCCGTCTTCACACTCAATAAATCCATAACCCTTTTCTGCATTAAACCATTTAACTGTTCCTTTTTGCATTACTGCGTACCTCCTAGTGCGATATAAATCGCCGACTTAAAATTCAGATTGTATGTACAACCTTTACTATACTTTATCACATAAGGAACAAATTGTCAATAATTTTATTCCTTTTTAACAGCATACAGTCTTTGATTAAAGTATTTTATATATTATAGGTTCACAATCCGCATAACTGATGCTTCTGCCTCCATCAATTCAAGTGTATACGATGCATCGGGGCATAATTTCTCAGCAAGTTCAAGTATACTGTTAAGCGGGATGCTACCCTGTTCTAACGGACTATGAGAATCATATAAGCCATCATTGTTATGCACGTGAAAATGGCTTATAAATCCCCTGCAATATTCTATCCAGTCTGTTACGGGAATTTTGGAATAAGCGTTAATATGACCAATATCAAGGCAAAGCTTTAATCGGGAATCATTTACACCTTTGATAATGTCCAAGAGTACATCAGGTGTCTGCTCAAAAGTGTTTTCCAAAGCAATATAACACGTCAGCGAAAGTTCTTTTAGGAATTTTTTCCAGAACAGAATAGATTGTTCAACATACCACTGCGGATAGTAAAGACAGGGGTTATAACCTCCGTGTATAATGACTTTTGTTGCCCGATAGTCATTGGCAAGTGCAATAGCCTGTCTGTAACGGTCTTCTGCAAGTTTCCTTGCTTTTCTGTCTATAGCACAAGGAAACAGTTCATTAAACGGAGCATGAAGTATTCGTCTGTTGATGCCATCAATGTTTCTCTTTAGTTTTTTATCTGTTTCATCAAATTCGTCATCCATATTCCACGCTGTACAAAACTCGGCTATTTCAATTCCAAGTCCGTATTTATGTGCCACGGCATATGCATCATACGCAATGGTAGATATATATAATTTATCTTTGTTCATGTGTTTTCTCCGCTTATATCACTTATAGTGATTTATGAAAGTTTTGTGCGATTGTTTGATATTCGAAACTGAAACAGTATTCCTACAGCAATAAGAAGTAATCCAACAAGGAAATCATTTTGCATGGTAAGAAGACAGCCGTAAAACCCCTATTTTTATTCTCTTATAACGAAACCGCAACACTTGGTTGCGGTAATCGTTTTTTATTTATCTTTAAGATAATCGTTAAGCTTTGCAACGAGTTCGTCAGCATCAACACCGTGAACTGCACAAGCCTCTGCAATAGACTCACCGCTTGCGGACGGACAACCCAGACAATGCATGCCTATTTCCAAAAAGAAAGGTGCTGTGCCCTGGTCGAGTCTTAATACATCAATAATTATTGTATCCTTTGTTACTGAAGCCATTTTTATCTCTCCTTTTCATTTTGTTGATAATATTATTATATATTTTTTGTTTCATAATTGCAAGAGAAAATTGGCAAAAAATTAAATTATAAAATCACACATACCGCACATAATAAATGTACGGCAAAAAAATGCCGTTTCCTAAGACACAGTTTTGTCTTAAAGAACAAAAAAGCGTGATGTACAAAATAATGTATTTTGGAACCAATGCTTTTATGTCTTGATACCTTTTCCATAGCCCGCTAAACGAAAAAGTATCGGAATTTTGATAGATTGGCGGGCGGAAAGGTTATGGGTTTTGAAATGGCAAATTGTTCTAATCCAAACAAATCTATCGGTTGTACCGTAACACAATGCGAATATCATTGTGACGGTCAGAACTACTGTACACTTGACAAAATCAGTGTAGGAACTCACGAAATGAACCCTAAAATGATTGAGTGCACAGACTGTGAATCCTTTAAGCTCAGAAAATAATTTCTAGGCAAAAAAGAACTTCGGGCGTTTGCCCGAAGTTACATATTAATAGGTACATACGTTTTAAAGCACACCCGCCATAATAAGAATAACAGGTATAAAAGCAGCAACTACAATAATTCCTACAACAAAGGTAAGTGAAAGAATTTTCTTCTTTTTGCTTTCTGCTTTTGTTTCTACAAGACCCGTCTTTTGAAGTGCAATAACAATCGGACGGTACATAAAGAGTATAAAACCCGAATTTATTATGCCCTTTACAAGATTAAACGGCAGAAAAACTGTTGGAAGC
>JAZRKX010000019.1:0-10578 GCA_045646525.1 Clostridia bacterium | reverse complement strand
CTCAGTGGCAATGACGCAGAGGACACACCTGTACCCATACCGAACACAGTAGTTAAGCTCTGCAGTGCCGATGATACTTGGCGGGCAGCTGCCTGGGAAAGTAGGACGTCGCTGGGGTAAAAAATACACCGTACTTTTAGTACGGTGTATTTTTTTTACTCCAACGAATATAAATTTCGCTCGGAAAGTACGTAGTAGACCCCCGTGAATTGAGCCAACGGCGAAAATGAACGGGCAGGGGCTACACGAGCCAAAACTGTCAAAGAAGCGAGCGCCCTCTACGGCGCGAAGGTGATTTGCTGCAGTTGACCTCTGACGCCGCGAATAAGTCGGGCTGGGCGATTGAGGACTTCGCTTTTAGCGAGGTCTTTTTTGTTTGCCCGATAAATACAAATTTTGATTCAAAAGTGAACTTGTTATTTTGCATTTTATATGCTATAATTTATCATATCGACGAATTTATACTTGATATTTTATAGGAGAAAAAGCATGAAAAAAGGAAATGTTAAAGCACTTATTCCCATTGGAGTATTTTTGGTTTTATATTTGGGACTTGGAATTTTGTTCGAGTATGTTTTAAAAATTCCTATGGGATTTTATAATATTCCCATTGTTGTAGCTTTTTTGACAGCACTCTTGGTGGCGTGTCTTCAAAACAGAAAACTCAATCTGGACAAAAAACTTGAAATTATGGGGCAAGGCGTAGGAGATAAGAACATCTTCACCATGATACTTATATTTCTGGAAGCAGGCATTTTTGTGGGTGTTGTGGGCAGAGAAAGTGCCGAGAGCGTTGCATATTTCATGCTGTCAATTATCCCGCCTCAATTTGCCGTTATGGTGCTTTTTGCAGTAAGCAGTTTTGTGTCGCTGGCTATGGGAACCTCTGTGGGAACAATTACCCTTTTAACACCAATAGCGGTTGCCGTTTCAAAGGCATCGGGCTTTGATATGCCGCTTTGTGTAGCTGCGGTAATCGGCGGTTCGATGTTTGGTGATAATCTCTCCTTTATTTCCGATACAACCATTGCCGCTTGTAACGGACAAGGCTGCGCAATGAAAGATAAGTTCAGGGAAAACTTTTTTATAGCTTTGCCTGCGGCAATAATTACATTGATTGTCCTTATGATAATGTCATTTGCCACACAAATCAGCGGTGCAGTTGTAAATGATTATAATCTTGTACAATTAATCCCTTACATACTCGTTTTAATCGGCGGTGTTTTGGGCGTCAATGTGTTTTTGGTTCTTTTGACAGGCATTGTCTCAGGCTCTTTTATAATGCTTTTAACAGGTAGCACACAGCCTACGGAACTAATTTCAAATATGGGTGCAGGTGCATCGGGAATGTTTGAAACAATCATTGTTACAATTCTGGTTTCTGCAATCTGCGCTCTCATTCGTGAACATGGCGGTTTTGATGCACTTCTTACGGGAATTAAAAAGGTTTTCCGGGGCAAAAAGGCAGGTCAGGTCGGTATGGGTGTTCTTGTGGGAGTGCTCGATATTGCCACTGCCAATAATACCGTGGCGATTGTTATGGCAAATCCCATTGCAAGCGAAATTGCAAAGGATTACGGAATCTCGCCCAGAAAAGCGGCTTCGATTTTAGATACCTTTTCCTGTGTGTTTCAGGCAATTTTGCCTTACGGTGCACAGATGCTGGTAGCAATTTCAGCGGTATCTTCATTGGGTGCACAGATTTCCGCGCTCGAGATTATACCCAAGCTTTTCTATCCATATCTTTTGGGCATAAGCTCGCTTGCGGCTATCGTATGTACAAAGAAATATACTCACTGATGGATTAAAACAGAGGGGTTGAAATGAAAAAAGCACTTGTAATTATTTTAGCCATGTTTGTATTTATCGGATTTTTGTATGCAGGGAGCCATATAAGCACCCTCTCACCAATAACAATAGAAGAAGCAATAGAAAGAGTCAAGCGCGAAATAGACGATAAATCAAAAGAAACCATCATAAATTTTGACAATCCAAAGGCAGAAGAGATGGTTTTCAAAACACAGCCGTCCATATATCTTTTTGATAAGGAAGTAAAGCTTACAGGCAAGAGCGTGTACAAAATAACCTTTAACACAACTCAGGACGGATTACTTGGTCCCGTAGTTTTCTATGTAGACAGAAACAACGGAGAAATAATAGGCATGGATTACAGAGAGTAATTGACTTTTGTATAACAAAAGTGTATAATTATTATGTATAATGAATTTTTATGCATGGGTGGAATTTATGAAAAACATTGCACTTATTACAAATATCGATAAGGATACAAACCTTACATACACAAATAAAATAAAAGAGCTTTTAGGAAGAGAGTGCTCTGTAAAGGTTGCCACATCTTCCAAAGACTATGCAAATGCCATCTGCGGTGCAGATGTAGCCATTGTGCTTGGCGGTGACGGCACCATATTAACCTGCGCTGCGGATGCCGCCCGTGAGGAAGTGCCCATACTGGGCATCAATCTTGGCACACTCGGCTTTCTTGCCGAGGTGGAAAAGGCAGATGCAGGCTATGCCATAGAGTGTCTTCTTTCGGGAAAATATACCGTGGAAGAGCGCTTCATGCTGGAGGCAACGGTTAATAGGGCAGGCAGAAATGTATATGTGAATTCTGCATTAAATGATTTTGTGGTATCGCGTTCCTCATTTCGCAGGATGATATCTACAAATGTGTTCGTGGAAGACAGTCTTGTCGCAAGCTATGACGGCGACGGACTCATAGTATCCACTCCCACGGGAAGTACAGGCTACAACTTAAGCGCAGGAGGACCCATTGTAGATACGGGGCTTTTTGCATCGGTTATTACTCCTATTTGTCCGCATACGAACTTTTCTTCGTCTATAGTTGTTCCTGCAGATAAGACAGTAAGGGTATGCCTTAAGGACAGCTTTTCCAGACACTCGATGCTCACTACAGACGGTCAGCACGGCTTTGAACTTGAGAGCAGCGACGAGGTTATAATAAAGGCCAGCACAAAAAAGACAAAGCTTATAAAGGTGTACGACAGGACACTCTACGATGTACTCTCGCTCAAAAACATTACAGGAAAGCAGGATATATAAGATGACTAAACTGGACAGACACAAGAAAATACTTGAGCTTATAACAGAAAGAACGGTTTCCACACAAACAGAGCTTACGGAGCTTCTTATAAAGGCGGGCTTTGATGTAACACAGGCTACCACCTCGAGAGATTTGCAGGAGCTTCGCATAATGAAAGTGCTTTTAAACGACGGCACATACAAGTACACCGCAGCCAAGGAAAACGAGGCGGACATAAACGGCAAACTTCGTAATATTTTGGGTGAGTGCCTTATTAATGCCGATTGCGCCATGAATATTGTTGTGCTAAAGACCATTACAGGTGCGGCACAGGCGGTGGCATTTGCTCTGGAATCTGTGGTAAAAGATGACATCGTAGGCTCGATTGCGGGCGACGATACCATAATGATAGTAGTGAGAAGCGAAAGAGATGCAAAGCTTCTTTGCACCAAGCTCAAAAAATATATCGGGTAGGAGACAGCGCAATGCTAAGAACTCTGTCTATAAAAAATATTGCTGTTATAGAAAATGTGAATATAGATTTTGGAAGTGGCTTCAACATCCTCACAGGTGAGACGGGAGCAGGTAAGTCCATCATAATAGACTCCATAAATCTTCTAAAGGGCGAACGCGCAAACAAGGACATTATCCGAAACGGCGAATCCAAGGCAAGAGTGGATGCCGTGTTCGATACGGACGAGGATGTTTCAAAGGAGCTTTCAGAAAGCTTGGGCATGGATATAGAGGGAGAGGTAATGCTCTCTCGCGAACTGTCCGCAGATGGCAAAAGCACCTGCCGTATAGACGGTACGCCCGTAACTCTTGCCATGCTTAAAACGGCGGGCGACAGACTCATAACCATACACGGTCAGCACGATAATACCAGCCTGCTTTCAAAGAAAACGCATATAGGCTTTCTGGACAGCTACGGCGGCGCGGAAATGGTACTTGAAAAAGAGAAGTACACCGCACTTCATACAGAATACGGCAGAGTGGCAAGCGAGATAGAGGCCATAGATGTAGACGAAAAGGAACGCGAAAGACGTGCAGAGCTTCTTAAATATCAAATTCAGGAGATAGAGATGTCGGGCATTTGTGCAGGTGAGGATACCGAGCTTGAGGAAAGGCGCACGGTACTTAAAAACTCGTACAAGATAGCCGCCGCCACCACCAAAGCATATGAGAATCTCTACGGAGGCGAAACGGGAGCCCCAAGTGCCTACGATGCTTTGTGGACAGCTATAAAGGCTATAGAGCCCATAAGCGATTTGGACAAGTCGCTTTCCGAGGCGTACAGCGCGCTTTCGGACGCGGGGGATATAATATCGGAAAACGCAAGATTTTTAAAGGACTACTGCGATGATGTTGAGTCCACCTCGGGCGAGCTTGACAAGATAGAAGAAAGACTCGAGGAAATAGACGATTTAAAATATAAGTATGCACCGACCATAGAGCAGATTTTGGCCAAAAAGGATGCCATGCAGGAGGAGCTTGATTCGCTTATATTCGGCGAAGAAAAACTTTCCGAACTTAACAAAAGGCTCAGTAAGCTTGAAAAAGAGCGACAAGATGCTGCAGAGCATCTTACAGCTGTAAGGAAAAAGTATGCCGATAAGCTTTGCAAAGCGGTAGAGGCAGAGCTCAAAGGACTTTGTATGCCAGGTGTAAGGTTTGACACAAGCTTTAAAGATATACCCTGCAGAAATGACGGGGCAGACGATGTGGAATTCGTTATATGCACCAATGCGGGCGAGGGGCTTAAACCTCTTAATAAGATAGCCTCGGGCGGTGAGCTTTCCAGAATTATGCTTGCTATAAAAAGCGTTCTTGCCGACCTCGAGGGCGAAAAGCTTCTTATATTCGACGAGGTCGATTCGGGCGTGAGCGGTGCGGCGGCACAGAGCATAGGCGAAAAGCTCTGGGGAATGTCGCGTTACTGTCAGGTTATGTGCATAACACATCTTCCGCAGATTGCCGCCATGGCAGAAAGCCACTATCTTATAGCAAAGCACACCGACTCGGACAGAACAAAAACGCAGGTAACTCTGCTTTCAGAGAGTGAGCGCATAGAGGAAATTGCAAGAACTCTCGGGGCAGCAGATATTACGGATGCCGCGATTCAAAATGCAAGAGAGCTTGTGCGGCTTGCCGATAAATTCAAAGGAGAAAAATGATGGATAACAAGAGAAGAGACAAACACAACTACTACTTGGATATCGCAGAAACCGTGCTCGAAAGGGGCACATGCCTGAGAAGAAACTACGGCGCAATTATAGTAAACAACGATGAAATAGTATCTACAGGCTATACAGGAGCACCGCGCGACAGAAAGAACTGTCTTGATTTGGGCTTCTGCATGAGAGAAAAGCTCAACATTCCCCGCGGAGAGCGCTATGAACTTTGCCGAAGTGTTCACAGTGAGGCAAATGCCATAATAAGCGCATCGCGTAAAGAAATGCTGGGCGCAACAATGTACCTTGTAGGCAAGGACTATGTTACCAAGGAGCTTGTGGGCAATGCCAATTCCTGCGCAATGTGCAAGCGCATGATAATAAACGCAGGTATAGAAAAGGTGGTAGTGCGCCTTACAGCCGATGAATTCAAGGTAATAGATGTAAATGAATGGATAGAAAACGACGATTCCTTAAACGGTGAATTCGGATATTGATTTGAGGTTACAACATGCTATTTGACACACATGCTCATCTTAATGATGACAGATTTTCTTTAGACAGAGATGAAATAATCTCTTCGTTAAATTCTAACGGTGTGGGTGCATACTGCGAGATAGGCTTTGATATGGAAAGCTCGGCTGAGGCAGTAAAGCTCGCGCAGAAATATGATTTCGTATATGCGGCAGCGGGCGTGCATCCCCACGATTCCAAGGATATGAAAGAGAGCAATATACCGCGCCTTAAGGAGCTTCTTGCAAACGAGAGGACGGTAGCATTGGGTGAAATCGGTCTTGATTATTACTATGACAATTCGGACAGACCTACCCAAAGGGAGTGGTTTGCCCGTCAGCTTGATGTTGCGGGTGAGGTAAATATGCCCGTTGTAATACACAGCCGTGACGCCATGGCAGACACTATAGATATTTTAAAGGCATACGGCACGGGCGACGGCATAATACATTGCTACTCGGGAAGCCGCGAAAGTGCAAAAATCCTTATGGATATGGGTTATTATATATCCTTTGCAGGCCCTGTTACATTCAAAAATGCGAGCACGGCTCTTGAGGTAATATCCTATGTTCCCATGGACAGACTCTTAATAGAGACAGACAGCCCCTATCTTGCGCCCGTACCCTACAGGGGCAAGCGCAACTGCCCCGTATATGTGGCGGAGGTTGCAAAAAAGGTTGCCGAAATAAAGGGCATATCCTTTGATGAGGTGGCAGATATCACCTTCCAAAATGCAAAAAAAGTATACAGAATAGATTGACAACTAAGAATAATTGGTATAAAATACAATTTATAAACAGAGCAGGTACTGTGCGTTAAGTGTTAGAGGATGGGAGTAGAGCCTCTAAACGAAAGAAGATTTCTTCTGCGGTACAGTTTTTCATCCGCTGTTGCTTATTTAACTTGCCATGCGGCGAGTTTGTAACAGCCCCTGCGATTTTTGAAAGGGGATTTTTTTATGTTTAAAAATGCATTGAGACTAAAGAGGATGTCCGTATCCGAGCTGTGCAAGGTTGCTATGCTTGTAGCAATTACATTAGTACTTTCGTATATATCGGGCTATTTGAGGATAGGCAATCTTGCCAAGTTCAACATAAGCTTTATATCGGTATATATTGCAGGTGCGGCATTCGGACCCATAGTATCGGGCATTGTGGCGGCTCTTGCCGACATAATATCCTTTGTTTCCAATCCCACGGGAGCTTTCGTGCCTGTGTTTACGGTTTTGGAGTTTGTAAACGGATTTCTGTTCGGACTTCTGCTTTATTATAACGGCAAGGAAAAAAAGGCGAAGTTTTTTGTCATGATGTTAGTCTGCGTAGCTTTGCAGACGTGTGTAAACCTTTTTATCCGCACATACTTCCTGTCCGAAATGTACTACGGCGGAAAGTATACGGCAACCTTTATTTCCAGAGTTCCGTCGTCTGCCATCATGGCGGGGGCAAAGGTTGTTATTATAACCCTTGTACAGCCGTTTAAAGAGAGAATAATAGATGTAGTAAGAGATTAAAAATGCAGGTACCGCTTTTGGTACCTGCGTTTTTAATCTCTTATCTTACCTCTGCTCCGTCTTCCATATCTCCGTTGGGCGATACTATGCAGAGCTTATCGCCCTTGGATGCACAAAGTATCATTCCCTCGGAGAGCACTCCGCGAAGCTTAACGGGTTTTAGGTTGGTAACTACTACCACCTGTTTTCCGATTATCTCTTCGGGCTTGTAGTACTGGGCTATGCCCGATACTATCTGTCTTACTTCATTTCCTATCTTTATCTTGGATACGAGAAGCTTCTTTGCACCCTCTACGGGAGCGCTTTCGAGAACCGTGCCAACCTTTAATTCCACCTTGGCAAAATCGTCTATGGAGATTTCGGGTGTTTTTTCTTCCTCTGTTTCCGGTTCGGGTTCTTTGAAGAGGTCGTTTTCCACTTCTTCAAGCTTTTTCTTTTCGTCGAGTCTTGCAAACAGGGGCTGTGCCTCGCCTACGGAAACACTATCCACAGAAAATGCATCAAGAGAAGCAAAATCTGTCTTGGAGGCATTTATCTGCTTTAATATTGCCTCACCTGTTTCGGGCATAAAGGGTGCTATCAGCACACCTATAAAGCGGATTGCTTCAATAAGGTTGCAAAGCACGGTTTTTAATCTGTCGTGATTTGCTTCGTCCTTAGCGAGCGCCCAGGGCATAGTTTCGTCTATATATTTATTGCTTCTTCTTGCAAGGTTTATTACTGCCTCGAGGGAGTCGGCAACCTTTAATTCATCCATTTTTGCCACCGCTTCTTTTACGGTGCCAAGTGCATATTCCTTAAGCTCACCGTCGAACTCGCCGTCTGCGTTGGGGTTTTCCAGCTTTCCGCCAAAGTACTTATTTACCATGGCAACGGTTCTGTTTACAAGGTTTCCGAGAGTGTTTGCAAGGTCGGCATTAAAACGGGCTATTATGGTTTCCAGAGTTATTGTTCCGTCCTGAGCAAAGGGCATTTCTCTTAAGAGATAGTAACGGATAGCATCTACGCCGAAGAGACGCACAAGGTCATCGGCATAAAGCACGTTGCCCTTGGATTTACTCATCTTGTCTCCGCCCGACAGAAGCCACGGATGACCGAATATCTGTTTGGGGAGAGGCTCGCCGAGTGCCATAAGTATGATGGGCCAGTATATTGTGTGGAATCTTAATATATCCTTACCTATGATGTGCACATCAGCAGGCCAGTATTTTGTGTAAAGCTCGCCTTTTTCGTCCACGCTGTAGCCGAGGGCTGTGATGTAGTTGGAAAGTGCGTCTATCCACACATAGATAACATGGTCATTGTCAAAGGGAACGGGAACGCCCCACTTAAATGAGGAACGCGACACGCAAAGGTCTTGAAGTCCCGGCTTTAAGAAGTTGTTTACCATTTCTTTCTTTCTGCTTTCGGGCTGGATGAACTCGGGATTTTCCTCAATGTGCTTCATGAGGGCGTCCTGATACTTGCTCATCTTAAAGAAGTATGCTTCCTCGCTTGTCTTCTTTACAGGTCTGCCGCAATCGGGGCAGAGTCCGTCTGTTACCTGTGTCTCGGTAAAGAAGGATTCGCAGGGAATACAGTAAAGACCCTCGTAGGTGCTCTTGTATATATCGCCTTTTTCGTAGAGCTTTGTAAATATCTTTTTAACGGCTTCTTCGTGATAATCGTCGGTAGTTCTTATGAACTTGTCGTAGCTTGTGTTCATAAGGTCCCAGATTTTCTTTATTTCGCCTGCAACACCGTCTACATATGCCTTGGGTGTTATACCGCTTTCCATAGCGCATTCTTCTATCTTCTGACCGTGCTCGTCAGTTCCTGTAAGGAAGAAAACATCCTTGCCGATGAGCCTCTTGAAGCGGGCAATGGCATCGGTAAGTACAATCTCGTAGGTATTGCCTATGTGAGGCTTACGCGAGGTGTACGCAATGGCGGTGGTTATATAATACTTATCCATTGTAATCATTCCTTTCATAATTACACATAGTTTATCACAAATTTCCTTAATTTACAAGTGTTTGTTATTAAATAATTGGTAAGCGAATAGAATTTATGGGGGTGATTTTATGCTTAATTATATATGGTCTGGTATGATACTTATATCCATTGCCTTTTCCTTTGCAGGCGGCACCACCGCAAAGGTTTGCACTGCTCTTACGGAGGGTGCGGGTGACGGAATCGAGCTTGTAATTGCAATGGCGGGCATCATGGCTTTCTGGACGGGTATTATGAGAATAGCCGAAAAGTCGGGACTGGTAAAGCTTATGGCAAAGGTTTTCTCGCCTCTTATAAATCTTATATATCCCGAAACCAGGACAGACACCGATGCAGGCGGTGCCATTGCCATGAACATGACAGCCAATTTCTTCGGCATGGGAAACGCTGCCACCCCGCTTGGTATAAGCGCTATGAAGAAGCTTGCAAAATATTCAAAAGACGGCTCTGCCACTTCGTCAATGTGCAATCTTGCCGTAGCAAACTGTGCGTCAATACAGCTTATTCCCTCTACAATCATAGCCATAAGGAGCGCTATGGGGAGTCACAATCCGTCCGAGATAATAGTGCCTATATGGATAGTATCGGTTATAACCTTTGCTTTTGCTGTAACACTGTCTAAAATCATGGGGAGGAAAATATGAGCGTATCCGATATGGCAGTACCCGTTATAGTGGGCATTGTGGTTTTGTATGCGGTATTTGGAAGATGTGAAATCTACACGCATTTTACGGGCGGCGCTCTCGACGGCTTAAAGACGGCAGTATCCATTGCGCCTCATCTTGTGGGGCTTCTTGTTGCCATAAGGATGTTTTCGGCATCGGGCGCTATGGACTTGATAGTAAAATTCATCTCGCCCGTAACCGACATATTGCATATACCGGGCAAGGTGCTTCCGTTTGCGCTTTTGCGCCCTGTATCGGGAAGCGGGTCTCTTGCCATGGCAACCGAGATTTTCGCAAAATACGGCGCGGATTCATTTGCAGGCAGAGTAGCCTCGGTCATGATGGGCTCTACCGAAACCACCTTTTATGTATCGGCAATCTACTTCGGCGCGGCAGGGGTCAAAAACACCCGCCATGCACTTGTGTGCGCCCTTTCTGCCGATTTTCTGAGTCTATTACTGAGTGTGTTTGTATGTCATCTGTTCTTTTAAAAAACGGGAATCCCGCGCGGGATTCCCGTTTTTTGGGAGGGGATGGAAAAAAGATGCAGAATAAGCGAACTGAACCGAAGCAAGCGTGCTTGCGAGGGGGACCCGAAGCGGTATATAGATACCGCGAGAGGTGAAGTTCGCTTAGAGCTTATAGGCTAAAAATATGAGAAATCTG
>JAZRKX010000018.1:0-15085 GCA_045646525.1 Clostridia bacterium | reverse complement strand
CAGATTTCTCATATTTTTAGCCTATAAGCTCTAAGCGAACTTCACCTCTCGCGGTATCTATATACCGCTTCGGGTCCCCCTCGCAAGCACGCTTGCTTCGGTTCAGTTCGCTTATTCTGCATCTTTTTTCCATCCCCTCCCCAAAAAATAACGGAAATGTAAAAAACAAACCAATGTTTTTTACATTCCCGTTATTTTTAATTAAAAGTTATTGTATGCTCGGATTTGCTTACCATACCCGCTTCTACTCTTATTATGCCGTCCTTGGTTGTTATATCACCGTTTGTGTCAGTATAATCAGGGAAGCCTTTCCACGGCTCTAAGCATATGTAGGGTGCGCCCGGTATATGCCATATTATAAAGTAGTCAAAATCGGGGTAATCCACCTTTACGCTTCTTGTGCCTGCTTTGTTTTTAAGAGTTACGCTATATGCTCCCATATTTTTAAAGCAGGTTGAATCCTCATAGAAGAGTTTCTCGGTGAGCGGAAGAATATCGCAACCTCTTGCAAATGGTTTGGTTTTGCCCGACATAAAGGGTCCATCCAAAGTGTATTCATCAAGGTCAAGCTTATCGGGGAATTCCAGATAATACTCCTCTATACCCTCGGGGCAGGCATATGCTTCGTGACAGCCTACGCTGTAGTAAAGCTCTTCTGTGCCCTTGTTTGTAACATTGTATTCCACCTTGAGAGATGCACCGTTTAATGTAAACTTAACCTCAAAGTCAAAGTTAAAGGGATAGCTGTTTAAAGTCTCCTCGTTATCGGTGATATAGAGGGTAAGAGAATGCTCTGTATGCTCCCTTACATTGTAATCGCACTTGGGTGCAAAGCCGTGGCTTGCCATGGAATACTCCTTGCCCTTATATGTGTATTTGCCGTCCTTAAGGCTTCCGCACACGGGAAATAGTACGGGTGCGTGCTTGCCCCATATGTCAGGGTTGCCCTCCCACATGTATTCCTTGTCGGATTTTACGCTTTTTATCTGCGCGCCCTGTGTGGTAATGCACACACGGAGCACATCATTTTTTATGATTAAATCGCTCACTTACATCACTCCTTGTCTGTATTGGAATTATTATACATTGCGCAAGTTAAATTGTCAATTACCACTTGTATTTCTACTTATATATATGTTACAATATAGAATGGTATAATATTGGGGAGGTGTTTGTATGAGCACAATATTTTGCGTGGAGGACGATTCCAATATACGCGAGCTTATAGAATACACCCTGTCTTCCTCGGGATGCGAGGTGGAGGGGTTTGAAAACGGCGGACTTTTCTTTGACAGACTGGAAGACGGACTGCCCGACCTTGTGCTTTTGGATATAATGCTTCCCGACATGGACGGCATGGAGATATTGAGGCGCATCCGAAGCGATGAGCGCACAAAGCACCTCTTTGTAATCCTTATAACAGCCAAATCGGAGCGCATGGATAAAATACGCGGTCTCGACCTTGGTGCAGACGACTATATTACAAAGCCGTTTGATGTATTAGAGCTAATATCGAGGGTTAAGGCAATGCTTAGAAGAACAGAGCTTCACTCAGCATCCGACACTGCGCCCCTGCAGTGCGGATGCATAAGCTTAAATACAAGTAAACACACGGTACTTGCAAACGGCACCGAAGTAAACCTCACATACAAGGAATTTGAGCTTCTTAAAATGCTCATCGAGGCAAAGGGCAATGCCGTAACCAGAGAAAAAATCATATCTGCAATATGGGAAACCGACTTTGAGTCCGAGTCGCGTACACTTGATGTACACATACGCACCCTGCGTCAGAAGCTCGGCGAAGCGGGCGCACTTATAGAGACCGTGCGCAATGTGGGTTACAAAATAAATTCGGGGTGCTGATACATGTACAAAAAAATCTACAGAAACATGTGCCTTTTGTCGCTTGTAACGCTGATTCTCTCCTCGCTTCTTATAATAGCCGCAAGCTACTCCTACTTTGATACAGGCGCCATGGAGAATTTAAAAAGCACGGTAGACACCATTGCCTCAATGCTTGACGGTACAGACGATGCCCTCGGGGAACTTAAAGGCATACAGAACCCTAAAAATCAGATAATCCTTACAGATAATGCGGGAAATATTGTATACGATTCCAATGAGCTTTATCATAAACATTTTGAACACGGCTCCAAGTCGGGCAAGCTCTCCTGCGCTTTGTGCGGAAAAAGCATAGTATATACTATGAAAGAAGCCTCGGGAGGTTATACGGTATGCGTATGCTCTCCGAGCGGAAGAATGCCTGCGGCGTTCTACGGAATACTCATAGCGGTACTCTTTATAATGGGACTTATGTATGTGCTCACCGCCGTTGCCGCGTCGCTCCTTACAGAAAATATAGTAAAGCCTATCCGCAAAATAAATGTATTGAATCCCGACAGTCTGGACGGTGTATATGAAGAAATCCGCCCGTTTCTAAAAAAGATAGCGCATCAGAGCGAAGAGATAGACAGACAGTCCGAAAAGGTAACAGAGCAAAAGGCCCGCCTGCGTACCATAATGGACAATATAAATGAGGGACTTGTAATAATAAGTCCAACCTTTGAGGTGCTTACCGCAAACTCTCCCGCACTTGATATATTCGGAAAGTCGGAGCGGGATGTAAAATACAAAAGCTACCGAAACCTTACCGAAAGGGAAAGCATATTAAATGTAATAAAGCTTGCCGTATCGGGTCAGAAAGGCAGTACAATGTATGATAAGCTCGAGCGCACCTATGAGATTTTCTACAGTCCCATATATGAGGACGATACAATAGGCGGAGCGGTTCTTCTGCTCTTTGATGTAACGGAGCGCACAGCCGCGGAGAGAATCCGCCGTGAGTTCACCGCCAATGTGTCGCACGAACTGCGCACTCCGCTTACCACCATACACGGCTACGCACAGATAATTGATAAGGGCATAGCAAAGCCCGAGGACATAACAGGCTTTGCCTCCAAGATAGAAAAGGAGAGCAGCCGCCTTATGACCCTTGTGGACGATATAATGAAGCTCTCGCACTTGGACGAGGGCAAGGGCGACGAGGACAAGCAGAATATATCACTTAAAAAGATAGCCTCCGAGGTATGCGATTCGCTGTCCAAAAAGGCGGAAGATATGGATGTAACCGTAACCGTTTCGGGCAAAGAGGGCAACATATATGCCAACCACTCGCAGATTACCGAGATGGTGTACAACCTTACGGACAACGCCATAAAGTACAATGTAAAAGGCGGAAGCGTGCATATAAGCGTATCTGAAAACGGCATAGAAATATCCGATACGGGCATAGGAATCCCGAGCGAACATCTGGACAGAATATTCGAGCGCTTCTTCCGTGTGGACAAGAGCCACTCCAAAATGATAGGCGGTACGGGGCTGGGACTTTCCATAGTAAAGCATATTGCCAAGATAAACGGAGGTACGGTAACCGTACAGAGCACCCCAAATCAAGGCACTACTTTCAGAGTTTTATTCGGCTGAAACCGATTTTTTATATAAATTTACCAAAATAGTATTTTTTGTATTGATTTTATCGCTTTAGCGTAGTAAAATGATAAAGTGATAAAGCAATCGAAAGGAAGATTTCTGTGACTTTCAATAAAGAAGTAATAAAAAATGACGAAAAAGCAATCTTTGCTCTGCGCTCCCTGTACCGTAAATACGGCTACAAGCAGTACAAGATGAGCAAGTTTGAAGAATACGACCTGTATGCACGAAACAAGGACTTTCTTGTGTCGGACGGAGTCATAACCTTTACCGACATAGGCGGAAAGCTCCTTGCGTTAAAGCCCGATGTGACACTTTCCATTATAAAGAACTCTGCCGACGATAATCTCACCAAGGTGTATTACAACGAAAATGTTTACAGAGTATCGCACGGGAGCCACTCTTTTAAGGAGATAATGCAGACAGGACTTGAGTGCATAGGCGATATAGACCTGTATAACATATGCGAGGTTATAATGCTGGCGGTAGAAAGCCTTGGGGCAATAAGCTCCGACTTTGTGCTTGATATATCGCACATGGGTCTTGTGTCGCAGATACTTACCGAAGCTACCGACTCCGAAAAAGCAAGAAAGAAAATCATAAAATGTCTTGGCGAAAAGAATGCCCACGAAATCAGACGCATATGCGAAGAGGAAGACATAAACCCCGCCCCCATAGAGCTCATATGCTCGCTCTACGGCGCAGGCGATACCGTGACGGAGGCACTCAAAAAAGCTGATTTAAGCTCCGAGTGCATGGCACATGTTGAAACCCTTTGCAGGATAAACGAATTCCTTAAAGAAAACGGACTTTTAGGCAACGTAAACTTCGACTTTTCCATAGACTGCAATATGAAATACTACAGCGGTATCGTGTTCAAGGGCTACATAAAGGGTATTGCCGATTCCGTTCTTTCGGGCGGTCAGTACGGAAAGCTTCTTACACGCATGGGCAAAAAGTCCGATGCCATAGGCTTCGCGGTGTATCTTGATATGCTCGAACGCTTAAGCGAATCGGACAAAAAGTACGATGTGGACACCCTGCTTATCTACGATGAGGATGCCGACATAAGCGCCCTTTCCAAAAACATAAAAATGCTTACAGACATAGGCACCGATGTGCTTGCAGTAAGGAAAATTCCCGACATAAAGTACAGACAGCTTTTAAAATTCACAGGCAAGGGGGTAGAAATCCTTGAAAACAATGGTTAATGTAGCTCTTCCAAAGGGAAGACTCGGCGAAAAAGTATACGAAATGTTTGAAAAGGCAGGTTACGACTGCCCGTCTATAAAAGAAAAAAACCGCAGACTCACCTTTGAAAATGAAGAAAGAGGCATCCGTTATTTCTGGGTTAAGCCCTCGGATGTAGCCATATATGTAGAGCGGGGCGCCGCAGACATAGGCGTGGCGGGTAAGGATATACTTCTTGAATATTCGCCCGATGTGTACGAGCTTCTGGATTTGGGACTCGGCAAATGCCGTATGGCAGTTGCGGGCAAGACCGACTTTGCCGACGATACGGAAAAGACTCTGCGCGTTGCCACCAAATTTGTAAACATAGCGGCAGAATATTACGCAAAAAAATCAAGAGAAATAGACATCATAAAGCTAAACGGCTCAATAGAGCTTGCGCCCATACTGGGGCTTTCGGATGTAATAGTGGATATAGTGGAGACAGGCGCAACACTTAAGGAAAACAATTTAGAGCCTCTCGAGACCATAGTACCCATAAGCGCAAGGCTTATATCCAACAAGGCAAGCTTCAAATTCAAAACAAAGGAAATCGAAGCTATAAAAAGAGCGTTAGCGGAGGAAATCAAATGATTAAGATACTTAAGTACGGCGAAATTTCGGAAAATGAAATTTTCGCGAGAGTACAGACCAAGACAAATGTAGAAAAAATTGTATCCGATATAATAGCCGATGTAAAGGAAAACGGCGACAAGGCGGTTAAGGACTACTGCTTGAAATTTGACGGGGCAAAGCTTGACAGCCTGCTTGTATCGGACTTGGAAATACAGGAAGCAGTAGAAAGCGTAGAGCCTGAGTTTCTTCGTATATTAAAGGATGCTGCGCAAAACATCCGCGCTTTCCACGAAAAGCAGGTGCGCACAAGCTTTATAATAAACGACACAGACGGCGTCGTGACAGGACAGAAGATAACCCCCGTAGATGTGGCAGGGCTTTATGTGCCCGGCGGTACGGCGGCATATCCCTCTACTGTGCTTATGGATGCAATACCTGCCAAGATTGCAGGAGTCAAAAATCTTGTAATGGTAACTCCCCCTAAAAAAGACGGCAAAATAAACCCCGTAATCCTTGCTGCAGCACATGTGGCAGGAGTAGACAAAATATATAAGGTGGGCGGTGCACAGGCTATAGCCGCTCTTGCATACGGTACAGAGTCCATACCCAGAGCGGACAAAATAGTAGGCCCGGGCAATGCCTTTGTAGCCGAAGCCAAAAAACAGGTGTACGGCATTGTATCTATAGACATGATAGCAGGGCCGAGCGAAATACTCATTGTGGCAGACTCCAAATCCAATCCCCGCCACCTTGCAGCAGACCTGCTTTCTCAGGCAGAGCACGATAAGATGGCAAGCGCCGTTCTTGTGTGCGACTCGATGGAGCTTGCAAAGAGGGTTTCGGACGAGCTTGAAAAACAGATACCGCTCCTTGAACGCTCTGAGATTGCAAGATGTTCGATAGACGATAACGGCAAGATAATAGTAACCGACAACCTTGCAAATGCCATAGAGGTATCCAACAAAATCGCACCCGAGCACCTTGAGCTTTGCATGGATAATCCTTTCGATTATCTTGACAAGGTTAAGCACGCAGGCTCAGTCTTTATGGGCAGAAATTGCCCCGAGGCTCTCGGCGACTACCTCGCAGGACCTAATCATACCCTGCCCACAAGCGGTACGGCAAGATTCTCGAGCCCGCTTTCCGTAGACGATTTTGTTAAGAAAACACAGTATACATACTACACAAGAGATGCACTTTCCAAGGTAAAGGACGATGTGGCATACTTTGCAACCAAAGAGGGACTCACCGCCCATGCAAAAAGTGCGCTTGTACGATTTGAAGAAGGACAGGACAATGAGTAAGTTTTTAATAAACAGGCTTTCGTCTCTTACAGAATATGTACCGGGCGAACAACCGAGGGACAAAAAATATATTAAGCTCAATACAAACGAATCTCCCTTTCCCCCGTCTCCAAAGGCGGTGGAGATAATAGATAACGGAGCCCTTTGCGACTTAAGGCTCTACAGCGACCCCGAAAGCAAGGCGCTTAAAGAGGAAATCGCAAAAGCTATGGGGGTGGATGCAAAAAATGTATTTGTATCCAACGGCTCGGACGAGGTACTTAATTTCTTTTTCATGGCGTTTTGTGACAACGACCGAAAAGTGTGCTTCCCCGATATAAGCTACGGCTTTTACAAGGTGTTTGCAAATCTGTACTCTCTTGATTACGAAACCGTGGCTCTTAAGGACGATTTCTCAATAGATGCAGGTGACTACATAGGAAAGGGCAAAAACATCGTAATTGCCAACCCCAACGCACCCACGGGACTTGCTCTGGGACTTAACGATATAGAAAAAATCGTCTCCTCCAACCCTGAAAACATCGTAGTTATAGACGAAGCATATGTGGATTTCGGCGCAGAAAGTGCAGTTACGCTCACAAAAAAATACGATAACCTCCTTGTAGTGCAGACATTTTCCAAATCCCGTTCGCTTGCGGGGGCGCGTCTCGGCTTTGCCGTAGCGCATGAGGATATCATAAAGGATTTGGAAAAAATTAAGTATTCCACAAACCCGTACAATGTAAACCGTCTTACACAGGCACTGGGCAGAGCATCGGTTGCGGACAGGGACTACTTCGAAAAAAACAGATTACAGATTATACAAAACCGTAAGTACACCGTAGCAGAGCTGAAAAGACTTGGCTTTACCGTTACCGACTCCAAAGCAAACTTCGTATTTGCCGCATCGGACAAAATTGACGGCGAAGCCCTCTACAAAGAGTTAAAGGACAGAGGAATTCTGGTAAGACATTTTTCGGACGGCAGAATATCAAACTTCAACCGAATTACCATAGGAACCAAAGAGGATATGGAATCTCTAATAAAAGCGATAGAGGAGATAATATAATGAGAAAATCAGAAATCACAAGAAACACCGCTGAAACACAGATAAGCCTTTCACTAAACCTTGACGGCAAGGGCGAGAGCAGTATTTCTACAGGCGTAGGCTTTATGGACCACATGCTGACTCTCTTTGCAAAGCATGCAAGATTTGACTTATGCGTTACCTGCAACGGCGATACATATGTAGACTATCACCACAGCGCAGAGGACATCGGTATATGCCTTGGCAAAGCCTTCAAAGACGCGCTTGGCGATATGAGGGGCATAAACCGCTATGCAGACATCACTCTGCCCATGGACGAGGCACTCATTATGTGCGCAGTTGATATTTCGGGCAGAGACTATCTCAACTATGCCGTAACCTACCCCTACGGCAAGATAGGCGACTTTGACACAGAGCTTATACAGGAATTTATGCTCGGTTTTGTGCGCAATGCAGGCATTACCCTGCACATTTCCAGACTCTACGGAACAAACTGCCACCACATTGCCGAGGGCGTATTTAAGGCTCTTGCAAGAGTGCTCCAGAAAGCAGTAAAAATAAACGAAGACTACAAGGACGAAATTCCGTCTACAAAGGGTGTATTATAATATGATAGCAATAGCAGATTACGGCGTGGGAAATATATTTTCGCTTGTAAGCTCCTTTAAGTTCATAGGAGCAGATGCATACCTTACAAAAGACCCTGCCGATTTAAAGACAGCAGACAAAATAATCCTGCCCGGCGTGGGAGCATTTGACGACGCGGCAAAAAAATTGAGAGACTCGGGCATGTGGGATGCCATAACAGAAGAGACTTCAAACGGCAAACCGCTTCTTGGCATATGCCTTGGTATGCAGCTTCTTTTTGACAGAAGTTTCGAATACGGCGAGCATGAGGGACTTAGTCTCATACACGGCGACATATGCGCCATAGAGGGCGATGTGCCCGAAGACCTTAAGATTCCGCACATCGGCTGGAATCCCCTCATCTTCCCCAAGGATAAGCCAAAGAGCAAGCTGTATAAGTATGTAAACGACGGCGATTGCGTTTACTTTGTACACTCTTTCTACGGCAAGAACTGCACCGATTCGGTGAGTGCATACTGCGAGTACGGCTCGCTTCTTACCGCCTCGGTCGAGAGAGGCAACATATACGGGACACAGTTCCACCCCGAAAAGAGCGGCAGCGTGGGACTTAATATTCTAAAAGCATTTTCGGAGTTATAAAATATGAACATTTTTCCTGCAATAGATATAATAGACGGCAAAGCCGTAAGACTTTTTAAGGGCGATTACAACAAAAAGACGGTATATAATGACAGTCCGCTATCCGTTGCAAAGGGTTTTGAGAAGGCGGGTGCAAGCTATCTTCACCTTGTCGACCTCGACGGTGCAAAAAGCGGTGATACACCCAACTATGAGATAATAAAATCCATAGCGCAAAACACCTCGCTTAAAATTGAAATCGGAGGCGGTATACGAAGCGAAGAGGTAATAAAAAGATACCTCGATGCAGGCGTAATGCGCGTGATACTGGGCACAATAGCCATAGAAAACCCCGACTTTACCGCGGAAATGACCGCAAAATACAAAGATGCCATAGCAGTAGGCATAGATATATCGGACGGCTTTGTGGCTACAAGGGGCTGGACGGACATAACCAAGGTAAGCTGTGACGAAATGTTTGCAAGCATGGAAAAGATAGGTGTTAAAACCGTAATCTGTACCGACATATCCAAGGACGGCGCCATGATGGGCACAAATCTTAAGCTTTACAAGGAGCTTAAATCCAAGTATAATATAGATATAGTTGCATCGGGCGGAGTATCGTCCATAGAGGATGTAATGGCTCTTAAGGAAATGGATATCTACGGCGCAATACTGGGCAAGGCTCTCTATGTGGGCGCAGTAGACCTCACAAAAGCAATCGAGGTGGCAAAATGATAACAAAAAGAATAATACCCTGCCTCGATGTTAAAAACGGCAGAGTGGTAAAGGGCGTAAACTTTGAGGGACTAAACGATGTATCCTCACCCGTGGAGCTTGGAAGATTCTACAGCGAAAACGGTGCAGACGAGCTTGTGTTCTATGACATAACGGCATCCTTTGAGGGCAGAGCGCTCTTTACGGACATATTAAAGGAGGTTGCTTCCACCATATTCATACCGCTTACCGTGGGCGGAGGCATAAACACAATAGACGATTTTGACCGCGTATTAAAATGCGGTGCAGACAAGGTGTCGGTAAACTCAGGCGCCATAAAAAACCCGTCGCTTATAAAGGAAGCCGCCATGAAATACGGCGACCAGTGCGTTGTGCTCTCGGTAGATATAAAGAGAGTGGACGGCAAATTCACCGTGTTTGCCAAGGGAGGCAGAGAAAACACGGGCATTGATGCTATAGAATGGATTAAGATGGGCGAAGCAAACGGCGCAGGCGAGATTGTTGTAAACAGTATAGACACCGACGGCGTTAAAAAAGGCTTTGATATAGAAATGCTTAAGGCGGTAAATTCCTCAGTATCGGTACCTGTAATCGCCTCGGGCGGTGCAGGCTCCATAGCCGACTTTGTAGATTTATTTAACGAAATCCCCACCATAGACGCAGGTCTTGCGGCATCTATCTTCCACTTCGGCGAAGTGGCAATACCCGACCTTAAAAAAGAGCTTAGGGCAAACGGAATAAATGTAAGAATATAGGAGAAGGAATATGGATATAAATACACTTAAATTCGACGAAAAAGGTCTTATCCCCGCAATAGTAACCGATGATGAAACAGGCAAGGTACTCACCCTGGCATATATGAATAAGGAAAGCCTTGAAATAAGCATGAAGGAGGGCAAAACCTGCTTCTGGTCGCGCTCAAGAGGCGAGCTCTGGCGCAAGGGCGAAACAAGCGGAAACTACCAGCACATAGTTTCCATCACAGCCGATTGCGACTCCGATGCACTCGAGGTAAGAGTTAAAAAAGACGGTCCCGCCTGCCACACAGGTGCAGACTCATGCTTTAACGATGTGATATGGGGCGAAAAGGAAGATTCCTTTAAATTAGAAAGCCTCATGCAGAAGCTCAAAACACGCAAAAAGGAAATGCCCGAGGGCTCCTACACCACCTATCTTTTCGAGAAAGGTATCGACAAGATATTAAAAAAGGTGGGCGAGGAATGTACCGAGGTCATAATAGCCGCCAAAGCCGAAGACAAGGCGGAAACAATATACGAAATCTCCGACCTGTGCTATCACACACTTGTGCTTATGATAGAGATGGGTATTGAGATAGAAGACATCAAAAAGGAGCTTGCCTCCAGAGATGTAATAGAAAAAAAGGTTAAACAGGAAAAAATGACCAAGTAAGAAAGGAAAATGAAAATGAAAAAGCTTTTATGTTTGATTCTTGTCCTTTGCATGTGTGTGCCCCTTGCGGCATATGCGGACACAGCCGAAGCAGAGGTAAAGGTGAAAATCTTTTCCGATGCAAAAAGGATTGATGCAGACACCATAATATCGGATAACAGAACTCTCATGCCCATCCGCGCGGTACTGGAGAGCACAAATGCCACACTCGACTGGGACCAGAGCACAAAGACCGCCAGCATAACAAGAAACGGCAAGACCATATCCGTAACCATAGGCAGTAAGGTTATGAAGACTCCCGCAGGCGATGTAGCGCTCGATACTGCTCCCGTACTTAGAAACAACACCACCTACGCTCCCATAAGAGCCATTGCAGAAGAGTTCGGCATAAATGTAGACTGGGATAACAGCGGTACAAAGACCATTCTTCTTACCACACCCGAGGGATGCCCCTATGTAGATTTCTACAACGGCGCAACACTTGGGGATATGGTGGCAAACGGCTCGTTTACAGCCGAGGAATTTTCTGCGGTAACCAATTTAAGCTACGAAGAATTAAAGGATAAGCCCTACGCACTTGTGGAAAACAGCTTCCCGCTAAGCGTTGTAGCCGCTATGTACGGAATAGAGGTCAAGGAATTTAAGTCTCTTATCACATTAAATGAGGACTATCCCGACGATGCTCCCTGGGGCGAGGCTTTCGGCGAGGTACCCTTTGGCACATATGTGTATATATTTGAAGGCTTAAGCGAATCGGGTCTTACAATAGACGAAGCTGTTGCTCTTATAAGAGACACCTACGGTCTTGGCGTAGAATACGATGCAAACACACCTTTCAGATATGTCCGTCCCATAATGGATACTATCGTACTCGAAGAGCAGATGGCAGCAGAAAAGGAAGCTCAGGAGCTCATGGCAAAGGGCTTAGCAGAGCTTCCGTCAAAGCTTGAAAACAAGCTCTACTTTACAATAACTCTTCAGGACGGCTCGGTGATGAAAGGCGAACTTTATCCCGACCTTGCACCCGTTACCGTGGATAACTTTGTAAAGCTTGTAAAGGAAAAATTCTATGACGGACTTATATTCCACAGAGTTATAGACGGCTTTATGATTCAGGGCGGAGGCTACGACAAGAGCATGAACCCCAAAACAAGCCAGGCCATAAAGGGCGAGTTCTATGAAAACGGTATTTCCAACGCCTTAAAGCATGAAAAGGGCGTAATATCCATGGCAAGAACAGACGACCCCAACTCCGCAACCAGCCAGTTCTTTATAATGGACGAAACAAATGAATACTTAGACGGCAACTATGCCGCATTCGGCAAGATTACAAAAGGTCTCGAGGTTATAGAAAAAATCTCCAAGGTCGAGACAACAACAAATGAGCAGGGCATGGCAGATGTACCTGTAAAACCTGTTATTATTAAAACAATAAGAATGAGTAAGTAATATAAAATAACCCTCTCAGTTGAGAGGGTTATTTTATATTAAGTATTGACTTTAACTGCTTTACCGACGATGCTCCCACCACAGGAAACACATCGCACGATACGGACTCTGTAAGAAGTCTTAAGTTGGTATACGATATTGTATCGCCTGTTCTTTCAGCTTCTGCCTTTATGGCGGTGTAGGCTTTAACCGTCTTTTCGCAAAGGTATCTTTCCTTTGCCTTTAAAGAAAGTATGCCCTCGTCATATTTTTCGAAAAAGCCTTTTGCCTGAGGGGAATATGCAAATATGGGAAATCCCTCGTTTTCATACCGCTTCTTCTCGTCTTCGTCCAATATTACCAAAGTATCATCCCACACCATATTACAGCTTGCAAGGTTAAAATGCACCTGACTTGCGCAGAAGCCGTCTCTTCCGCTTTCGTACGCATAGCGGTTGGCGCTGTCTATTCTGTCAAATGTCCAGTTGGATGCACCGAAATTTCTTATCTTGCCCTTTTGCACCATGTCATTTAAAGCATCTATCATATGGCGCACGCCTTTTCTCTCATCATCCCTGTGAAGCCAGAGCATATCTATGGTATCTACTCCGAGTGCAAGAAGGCTCGCATCTATATCGGCTTCTATCTCCTGCGGAGTGAGTCTTGATATGTGCATATCTTCTTTATGGGGAAACGAACACTTGGTGGATATAAACACCTTATCCCGTATTCCCTTTTCTTTTATAAACTTTCCAACAAGCCTTTCCGCCTGGCCGTCTGCATAGCTTCGGGCGGTGTCTATGACATTTCCGCCGTTTTCTATATATAAATTCATAATGTCAAAGGCTGTATTATCATCGATTCGCTCACAAAAGCCGTATGTTCCCAGAACTGTCTGCGAAAGGCTTTCGTCGCAAAAATCAATATACTTCATAATAACACTCCTGATATTTCATACTTGGCAAAGTATACCATATAAAATCCCTTTTGTAAAGCAAAAATTTTTGCCTTGACAAAACCTATTGTATGATGTATAATACATGAGTATGCATATGCGTATCGCAATGCGTACTTTCCTTGCTTCAGATATACTGTCTGAGGCCAAAGTCCAAAAGGAGGTGAAACGACATGGAAAATGTTAAGAACAAGTACGAAACCATCTTTGTTATTGACGCGTCTTTAGCAGAAGACCAGATCAATGCCACAACAGAAAAGTTCAAAGCTCTCATCGAAGCAAACGCTACTGTAGAATCCGTAGACGTTTGGGGCAAGAGAAGACTGGCATATCCTATCGATTACAAAACAGAGGGATACTATGTTTTGGTTAATTTCGAAAGCCAGGCTGAATTCATTGCTGAACTCGAAAGAGTGTACAACATCACTGACGGTGTCTTAAGAACTATAGTAGTAAGAAAATAGTAAAGGCCGGTGAAAACTAATGAACAAAGCGATTCTGGTTGGCAGACTCACAAAAGACCCTGAGCTCAAAACTACAGGAAGCGGTGTTTCCGTATGCAGCTTTACGCTCGCTATAAACAGACGCTTCAAAAATGCTGAGGGCAACTATGACGCAGACTTTATAAACTGCGTTGCATGGAGACAGCAGGCGGAATTTATTTCCAAGTACTTCTCTAAGGGCCGTATGGTAGGCATTTGCGGTTCCATACAGACAAGAACCTACGACAGAGAAGACGGACAGAGAGTGTATGTTACAGAGGTTGTAGCAGACGAAGTGAGCTTTGTAGACAGTAAGTCTCAGACTGACGGCGTATCCAGCCCCGCAGCAAACACAAATACCTCTGCAAATTCCTTTAGTGCAGACGATGGCTTTATCCCCATGCCTGCAGATGACGACCTGCCGTTCTAAAGACGAAACTCAATAATTAAAGGAGGTTTTAATAATGGCTGAAGAAAGAGCTTTCCGCAGAAAGTCCAAGAAGAAAGTTTGTGCTTTTTGTGTAGATAAAGTAACTGAAATCGATTATAAGGATATAGCAAAGCTCAGAAGATACGTATCTGAAAGAGCTAAGATTCTCCCCAGAAGAATCAGCGGTAACTGTGCAAAGCACCAGAGACAGCTTACAATCGCTATAAAGAGAGCAAGACATATCGCTCTTCTTCCTTATACATCAGACTGATTGTAAAAATATAAATACCGTTCCGAAAGGAGCGGTATTTTTTGTGTAAAAAAATTTTTTAAAAAACTTTTTAATATGTTAAGGGCGTCTACAGCTACGCCCTTAACAATCCCAGCCGTCGCTGTGGTCTTGTTCGGGCAGATTAATACTCCTTTTTTCTTCTAAAGACACCGCTGCGGATTGCAGCAAGCTGCGTCCTCGCTAAATCGGCAAAGCCGATTTGTGTCTTTATGTCGAAAAACCGTATTTATCTGCTATCCTCACAAAACCAATGCGAATTTGATAATAAAAGCTTGCATTAAGTATATTTTTATGTTACAATATCACTTGCCAAACAAAGTTAAATATTATGCAGATAGTATTTGTATTTTTTAATTTCGGTAAAAATGCATGTACTATAAATTAATTTACAGATACTATACTGTATTAATTTAACTTTGTTTGGCGACAAATCGGTATATGCATTTTTCAGTGCATTGACTCTGGTTGATGCACTTTTTTAATATCCTGATTTATTGTCACATAACTACGGCAGTACC
>JAZRKX010000017.1:0-11699 GCA_045646525.1 Clostridia bacterium | reverse complement strand
CTCCGCTGTGCGCGCGCACAATATTATTTTTATCCTTTATAACATTGCTCTTATCATATATTTTATTAAAAGTCAATCGCGAATGCTATCGCATTTTGTAAGAAACAAAACTTTTTTGCACTATACTACCGATGTTCCTTCTGGCACCCTTGTAATCCGCATTGAAATTTAAAGCGAAAAGAAAACCCCGATTAAAAACGCAGAGACACCGCAAACGGCAAATGCAACAAATCAGTTCCATTATGCATTTGCCGTTTAGTGAGGACAGGTTGCAAAATCTCGGGTACCCATTCAAGTTGGTAGCGTAAGCGTGACTTGAATGGGAGAGGAGAAACAGCCTTATGGGCGTATATTTGCACACTTGTGTGCAAATGAAGCTTAGTAATGGCTTGTTTCGACGAGTACGCAACGGCGGTAGGATATGCGTTTTTAATTGGGGTTTTTAGCTTTAAATTCCATAGCGGATGGGAAGGGTGTCATGAGGAACATGTGCAGGCTCCCCTTATGGTTTATTCCGTTAAATAAGTTCTTTTAATTGCTTTAAAAGTATCGGTAATTCATGGAACACAACATCAGCAATTATATTCCAATTTGTGCCATCATAATTATGAACCAATCTGTGCCTGAGTCCCGATATCATAGACCAGGGTATATCACTGTGCATAGCTTTATATTCATCGGATAAGGCATATACTTGTTCGCCGATGTTATATAGCGGCGTTGTAACCAGCCATTGTAATGCATAGTCATTAAGCAGTTTTTCTTTTGATATAGCATTCTTATTAATATGAGTTAAAAGCTTTTCGGCATATTCGCATATTTTTTGAATACGCTGTTTGTCAGAATATTTCATGCCACATTTAACCTTTCATTCATAACAGTCGAATAAAAATCACTGTCGGTATTTATTTCGTTGATTTCAAACACATCAACTTGTTTTTGAAATGCCATTCTTAAGTCCTCAGCAAGTGCAAAGATATTTGTCAATTTGAATTTATCTCCGCCAAAAACCAAAAAGTCTAAATCGCTGTTTTCATTTGCATCTCCGCGGGCATACGAACCAAACAAGTAGATTGATTGCACATTATATTTATTGGCAATAGGTTTTACTACATCTTTTATTTTGTCTATGGTGTAAATAGTATTTGACATATATCCTTGCTCCTTTCACATTTATTATATATATTATATCAAAATTATTTCATTAATTCAATAGCCTTTTGAAGCTGACTGTCTGTCTCCATACTGTACACATAATCGGCATCTGGTTTCCATTCGATTACATGGTCGGGGGTTATGCCCTCTCCGTCTATACAGGTGCCGCTCGGTGTATAGTACTTGGCGGTGGTGAGCTTAAGCGCCGCTCCGCTGTCTAATTCAAATACTGTTTGCACAAGACCCTTTCCAAAGCTTTGTTCTCCTATAAGAACTGCTCTTTTGTGGTCTTTGAGTGCGCCCGCAAGCACCTCGGATGCGCTTGCGCTTGCGCCGTTTATGAGAACGCAAAGAGGGATATCAAGATATGTTTCACCGCTTAAGAATTCTTCCTTATCGGTATTTCTGCCTTTTATGGTGAGAATGTTGCCCTCGGGAAGAAGCAAATCCGCAATGTCTACAACCGTGGTGAGCATTCCGCCGGGGTTATCTCTTAAGTCTATGATAAGTGATTTTGCATCTGCGCTTACAAGCGTATTTACATGGGTGCGGAACACCTCATTCGCATCCTCGGAAAAGGAGTAAAGTCTTATATAGCCAATGTTTCCGTCGAGCATTTCGCTTTCGGCACATGGTACATTTACCTCTTCGGGAGTGATTTTATAGTCTGCACTCTTGCCGTCTCTTATTACGGTGATTGTAACAGAATCCTTGGCGCCTTTTATTACAGAAACAGCGCTGTCGAGGTCATCGCCCGCGTAGTGCTTGCCATTTACCTTATCCAATATATCGCCCGATTTAAGTCCTGCCTTGTGTGCGGGGGCGTCCTTGTAGGCGGTAATTATAACTATCTGATTTTTGTCATTTACGCCCACCTCTATGCCTATGCCCTTGTACTTGCCCGTGAGTTCTGCATTAAGGCTTGTGTACTCCGACTTGGTATAGTATTCGCTGTAGGCATCGCCAAGCGCTGCCACATACCCTTTAAGAGCCATGGCATCTAATTTTTCCTCGTTTGGCTCATTTATGAAGTTCTTGTCTATAAGGCTTTTAACCTCGCCCATGTCTCCGCTTTCGGTGGTGAGGGAGGGTAAATAATCCTTAATTGTACCTAACTTCTCATGCCCGGCGGGAAAGAAAAGATACGAGCCGAGATACATAGCCGATGTAATAAAAAAGGTTATAAAGGCTGTAAGCACAACGGAAGATTTATTGCTGTTGTTTTTCATATAAGTCACACCTCTAAAGTATTGGGGATGTAAAACAAAGCGGTCTGCGCTTTCTTTTACATCCCCTAACATTATATTGCTTTTTTAATTCAAGTATGCATACGGGTCGGTATGAGCGCCGTTTTTGAGAACTTCAAAATGCAGATGGGGCCCTGTGGATACGCCTGTGGAGCCTACCTTGGCTATTACCTGACCTCTGGAAACCCTCTGTCCTGCCGATACAAGAAGAGAGCTGCAATGTGCATAAAGCGTGGTAAGTCCGCCGCCGTGGTCTATAACCACATAGTTTCCGTAACCGCCTGAGTTCCAGCCCGACACAAGCACTGTACCGTCTGCGGCGGCAAAGATGTTTGTACCCATGCCTGCGCCTATATCAAGACCTGTGTGGGTTTTGAGCTTGCCTGTTACGGGGTGTATTCTTGTGCCGTAGGGCGAGGTTATATATGTGGATGTGCTGGGCCATGCAAACTGACCGCCTGTGTAAGAGCCTGTGGAGCCTTGTGTAAGTCTGCGGATTTCTTCTCTTGCGGCAGCCTCGGCTGCTTCCTGTGCGCGCAGAGCCTTTTCAAAGGTTGCGATATCCGACTTTATGGAGTCTATGAGCCTCTGGCTTTCTGCCTGCTTTGCCTTAAGAACGGACATCTGACCGTCGGCTTCCTTTTTAAGAGCCATGAGTCTGTCATTTTCTGCTTCAAGCTCTTTTTTGATAGCCTCAACCTCAGCGGCATACTCCTGAAGCTCTTCTAACTTTTTATTGTCGTATTCTGCAATTTCGTTCACAAGAGAAAGTCTTGTAAGAAAATCGGAAAACGAATCTGCATGTATAAGGATTTCAAGATACGATACCGTACCCTTTTCCAAAAGGAGCTTGGCTCTCTCGCAGTAGTCTTCGTACTGCTTTTCGCACTCTGCCTCTGCCTTTTTAAGCTCTTCATCCTTTGCGGCAACCTTTGCCTCGGACTCGGCTACATCGGCATTTATCTCGTCTACAGTTATCTGCAGAGATACAACCTCACGGTCTATGGCATTATACTGCGCAAGTGCGTTTTCCTTTTTGGCATTTGCATCCTGTATCTGACTTTTTAATTCGTTTTGCTTTTTAACGGAATTATTTATTTTTTCCTGCGCCGTTTCTGCATTTGCTTTAAATGCGGGGAGCGCGGAAAGCACAGTTATGCCCAAAAATGCCACAAGGGCTATAATTGCCATAACCTTTTTAAATCTTGCATGTTTTATCATAGGAAAATACCTCCTATACCTTAAGATATTTCCGTACGGACATAGCACTTCCTATAGCGCCTATTACTGCACCGAGCGCTGTATAGGAAACGGCAAATATATGCCAAATGCTTCCAAACGGGAGTATCTTTATAAAGTTTAATGCAGAAGATGAAACGCTGTTTGCTGTGCCGAACAGTCCTGCATAAACAGAATTTGTTATTGCATAGGCAATCGCCGCCGATATAAGCCCTACTATGATACCCTCTATGATAAAGGGCCATTTTATAAAGGAGTCGGTAGCGCCTACATACTTCATTATGTTTATTTCGCGTCTTCTGTTGTGAACGGTGAGCTTAACGGTGTTGGAAATGATAAATATACTTATGAGCATAAACGCAAGTATAATCCATAAGGATACATTCTTTACCGTGTGGCGCAAGGTGTTTATAAACGAAACTATATCGTCTCCGCTCTCTACCTTGGCTACGCCGTCAATTTTAAGAAGCGCTTCTGTAATCTTGTCGGTATTGGAAATGTCGTCTACGGTTACATTGAACGCATCGGACAAAAGGTCGTCGGGAAGTCCGCTGAATGAAAGGCGGTCCTCCTCGGACATGTTTTCCTTTATTTTTTTGAATGCCTCAACGCCGTTTTCATATGCTACATCCTTGGTGTAGGAAATTCGGCGGATTTGTTCTTCAATTTCGTTTTGTCTGCCGTCTGCCTGAGCTTCGGCTGTGATATATGCCTTAACCTGACATGCATCGGCTATATCCTCGCTTATGCTGTTTACATTTAGTGTAATTACAAGAAATACACCCAGCATGATAAGACACGAGGTCACAACTACCATGGACGCGATTGTCATAAGTCCGTTTTTAAATATACCCGAAAAGGCTTCGGCAATGAATCTGCGCATATTTCTAATCCACATTTGCATAACCACCCTTTTCTTCGTCTCGTGTAATAAGGCCCTTTTCCACAACTATAACTCTCTTTTGCATTTTGTTTACTATATTTTCTGCGTGGGTAGCCATTACAACGGTTGTGCCGCGTCTGTTGATGTCCTCTAATATGTCCATGATTTCCTGTGCGGTATCGGGGTCTAAGTTACCTGTGGGCTCGTCGGCAATGAGCACCACGGGATTATTTACTATTGCTCTTGCTATGGCAACTCTCTGCTGTTCACCGCCCGAGAGCTGTCTGGGGTACATCTTTGCCTTGTGGGCAAGTCCCACCATGGAGAGCACACTTGGAACATTCTTTCGTATTTCTTTGCGCGGAGCGCCTATTATCTCCATAGCGTATGCTACATTTTCCTGTACTGTCTTATTGGGAAGAAGACGGAAATCCTGAAATACAACGCCTATTGTACGGCGGAAGTAGGGGATTTCTTTTCTTCTAAGGTCGCACACATCTATGCCGTTTATCATAAGAGAGCCGCTTGTGGCGTCCTCTTCTTTCATTATAAGCTTTATGATGGTGGATTTACCTGCGGCGCTGCTTCCTACAAGGAAGACAAATTCGCCTTTTTCTATGTGGAACGAAACTCCGTTTAATGCAGGAAAACCATTGTCATAAATCTTGGTAACATTATCAAAAAGAATCAATGTTTTTCCTCCTAGAGTTTCATCGCATTGGACCTTAAGTATTTATTTACCATCATGGCAACCTTAAATATTATTGCCTGGTCGAATACTCTGAGGTCGAGTCCTGTAATCTTCTGGATTTTGTCGAGTCTGTAAACCAATGTGTTTCGGTGTACATAGAGCTGACGAGATGTTTCGGAAACATTTAAGTTGTTTTCGAAGAATTTCTGTATTGTGAATATTATTTCCTGGTCGAGGTCGTCTATGGAGCCTTTTTTGAACACTTCGGTAAGGAAAAGCTCGCAAAGTGTTGTGGGAAGCTGATAGATAAGTCTTCCTATGCCGAGGTCCTCGTAGCTTAAGATATACTTTTCGTCATCGAACACCTTGCCTACCTCAAGAGCCACGCGGGCTTCCTTGTAGGAACGTGCGATTTCCTTGACATTGCCAACTACGGTGCCTATGCCTACTATGGCTTTTGCCATAACCTCGGTGTTTATGTTGTCGCATATGCTTCTTGCTATGCTCTGAAGCTCGGAAAGCTGAGTCTCGTCCTCGAATTCCTTTACAAGAGCCACATTGTTTTCGTCTATGCTTACGATAAGGTCTGTCTGCTTGTTGGGGAACATGCCCTCTATAAGCTCAAGCACAGAGAAGTCGGATATGCGTTCTGTCTGTATAAGGAACACTACCCTCTTGGCGTCTATTGTGATGTGAAGCTCTGCCGCCTTGGCAAGTATATCGCCGGGGAGGATGTTGTCGAGCAGGAAGTTCTTTATAAAGTTGAGCTTATCGTGCTTGTCGTCATAGAGCGACTTAACGGAAGAAAAGCTTACCTGAAGTATATCGGAGTAGTTTCTCGCAAGAGAATCGTCCCCCTTTACAAATATGATGTATTCTATCTTGCCTGTATTTACTATGGGCTTGTAGGTAAAGCCGTTGTAGGTAAAGGTATCTGTGTTGTCTGCAGTAAAGGACAGAACACACTCCAGGTCGCTGTTGCTTATGCAAGCGTCGTTTGAAGAAACCACGAGACCGCTGTCGGTAATGATACCGAGGTCTCTGTTCATAACCTCTTTCATCTGGTGAGCCATTTGCTGAAAAAATCTAACATTCATCTAATTCACCTCATAAAATACTATAGATACTTATATAATAATGGTTTTTTGCAAAATTTGCAATAAATTAGGCTTGTAATATTTTTGAAATGTATACTTTCTACAAATGCGGTTTTTCAAAACACACTTTTTTGTGCAAAACTCACAACGATATAATTGTACATGCCTTAATATAATGTACAAAGGAGATGATAAGATGGAGATATCTTTTGTAACTGCGGTGGGATATGTACTGGGCATCCTCATAGTATGTGTTATTTCGGGCATATTTTTAAAACCCATAAAATTTGTGTTAAAGCTTGTAATAAACAGTATAGTGGCGCTTGTATTCATGGCGCTTATAAATCTTATAGGCTCGGGTGCGGGGATACATATAGGCTTAAATCCCGTTACGGCGGTGGTTGCGGGAGCGCTTGGCATTCCGGGGGTTATACTTATTCTTATCCTTCAAATTTTCTATTAAGTGCATAAAAAAGTGCAACCTTTTCTTACATAAAATGGTATTATAGGTAGAGGTGATACTATGAAAAGGTTTTTATGTGTATTTATGGTACTTATACTTGCACTCTCTATGGCAGTATATGCCGACGCGGACTATACGGACAAGATGTATAGTGCTCTTGTAACCGTAAAGGGCAGGGTAGATATCCCCGCCGACCTTACAGAGTTTACCCCGTATTCCAATGAAAACCGGGGCAGTATAAGCTACACATTTTCGTGGTGCAATAAGGACGGGAGCGCAAATGCGGAGGTTGTGGCAGACGAAAAGGGACGGATAAAAAATTACTACTCCTACAACCGCGCTTTAAAATCGGACAAGAAGCTTACAAGGCTTTCCAAGGATGATATAATCTCCTTTGCATATTCTTTTCTGCAAAAGGCTCTGCCTGAGGTATTCCAAAATGGAAATATGCTTACCTTGCGCGAAAACTCGTGGAATGTAAATAACTTAAATTACAACCTTGAATTTGTGCGTACATACGGTGGTATAGAGGTTAAGGACAATGCGGTTTCAGTTCGCATAGAGGTGTATGACGATAAGGCATATGTGCGGAGCATGTATGCAAACATAAATTATGATGCGGTATTTGAAGCCGATGGAGAAGCGGTAACGGATTACGAAAATAAATACCGTGACGCTTTTCCCGAGGAAATGATATATAAGGATGTATACGGTTCAGATAAAAAAGACGCTACCGCACTTGTGTATCGCTTTAAAAACTCTGACGCAGGCTTCATTTTATCTTCCACAGGCGAGATGGTTACAGAAGACCCGCGGGAGAGAGGCGGAGACGAGGTGTTCGACTCTGCCAACAAGGAGATGGTATCGGGCGCGGGCGGTGCAAGAGAGGAAATCCTTACCGAAAAGGAACTGGAGGAACTTGGCAAGGTAAACAAGCTCATATCGGCAGACGATGCACACAGAATTCTCGCTAAGCTTCCTCATGTGAAGATTGATTCTTCCATAAAGAGAGAGAGCTGGAATATATCGCAGAGGAACAAAAAGTACACCGTGTCCGTAAGCTATGCAAATAAGGATAGGAGCATTTCCGCATCGTTTGACGGAGAGAGCGGAGAGCTTTTAAGCCTGTATGCAAGAAAGATTTCGGACATGGCAAGGACATACGAAATGACCGCTGCCAAACAAAAAACCGCCCAAAAGAATACGGAAGAATTCTTAAAAGCGGTGCTTGGCGATAAGCTGTCTCAATTCATTCTTGTGCGTACTGATACCACGGGTGCAAATGTAAACTGCGGCTACGACAGAGAGGTAAATTCCGTCCGCTACATAAATGATGGTGTACATGTAAGCTATAATGCCCAGAGCGGCATGATAACAAGCTACAGTCTCGACTTTGAGGAGCAGAGGAATTTTGCAAATCCCGAGGGTGCGCTCGATGCCGATACTGCATATAAGCACCTTATGGAAATAAGCCCTCTTAAGAAGATATACATGAAGACGGGCGGTAGCTACAAGGTGTGCTTTACCGTGAGTGAATACGGCAAGGAGATAGATGCCTTTACTGGCGAAGAGTACAGGGACTATGCATGGCAGAGCACATCTTCTTATGACTATACCGATATAGAAAAGCACTGGGCAAAAGAAAAGATAGAAAAGCTTGCCGATGTGCAGATAGGCTTTTCGGGCGACAAGTTCCGCCCCGATGAGGCGGCAACACAGGCGGATGTGTTAAGACTATTTGCCGCAGGCGTGCGAAACAGATACTATCTTGACTATACGGATGAAGACCTCTACAGAGAACTGATATCAGAGGGCATACTTACCGAAGAGGAAAAAAGTCCCGAAAGGACCGTAACCCGAGAGGAAGCTTTTATGTACATGATACGCCTTGCAGGGCTTGGCGATGTGGCAAAGCTTTCCGACATATTCAAGGTTGAGTATGAGGACGGACATCTGCTCGCCGAGGGATGCATAGGCTACCCTGCCATACTTACTGGCATGGGCGTTATATGCGGAAACGGAGGCAGGTTAAGGCCAAAGGATGAAATTACAAGAGCAGAGACTGCGGTGATGGTATACAACTTTATGGTAAAGTAAAAAAACCTTCTTTGCGGTCAAAGAAGCAAACGCTAAAGGGAATTGACCCATGTTCCTCACGACACCCTTCCCATCCGCTATGAAATTTAAAGCTAAAAACCCCGATTAAAGACGCATATCCTACCGCCGTTGCGGAAGAAGAAATTTTTTCTTCAAGTCCTCACTAAACGGCAAATGCATAATGGAACTGATTTATTGCATTTGCCGTTTGCGGTGTCTCTGCGTTTTTTAATCGGGGTTTTCTTTTCGCTTTAAATTTCAATGCGGATTACAAGGGTGCCGGAAGGAACATGTGCAGGCTCCCCTTAACATCCCCGCATATTTCAATGCGGCATAAGAATTTAGTATAAATTAAAAAATGCACGACGAAGTAATCAAAACAAATATTAAAAAGCCTCTCGCATAAACGCGAAAGGCTTAATCTTTTAATATGTATGAATACACCTTGCGGTGCATTCATTTTATTTTGTCGATTAATCTGCTGTGTAGGGGAGAAGTGCAATATGTCTTGCTCTCTTTATAGCAGTAGTAAGCTGTCTCTGGTGCTTAGCACAGTTACCGCTTATTCTTCTGGGAAGAATTTTAGCTCTTTCAGATACATATCTTCTGAGCTTTGCTATATCCTTGTAATCGATTTCTGCTACTTTATCTACACAGAAAGCACAAACTTTTTTCTTAGGCTTTCTTCTGTACTGTCTTTCTTCGGACATTTTGTTTACCTCCTTTAGTTATTTTACGTCTTAAAAATTAAAACGGCAGGTCATCATCTGCAGGCATTGGCATAAAGCCGTCTGCCGCACCGAATGAATCTGACGGAGTGCTGTTGTTTGTCTGCATAGAAGGAGCAGCGCCCTCGCCCTGTGACTTGCTGTCTACAAAGCTGATTTCGTCTGCCACAACCTCTGTAACATACACTCTCTGTCCGTCTTTTTCGTAATTTCTTGTCTGGATAGAACCAACAAGCCCTACCATACGGCCCTTTGCAAAGAACCTTGCAAGAAATTCTGCCTGCTGTCTCCAAGCAATGCAGTTGATAAAATCTGCATCGTAGCCGCCCTCAGCATTTTTGTAACGTCTGTTTACAGCGATTGTAAATCTGCAGTTACTAACACCGCTTGGTGTTGTTGAAAGCTCAGGGTCTTTAGTAAGTCTGCCTACTAATATTGCCTTGTTCATTAAAAATCACCTATTTTCTTACAACAATTGTTCTTAAGATACCGTCTGTGATGTTATAAACTCTTTCAAGCTCTGCAATAAACTCAGCCTGGCTTTCGAAATTGACCAAAACATAGTAACCTTCTGTTTTGTAATCAATCGGATATGCCAATCTTCTCTTACCCCAAACGTCAACAGATTCTGTTGTAGCATTTTCAGCAATAAGAGCTTTGAACTTTTCTACGAGTGCATTGATCTGATCTTCAGCTAAAGACGCATCAATAACAAAGATGGTTTCGTATTTGTTCTTAACATTTTCCATTATGATTCACCTCCTTCTGGACTTTGGCCCCGTTATTCCACGGAGCAAGGAAAGCATGTCATAAACATGCCATAATAGTATACAATAAAAAACAAATTTTGTCAAATGTTTTTTTAAATTATTTTAGTATATCGCCAATTCCGTCCATTATATATGTAGGACGGTATGGGAAATTATCAATCATATCCATGCTTGTTACGCCGCTTAAAACAAGAACGGTGTCTATCATAGACTCTAATCCCGAAACAATATCGGTATCCATTCTGTCGCCAATAAACACAGTTTCGGCAGTGTGGCACGAAAGTGCTTTATTGGCATGTCTTACCATGAGCGGGTTTGGTTTGCCTACAAAATATGCCTTTTTGCCTGTTGCAATTTCAATCGGGGCAATAAGCGCACCAACAGCAGGCATTATGCCGTTTTCGGTAGGACCTGTGATATCGGGGTTTGTGCCGATGAGCTTTGCGCCTTTATTTACAAGGGCAATTGCCTTTTCTATTTTTTCAAAGTTATATGTTCTGGTGTCGCCCACGATAACATATTCGGGGTTAACATCGTTCATATCTATTCCAACGTCATAAAGAGCGTTTGCAAGACCTGCCTCACCTATTACATAAGCACTGCAGCCTGGCTTTTGCTTTGAAAGGAATTCCGCCGTTGCAAGAGCACTTGTGTAAAAATGGTTTGCAGGAACATCAAGCCCCATGCGTTTTAGCTTTCTGCTTAATTCCTGAGGTGTGCGCTCGGAGCTGTTTGTTAAGAAAATAAATTCCTTTTCATTTTCCAAAAGCCAGTTAACAAATTCCAGAACGCCGTCTAAAAGGTTGTTACCATGATAGATAACACCGTCCATATCGCTTATAAAACCTTTTTTATTTCTTATTTCTTCATACATACTTATATTACCTTTCTTAAAAAAATCCGCAGGAAAAACCTGCGGATTTAATTTTAATTATTACGCTTTGCCTACAGAACCGAAAAGCTCCATCTTTTCTTTAACAGTAGCTTTGATTGCTTCAACACCGGGAGCGAGAAGCTTTCTCGGGTCAAAACCTTTGCCCTCTAAATCCTTGCCTGCTTCAACATATTCTCTTGTTGCAGCTGCAAAAGAAAGCTGACATTCTGTGTTAACATTGATTTTGCTTACGCCGAGAGAAATTGCTTTTTTAATCATATCAGCAGGAATTCCTGTACCGCCGTGAAGAACGAGCGGCATCGGGTTTGTAGCTTCTCCGATTTTTTCCAAAACGTCAAATCTTAAACCTGCCCAGTTTTCAGGATATTTACCGTGAATATTACCAATACCTGCAGCGAGCATATCAACGCCGAGGTCTGCAATCATCTTGCATT
>JAZRKX010000016.1:0-8223 GCA_045646525.1 Clostridia bacterium | reverse complement strand
AATCATAAACGCGATGATGCGGAATAGTATGCGGAGATCTTCGTCTTCAGAGAGCGGCCGGTTGGTGCGAGGCGCGCGCGGAGTCCTGCGGAACTCACCGTTGAGCGGTCGCCATGAAAGCTCAGAATAGTGGCGGACGGGAACTCCCGTTACAGAGTTGAGATGTGATGGCATCTAAAGGGCATCCTGTTTGGATGAAGAAGAGTGGTACCGCGGAAACAATGAATTTTAGCGTTTTCGTCTCTTTGAATCACCAGAGAGACGGAAACGTTTTTTTGTTGATAAAAATCCCGTTTTATATTTTTATCTTGAAAGGAGTTTTCAAAATGAGAACAATTAGTGTTACAGATATTACGCTCAAAAAGCTTTCGGAGGACCGTGCAATTTCGCTGCTTTTCCGTGAGAAATCAGCTATAGCAAACTGTGCGGATACACTTGGTGCAGATGTCATTGAACTGCCCGCTGTAAAAAATCTTCGCGAGGATACTATTATTTATAAAACCATTGCACAGAATGTTCAAAGAGCTTGCCTTGCTATTCCTGTAGGATTTAATAAAGAGGATGTTAAGTCTGTATGGGAATGTATCAAGGATGCAAAGAAACCCCGTCTTCAGATAGAACTTCCCGTATCGACAATTCAGATGGAGTATACCTATCATGTTAAACAGGCTGTAATGCTCGAAAAAATTGCCGAGCTTATAAAAGAAGCGAAAACATATTGTGACGATGTGGAATTCTCTGCCCTTGATGCTACAAGAGCAGACGAGGATTTCCTTATCTCAGCGGTAAAAGAAGCTGCATCAAACGGTGCTGGCATTGTAACCCTCTGTGACGATGCAGGAGTATCCACTCCCGATGAGATTGCAACTCTTGTTGCAAAGGTTAAAGAAGCGGTAAGCATCCCCGTATATGTTCAGGTTTCAGACCGTATCAATATGGGCGTTGCATCAGCTTTTGCGGCTATTTCCAATGGCGCTGACGGTATTAAATGTGCCATGGCAGGAGAGGATGTTCTTTTAACAGGCGAAATTTCCGATGCAATAAGCGTTTGCGGCCCACAGATTGATGCCAGGATAGAATTAAACACTACAAAAATCCATTCAAGCATCGATGATATGCTCTCGGGCATGAATCATGCTTCTTATGAATCGGAAAAAACTGTAAGCGACAAGAAAAAGATATTGCTTGATTCCGATTCTACTTTGGCACAGGTTAGTCAGGCTGCCGAAGTTTTAGGATATGAGCTTTCTGATTCCGATATAGGAAATGTATATAAGGCACTTATGCAGGTGTGCGAAAAGAAAGGTGCAGTAGGCTCTAAAGAGTTTGAAGCACTTATCGCAAGCTCCGCCATGCAGGCACCATCAACATATCATTTTGAAACATACACCACAACAAGCAGCAATGTGGCAAGCTCAATGTCTCAGGTCACATTAAGATGCAACGATGAAATCATATGCGGTGTCGCCAGCGGTGAGGGTCCTATCGACTCTGCTTTCCGTGCGATAGAACAGTGCATAGGCCATCACTATGAGCTTGATGATTTTCAGGTTCAGTCTGTAACAGAAGGTAAAGAAGCACTCGGATGTGCTTTGGTAAGACTTCGCAACAACGGAAAGCTTTATTCGGGCAACGGAACATCCACCGATATTGTTGCGGCAAGTATCAGAGCATATATAAACGCACTTAACAAAATCGTATTTGAGGAGGCGTAATATGAAAATAGTATTTTCAACCAAGAATGTAAGCCGAGCTTCGTTTCTTGATACCTGCCGTTATGCTTTTGATTACGGATTCCACGGCTTTGAAATATACGATGCCATAAAAGAAAGGAGCTCTCATCACGACAGTATATTAAGGCGTGACCGCATAGCCGATGCAAAAAGAAAGCTTGTAAACAGAAGCCTTGCCGTTTCGGCACTTCGTATGCCTTGCAGCATTGATACCGAAGAGGCAACAGGTGATTTAATTACAAAATATGTGGATATGGCTGCATCATCGGGGATTTCAAATGTCATAGTATGCATGGAAAAAAATGTCTCCTTTGATGTACTCGATGAGAAGCTTTCCAAAGCTATCAAAAAAGCAGAGAATACCGATGTGAGCATTTTGTTTGAAACAATAGGTTATCTCGCAAACACAGAAAATGTTATTGGTATTATAAACCATTTTTCCTCTGCTGTAATCGGTGCTTCATGGAATGTAAGAGGAACTTATTTTGATGCAGGCGAGACATCAGAAGCGACCATCAAAACTCTTGGCGCATATATAAAGTATGTTCGACTTGGAGATATGAAAGACGGAAGAACAGTTCTTATCGGCGAGGGTGAGCTTGATGTTGCAAAGCTTATCGGTGCACTTTCATCCTTAAATTATGAGGGTTACATCTGCGCTGCATGGAATGAAGAAATAAGCGATGCAGATATAGTTCTTACTCACTTTGCAAATTATATTTCCAAGCTTAACCGCGAGAAAAAATCTTTTGATAAAGCATACTACAACAGAGATAAGACGGGTACTTTCGTATGGAAAAAGTATGATGTAATCGAAGCTACTTTTTCCGATGTGCTCGATACAATGGTAAAGAATTACCCCGACCAGTATGCCTTTAAGTATCCCACACTTGATTACACAAGAACTTATGAGCAGTTCAGACGCGATGTGGATGAATGTGCAGCAGCGCTTATATCTCTGGGTGTAAAAGCTGGAGACCATGTTGCAGTATGGGCAACAAATGTGCCCCAATGGTTTATAACATTTTGGGCAACAACAAAGATTGGTGCGGTTTTGGTTACTGTTAATACCGCATACAAAATTCATGAGATTGAATATCTGTTAAAACAATCTGATACACATACTCTTGTTATGGTTGAGTACTGTAAGGATATTAACTACAAAGAAATAATAGAGGAGCTTTGTCCTGAACTCCAAAGCTTAGAGGCAGGCAAACCCCTGTATTCCAAAAATCTCCCGTTCCTTAGAAATGTTGTCACGGTAGGCTTTTCTATGCAGGGCTGTCTTACATGGGAAGGAATGCTTTCACGCTCTTCGCTCGTTCCCCGTGAGGAGGTAAGAAGACGCGCATCGCTTGTTAAACCCGACGATGTTTGTAATATGCAGTACACATCGGGAACAACAGGCTTCCCTAAGGGAGTTATGCTCACTCACAGAAACATCGTTAATAACGGTAAGACGATTGGCGACAGAATGGATTTGTCAACGGCAGACCGCATGATGATTCAGGTGCCCATGTTCCATTGCTTTGGAATGGTGCTCTCCATGACATCCATTATGACACACGGCGGTACGCTTTGTCCCATACCTTATTTTTCGCCAAAATCATCGCTGGCTTGCGTAAATGACGAGAAAATCACTTGCTTTAACGGTGTTCCCACAATGTTTATCGCAATGTTCAATCATCCTGATTTTGCCAAAACGGACTTTTCATACATGCGAACAGGCATTATGGCAGGAGCAAACTGCCCTGCGGATTTAATGCGTCGTGCCTCCGGCGAAATGAATATGCGGGAAATTATTTCTGTTTACGGTCAGACCGAAGCATCACCCGGTTGCACGATGGGAGAGGTTAATGAAGACCTTGACCACAGAGTCGAAACTGTCGGAAGTGCTTTCCCCGGAGTTGAGTGCAAGATTATAGACCCCGAAACAGGCGAGGAACTTCCCGACGGCGAAAGCGGCGAATTTGTTGCAAGAGGCTTTAATATAATGAAAGGCTACTATAAAATGCCTGAAGCCACAGCACAAGCCATAGACAGCGACGGATGGCTTCATTCGGGTGATATCTGTATGAGAACACCCGACGGATACTATAAGGTAACAGGACGATTAAAAGACATGATTATCCGTGGCGGTGAGAACTTATACCCAAGGGAAATTGAAGAATTCTATCTTACAAATCCAAAGGTTCGCGATGTTCAGGTAGTAGGCGTTCCCGATGAAAGATACGGCGAGGAATGTTGTGCATGGATTATTCTTCATAAGGGCGAGACCGCTGACGAAAACGAAATGAAAGAATTCGGAAATGCTTCGATTGCAAGACATAAAGTACCAAGATATTTTATGTTTGTAAATGAATTTCCGATGAACGCAGCCGGAAAAATTCTCAAGTACAAAATGCGTGATGAATCAGCCGAAAAACTGGGTTTAAAAAAATAATTCACACTCTTCGAAAGGGATGTATTAAATGAAAAGATACAAGATAATAGATGCTCACTGTCATATATATCCCGATAAGATTGCTAAGAAAGCATCAGACAGTACAGGTAATTTCTACAGTATCCCTATGCATCTGGACGGCAAAACATCTACGCTTCTGGAACATGGCAAAAATGCGGGTATAGAGCATTTTGTAGTCCAGTCTGTAGCTACAACGCCAAAGCAGGTTTCGAGTATAAATAGCTTTATTGCGAATTCGGTAGCCGATAGCAATGGTAAATTTACAGGACTCGGTACACTTCATCCTGACAGCGAAGATATAGAAGAGGATGTAAACGAGGTAATAAATCTTGGTCTTAAGGGTGTAAAGCTTCATCCCGACATACAGAAGTTTAAGATAGACGACTACCGTATGCTCAAAATATATGAGCTTTGCGAGGGCAGACTGCCACTGCTTATCCATACGGGCGACCATCGATATGACTTTTCAAATCCAAACAGAATGATGCCCATACTTGATATTTATAAGGATTTGACGGTTATAGGCGCTCATTTTGGAGGTTGGTCTATTTGGGAGGAAGCTACCAAAAAGCTAAGTGAGTACGAAAACTTCTATGTAGATTGCTCATCTTCGCTTTATGCCATGACGCCTCAAAAGGCAAAAGAGCTTATTATGGCATACGGAACAAACCGCGTATTGTTTGGCACAGATTATCCCATGTGGGAGCCGGAAGAAGAAATTGCAAAGTTTATGCAAATAGAGCTAACGCAACAAGAGCGTGAGGATATATTTTATAACAATACTGCAAAACTGTTTGATATATAACAAAAAAAGTCTCCTTACCTTGGCTTTAACAACAAAGACGGCATATGTAGTTGCACGCGCAAAACGAAAAAAATTAACGCGCAAAATGAAAAAAGCTGAGATTTAAAGATAATTTTCTTAAAATCTCAGCTTTTTTTAAATGTTTTTAAATTTTCAAATGCTTTTTTAATGATATTTCATAGTATTTTAAATGCTCTTTAAAGGATTTAAAATTACCATGTAATGCCACCCCAAATTCTACGGCCATCACCTTTGAAATGATATTTTCCATCTACTTTAAGAGTGGTCGAGCCTCCGCCGTCAAGCGAAATAGCAAAATCAAGTTTGAGGTTTTTTGCGGTTTCGTTAGCTCTTGTTGAACTTGAATTCGAACGCACGGCTATAATGATTTTATTATCACTTTTTCTATAGCCAATAATAGGTCTGTTGGTACTTCTTGTTACATCACTGAAAATGCCTGTAAAGCCTTCTTTTGCAGCTGTGATTGTTGGATATATTCCGTATCCACTCACAGCGAAAAACAGATTTTTAACAGTTGTCAAGTCCTCTACATAAGCAAATTCAACGCTACCATCTGTATGTACAATGAGAGTTGCAACAGGCTTGCCATGAGTAGGATAATTAGCAATGATTTTACCCGCACTTGCGGCCATGCCTTGTCCTATATCGCCGCTAAAAAACAGAGAATTGACGAAATTTGCATAAGGAGTTGAATAAGTGGCCTTATGTGTCTCTACATGTTTTAAATCTAACGGGCTAAGCTCAACTATATGCGTAATCCCTTCCACTCTGTATGTTGCTTTTTTAGGCTTCACAAATAAGCCATTTTTTAATATATGTTCCCAAGTATTTGCACCTACAACACCGTCAACTTCGATATTACATGCATTTTGAAAATCTCTAACCGCCGAATCCGTTGCTGCACCAAAGTCACCATCAGCACCACAGTCACCGCAAGCGAAATCTTTTGCAATCAAAAGCATCTGCAATGATTGAACTATTGCGCCGTTTGAGCCTTTTCTTAATATAGGAAGTGTAATATTCACCGTGTTTGCCTCCTTTTTGGTTGATATGGTATTACAATAGGCAGGTCTTGCAAAACCTCTGATGCCGTTTTTACGCACTCTTCTCATTACAGACCCGCCATTATCATCGTTTGTAAGTGATGTGTTTCCTTCAATTACAGAATATGTACCGTCCGAATTAACCTTTTCTACAATTCCAATGTGACAAGCATAGCCTTTTCCGTAAAAATCATAGAGCACAATATCACCGGGCTGACCTTTTGTGAACCACTGATTTATGTTCTTGTAATAGGTTTCAACAGCCGGACAATATGCCGTTTTTGCACCATTGTAAAACAAATCCGAAGCGCCACACTGCTTGAATATCCACCATACAAAAACGCAACACCACGGAAAATCAGAGCCACTAACCGTCCCACCATAATAATCGGTATTGTAAATAACCTTGTTTGAGCCAAATGGATGTTCTTTGGTACCTATTTGTGAAATCGCTTTTTCAATTATTGTCTGTGCACTCACAATCGATGCGACCTTTTCATGTAATTGTACATCGTGCTGTTCGGGCATGGTATCACTCCTTCAAGTTTCGCTTAAGTTCAAATGCACCTGTAGCAGCCAGACCGGATGCAAGACCTTTTAAAAATATCTCTACATCAAAGGCTTTGAAGTGGAGTGTTGCAAGAAGCACACCGAGCACACCCATAATAAGCGGTATGTACTTATTAGGAATAAAATCAAGGCTGTGCTTGATGATATATCCCACACCTAAACATATTGCCATAATAGCAACTACAACAAACTGAGCTAAAATTTCCATATTAAATTCCTCCATATTCTTAATCGTTTGCAAATTCAGTTATCTTACTGCCATAGTAATAATATCTAAGCGGCGCTGTTTTGGTTTTAACCGTACTGTCGGCCGTGGCATTCTCTTCTACGAAGAAAACCGAGCTTGTAGCTTTGGGGTTCATAAGGTCATACCACTTATCTCCTATCTTAAAGAAGATTATATTTCCGCCATGAATAATACTGTCCGTAACCGTCTTACTGTCTGCAAGATATATACTGTTTGCGGTATATGCATCATGTCCATAGATAACACTGTTATTCTCTATGTGTTCAAATCCGGGAGGCATATAAGGAAGCTTGTAATTTGCCGTATATACCTTTGCTCCTGTATCAGAGCCAATATTGTAAGTAATTGTTTTTTCCGAGTATTTGGCATCTATAGTGAACTTAAAAAGAAAAGTGCCGTTGTTTCCTACGGAAACCTGGTCTATGTACACTATATCCTCACCACAAGTCACAAGAAGTGTAACCTGATTATTGGTTACCGCTTCGGATATATAGCCTATCAGCTTTGTGGAGCCTGTCATGTCCACGGTCATTGAGGTAACAGTTGTGGTGGGTTCTGCATATGCTACAGGTACCGATAATGTAAAAACAAGTATAAAAGCAAGCAGAATGCCAAAAAACTTGTATTTTTTCATTTATTCCACCGCCTTTGCATTCGTTTTAAGTATGCCATCTATAAAATACGCATTGCCTATTTCCTCGCCCATGCGATACAACTTAATCTCTATATTGCTCAGGTCCTCGAAAACAACAGGCAGGGTGGTAAATCTTGCCTGATTCGGTAGAAGAGTTGTACTGACCTCTGCTTTATTTACATACATTGTAGCGATATCTGCAGATAGAAAGTCGGGGACATCTATAACGAGGGTTTTTGAACGCTTACTTTCGTTCGTGAAGCTATAACCTATTTCGGTGGTATAATCTTCGTATGTAGGTTTTTCAGCTTCGAGGTGAGGCTGTTTTGACTCTGTGTGGATGTCTTCCTCTGTTTCGGTATTCTCAGCTTCCGTGCTTTCCTCGGTAACTGCCTCTTTTTCTTCCGATACTTCATCCTCTACTATAGTAACCTCTTCTATCACTTTGGGTTCTATAACATCGGTATCTGTTACTGCAGGTGTTAATGCCAATCCTGTCGCAAGAACCACAGCTGCAGCTCCGCTTACTATTGATTTCTTATCCATGGTTATTTCCTCCTATATGTTTTCAATTTCAACAAACTGCAAAGTTCCCCAAGAGACTTTTTTATGCCTGTTAACAAACACTGCAGTTGTTACAACAACAAATTTTTCGGCAGTTATCTTTACTGTAATATCCTCGCTGCCAAACAGTTCCGAAGCAGAG
>JAZRKX010000015.1:0-28018 GCA_045646525.1 Clostridia bacterium | reverse complement strand
CAGTACAAGGCAGACGGACCTCTTACAAGACTTCTTCTCCCAATAGTTGCTCTAGTCGATGCTGTGGGACTTGTGGGTTATGCAGTATCCTTCGATATAGCAAAGACTCTTCATTCGGGCGATATAGACCTTATATCCATAGTGGTAAATCCCATTGTGGAAATCATACTTTCCCTCGGTCTTGGTGCCGTTATGGGACTTGTGCTTACATATCTTGAAAAGCTCTTTAATTCCAATACAAACAGATTAAATCTTACAATAGCTTTTGTATTCCTTACAGCTTCTCTTGCTATGATTGACTTCCATATAGGACCTGTACATGTAAGCTTCTCTTCGCTTCTTGTGTGCATGATGTTAGGTACTGTGTTCTGCAATACCTGTCCGCTCTCACACGACCTTATGGAAGCTTCGGACAAGTGGACATCTCCGCTTTTTGCACTCTTCTTTGTTATAAGCGGTGCAGAGCTTGAGCTTAGCGTATTTACAGATATAGCCATAGTGGGTATAGGTGTAATTTACATTTTATTCCGTTCCATAGGCAAATACACAGGCTCGTATGTGAGTGCAAAATGGGCTGGGTGCGAAAGTTCTATTTGCAAGTACCTCGGTATTACGCTTCTTCCTCAGGCGGGTGTGGCTCTCGGTATGACAATCACCGCAATGCAGCTCGGAGCGGAAGGCAATCTTATAAGAAACATAACCTTGTTTGCAGTGCTCATATATGAGCTCTTCGGACCTCTCTTTACAAGAATGGCACTTACTGCTGCAGGCGACATCAAGCCTATGTCCCACGAGGTTAAGATGCGCCGTCACATTAAGCTTGAAGAAGTAAAAAACAAAAGGTAATCCATATGAATTTATTAAAACAAACGATAAAAAATATCAAAGAACATATAAAAGCCCTTGCAAAAGGGCTTTTAATTGCTTTACTTACAGGTATATTGGGAGGATTTACAGGAAGCTTATTCCATGTGTGCATAGATTTGGTTACAGAGTTCAGGACAGAAAATACATGGATAATATATTTTCTTCCTGCAGGTAGCTTGTGCATTGTGTCACTCTACGCAATTTTTAAAAATAGTGCACCCATAGATACAGACCGTGTATTTGATTCTGTACGGGGGGACAAAAAGGTTCCTCTTCCCATGCTTCCGCTCATTTTTACTGGCTCTGCCATAAGCCATCTTGTGGGCGCGTCGGTTGGCAGAGAAGGTGCGGCACTCCAGCTTGGAGGAAGCTGCGGCTACGGTATAGGAAGGCTATTTCATCTTAAACCCACTGGTGTAAGAATAGCGGTTATGAGCGGTATGAGTGCGGTGTTTACCGCGCTTTTCGGTACTCCTGTTGCGGCATCGGTTTTTGCTCTTGAGGTCACCCTGGTGGGCAGCATGCACTACGGGGCACTCTTTCCCTGCGTGCTTTCGTCTGCCGTTGCATTTGGCGTAAGCACGGCACTGGGTATAGCACCTGTAAGATTTGCGCCCGTGCTGTGCGATATGTCATCGCCTGTTTTTGCAGTAAGGGTAATTGTGCTTTCAATACTTTGCGCTGTCTTGAGTATAGTGTTCTGCAAGACCATATCCACCATGGAAAAAGGCGCAAAAAGACTTGTGCCAAACAAATATTTAAGAGCATTTCTGGGCGGTGCGCTTGTCCTTGGACTTACATGGTCTTTTGGTACATACGATTACAACGGTGCAGGTATGCACATTATAACAAGAGCTATGGAGGGCGAAGCGCCATACGAAGCCTTTATCTTAAAAATCATGTTTACCGCAGTAAGCCTTGCCGCAGGCTTTAAGGGCGGCGAAATTGTTCCCGCATTTTTCGTAGGCTCTGCATTCGGGTGCGTAGCGGCACCCATTATAGGCATGGAAGCCTCTACGGGTGCGGCAATAGGTTTTATATCGCTGTTCTGCGGTGTGGTAAACTGTCCGCTTGCATCTGTATTTCTTGCGGCGGAAATCTTCGGTACGGACTCAATACTTATGTTCTGCCTTGTGTGTGCAGTAAGCTACATGATGTCGGGAAAGGGCGGACTTTACAAGAGTCAGAGTATACTTTATTCCAAGCTTGATATTGATTAATACCGAGTTTGACATTGGAATATTTTTGTGTTATTATATAAAGTAGATTTTTATGCTATATTTTAATAAAGGATGACGCAAATGGATTACAAAAAACTTTCCGAACTTCTCTTTCCGCACATAGACAAAACTATAGCGGATTACGAGGTAATATATCCCAAAAGAAACCTTGGCGAAGAAGCCAAGATTACCCGTTTTGCTCCCAGTCCTACGGGCTTTTTGCACATAGGCGGTCTTTTTGCTTCCCTCATATCCGAGAGAATAGCACACCAGAGCGGCGGTAAATTCATATTAAGAATAGAGGACACCGACAAAAAGCGTGAGGTGGATGACGGTGTTTCCAAGATTATAGAAGGATTAAAGGCATTTGGTATCACCATAGACGAGGGCTTTGTGGATTTTGATACCGAAAGCGGTGATTACGGTCCCTACAAGCAGAGCGAAAGAGCGGCAATTTATCAGTGTTTTGCCAAGAAGCTTGTAGAAGACGGTATGGCATATCCCTGCTTCTGCTCGGAGGAGACACTTGCAAAAATCCGCGAGGAGCAGGAAGCAGAAAAAATTCTCCCCGGCTACCATGGTAAGCACGCATACTGCCGTAACCTGAGCTTCAAAGAAATAGAAGAAAATATCAAAAACGGCAAGAGCTATGTGTTGAGATTAAAATCCATGGGAAGCGAAGAAAGAAGAATTTCCTACAAGGACGGTATAAGAGGCAAGATAGAGCTTCCCGAAAATATAGTGGATGTTGTTATATTAAAGTCTGACGGAATTCCAACATACCATTTTGCTCATGTTGTGGATGATTACCTTATGGGTACAACCAATGTTATAAGAGGCGATGAATGGATATCGTCTGTTCCCATACATCTGCAGATGTTCTCTATGCTCGGAATTAAGCCTCCCAAGTATGCGCACATAGCACCTATCATGAAAGAGGATGACGGAGGCAAGCGTAAGATATCCAAGCGTAAGGACCCCGAAGCAGCAGTTTCGTGGTATTCCGATGAGGGTTATCCCGTGGACGGTGTTATAGAATATCTTTTAAACCTTGCAAACTACACATTTGAGGATTTCCGACGTGCCAATAAGAATGCTCCATGGACAGAGTTTAAGCTCGAAATGAATAAAATGAGTAATTCGGGAGCGCTCTTTGACCTTGTTAAGCTAAACGATATATGCAAGAACAAAATCGGCTCATTTACTGCCCAAAAGGTATATGAACTTGCAACGCAGTGGGCAAAAGAGTATGACAGCGAGCTTTATACTCTTCTTACAAGGGACAAGGACTATTGCGTAGCAATGTTTGGTTTTGACCGCAATCCCGATAAGCCCCGTAAAGATATAGGCAAGTGGTCGGAGGTAAGGAACGCATTTTCGTTTATGTTCGATGAGCTTTTCACAGGCGAATACGACACTATAGAGAATATATCCAAAGAGGATATAGCCAAGCTTCTTACACAGTACATGGATATGTACGATGAGAATTGCGATAATAACGAGTGGTTCAACACCTTAAAGGACCTAGCGGAAAAGAACGGTTTTGCCCGCGAGGTTAAAGAGTACAAGGCAAACCCCGAAAGCTACAAGGGTCATGTGGGCGATGTGAGCAATGTAATAAGAGTTGCCGTTACAGGCAGGACTAAGTCTCCCGATTTGTATTCAATCATGAAGACCTTGGGACGCGAAAGAGTTTTAGAGAGAATTTCAGCTTATAAAGGAGCGATTTCATAATGGAAGCACCCGTTTCTAACTTTATACACGATGCCATAGATAAGGACCTTGCCGAAAAGGTATATGACAAGGTACAGACAAGATTCCCTCCCGAGCCCAACGGCTATCTCCATATAGGACATGTCAAGGCTATAAATATTGACTTTTCCACCGCCAAAAAGTACGGCGGTACATGCAATCTCCGCCTTGACGATACCAATCCCACAAAAGAGGATGTAGAATATGTAGACTCCATCATGGAGGACATAAAGTGGCTTGGTTTTAACTGGGACAATGTATACTATGCCTCGGACTATTTCCCCGAGATATACGAATGTGCAATAAAGCTTATAAAAAAAGGACTTGCCTATGTGGATGACCTTACCCCAGACGAAATCCGCGAGTACAGAGGCACCCTCACAGAGCCGGGTAAGGAGAGCCCCTACAGAAACAGAAGCGTAGAGGAAAACCTCGACCTCTTTAAGAGGATGACAGACGGCGAATTCGAAACAGGCTCAAAGGTTCTCCGTGCCAAGATAGATATGTCCTCGGGCAATATCAATATGAGAGACCCTGTAATATACAGAGTTCTTCATGCTACCCATCACCGCACAGGCGATAAGTGGTGTGTATACCCCATGTACGATTTTGCACACCCCATTTCCGATACTGCAGAGGGTGTAACACACTCTCTTTGTTCATTGGAATTCGAAGACCACAGACCTCTTTATGACTGGGTGCTTAAGGCATGCGATTACCCCGTACCCTCAAGGCAGATAGAGTTTGCAAGATTAAATCTTACAAACACTCTTACAAGTAAGAGAAAGTGTCTTAAGCTCGTAAAGGACGGCATTGTAGACGGATGGGATGACCCCAGAATGTCCACAATCTGCGGTATGAGAAGAAAGGGATATCCCGCAGAGGCACTTATAGATTTTGTAGAGCGCATAGGTGTAGCCAAGGCGTTCAGCGTCATAGATTTCGGGATGCTCGAGCACTGCGTAAGGGAAAACCTCAACATGAAAGCACCCCGTGCGATGGCTGTGCTCAATCCCTTAAAGGTTACTATAGAGAATTATCCCGAGGGGGAAAGCGAGCTTCTTTCTGTAGAGATAAACCCCAACGATGAAAACGCAGGAACAAAGAATGTGTCCTTCTCCAAAAATATTTATATTGAAAAAGAAGATTTTATGGAAGTACCCGTAAAGGGATACAAGAGACTTACTCCCGATAACGAGGTAAGACTTAAGGGTGCTTACTTTATAAAGGTAAAAGAAATTATAAAGGATGACACAGGTGAGGTTACAGAACTCATCTGCACCTACGACCCGCTTTCAAAGGGCGGTAATTCTCCCGACGGCAGAAAGGTAAAGGGTACAATACAGTGGGTAGATGCAAATAATTGTTTAAGCGCCACCGTAAATATGTATGACAAGCTCTTTACCACATCCAATCCCGGCGACCTTGAGGACTATCTGGAAAACTTAAATCCCGATTCCCTTGTAGTTAAGAAAGATTGCAAGATAGATGCAGACTTAAAGGACGCAAAACCGGGGGACAGCTTCCAGTTTATGAGAAATGGCTATTTTACCGTGGATAAGTATTCCAAAGAGAACGATATGATATTCAATCTTACCGCCACATTAAAAGATTCTTTTAAGATTGGTTGATTTTTGATTGACATATCAAAAAAATGGGTGTATAATTATAAACAACAATGTTGGTTTGTGTTTATTTGTGTTTATTTGTGTTTATTTATTTATGTTTATAGGAGGATACAGATTATGTTAGTTAATATGAACGAAGTCTTGATTCCGGCAAAAAAGCACCACTATGCTATCGGTCTTTTTAATGCCGTAAACTTAGAGCTTGCGCGCGGTATCATAGCTGCTGCCGAGAGCACAAGGTCTCCCGTTATCATGGGTACTGCAGAGGTACTTCTTCCTTACGGTCCTTTGGATGAGGTTTCTTATTACCTCATTCCCATGGCAAAGAAGGCAAATGTACCTGTAGTTGTACATCTTGACCACGGTCTTACATACGATACATGTATCAAGGCGCTTGAATTAGGTTTTAGCTCCATCATGTACGATTGCTCCACAGATTCCTACGAGGAGAATGTACGCAAGGTTAAGGAAATGGCAGACATTGCACATTCTTACGGCGCTACAATCGAGGGTGAGCTTGGCCATGTAGGCGATAACGAAGGCTCTGCAGAGGGCAGCGACCATTTGGAAGACCCCTCCGCATTCTTTACCGATCCCAAGCTTGCAAAGGATTTTGTAGACAAGACAGGCGTAGACGCACTTGCCATTGCCGTTGGTAATGCTCACGGCGCATACAAGCTTCCTCCCAAGCTCGATTTTGAGAGAATCCGCACAATAGCAAATACAGTAGATGTACCCCTTGTACTCCATGGCGGCTCGGGTCTTACAGATGCAGACTTCAAGCAGGCTATTAAGGAAGGTATAAGCAAGGTAAACATCTTTACCGATATCAATGTTGCCGCAGTAGAAGCAGAATTCAAGAAGTTCCACAGCATGGACAAGGGTCTTATAGACCTTATTCCTGCCGCAGTAGAGGCTGTTAAGATGGAAACTGCAAAGAAGATGAAACTCTTCTCCAGCGACGGCAAGGCAGATGTAATAAAGAGCACTTCCGCTATGAGTCAGGACAATATAGACCTTGTTACAAAGCTCGTGGCACAGGAAATTGCAAAGTATCTCGGAAAATAAGAGGTCTAAAAAAAGCGCAGAACGCTTAGAGACACTCTAGGACAAATGTTTATTTATCAATAAAACAAAAATGCTGAAATTATGAAGGAATCCGCGTTGTTATATACGCGGATTCCTTTTAAGTTTGTCTCTAAGCTCTAAGCGAATTTCACCTCTCGGCGTACCTTTGTACGCCTTCGGGTAGCCCAAAGCAATTTCATTGCTTTGGTTCAGTTCGCTTACTCTGCATCATTTTTTAGACCTCTTTGATTTTGGGGTTATTAGATTTCAAAATCCATGCATTTCCTTGAAGCGGTAAAGGGTCTTACCTTGGTATCTGCCGCTTCCACATGGTCGGGATGGATTGCATAGGCTTTAAGTGCCTCTTCGCTTTCTAAAGTGGAGTCAAGCATTACATCGCCGTTTGAGGTTGCAAGCGGGTCTATGTATACTTTTATATCCAAAAGCCCGGGGACCTTACCCTTAAGAGCTTCAAGACTCTCTTTCATTTCCATTTTGATTTTTGCTTTTTCTTCGTTTGTGAATTCTTCCTTGAGGTTCCATATTATCATGTGTTTAACCATGTTTTATCATCTCCTTTGATTGTAGTATATCATAGCCAAAATGCATTGTCAATTTGAAGAAAATAATTGCAAAATAACATATAATGTGGTACAATAAACATAATTGTATTCTTGTGTTAGAACGGAGGTTAATCATGATAGAGGAAATTTTGCAAAAAGAGGGTTTTATATGTGATATGGACGGTGTTATATATCACGGAAACAAAATATTGGACGGAGTAAGAGAGTTTGTAAACTGGATGCTCGATAATAACAAAAAATTCGTATTTCTTACAAACAGTCCCGAAAAGACACCCCATGAACTCAGTATGAAGCTCGAAAGAATGGGACTTAGCGTTCCTGCAAATCATTTTTATACAAGCGCAATGGCAACTGCGGAATTTCTTCATAGCCAGAATCCCGGCTGTACCGCTTATGTTATAGGCGAGGCGGCGCTTACAAAGGCACTTTATGACAGAAATATATACATGAACGATGTAAATCCCGATTATGTTGTAGTGGGAGAAACACGCACCTACAGCTTCGAAAAGATAGAAAAGGCAATAGAGCTTGTGCGCGCAGGTGCTAAACTTATAGGAGCAAATCCCGATGTTACAGGTCCTACCGAAAGGGGCATTATGCCTGCGACGGGAGCGCTTATAGCACCGATAGAGATTGCAACAGGCAAAAAGGCATACTTTGTAGGTAAGCCAAATCCCGTAATGCTCCGCCACGGCATGAAGAAGCTCGACTGCCACAGCGGCGATATAGCTTTTATAGGCGACAGAATGGATACCGACATCATAGCAGGTATCGAGTCTAATGTAGATACCGTTCTTGTATTAAGCGGTGTTACTGCTATAGAGGATATAAACAACTTCCCCTACAGACCCAAGTATATACTAAACGGTGTGGGAGACCTTATAAAATAGCAACAATGTACTTTCAAAGGAGAAACACAGCAATGAAGAGGGCAGTTCTGACTTTTTGTTTAATATTAGCTATCATAACAGGTACACATGCCAATGCACAGTATGTTTCGGATACTTTGCCGACATATGACAACGAGGATAAGGTTACCTTTATTGTCGAGATGGAGGAAGACCCTGTTCTTTCCGAAATTCAATTACCCAAGGACAGCGTAAGCTATATGCAGACAGAAAAGGCGCAAAAGTATAGGAGTGCACTTTTGAGGTCGCATAAGGAAACGGCAGATACAATAGGGCATGAGCTTTCCAAGGATATTAAGCCTCAATATACATATACCGAGCTTTTTAACGGCTTTGCCATTGAAGCAAAATATGAAGATATGGAAGAAATACTAAGTACAGACGGAGTTAAGGCTGTGTATGTATCTTCCAGAAGAAAAGCGGATTTCAGGATGCGCAACGCTTCAGCCATGACTCATTCTCTTTCTTCGGACACATCGGGTTATACAGGAAGCGGACAGGTCATTGCCATACTGGACAGCGAATTTGATGTAAAGCACATTGCGTTTTCCAATCCACCCCAAAACCCCAAATATACAAAGCAAGATATATCAGCTATACTTTCGGACGGAACACTCAACGCTTCGAATGATGCCAACAGAGTGTATGAAAGCGTCAAGATACCGTTTCGCTACGATTACGGCGATGATGATGCAGATACATATTCCTCTGATTATATCCATGGAACACAGGTGGCAGGTATTGCGGCAGGAAATTCTTCGGACGGCTTCCGCGGAGTTGCACCCGATGCCCAGCTTGTGCTTATGAAAATAGCAGATTCCGACGGATATACAAGCGATGCGGCAATAGTTGCGGCAATGGACGATGCGGCAAAGCTCGGAGTATGTGCCATAAATTGCAGCTTCGGTTTTGATTATGAGTGTGCGGATGCATTTAATCCCGCAGTTACTGCATGCTATACAAATGCTTATAATTCAGGAATTTTTGTTTCTGTTGCGGCAGGTAATTCATCCAGAGGATTTTTTGGTGAGCCGTCAGAAACCTTGCATATAGACGATTCCGCTACAGGAATTCCGAACGGTCTGGATACCGCCATGTCTGTTGCTTCGGCGGACAACAGCCTTCTGTACTTTGATATGTCAGAAATTACCCTTTCCGACGGCAGCGTAATTGATGCAGCGCAGATGTATGATGATACAGGCTTTGAATCTCTTATATCAGACGGCGGTGCTCAGTATGTATACTGCAAGACAGGTTATCCTCATGATTTTGAGGGCGCAGATGTCCACGGCAAAATTGCAGTAGTGGACAGAGGAACTCTTACCTTTGCACAGAAATCCAATAATGCCAAAGCGGCAGGTGCAGTAGGAATTATAATAATAAATAATGAGGATGAGTATTTTACATCATCCAAACTTTCGCTTCCTGCAGTTTCGGTTAAATCATCATCGGCAAGCCTTCTTACAGATGCAAAGGTAAAGCAGTTTTCTTCAATGACGCCGTTTACCTTGAAATCAGTTGAAAACGATGCCGTAATAAATGATTATTCTAGCTACGGCGTTACCGAATCTCTGGGTTTAAAGCCCGATATATCCGCTCCGGGCGGAAATATCTATTCATCCGTACCCGGTGATGAATACGAAACCTCAAGCGGTACATCCATGTCGGCACCTCACATTTCGGGCATTGTTGCAATAATAAGCCAGTATCTTGAGGATACGGGTTCCGCATATGACTTATCCGAGAGGGCAGACCTTATAGGAAATATGATAATGTCTACTGCCGATGTTGTATATATGACATCATCCGAGGACAAAGACAGAGTTCCGTATTCGCCCCGAGTTCAGGGAGCAGGCATGGCAAATACGGCAAATGCGGTTAAAACTCCCGTTATCCTTTACGCAGATAGCGGAAAGACCAAGCTTGAGCTTGGAGACAATTTAACCGACACCATAGAAATAAGCTTTACTGCACAAAACCTTACGGAAAATGATGCAGTATACGATAAAATAAGTGCAGTTACTCTCACAGACGGATATGTGTCGGAGGACGGCACCGATTACATTTCCGATGCGGTACTTCTTACATCGGAATTGATTACTGATTCAGATACCGTAACCGTACCTGCAAATTCATCCGTTACAGTATCGGCGCTTTTGAAACTCGATATTGATGAACTGTCTGCAAATTCTCTTGTATTCCAAAACGGATTTTATATAGACGGTTTCATCCGCATGGAAGATACATCATCGGATATTGTATCTGTGGGCATACCCTTTATGGGTTTTTACGGCAACTGGACACAGTCTCCCGTTTTTGACTCCACCATGTATGATGATGGCGGAAGCAGATTAATTTATGAAGATGCAGGAATTTTGGGAACATTTTTGTACAGCAATTATGAAGAAGACAGTATCATCCTCGGTTACAACAGCATAAGCGATACATATACTGACGATACAATAGCAATATCTCCCGACGGAGACGGATATTCCGATATTCTCGGCTTATATCTTACACCAATGCGCAGTATCAGGGATTTAAAGATAACCATTACCGATGAAGACAAAAAAATCCTTTATGTTCAAAAAGAAGCAGAAGCTGTAAGCAAATTCATCCCGTACGATACATTAATCGAAATTCCCGAAAGCATATCCGACGGTACCTATCTTGTTACAATAGACGGATATATGAATTACAATACAGAAAATCCCTGCGGGCACAGTATTTCCGTGCCGTTTAAGGTAGACAGGCAAAAGCCTGTTGTAAAGGGGTGCAAGCTCGACGGCGCTACCCTTACCTTGGACATTCATGACAATGCGGGTATAAGCTTTGTATCTCTGACGGATGCCGTAACGGGAGAGCAATATGACAAAGCCTATGATTCTTATGTTACAGACGATAAAATCATATATACTTTCAAGGATAATACTTCCCCCGACCTTTCAAACATCATGGTGGAAATCGCAGATAACGCCATGAATTTTGAGACATATTTTCTCGGTGGCCTTGGCGGAAAAATCGGTGCATATATATCGGATATTTCCTCCAATGATAAATCCTACAGTATTAAATTTGTTCTTACGGGAAATGTTGAGTTTCAGAATGCATCGCTGATACTTGCGTTTTATGATAAAAAGGGTAAGCTTATCCATACCGATACAATGCAAAACCAATCGGTATCTTCGGGTGAGCTTGAGTTCACAGGTGCATTCGATGTAACAGAAGCAGATAAATGCAAGCTGTTTATATGGTACGATACCAAAGGCTTTATGCCTTTGGATACTGCCAAGGTATTTGATATAAAAATGTATGATATAAATGGAGAAGTGTCATGAAAATAAATGTTAAGACATCCCATTCAAACTACGATATTATCATAGAAAACGGAGCGTTTTCGGGTATTGTTTCACATATACAAGACCTTGTACACAATAAAAAGGTATTTGTAGTTACAGATGACAATGTTGACAGATTGTACGGAGAGGCGCTGTGCAATATGCTCTCGGAGTATGAATATTCAAAGCTTGTGCTTCCTCATGGAGAAACCACCAAATCCTTAGAGTATTTAAACAAAATCTACAGCGCCATGGCATCCTTTGGCATGAGCCGTACCGATATACTCATAGCCTTTGGAGGCGGTGTTATAGGGGATTTGGCAGGCTTTGCGGCATCTACCTTTTTAAGAGGCATAGAGTTTATACAGGTGCCCACTACACTTCTTTCGCAGGTGGACAGCTCTGTCGGAGGTAAGGTTGCCATAGACCTGCCCGAAGGCAAAAACCTTGTAGGAAGCTTCTATCCTCCCGCAAGAGTTATTATAGACCCCGATATGCTCTCCACACTTCCCGAGAGAGTGTTTTCCGACGGCATGGCAGAGGTTATAAAGTACGGTGCCATACGCGACAAGGAGCTTTTTGACCATCTTTTTGGCGATATAGACATCGGCTGGGTTATAGAAAGATGTGTGAATATAAAAAAGACGGTAGTACAAAACGATGAGTTTGACACGGGCGAAAGGATGATATTAAATTTCGGCCATACTTTCGGGCATGTAGTGGAAAAGCTCACAGGCTACACCTCTTATACACACGGCGAGGCAGTTGCAATAGGTATGCTTCGGATTACGGAAAAGTCGGAGGCTATGGGCATAACAAAGAGAGGTACAGCATCAAAGCTAAAGGAGCTTTTGTCAAAATACAATCTTGTATTCGATAGCTTCGCCTTTAACCCCGCAGATGCAAGAGGGGTACTTACTCTCGATAAAAAGAGTACGGGCGATTATATAAACTATATCATGATTACAGATATAGGCGAGGTTATCATAAATAAACTTCCCAAGGGCGACACATTTTTAACGGAGGAATAATGGATACAATTACCATATCAAAAACGGGAAAACAGAATAATTCGGCTATCTCAATACCGTCATCCAAATCGTATATACACCGCTACCTTATTTCTGCGCTTATGGCAGAGGGCATAAGCACCATAGACAATGTCAGCTTTTCAAACGATATTACTGCTACCTTGTCATGTATAGAGAATCTTGGTGCCAAGGTAACTTCTGACAATACGAGCATAACTATAGAGGGTGTAAAAGATGTAAAAGAAAGTGCCGTTTTAAACTGCGGTGAGTCTGCATCTACACTTAGGTTTATGATACCCGTAGCCACTCTTTTTGCAAAAAGTATTGAGTACACAGGCTCAGAGGCTCTGTTTAAGCGCCCGCTTAATCCGTATTTTGAAATATTCGAAGATAACGGCATGAGCTACGAATTCGCAGAGGGCAGTTACCTTAAATTAAAAGGAAGTTTTAATAAACATGAATACAGACTGGACGGCTCGGTAAGCTCTCAGTTTGTAACAGGACTTTTATTTACGCTTCCTGTTATGGATTTTGACAGTACTCTTATTATAGAAGGAACACTTCAGTCCAGACCTTATGTAGATATTACCCTTGAGGTGCTTTCTGCCTCGGGTATAGATATAGAAAACAGGGATTACAAGAGCTTTTTTATAAAAGGCAATCAAAGGTACAAATCGGGCAATTTCTTTAGTCAGGGCGATTACTCTCAGCTTGCATTTTTCCTTGTGGCAGGATGTATCGCAGGGGCAATAGAGTGCACCAATATGGAGCCAAATTCCCTGCAGGGAGACAGAGCGATTGTGGATATATTAAGAAGTATGGGTGCAAATATTGAGGACACTCCACATGGATTTAAGGTGCACAAATCCCGCCTCAAAGCTATAGGCACTATAGATGCCTCGGACATACCCGACATTGTTCCCGTACTTTCGCTTGCGTGTGCACTCTCAGAGGGAACTACGGTTATATCGGGTATAGAGCGGCTCAGAATAAAAGAGTGCGACAGAGCCTATGCAACAGTAGATGTGCTTTCAAAGCTCGGTGCAGACATACACGAAGAAAACGGTACACTTGTCATAAAAGGCAAGCCTGCCTTAAACGGAGGTACGGTTTCCAGCTTCAATGACCACCGTATGGCTATGACGGCATCGGTAGCTGCACTTGGATGCAATGGCAGTGTAACTATAGAAAATCCTATGAGCATAAGAAAGTCTTATCCGTCATTTTATGATGATTTGCTTTCTACGGGTATGGTAAGTATAGAAAGGAAGTATTAGTATGGGTGCTACATGGGGAAATAACATACAGTTTACAATTTTCGGAGAATCTCACGGCAGAGGAATCGGCGGTGTGCTTTCAGGTATAAAGGCAGGCACAAAAATAGATTTTGATAAAATCGATACAGAAATGAAACGCCGCAACCACAGAGCGTTTTATTCTACCGCAAGGGACGAGAAGGACGAATACGAAATCCTGTCGGGCATAAAAGACGGCATTGCCACAGGCTCGCCCATAGGCTTTGTCATATACAATAAGGACAGCCACAGCAGTGATTATGTGAATTTGAACGAAACTCCCCGCCCGGGCCATGCCGACTACAGTGCGGTTATCAAGCACGGCGGATTCAATGACTACAGAGGCGGAGGCCACTTTTCGGGCAGAATTACCGCACCTCTTACACTTGCGGGAGCGGTTGCAAGGCAGATTCTTGAAAGTAAAGGTATAAGAATAGTATCGCATATACAGTCAATAGGAAGTGTAAAGGGAGAAAGTATTCTCGATAAATCCCTTACCGATGCTGATATCGACAGACTCCACTCCATGCCTTTTCCCGTAACAGACGGGGATAAACTAAAAGCCATGGAGGACGAAATCCGTAAATACAAGGATGATTTAAACAGCATAGGCGGAGTTATAGAGTGTGCAATATATGGCTTAGAGGCAGGTATAGGCTCTCCGTTTTTTGACTCGCTGGAAAGCACTGTTTCTCACATGATGTTCTCCATCCCTGCCGTTAAGGGCATAGAGTTTGGCAAGGGCTTTGATATTACATCCATGTCGGGCTTTGATGCCAATGATAATTATGAAATTAAAAACGGAAAGGTAACCGTTCTTTCAAATAACAACGGCGGAATACTGGGCGGTATCACAAATGGTGCCCCCGTGGTATTCAGAGTGGCAGTAAAGCCCACACCCTCTGTGTTTAAAACGCAGAATACAGTAAACTTAAAAACCATGGAAAACGACGAAATCACCTTAAAGGGCAGACACGATGCGTGCATAGTACCAAGAGCCTGTGCAGTAGTTGAGGCAGGTGCGGCGCTTTGCATAGCGGATTTGGGAGATGACTAATATGCAGGATATATCAAATATAAGGCAGGAGATAGATGCCATAGACGAAAAGCTTACCGAGCTTTTCGAAAAGAGGATGGCGATATCAAAGGATGTGGCAGACTATAAGCGTGCAAACGGACTTGCTGTATTAAATCCCAAGAGGGAGCAGGAGGTAATCCAGAAGGTGCAGGATGCATTAAAGGACAAAACCTTTCGCCCGTATGCAGAGGAATTTTATACATGCCTTATGAATTTGTCCAAAAAGTATCAGAACACCTTAAACAAGGGCGAAATTTCCATTGGCTTTCAGGGTGTAGAGGGAAGCTTCTCACATGAGGCCTGCACTTGGTATATAAATTCCCGCTCAGACAAGGACACCTTAAGCGCAAAATCCTACGATACTTTTGACAAACTCTGTCTTGGTCTTTTAAACGATGAGATATCCCACGCGGTAATTCCGTTTGAAAATTCTTCCACAGGTGCGGTAATAGATGTGTATGATTTGCTTCTGAGCTATGATTACTACATAGCAGGTGAGGTCTGTATCAGAGTAAATCACAACCTTATGGCAAAAGATGGTACCGAAATTTCGGATATAAAAGAGGTGTATTCTCATCCTCAGGCATTTATGCAGTCCAAGGAATATCTGGATAAATTTACATTTAAGCAGATACCTTACAAAAATACTGCCATAAGCGCTAAATTCGTGAGCGAGTCGGACAAAACCGATATTGCCTGCATTGCCAGCGAGCAGGCGGCAAAGCTATACGGATTAAAGATACTCGAGCACAATATCAATTACAACAAAAACAATTACACAAAATTCATTGTTCTTGCCAAGACTCCCGTATCGGAGGAAAGGTCGGACAAAATAAGTATGGTTGTAAAACTCAATAATACCCCCGGTCAGCTTCATAATCTTACGGGACTTTTTGCATCCTACGGAATAAACATGGTAAAGATAGAATCCCGCCCCGACATAACAAACCCGTTTGAATATATATTCTTTATAGACATTACGGGCAACATTTCGGACAAGAATGTTACAGACGCTATAGAACGCGTCAAGAAGGAAAACAGGTATTTTAAGTATCTTGGCAACTACAAAAAATTCGACTTTTAAGGAGGAGACTCCGTGGCAAACTATGCACTCATAGGCGAAAAATTGGGACATTCGTACTCAAAAATAATACATGAAAAATTTTATAAAGAAAAATATCTTAATGATACATATGAGCTTATAGAAATCCCTAAAGGTAATTTGAAAAAAGAGTTTCAAAAGATATCATCGCTGTATAACGGCATAAATGTCACCATACCTTATAAAATGGATGTAATGGAGTTTCTGGATGATATATCGCCCGAAGCAGAGGCAATAGGAGCTGTAAATACCGTTAAATTTATTGGTGGCGGTGCAGTTGGGTACAATACAGACTATTTCGGTTTAAAGTGTACATTCCGGGTAAATGATATAGATATAAAAAACAAAAAAATTGTTATTTTAGGTACGGGCGGTGTATCCAGGGCGGCTCTTGCAGTATGCCGTGATATGGGAGCAGGGGATATTACCTTTGTTTCCACATCCGCGCCCGCGATAGACGGATGCAGTGTTATCACTTATTCCGATACAATAGAGGGCGATGTGCTTATAAACTGCACTCCTGTGGGCATGTATCCCAATACGGATGCATCTCCTCTTAAAGATATATCGGGGAGCTTTGGTGCGGTGATGGATACCATATACAATCCCCCTGAAACCAAGCTTATGCAAATGGCATCCCAAAAGGGTATAAAGTCAGTAAGCGGACTTTACATGCTTGTGGCACAGGGAATGTATTCACAGGCAATATGGCGGGGTGAAGATGTAGACACGGACATCATACAAAAGCTATACAAGGAGATGACAGAAAAGTGAAATTCCTTATTATAAACGGACCCAACATTAATTTTGTAGGTATAAGGGAAAAGGGTATATACGGCGACAAATCCTACGCCGATATATGCACAGAGCTTTATGATTACGCCAAGGCTGAGGGATTTGAACTTGAGATATGGCAGTCCAATCATGAGGGTGCCATCATAGACAAAATTCAGAGTATATATAATTCGGATATAAGAGGAGTTGTAATAAATCCCGGTGCATACACCCATTACAGCTACGCCATTGCCGATGCCATAAAGAGCATAGATACGCCCTTTGTGGAGGTGCACTTTTCCGATATAAATGCCAGAGAGGACTTTCGCAAGGTATCCGTTACCAAGGCTGGCTGCATAGACCAGATATCAGGCTTCGGACCAAAGGGATACTACATGGCACTTGAAAAATTGAGAGGAATTTGCAATGAATAATATCTATCTTGTTGGTATGCCCGGTTGCGGCAAAAGTACCATAAGCAGTATAATAATAAAAAATATCGATATAGAAATCGTGGATTTGGATGAACACATAGTAAAGAGAGAGGGTAAGACCATAGAGGAGCTTTTCGAAATCGGTGAGCCGTATTTCAGAAAGGCGGAGACTGAGGCGCTTAAGGAATTGTCTGAAAGAGACGGCATACTTGTGGCTACAGGCGGCGGAGTGGTAATACTCGACGAAAACATTGATATCATGCGTTCTACGGGCAAGGTTATATTTATAGATGCATCACCTGCGTTTATAATGGATAAATCCTCGCTTTCGGGAAGACCGCTTCTAAAGGATAAAAATAAACTTTATGAGCTTTATAACAACCGTATATCGCAGTACAGAAAGAGTGCGGATTATATTGTTTTAAACGATGGTATATTAAGCAAGGTTTGTAAGCGTACCGAAGAGGTAATAAGACAGATAATGAAAGCTTCTAAGCAAAATACAAATCAGTAATTTTTGGAGGTTTATCACATGGCAAAGATAAATATCATAGGCTCGGGCGGTTGGGGCACCGCAAACGCAATACTTCTCGCCAAGGGCGGTCACGATGTACTTTTGTGGTCGTACCTTAAGGAAGAAAGCGAAAATTTAAAGAAATACCGTGAAAACAAACCCTTTCTTCAGGGAGTAGAAATACCTGAAAATGTGCAGTTTACATCAGATATATCCGAGTGCGGAAAAGCTGACCTTATAGTTATGGCATCTCCATCGCACGCTGTAAAGGCATCTGCGAGGGCACTTGCTCCGTATGTGGAAGAGGGTCAGCTTATATTAAATATTTCCAAGGGCTTCGATGAATCAGAGCACAAAAGACTCTCCGAGGTTATAAAGGATGAGATACCTCTTGCTGTTGTTGCATCCATGAGCGGACCCTCTCATGCCGAAGAGGTGGCACTTGGTATGCCCACCACAAATGTGGTTGCCTGCAAAGAGCTGGAAAAGGCAGAGTACATTCAGGATTTGTACATGCTTCCCATGTTCAGAGTGTACACCACAGATGATATCGTAGGACTTGAGCTTGGAGGCTCTCTCAAAAACATCATAGCACTTGCCGCAGGTATATGCGACGGCATAGGCTATGGCGATAATACAAAGGCGGCCCTCATGACAAGAGGACTTGTGGAAATCACAAGACTCGGTGTTAAAATGGGTGCAAAGGCGGAGACTTTCAGCGGACTTACGGGAGTAGGCGACCTTATCGTTACCTGCACCAGTATGCACTCGAGAAACCGCAGAGCAGGTATCCTAATAGGCAAGGGCATGACCGCATCCGAAGCGGAAAATGAGGTCAAAATGACGGTAGAGGGTATAAGAGCCTGCTACAGCGCATACGAGCTTGCCAAAAGATACGAGGTGGATATGCCCATAGTAAATGCAATATACAAGGTACTAAAGGGCGAGATAAATGCCAAAGATGCCGCAGAGCTTCTTATGGCAAGAAGCCGAAAAAAAGAAACCGAAAAAGATTGGCTTAAATAATATTCTTGTTTTGATAGATACTATGTACTACGAAAGGAAGATTTCCATGAAACTTGACAGCAGTACACTTTTTGTAAACACAGGGCGCAAGCCTCTGCCCGCCATGCAGAAAAAGAAGAAAAGCAGTAAAAACACAGTAGCACTTGTTGTATGCATTGCAATTATAGCGGTACTCTGCGTTTTTGTAGGACTTATTGTGCATGTGTGGTTTAACTACAACGAAGAGACCGTTAAAGAACAGCCCGTTCAAAAAATAACCACCGAGGCAGAAAAAGAAAAACCCAAAACAACTGTAGAAAAGCCTAAGAAAGAGGAAGAAAAATCCCCCAACAAAACAATGGGCGAAAAGACAGATATCTCCTCTGCCGCAGAAAAGGCGTTCAAATCTGTGGGAGGAACATATTCCTTTGGTATAGCCACACTTACCGACGGCTATACATACATAAATAATACCGAAAAGATAGAAAATACCGCTGTCATGGGTGCGTTTTTGCTCGAATATGCAAGTAATGCTATATACATGGGCTCATTTGACTACAGTACAAATGTATCAGGTCAGTTTGGCCGTGACCTCATGACAAGAGCGTTTTCGGGCGGTCATTTGGAAGCGGCAAAGCTTATGATAGATTATTTTGGCGCAGAAAGGCTCAATTCATATTTTGCATCCAAGGGCTATGAAAACACACATTTTGACATCGGGTCAGACAATATTGGCTACACCACAGCTGAGGATTTAATTAAGCTTATGCGCAAGATGTATGACAACACCTCATTCTTCCCATACAGCGATATGTATTCCAAGATGAAGACAAGCTCTGTGGACGATAAGATTGCCGCAAATCTTCCCGAGGGTACATACCTTGCCAATATAGGCTTTGATGCCGAGGGAGAGGTTTTCGATGCAGCAATAGTATATACACAAAGCGGCAATTTTATATTTGTATCCATGGCACAGGGAAGTGACGATGTATTGTCCGATGCAAAATCGGCAATGGCAAATGCTGCATCGGCTATATGCGAAGCTATGGAGTGATTTATATGGATAATATAGTATGTCATTTTATAAAGTCTGAGGATTTGGTTTTGGACGAAGAGGAGCTTGCAAAAAGACTTCAAATCCCAAATCCTATGGAAAACGAAACAATCCGTAACTGCATCGGGAGAGTTCTCGATGCTTGCAAACCGAGGTATTGCTGTGCCAAGACCTCGGTTTTGCTAAAGGACGATGTGTGCGAATTTGACTTTATGAAAGTAAAGTCTGTGAGCCTTGCAAGAGCGCTCAAAGGGTGCACAAGTGCCTATGTGCTCGCGCTTACCCTCGGCATAGAGGCAGACAGGCTCATTGCCTCTCTTGGAGTAACCTCCAAGGCAGATTCGTTTATTGCAGATGCCGTTGCATCTGCTGTGGCGGAGTCGGCTGTGGAGTTTGTATGCTCTCACCTTGATGCGCACACTCTTGCGCAGCGTTTTAGTGCGGGCTACGGCGATTTTGTACTTTCCAATCAGGAGAGAATATTAAACTATCTTAAGGCAGACAAGCTTCTTGGGATTAAGCTTGGAACAAGCTGTATTATGACGCCCCGAAAGTCTGTTACTTCCATTATAGGAGTGAAAGAATAGATGGATATATTAAGCTTTATAAAAAACGAAAGAGCGTACTTGGACGGTGGCACGGGAACATATCTTCAGTCCCAAGGCTTAAGGGCTGGCGAAAGACCTGAAAGCTGGTGCCTCGAAAAAAGCGATATCATAGAAAATCTTCACAGAGCCTACTTTGAAGCAGGCTCAAATATAGTATGTACAAATACCTTTGGTGTAAATAAGGACAAGTTCCCAAATTATACCGATATAATAACCGCCGCGATACAGATTGCAATAAATGCTAAGGACGGCAAAGAGGACAGATTTGTAGCATTCGATATGGGTCCCACAGGCAGAATGCTCGAGCCGTACGGCGATATGTCCTTTGAAGAATGTGTAGAGCTTTATGCCGCAAATGTAAGGGCGGCAGAGGGCAAGGGAGCCGACCTCATACTCATAGAAACCATGAACGATGCTCTGGAAACCAAAGCGGCAATTATAGCTGCAAAAGAAAACAGCTCTCTTCCCATATTTGTAACCAATGTGTACGATGCCACAGGTAAGCTTATGACGGGCGCTTCTCCCAAGGCTATGATTGCCATGCTCGAGGGTCTTGGCGTAAGTGCACTCGGTATGAACTGCTCACTCGGACCCGATAAAATGCGAGGTATTATAGATGAATTTATTACATATTCCTCACTTCCTGTAATAGTAAAGCCAAATGCGGGTCTCCCAAATCTAAAGGACGGCAAAACCGTGTTTACAATGGGAGAGGCAGAATTTGCCGACTCTGTGGCAGAGCTTGTGGAAAGGGGTGCATGTATTGCGGGCGGTTGTTGCGGCACTACTCCGTCATACATAAAGGCTCTTTGTACCAAAACAAAAGGTATGGACTATATCTTACCCGAAGAGAAGAAATTCACCCTGGTGTCCTCGTATACACATGCGGTAGAAATAGGCTATGAGCCTATATTAATAGGAGAGAGGATAAATCCCACAGGCAAAAAGAAGCTAAAGGAAGCAATAAAATCGGGCGATATGGAATACCTGCTTTCCGAGGGTATCCGTCAGGCAGAAAAGGGTGTCCATGTGCTCGATGTAAATGTGGGTGTACCGGGAATTGACGAAGCCGAGGTTATGAAAGACACAGTTACAAGTCTTCAGGCTGTTACAGATAAACCCCTGCAGATAGATTCGTCAAACCCCCATGCCCTCGAAACTGCCATGAGGGTGTACGCGGGCAAACCTATGGTAAACTCCGTAAACGGCAAAAAGGAATCAATGGATGCGGTACTTCCTCTGGTGCAAAAGTACGGCGGTGTGCTCATTGCCCTTACTTTAGATGAGGACGGCATACCCGACAGCGCACAGGGCAGGGCGGATATTGCATACAGGATTATAGATGAAGCCAAAAAGTATGGTATAGATGCAAAGGATATAGTGGTAGACCCGCTTGCGCTTACGGTGTCTTCCGATGCAAAAAGCGCTCTTGTTACTTTGGAAACACTAGAGCTTCTTACACAAAAAGGCATAAATACAAGCCTTGGTGTGTCCAATATATCTTTCGGACTTCCAAACCGCGAAATCATAAATTCGGTATTTTTTGCACAAAGTCTGCAAAAAGGACTTAAGTGTGCCATCATGAATCCATTCTCCGATTCAATGATGAATGTATACCACGCGCACAGGGTTCTTTGCGCAATGGATGAGAACTGCACAGACTACATAAGCTATGCAGACGGCAAGGCTCAAGAAATCCTACCGACTAACTCGGATATAAACCTGTATGATGCAATAGTAACGGGACTCAGGGAGCTTTCTGTATCTTCGTGCCTTGTTGCCCTTCAAAATGCATCCCCTATGGAAGTAATAAACGAAGTGATAATCCCTGCTTTAAATGAAGTCGGCTTGGGATTTGAAAAAGGCAAGGTGTATCTTCCCCAGCTTCTTATGAGTGCCGATGCAGCATCCGCTGCATTCGATATAGTAAAGACCAAAATAGACAAAAAGGATTCAGTATCAGACAGACCTGTAATACTTGCCACGGTAAAGGGCGATATACACGATATAGGCAAAAATATAGTAAAGGTAGTTCTGGAAAGCTACGGCTTTGATGTATTAGACCTCGGAAAAGATGTAGCGCCCGATAAGGTATGCGATGCCATAGCTTCCACGGGAGCAACCCTTGTGGGACTTAGCGCACTTATGACAACCACAGTTCCCGCCATGGAGGAGACCATTAAGCTTATAAGACGCACCTACCCCGATGTAAAGGTTGTGGTGGGAGGCGCAGTTCTCACCGATGAATATGCTTCGGTTATAGGCGCCCATTACTATGCTGCCGATGCAATGGATACCGCAAAAATCGCTCGGACATTATATAGTGCGGATGTGTAGAATATAAAATAAACACGAAGTGGAGTGAAAAAATTAACATGGATAAATACAAACTTACAAAAAACGCCTGCTATCTTACAGGTGTGACAATGTCAATATCGGCTAATTTATCACCACTTTTATTTTTGACATTTAAAGATATGTATAATTTATCTTATACTTTGCTCGGCTTTTTGGTGGTAATTAATTTTTTTACACAACTGTTCGTCGATTTGATATTTACATTTTTTACCAAATACTTCAATATACATAAAGCGGTAAGAATTACACCCTTTATTGTGTTTGCGGGATTGATATTATACGCAGTTTTACCAAGAGTTTTTCCGCAGATGGCATTTTGGTGGATTGTGACAGGAACAGTAATATTTTCTGTTGCATCAGGCTTAAGCGAGGTTTTGATAAGCCCTGTGATTGCGGCAATCCCAAGCGAAAACCCTGAATGCGAAATGAGCAAGCTGCACTCGATGTATGCGTGGGGTGTAGTAGGTGTAGTAATATTAAGTACATTGTTTTTATCAGTTTTCGGAAGCAGAAACTGGATGTATCTTGCTCTTTTATGGTCAATCGTTCCGTTTATAGCGTTTTTAATGTTTTTAAAAGCGAAGCTTCCGCAGATGGACAATTTCGGTGGAGAACAAAAGCAAACAAAAATATTCAACAAAGGTATTATACTATGTACTCTATGTATATTCTTTGGCGGAGCGGCAGAATGCACGATGTCTCAATGGGCATCGGGCTTTATTGAAAATGCCATAGGAGTTCCTAAAATTTATGGAGATGTTATAGGCGTTGCTTTGTTTGCAGCATTATTGGGACTGGGAAGAACGCTGTATTCTAAATACGGTAAAAAAATCATTAATATTTTGCTCTATGGTATGCTGGGTGCAAGTGTTTGCTATTTTATGGCAAGCTTATCATTAAGTCATGTAATTGGGATTATAGCATGTGCACTGACGGGAATTTTTACATCTATGCTATGGCCGGGAACTTTGATTTATGTAGAAGAAAAATTTCAAAATGTAGGTGTGGCTGTCTATGCTCTTATGGCTGCAGGCGGTGATATGGGAGCGTCTGTTGCTCCTCAGTTGCTTGGAATTGTATCTGATAAATTCAGCCTTACCGATTTTGCTTTGAAAATTTCTGCGATGTTTAATATAACTACAGAACAAGTCGGTATGAGAGCGGGCTTGCTTGCGGCAGGACTTTTTCCCTTTGGGGGCGTACTGTGTATACTTTGTATGAAAAAATATTTTAAAAAACTTGACAAGACTGAGTTGATGTAGAGATTCTGTGTTATATAGTCCTGACTTGACACGAGTCGAATTATGTCGAATGAGGAAAAATTGCTGCAAGGGGATGAATGTAGAAATGCAACTAAAAAATGAACTATGTGAAATTTGCATTGCCGTAGATAATTCGTATGTCATGGACTCTAAAGATAATAATCATTATGATATTATCTATAATCCTAACAATAATAGGGAATTCTATAAAGCATTTTCAATAGAAATATTTAAAGATAATAAAAATATAAAAATAGCTCTGGTTGGTGACAGTTATAGTTGCGATGAAAACTGTGCAATTCTTGATGGAAACATACTTACCGTTCTACAAAATGATGTTATCTCACAAATAAATGTTATAACTGGTGAATTGGTATTTTATACCAATGTTGAAGATTTTGGTTGTAATTTTGGAATTTATGAAATAGAAACAGGATATATAATATACGGTGAAATTGAAATAAAAATGCTTGATTTCAATTTTAATACAAAGTGGAAATTTTCAGGAAGAGATATTTTTGTTTCTGTATCAGGAAAAAATCCATTTGAATTGTGTAAAGATAGAATTAAACTATATGATTTTAATGATAATTATTATGAAATAGATTTTAATGGTAATGAATTGATATAAAAATCGTGAAGGGGGTAATTGTATGTATCAAGATCCTTTTAAAGAATATATAAAACAATCTGAACCAAATAAAAGAGATAAAGGCTATGCATGGAGTACAGCTATAGGTCTTCAAGCGGTTGATGGTCTTGAACCATCAGAACAACTTGTGAAGACCGCCATTGAGAATATTGAAGGTTATATCACAATGGAAGATGCGGAAAGACGAATAAACAGCTATTATGAGACGATTTCAAAAAAAGAAGAGGATGACAGAACAGAAGAAGCTGATAAGGTTTCTGTTAGAATTGCATCAATTCTTTCCGAAAAAGCCTTTACATTTTCCCCGAGTGAATATATAGGAATTCACAAAAAATTATTCTCAGATATTTATAAGCATGCAGGAAAGATTCGCGATTATAACATAACAAAAAAAGAATGGGTGCTTGACGGAGCTACAGTTCTATACGGAAATGCTGCCGAACTTCGTCAGACACTTGAATACGATTTTGAGCAGGAAAAGAAGTTCAGCTATAAAGGACTTTCAACAGATGAAATTATAGAACATCTTGCGTTTTTTGTATCAAGATTATGGCAGATTCATATTTTTGGTGAGGGTAATACAAGAACAACTGCAGTTTTCTTTATTAAATATTTACGCTCATTAGGATATGATGCCACAAATGATATATTTGCAGAGAATGCATGGTATTTCAGAAACGCGCTTGTTAGAGCGAATTACAACAATCTAAAAGAGAATATTCATGAAACAACATTATACCTTGAAAAGTTTATCAGGAATTTACTTTTAAATGAATCTAACGAACTTAAAAATCGCTATTTGCACATTCAGAATATTTTTGAAGAAAAAGAAGCTGAAAACGTCGGGGTAAACGATAAAAATGTCGGTGTAAATGTCGGGGTAAAATTAAATAAAACGCAAATAAAGATTGTTGAACTTATAAGAAATAACCCAAGCGTAACAATTGAAGAAATGGCAAGGTTTGCAGCTGTTGAAACAAGAACAATAGAAAGAAACATTAAGAAATTAAAAGAAAAAGAAATCATCGACAGAGTTGGTGCTGACAAAAATGGGCACTGGATTGCAAAAATCTGATTGCAATAAAACTTAATAATTAGTTTGCCGATAATAAATATTTACATATCGGGCAGGAAAATCCAGTATTCCTGCGGATTCTGACGGGAAGTGTTCGGAGAATTGTAGGGGCTGGCGTCCTCGACAGCCCAAAAAAAGAACAGAAAATAGTGGGTCCTATTATTCACTGTTCACCTGACTTGACACGAGTCTAGTAAGGATGTCGAATGTTGTCGAAAGGAAATGGAAGAATGAAAGTTAATTTACAAGATTTTAGATATATTGACATTTATGTAAATGAAGAAAAAGACATAGTGATTTTTCCACATAGTGAGGCAAAGGAGCCGTTAGAATTAGCAGATGGTTCCATATCGGACGAGCCATGGTTTTGTACAGCATATTATCCTATTGAATTGAAATATCCGTATACGAAAGAAGAATTGGCAGAAAAAATTCGATATGGTATTGAGCAATGGGATAAGCATAAGCCATACAATGATTTTTCTGGAAAGAATACTTTTGAGGAAAAATATTATGGAATTAAAGGATTCAAAAAAGCAATCAAAGGCAAAAGAAATATACACCTTGGTTGGGATGATATACAAGGCAAGTATGCTTCTTTAATGATTCCCTGCAAAAGTGGGTATTGTTATTTGGGTGTCGACGAAGTAATATTGGACGAAGATGCAGATTGGATTGACTATGCTAATGTTGTAGTAGAGTTTATTGAAACTAATATTGAAGCTATTCCTTATACAAGGCAAAATAGACGAAAGCTTAATCTATAATTTTTAGTCTTAACTTGATATAAACTATAAGGAGACAAACATTTTTTATAACATTGTTATAGTAATGTTTGCCTCTTTTTATATGCAAATTTAACAAGGAAATTGATCGCAAATTGGTAGAATTGTCGAGTGGGGTTTGAGCTGGCGAATGGGATGGGATGAACAAAACATTACAATAGTGATGTTTAAAAATTTAAGAATAAAAAATTGAAAGCACATTTTGAGTAAAATCAAGATGTGCTTTTTATTTACGCAAAGGAGGAATTAGAATGAAACAAAAGATAATTAAAAAAGATTTTAATAAAGGAGTTGATAAAATGAAAACTAATTCAACAATTAAAAATTATAACGAAAAGGAGAATACAGAAATGAAGAGATTAAATTTATACGAATCAAGAAAGTTCGGTAGAATATGCTATGGCTTCGGCCGAGATGAGGAAGGCTTTGTTTATATTAAAGATGCTGAAGCAGAAGTAGTAAGAATGATTTATGGCATGGCGATCAATGGTCACAGCTTGCAGGACATTCAAACAGAATTGTTTAGCAGGGGAATTAAGTCTCCATCTGGAAAAGATAGATGGACGAGGGACGTAATCGACAAGACGATAAATAACAGTAAGTATTTAGATTATATTATTCCAATCGAAAAATTTATCGAAGCATCTATTGAAAAAGAATCACGTTGCAGGTATATCAGAAGTTAGAATAACGATGAAATTGCTGATTTGTTATATAATACTATTACCAAAATGAAAGGAGAATTAGCTATGGACAAATCAGCAATTCAAAATCAGCTTCGGTATATTATTGCAAGAGAGCAGTATATGAAGCCATTATTGAAAAATGAAATTATAAGCGAGGAGGTGTATAACGAAGTATTAGAAAATATGTATGATGAGTTAGAAGTCTGGAAATATAACAGAATTCAGAATCCAGGCGTTGAATTTAGAAAAAAGAAAAGAGAGATAAAAAACACTTTGGCAGAACAGAATCCGGGATATATTTCTTTAACGGAATTGGCGAGAAGCAAATCGCAAAAATCAACTGGTTACACTATTCAAATGTGGTTAAGAGATAGTGGCACTGTTGATTTTCTCGCTTTATGGGAGAATAAACACAATGAAAAGTTTAGTCCTGTTACAGTAGAATTAAATACTCTAACACCGAAAATATGGATAAAAGAAACTAATTCTATTGGAATTGTTTCAAGACAGGGGAAGAATGGCGGTACATATGCACACAAAGAAATTGCGATGCATTTCATGTGCTGGTTATCTGCTGATGTAACGCTAAATGTTATAGAGAAATATCTGGAGGTGAGTAGAGATGAAGAAAGTAACTGAGATACCTGCTACGATATTTCCAAAGGCGAAAAATACTAAAGCCAAACTTAACGTTGCAGCCTATTGCAGAGTAAGTACAGAAAGCGAAACGCAGGAAAACAGTCTTGAAACTCAGACAATGCATTATAAAAACGAAATAGAAAGTAATCCCAATTGGACTTTGGTAGATGTATTTGTTGATTTTGGTGTAAGCGGCTTAAATGATACAAAGCGTACAGAATTCATGAGAATGATTGAAATGTGCGAAAAAGGTAAAATTGACTTAATTCTCACGAAATCAATTTCAAGATTTGCACGAAAT
>JAZRKX010000014.1:0-12357 GCA_045646525.1 Clostridia bacterium | reverse complement strand
CTTATCTACCATAGTTGTATAAATTGGTTTGCGGTTATAGAGCTTTAGCCATTGTAATTTTTCATTAAAGGTCTGCGGATTATCTAAATCGAGCTCTTTTTTTAGTGTGGCACGATATCTTCTTTTTAAAAATTCTTCATCTGATAAATTGTCGTATTTTCCCAATCGGCAATCAGTTAAAAATCTATAATCAGAATCTATTATATACTTTATCAGCTTTTTAATCTTACTCATTTTATGCCTCCTTATTTTCAATATGTTTAAAAATGCAGCAACTTGTATTTATTCAAATAACACTTAAAAATTTATTGGTTTTCCATATGCTCCCCATATACATTTTTAGAATTAATCATCTTTACTAAATCTACATATTTGAAATATTTAAGAGTATCGTTTTCTATGTTTTCTCTTTCGGCATCATTCAAGCGAACTGCGCATTTAATATCCAAGCTGCAATTTTTTGGAACAAAACATATTTTCTTTTTAAAATCGAACTCATCAAATTGTTTCAAATGTTCGTCGGTACAGTAATTAATTTTGCTGAATTTGAAAATAAGATTATCATAATTAATACGCTTCGCTCTGCGATACCATTTTAAAGCTGCTTCCTCTTCGGTGGTATAATGCAAAAAAACGATTTCTATATCACCCAAGCGGGCTATTGGTACACCTGTTTGCTTTCTTTCTTCAAGTTTATCTCTATACTTACTTTCAGTATAGGATATGAATTCCAGAGTCTTTGACATATATCGCTTCAAATCCGAGCAAAGCTTCACAAAATCTTCGGAAAAGAAATACAAGCCGACAGTTGGTGTAAGATAAGGCAATCCAAATCTCCTGTACACATACCCTGCCCAACAGTTGTTACATATGATAGAAAAATCTTTATTATTGATAAGTTTTTGTCTTTTACCAGCCAATAGTTTATCAATAATATCTAATGCATTTTTATACATAAAATTACTAAATCTATGTATCATCCTGACATTTCTCCTTAATCATTTTCTGTTTTCACAAGTCTTTCAAAAAATTCTTCCCACTTATCTGCAATGACATCCTCTGAAAATTCATTTGTAATATGCGGACCGTTTTTTGAAAATTTTTGTGAAACATTAGCATCGCTGACAATAAGAGACAGCTTGTCTGCAATTGCTTGAGCATCTCCGCAGGGAACCAAAAAGCCATTTTCTCCGTCTTTCAACAGTAAAGCGGCTCCGCCTGGACAGCAATCAGTCGATACAGAAGGTACACCAATGCTCAACGCTTCAATCAATGCATTGGGGATACCCTCAAAATCAGAAGATAAAACAAATGCCCCTGCACGAAATATTTCTTCTTCAACATTATCTATCCGTCCTGCTAAAATTACACAATCCGTTAAGTTCATTTGGTCAACCATCATCTGAATGCGTCGGCCATCCTGACCATCACCATATATTACAAGCTTGTACTCGGGATAACTTTTGTGAAATATCTTAAAAGCCTCCAACAATACATCCTGTCTTTTTTGTTTCAAAGATAACCTGCCGACTGTGACAATACGCTTGTCCCTCTCGTTATGAGCAGGAACACTTTGTTGCATAGATATAATTTTATCATTCACAACAACCGGATTGGGTATTACGGTACTGCTTCGATAAATTTTTTTGTTTTTTACATAATATTTTTGTGCTCCATTAGTCTGGAATGCACAGCCATGTGCAAACTTCATAAAAACAGAACGAACGCGAGATGTCCATATACCATAAGAATATGGGTCAGCTCGTTCTGATATCACAAGCTTACTTTTTGTAAGTAAAGCTCCTATTGGTAAATATGCGTAACTCACGGAGTTATGAAAAGAAACAACCACATCAGGTTTTAATTGATTTACTAATTTATGCAGCCTGTATATCGTCTTTGCCATTCCTGCAGTATTGCGGGAAATCCAATTTTTCCCCCGAGAAACTCCTAATGAATGAAAAGTCACATTTTCATGCAAAACCCGTGCCTGTTCCTCCGAAAAAAATGCTACCAAATGAACATTATGACCTTTCTTCGCCATCTGATTGGCAACCCACGAAATCATTTTTGGTGCACCCGAGTATGCAAGTTTCGGTATTGTGAACAATATCTTCATATTTCCACCCACTTTTAAATAATATTCTTATATAAATTGTAATGTATCAGCGTAATTTTACATTACTAACCATCCAGAATACAACCACTGTAACAAAAATATGGAATACAGAGGCAACAGATGAAGACAGCATGCTATAGTTTACTCCACGAATAAGCGTCATAGACAACGAGTAGTACAATACCGCAAAAAGCGGAGTATTGTTATATCGTTTACTGCGTTCAAGCTTACTGATAATAATTCCCCACATTGCAGGCAACAAAAGCGGTCCCAAAATTCCCAAATCATAGAGAGATGTACTGATTATATCAGTGGGATACTGTGCCACAGCCTTTTTTCCTGCAATCAAATAGGTATTGTAATCCCAGACATTAATAAATCCATCAGGTGTTAATGCACTGGGCACCCAGGCAAACAGTGCCGAACCGACATCATGACCAATCAATAACGGACTGCCTTGAGTTATACAATGTTCTACGGATGTTTGTCCTGCCACATAAATATACGACAATTCATCCAATATACTTTGCCACATCGGAACATCTTCAACAGCCTTGGCTGTATCATAGCGGAAAAAGTGTGTCAGACTGTCCATATTTAACACCACAAGTACAAACAGTGCAAAAGACACCATAATGCTAATGAATTTTTTGCCAATATGGGCTTGCCTTTCAAATGTACCGTCCCACATAAACAGTATTATAAGAAGGTACATCGCTACTACCATTCGGCCATCCTTGGCAAAGTAATACATTAGCGACATTAAAAATGAAATTATAAATAAAAATGTATTAAATGCAGTATTTTTCTTCTGTTTTATAAGGTATACCGAAATAATGGACACAGTAGCAATAATCTGTGCAGGCTTTGCAAAGAAAGCAACAGGGTTTTTTATACCATAGCTTCCGTTTCGGATTTCTGCCGCATTGAGAAACAGGTTTCCGTAACCGCCCCAACCGCTTGTCCAGATTATAAAAGACGCAACACCGATCAGAAGACAAATAACAGAGGTAATCTGCAAACGATATAACCGTAATGGAGTCGGCATTTCTTGTCTTAAAATGATTTTTGGCTTCTTGTTTCCAAAGCGCAATCTACCTGCAAACCTAAAAGAAAAATAGCCCATCACTGCAGCAAAAAGCCACCAAGCTGTATGATTTATCCCATTTTGGGAGTAATCAAAGCTTAAAAACTCGGCATTTATTTGATATATATTTTTATCGTATAATATCAAAATAATTGATACTACAATGCCAAATGTTATGCCATACATAATTAAAAACAAGTTGCTGACGCTAATCTGCTTTACACGGACAATCATAACAATTTCGCGTCCTATACAAAAAATGCCAAACAGACCGCTCAAAATAATCAATAAATCAAAATCCATACAATTTATTTCCCCTTTTCAATCTTTGCTTTGATGGATTTATTTTTCTTTTAAATTCGATACAACATATGAAAAATATTCTGCTCTTCTTGTATTCAATACATTATCAAGATACTCTTTTGAGTTCTCGAAATTCTCCTTTGCAAGTTCTGCCATCTTTTCTGCATTAGTGATTTCTCTGATGGTTTTGACAATATCGCTTACAGATTTTCTCCTAACCACGCATTCGGGGGATATAAGCTCGGGAATACCTGCAGTTTTAGCACCAATAACAGGGCACGCTCTGCTCATTGCCTCAATTACCGAACGAGGCAACCCCTCCTGCAAGCTTGGTTGAATATATATATCAGACCCGTCAATAAGCTCAAAAACCTCATCAAGTGTACGCCTGCCCGTAAATTCAACCTGTTCTTCTGCACCACAGGATTTTGCAACTCCTTTAAGGTATGTGGCATCGCCTTCTCCAACAATTAAATATTTAACCTTAATACCAAGCTTATTAAGCTTTGGAATTGCTTTAATGACAAATTCCTGTCCCTTATATTTAACATCAATAGCCGCTGTTGTCATCAGCGTTATATTTTTGTATTCTGAATCAGATATTTTGCAGAGCCTTTTGTTTAAAACCTCTTCATCAATATTTTCAATCAATACATTTGATGCTGCAACACATTTGTTTTTACAAGGATAACGACTCTGTAAAAATTCATTTGTTACATAAAGTGCATAATCTGCATTGTGTACAGTTTCCTTCATCTTAAAAAACATATATGGGGCAATTACCTTACCTACAATACTGTGATTCCAATATGCATCCCATGCACATCCCATAGATTCCGCATAATAAGGTTTGTTTAGTCTTCTTGCAATGTCTCCTGCTTTGTATGCGGCTATTGAAGGACATCTTCCAATTACCAAATCGCAATCCTTCATAGCACTCTCTATTTTTTTATTACATTTGTTTAAGAACATTTGATACAGCGAACCCATATTTACTGTTGTAGCAATAATGTCGCTAATATCATGAAGTCCTTTTTCGGCATTATCAACGAAATTAAATCTTGCACACAACACAATCGGTCCAAAGGCATTATAATATCTTCTCAAAATCGTGGAATATTTTCCGTATGCAAAAATTTTTCCATCACAAAGTACAACATTTATATCTGTTGCTACAAATATTTTCATATCTTCCTCCTCAAGACCTTGTGTTCTCTTTCGACAATTAGAAATAATTAAAATATAAGTGTTACTTTATTTTCATATATTTTCTATTTCCTGCAAGTATTTTTCAACAACAAGCTGTCTGTCAAACTCTCTTTCAACCTTTGCTCGTCCCGCAAGCCCCATATTCTTTCGTTCTTCCCATGATAGTGAAAGGAATTTTTCTATTTTTTCAATCAAATCATTGCTGTCTTGTTGTTTAACTATATATCCATTGACACCATCATCTATAACCTCACGGCAACCGGACCTGTCGGTAGTAATGATAGGTCGTGCAGAGGACGAACTTTCCAAAAGCACATTAGAAAGCCCTTCGGGATAATAAGTTGGATGAATAGTACAATGTATCTGTTTGATAATATCACGAATATCATCTACCATACCGTGGTATATTACAACTCCGCTATCTATAAATGATTGTAATCTACCTTTATATTCAGGTTCACAAAAGCCACATATGTGGAAGCGAGTAAACGGATATTTTTGAGTAATATATTGTGCCGCATCAAGATACTGTTCAATACCTTTTTCCTTCAAAATTCTTGAAATAAAAACAAATTCAACAGTTTCGTTATCGGGATAATCCAATGGACTAAAATACTCCACATTCACACCCGAACCTGGCAGTACATAGTATCTTCCCGTAACAATTTTTTTGTTTAACATAAAATCTCTGTTTTCAGCATTCTGAAAGAATACCATTTTTGCTTTTTTTAGTCCAATTTTATGTAGGATAGAAGAAATTTTCTGGAGTGGACCTTCCTGTTCCAAAGCGGTACCAAGTCCTGTAATATTTGCAACATAAGGAATTTTCAACAAACTGCAAGCCATTCCTCCATAAATATTAGGCTTTGCAGTATATGTGAAAACTATATCGGCTTTTATTCTCTTTAGTATCTTTATATATTCAAAACACAATTTCAAATCTTTAATCGGATTGGTTCCGTGACGCTCCAAAGAAGATTCAATGATTTCACAACCCATTTTTTTAAGCAAATCTATCTTTTTTCCATTTGGGACAATTACATAGACTTTATGCTTTTTTTCAATAAAACCTTGTAAAATTTCTTTTCTTAAGTTATATGTCCACGAGGAATCATTCGACAAAACAGCAATAATCATTTCTCCACCTCTATAAATTATACACTTTCCTTGATTGATTTTTCAAAATCTGTAACACAGTATTCAAAATCAAAATCTTCAGTGTCCTTATAAACAAGTGTTCCAAATGCCTTTTTAACAGTGTTTGAAAATGGTTTTAAAAACCATACCCCGAATCCGCATATAAAACTTAAATGTAATTTCTTGTTTTTTTCTTTGGAAATAAGCATCGCCAGCTCGTCCGTTCTGACATAATGTCTATTCTGCGGGAAAAATATTCCTGATAAGTCCCTATCGATACAATTTTTCACAAATGAGCATAGATTGCCAATATAAATCACGCTTCTGCTATTGTTTATACGCGGAAAAACAGGTAATTTCATAACTAATTTCAAAATCGTTTGGAAATTCCCTTTACATCCTCTGCCGTAAACCATAGGAGGACGCAAAATTGCGACACGAAATGTCTCATCTTCAAGCTTTGAAATTTCACGCTCCGCCTCAAGTTTTGACTTACCATAGCTTGTTTTCGGCACAGGTATTGTTTCTTTATTTATACTGCCTGTTACCTGTCCATAAACGCTCATCGTACTCAATAACACAAATTGTTTTACACCATTATTTTTAGCAAATTTGGCAGTGTCAATAGCCAAATCTCTGTTCACATCATAGTACAGGTGTCTGTTGTCTTTTGTTTCTTTGATATGAGCAATACCTGCCACATGAAAAACAACTTCATATTTTGAAAAGTCGTATTCTCTCCAAGTACCATCAATCATATCAACAGTATCTATCTGATAACCCTCAAACTGCTTTATGTAATTTTCAAAAGATGTTCCAATATAACTATTTGCCCCAGTAATCAATATCCTTTTCATTTGACAACACTCTCTTTTTCTCTCTCAATTTCCCCAGTTCCACCCTCTACAACTCCATCGGACTTAAGGACACTAAGGATTGTACCAAAAAAACACTTACAATCGAACAAGAAACTCAATTTATGTACATATTCACCATCAAGCTTTGCTTTTACATCTATTTCCAGTTCATCTCTACCATTGATTTGCGCCCAACCCGTAAGACCGGGTCTTATGTCGTTGGCTCCGTATTTATCGCGTTCGGCAATTAGATCCTCTTGATTCCACAAAGCAGGTCTTGGACCTATAATAGACATCTTGCCTGTCCATATGTTAAAAAGCTGAGGTAACTCGTCCAAACTGCTTTTGCGCAAAAATTTGCCAATGCTTGTTATGTATTGTTCCGGATTTTCCAATAAGTGCGTGGGGCAATCTTTCGGTGTGCTCATTTTCATGCTTCTGAATTTGTAAAGTTCAAAATAGCTTTTGTGTATCCCAACTCGCTTTTGCTTAAAGAACACCGGACCGGGGTCGGTGATTTTAATAATCAAGGCTATCAAGCACATAGGTATTGCCAAAACAACAATACCTATTGTAGATAATACAAAATCAATGAATCTTTTTAAAAAATTATTATACATATCAATTTAAACCCCATTTATATTTTAGCGTGAACATAATACTATAGCTTTGGATAAACCATACCACTAAGAACCTTGGTTTTTGCAGGAACAGTAGAATAACCCAAAACAGTTGCGTTGCAATCAACATGCACACATTCTTCGCAAATACTTTCATGATTTATCACTGCACCTGCAGATATAAAGCAGCCTTTTTTTATTATACATAATGTGTGGATAACGGCAAAAGGCTCAACAATAACGCCCTCTGAAATTTCTGCCGATGGAGCAATGTAAGCTCTCGGAGAAACCAATGTAGCTATATTGAGCCGTGTTTCTTTTTTTATTCGTTCCAATAATTTTGACCGCACTTCGGGATTGCCGATTGCGACAATTATATCCGTATAGTGTTCGGAAACGGCTTGCAAATCCTCAATTCTTCCAGCTATATCATCACCAATCGGTGACTGTGTTTTGTTATCATCTACGAAAGATATTTTCTCAAACAGTTTCATATCCGAGGCTATTTCATATGCAAGGAGTGCATATGTACCGGCACCTACTATCAACAAAGACCTCATATCAAAAGCATCCTTCTATTGTCTTTTTTGCACTAAAAGTGCATAGCTATACAGCACTATTATATTACTTTTGTCTATGATTGTCAATGGAAATAAACACTATATTACACTTTTTCTACATATATTTATTACATTTTGTGCCATTAACTCCTATTTCTCGAGTAAATTGTGCCAAAAACAATAAAATTGCATACAAAAGCAACCCCTTTTGAGCACCCGAAAAGTGCCATTATGAGGTTGCCCTTGTATGCCAAACAAAACAAATATTCGCGGTAACAACGCATTTTTACTTAAAACAAATCGCTATGTGTTCCTGTTCAAGTCAAGCCCAACACAAGCAAATCTTTCTCAATTCTGTAAATTAAAAGCCAATCGGGCTCAATATGACATTCTCGAAACCCCCTATAATCCCCCGAAAGCGGATGATCAAGATGCTTTTCCGGAAGCCCGTCTCCATTTGCTAAAATGTCAATAACTTCTTTTAACAAGCTCATATCATACCCTCGCTTTTGAGCAAGTTTATAATCTTTTTTAAAACGTGTTGACATCTCTATTTGATACTTCATGATTCTAAATCCTCAAAAAGTTCTTTTGTGCTTGAATAACGTTTGGTTGGTATTTTTCCACTTAACATATCATCCATTTCTTTAATCGCAGCAAGTGTATCTGCATTTGGAATGTCAGTTGCAATTTCAAAAGGAATTCTACCCTGTCTAACAACCTGCCTTAAAAACATATTAATAGATGTCGTCATATTCAGACCCATATCAGAAAACATTGCATCTGCACGCTTTTTCAATTCTGCATCCATACGAATACTCATATTAACAGTCGCCATAATGTATTACCTCCTTACTTTAGTATATACATTGTAGCACAAAATATGTGCGTTGTCAATGCACATATTTAAAATGAGGGATGAATTGCAACGCAGAGGAGCTGAATTGGCGCAAAAACCGCACAAAAAGAATATCCTTAACGAACTTTCTTTCTGCGCGGAGGTTTAAATACATATTAGTTTAAGCTAAAATACTGCAGCGGATTTACATGGACGCCGTCTTTCATAAGCTCCATATGAAGATGTGTATCGGCAATGGTTTCATACAGAGTGGTATCGCCTACGCTGGAGATAACCGTACCTGCGGCAACCCTTGAGCCTACAACTGCGGTATCAAGCTCTGAGAGATTGGAATACAAACTCCGAAAACCGCCCTCATGGTCGAGGATAACCGTATAACCATGGCGCAAATCCTCATATTTGTTACTAACGATACCGTCGGCTATCGCCTTTACCTTGGTGCCTATGGGGGCGGATATATCTATACCCATATGAACACGCCAGTCATCAAGTGTTGCATTGTACAAAGGAACCTCCGTAGAAAATTCTTGCAAAAGTCCGCCCTCGCACGGGGACGAAAATTCGGGTGTGATTACTTCGGGTTCCTCCTCGACAGGTGCGTCTGGTACATTTTCTGTTTCATTTTCCGATGGAATTTCTGTCTTTTCTACTATTTTCACATCTTCTTCGGTTGTAACTGCCGCGGGGGCATTCTCGTCGTCACCGCCACCGAAAATCCCTGCCATTATAACAGTAAGTGCAAGTGTTACAACGCACAATCCCACAAGGCCTGCGGTTACATACTTTTCTTTGCGGCTATTATCCTTGCCGTAGCCGTTTACATATTGTTTTTTCATATCTTTCAGCCCTTTCGGACCTATTTTTTCCGTTTGTGGCAAAATTATTCATCGAGTCTGGCAAAAGTTATTCCGCTATAGTACTTTTGGAGAATTTCCTTGTAGTTCATGCCCTGCTTTGCACAGTAGTTTGCACCGTACTGACTCATACCCACACCATGACCGTAGCCCGTCACCTTAAAGATAACTGTATCTTCCTTTATGTCTATTTCAAAATCCGAGGAATTGAGTCCGAATGTGCTTCTTATCTGTGTGCCTTTAACCTCTTTGCCGCCTATCTCTATGCTCTTTACTCCGCCGCCCTCGGTGCGAACGGTTTTGCCTATGTCTCCTTTCTTAAAAGATATACCTGTATCCTTTTTTAATTTTGTTTTAAATTCGTCGAGCGGGATTTCTACCGTGCTTTCGTATTTGGGCGCATTTTCCTCTCCGGGACTTGATACGCTTTTGAGATATGCTACCGAGCCGCCCCATACATCCGAAGCATTTTCTGTCTTCCCGCCCGATACCGAATGAAACACGGCTTTTATGGGCTCGTTGTTAAACACAGCCACCACTCCTGCGGTACTGTCTACGGCATTTTTGCACTTTTCAAAATACAAACTTGCATTTTTGCCCCATTTCTCTTTGGCATCCCTGTCGCTTGCGTAAGCCTGACAATGAGAGCTGTCCGTACATACATCCGCATCGGGATGAACATCATCATCGACTCTGTTTTTTGTTTTTTCTGCCATATAGCTTCTGGCAGCCACAGCCTGTGCTTTTAGCGCTTCGTGTTCGAATTCTGCTGGCATTTCAGCCATGAGCACACCGCGTATATAGTCCTCGGACGCCATCTTTACCGTCTTGTCTTCGGACGAAAAATACACCCTTATCTCCGAACTTTCATGTGGCATATCCTTATTCTTTTCGTTTGTAAAATTCATATTCAAAAGCAAAGGAAGAAGCACTATGCTGAATGCAAAAAATGCAAGCCAAAGAAAAAAATATTTCAAATTACACCTCGGACAATGTATATATTTGCCAAAAAAACTTAAATACCTTATACTAATATATAGATTTTTGTTAATTTTTATGTATTTTATTGGTATCTTCTTGTAAGTTCATTTTGTTTGTGATATAATAAACACAATCAATGTTGAAAAGCCCTTGGCTTTTCTTCATATGTGTTTATTGAAACGGCGTGAAGCAAGCCGTTAAAAAGGCTTGCACTTATGTTATAATCTAATCATATTCTCAATTACAGGAGGTTATACGATGGGTAACTATTTTGAACGAGACCCCATACACGATTTTACAGAGAAGAACAATGTATCCGAATTCTATCGGATAGACAAAGACGAGTACCTTAACTATCAGGTTAAGCGCGGACTCCGAAACATGGACGGTTCCGGTGTTCTTGCAGGACTTACAAATGTGAGCGAAGTTCACGGATATGTGGTTAGCGAAAGCGAAAAGACACCTATTCACGGTCAGCTTGCTTACAGGGGTTACAACATCGAAGACCTCACGCAGTCGTTTGGTATTAACAACCGTTTTGGTTTTGAGGAAGTAATGTATCTTCTTCTTTTCGGAACTCTCCCTACAAGAGAAGAACTTACCGAATTCTGCGGTTTTCTTGCAAGAAGCAGAGAGCTTCCTGTGTTCTTTACCGAGGACATGATACTCAAAAATCCCAGTAAAGACATAATGAACAAGCTCGCAAGAAGCGTGCTTACACTCTACTCCTACGACAAAAACCCCGATGACTGTTCCATAGAAAATGTAATAACACAGTCTATTAAAATAATGGCTCGTCTGCCCATAATAGCCGCAAACTCATACAGTGCAAAAAGACACTATTTTGACAACAAGAGTCTCATACTCCACAGACCCAAGGATGAGCTTTCCACGGCAGAAAACATACTCCGTATGCTCTCCAAAAACAAAGAATTTACCGAAGAGGATGCACGCATACTCGATACCACACTTATGCTCCACGCAGAGCACGGCGGCGGAAATAACTCCACCTTTACCTGCAGAGTTCTTTCTTCCTCGGGTACAGACACATACAGCGCCATTGCAAGTGCCATAAGTGCACTCAAGGGTCCCAAACACGGCGGTGCCAATGCCAAGGTTATGAGCATGATGGCAGACATCCAGAAGAATGTTAAAAACTGGGAAAACCGCGATGAAATATACGATTACCTTACAAAAATCGTAAAAAAAGAAGCCCACGACGGAAGCGGACTTATATACGGTCTCGGTCATGCGGTGTATACCCTTTCCGACCCAAGAGCTGTTATATTGAAGAAGAATGCAGAAACTCTCGCAAAGCGTCTTGACTATATGGAAGAATTAAACCTTTACAAGCTTATAGAAGAGATTGCTCCGCAGGTTTACAAGGATGTTAAAAACCAAAAGAAGACTATCAGCGTAAATGTGGACTTCTATTCGGGCTTCGTGTACAAAATGCTCAAAATTCCGCCCGAAATATATACACCTCTCTTTGCTATATCCAGAACAGCAGGTTGGTGCGCACACAGAATAGAGGAAATAATATCAGGCGGAAAGATAATAAGACCCGCATACAAGGGTCTGTGCAGGAATTCAAGAGAGTATATTAAAATGGAAGACAGATAAACAAACAGGGAATGTAAAATAAAGCGCAGAGCGCTTATAGGCTTAATCACTGACATTCCAAAGTGTTAAAAACAATTAAAACATCAAATTTATGTAGAAATCTGCAAATTTTTGCAGATTTCTCATATTTTTAGCCTATAAGCTCTAA
>JAZRKX010000013.1:0-43390 GCA_045646525.1 Clostridia bacterium | reverse complement strand
TAAATTTCACCTTCTCATAAATGTCTTTTCTGTAATTCATTTTCATCACTCCCGAATAGAGTATACTCTATTCAAAAGCGACTTGTCAGAATTGTACATTTTGAGTTGGCGTTTTTGTACATTTTCAGTTTAACATTTATAATATCATCCTAATGTTGCTCTTAATATCTATAAGAAAATTTCCAAAATTCAAAAAAATGAGCTTGGAATTATATTTGCAATTGATACTGAAACTGAAGAACAAAACAATCTTATTAATCAAAAATTCGCAAAAGAATTCTCCAGAAGTTTAAAAGAAACTAACAATTTCTATAATGTAAAAATGTTTAATTTTTATCTCACCAAACGTTTTAACGAAAAATATGATTCTAACGAAAAAATACTTTCGTTTATGAAAAAACGCAGAGCTAAATTTATAATTTTCGGTCATAGTGTTTTTGGAAACGAATCTGAATCAATAGCATGTAAACTTCATCTAAAAAACGGAATAGTTCATGGTAAACTTAGCGAACAAAATTACAAACTTTTTGCCCATGAAAGTCATAATGTTTTTGACCCATTAAAAGATATTGAAATTTTGAAACAAACCGAAACTGATGATTTTGAATTGAATGCAATTCAATTAAATTATGCCTATGAATATCTAACTGCATGCATTTGTCTGCTAACCTACAGAATTGATGATGCGTTTTCTCATTTTCAAAACATAAAAAACCGCATTAAAAACACAACTAAAAATGCACCTGTCATAAATTATATAAAGAATAGTATAAATCACAGATTATGCATATGTAGCCTATTGTTATCACAAAAGGCCTTAAACAAATACTACGAAAAGCCCGAGAAACATCTTTTAGCTGTGATGAAACAACATTTGGATGATATTGAAAAATTGAATCCAAATATATACCAATTCCGTTTATTTTCGTCGATATATTATTTCCTTTATTCTCGAGATATTGACAGAGCTTTGCTTTGTTTGGCAAATTGCAATAACGTAAAATACGATAGTATTTGGAAATTCAACAAAATCTTTTTAAAATTGTATCAAAAAGACACTATCTCAAACTTTTTGAATGCATACAACACGTATACATCCGCTTTCAAATCAAAAATATCTTTTACAGAACTTAACAATATTGCTGAATTTATCACACGAACTTTGGAAGAAGAACCAGATAAAAAACAGCTATGTTTTCTGTTAATGTTAATATATAATCATTTAAACGACCAAATCTTATTTAGAAAATATTTTTACGAATTCACTAAAACATATCATCATATATTAGAAAACGAAAACATCCAGAGAATTTTCTTGAAAATCACCCCAAACATATCTACAATTGAACAAACTCTCGGTACAACTTCTTCCGAACTCTATGCATAAAAACATACCATACAAAAAACACCTTTAACGTCTCCCATTTAGTGTGATTTAAAGGTGTTTTTTGTGTCTTAAAAAGTTTTTAACTTGCACTTCTATCCTTTGTTTTCAACTGCATTTATCACCAAAATGATATGATCTGAATTTAACACAATATACAACTATCAAAGCAATTACTGTCTGAGTTTTGCGATGATTCCGTGCATCTCATCCATTTTCTGTTCCATATCCCATACAAGCTTAAACTGGGTTCTTGCTCTGTCTAAGTTATGGTTTTCTCTATGGATTTTAAAGTAATTATCTCCATCAAGATAATCTGTCAAAAATCTTACACCGCACTCCAATGTCATAAGCTTTGCAGACATCGGCAAAAGTTTAAGTTCTTCTTCTGTTATACTGTCACCGAGTTCTTCCAGATATCCTCTTGTGTATTCAGCAAAAAGGTTCAGATCCATATTTACCTTATCCAGATCGAGCTCATCTTCTGCTGCTGTGCTTGCACCAAATCTTATGGAATCTCCAAAATCATAGAGCATGGAACCTGGCATTACAGTATCCAAATCAATAACACAAACACCTATACCTGTTTTGTCATCAATCATTACATTGTTTAACTTTGTATCGTTGTGAGTTACTCGCAGCGGTATTTTCTTACTTTCAAGAGCATCAACAATAATACCCGCATCTTTTTCGCGTTGGAGTGCGAATTCAACCTCTGCCTTAACTGACTCCAGTCGACCAACTTTATCTTCTGATATTGCCTCTTTGAAAATTCTGTATCTGTCAACTGTATTATGGAAATTCACAATTGTCTCGTGAAGTTCATCGGCAGGAAAATCCTTAAGCATTTTCTGGAATTTACCAAATGCGCGTGCAGCTCTGTAAAAGACTTCTGCGTTTTCAATAATCTGATAGCATGTAGCATTGTCGATAAATATGTACATACGGAAAAGTCTACCGTCTTCCGAAACATAGTAATCCTCACCGTCAATCGTTTTTACTATTGTAAGTGTTTCCCTTGTTACATCACCGCCGCAAGATGCAATCTGCTTTGCCATAAAGTTAGTCACTTTTGAAATATTTTCCATAACTTCTTCGGGCTTTTTGAAAACGGTATTATTTACCCTCTGGAGAATATATTTTGTTTCCGAAGTTTTAACCAAAAAGGTATCATTTATATGACCTTCGCCGTATCTTTCGGCACTTACAAAGTTACCTTCTATTTTAAACTGTTCGCAAATATCTTTAAAATTAAAGTCCATCATAGTATCCCTCATCAATCATTTTTTTCATAGCATCTTTTACAGCATAAATATCATCTCTGTATGTCATACCATACCATTTATCTTTGCAATTAAATACCTTTACTGTAGCATCACCGCTTTTAATGCTTTCGTCTACTGCAAAAGGCAGGAAAAATTCGTCTTTCATCGGATCTTTTAAGTTCTTCCTGAAATCTTCAAATTTTTCTTCCAAAATGTCGAATATTCCAGGTGTAAAGCCCCATAAATTCATAGATACAAGCGTATCCTCTGCAAGGGGGAACCAATCTTCGCCATTCTCTGTGTATTTGAAATCCTTGATTTTTGTTCTTTCTGTAATACTCTTTAAATAGCCGTTTTCTATTTCACACACACCTCTTGCTACCGTGCCGTTTTCTGTAAGAGTATTTTTTAAATCAAATGCTACCATAGAAAACTCTTTGCCTTTGGCAGTTGTGAGATAGTCATGTATTTCTTTGTACGCATTAATGCCGTAATAATCGTCTGCGTTAATAACAGCAAAAGGTTCTTTGACTTTATCCTTGCAACACAAAATAGCGTGTCCTGTGCCCCAAGGTTTTGTTCTTCCGTCGGGGAGGCTGTCTAATTCCTGAAAAACATAGTCAACCTCAATATTCTTAATACGAGAACCTACTATTCTCTTAAAATCTTCGTACATTTCTTCTTTTATAATAAATACAACTTTATCAAAGCCTGCTTTTGCAGCATCAAACACAGAAAAGTCCAGTAAAACAGAACCGTTTTCAGAAACAGGCTCCATCTGCTTTAATCCGCCAAATCTACTGCCCATACCTGCTGCCAGGGCAACCAATGTTGTTTTACTCATATTTTTTCCTCCTGTTATTATACAAATTATGGTTTTTATGTATCAGATTTCTAGACCATATTCTTTTCTGCCATCCACATGCGGGACAAAAAACTTTTCATTTTTTGTAATGGTGATTTCGTACTTACATCCGCGGAATTCCCTTGTCACCTTTGCAGGGAGCATTTCTTTTGGTAAGCACGGGTCGATTTCCAAGCCATCCCATCTTGCTTTGATACCAAACATATACTGCGTTACAGCAACATACATCCATGCGGCAGTTCCTGTGAGCCATGATACATTTGCAAGGCCGAACTTGTCGCTTTCGGGTCCGAATATGTTTGAACAGTATACATAAGGTTCTGCCTTGTATCTCCATTCTCCTGCTCTTTTCTGTGCTATCATCGGAAGCAACTGGTGATAATATTTATATGCATTTTGGGGTCGCTTAAGCATACATTCGGCAATAATTGCCCATGTGTTTGCATGGCAAAAAACTGAACCGTTTTCACCGCATCCTTTATTGTACATGGTAAGATTACCATCGGCACTTGGGTAATCTGTTGTCATGGAAGGATGTATTTTCTTAATGCCCAAATCAGTATCAAGATAAGCTTTAACATTATCCATGGCAAGAACCTGCTTTTCATTGTCACCCATACCCGATATTACAGACCAACTCTGGGTATTCAGCCATATCTTTGCCTGAGGTTCTTTCTCGCTTCCTATAAATGTGCCGTTATCGGTAATACATCTTCTGTACCACTTTCCGTCCCAGGCAATTTCATTTATAAGTTTCTTTTGTTCTTCATAAATATTAAGATACTTTTCTTTGTCCTCGCCATTTAATTCAGCAAGTTTTGCAATCATAGGAAGCACCGTGCCAAATTGCATACTAGTCCATATACTCTCGCCCTTGCCCTCACGGCAAACCTTATAGAGCATATCGTTCCAGTCCGACGAAAGCATAAGCGGAAAACCATTCTTACCCCTGTTTGCCATACAAAAATCAATAGATTTTTTGATGTGCTCCCATACTGTTGCCTCTCCGCCATCATAGAATTCAACAACTTCGTCAAGATAATCAAGCTTTCCCTCTTCCATAATGATATTGTAACAAGCCATAACAAGCCAGAGGTGATTATCGGAATGTATTCTTGTAACAGGCTCCCATCCCTCCGTGGGGAAGCAATAATGATTGCAATGTCCATCGTTATACTGTTGTGTGAAAAGAAGATTTAACTTATCCTTTGCTCTTTTCAAATCAAAGGGTACCATTGCAAGTATATCCTGTGCAGTATCGCGTACACCCACACCGCGGAAAGTACCTGTTGCATAGTAACTGATGTTTCTTGAAAACTGAAAATTCCTCTCGGCCTGATAGGGATTCCACACATTTATCATTGTCTGGGCTTCTTTATCGGGAATCTCACATTGAAATTTGGAAAGGTAAGCATTCCAACCGTCAGAAAGTGCATCAAATGATTTTTGAACAAAGTCTTTCTCCCTGCAATTAGAAACACTCTTACTGATTTCACGTTCTGTCATTGCTGTTCCTAAAAATATATTTATTTCCTTTTCGATATCTGCTTGTAAATCAACATCAAGCTGAAATGCGAAGCAGGGATCTCCGCCGTATAATGTAGAGTCGGAGCACTTTCCAAGCTCTACTCTCATGGGGTTTTCTTCGCTTCTGTATGCACCCAAAAACTCATCTCTGTCACAATCAAAGGATGTAACAGGTACATTTGATGCAAAATACACCAATGGAGTTTCATCAGGCTTGGGCTGAGTTTCAACTCCGTATTTATACACCAATACATCCTCCATGTTGTAGCACGAAAGCTGGTGTTTATTGTAGCATTGCCATTGAAGCTCACGCATAAACTCCATCATACCAAGCTCAACATACGGAAAAATTTTTATTTTTCTGTCAGTGTCAGATTTAATTTTCAAATTCCAAACAAGACAATTTTCATACTTTCCTACAAAATATGTAGAAGTTACATCGAGTCCGTCGCGTTCCGCTTCAAATCTTGTATAACCCATGCCATGAGTTGCCTGCCACTTATGAGGTCGTTCTTTTACAGGTTCGGCAGTAGGACACCATACTGTGTCACCATCCTTTATGTAAGTATAAAATCCGCTTCTGTCAGTTGGTACATGAAAAAACTTATAATGGTTAATACGCCATATCTGAGGTGATTTATAAAATGCGACACCGCCACCCGCCTGACTCATCATTGTATGGAATGTCCCGTTGGAAAGATAATTCATCCAAGGGGTGGGAGGATTTGATTTAGTAATAGTTATTTCCCTTTTATCATTATTAAACTGATACATTTATATTCTCCTTAAGATTGTTTTGAAAGGGAGTAATCCGAACTAAGATTACTCCCTTTTAAATTTAAATTTCAAAAAGCTCATCCATAACAGTTTGAGGCAAATCAATTTTGTATATTCCCCTGAATCCCTCGTGAGTAGAATCAAATGTTACACCATCTGAAGTACGATTCCATCGTGGGTGCATATCACAGCGTACATCAACTATGGAATACGGCATGGAATAAAATCTACCCAAATCGACTGCAGTATTTGTTACCGAATCATACAAACGAAGCGTCTGCATAAAATCATCGTGATCGGGATATGTGTCTGTAATCATATATCTGTTATCAGGAGTAAAACTCATGTGGTTATCCTTGTTGAAAAATCCTTCTGCATGCATTGAACCTTCATATGTTTTATCCTTAAGAATATAGTTATTTGCCCAACCTCTTGAAGCACTTAATTCCTTTCCGTCAGAGAAGAATATAACTTCCTCATTATTTAACCACCAATAGTGAGACTGAAAACCATAATCAGAAAGAAGATACATATCGCTTCCGTCGCGGTTTGCAGTAATGATTGCTGTGTGGTGATCACATCCTTTTGGTGGAAAGTTACGTACAAGCGCAAGAAATCTTGATGCATCGGGATTGAATGTTATGTGATTTATTATCATCTTCTCATCCTTGGAAAAGAATGAACCCGAAAAATCCCATATCTCCTGCATAGAGAGCACCAGTTTGGATTTACCTGTTTCCATGTCTGTTACAAACACACCGTCTTCGCAACTGTGGTTTTCGTAGTAATGAGGATCTACAGGCCACGCATAACCATAGCCGGGACGGAAATCGTAGAGTCTTGACATATTAATATTTATTGCATATTTACCATCACGGGAAACATTGGCAACAGGTCTCTCAAGATAACGCTTCTTACCCGTGTGTATATCCATAACAACACCGCAGAATTCACCGTCTAAGTGACTGTTGAATATTATTTCGCTGTCGGGTGCTTTAGGATTCCACTGAAGCATAGCACCCTGTTGAAAATTCCACGCCTCTGTGGTATCAAGCATTTCGTACTTACCTGTAGTCATATCTATAAAACCAATCTGTGCACTATCACCTCTTTGGTGAAGTCGGTTTCTGAAATCAGTCCTGTGTGTCAGATGTTTTGTCTGGTCTCCGCTATACGGCTGAAGGTCATAATAGCCAAAAAAGTACTGACCATCCGCCGGGGATATTCTTTTAACATTCACGCTTTTCTTTAAATTCTTCATTCCGTCACCTCATTAAAACAAATTAATGCCAATTTTATCGTTGTTTACATTGTTATATTTACCATAAAGTTTTTTAACAGTATTAAAAGCCATTTTCGGTCTTCTGTACTCATCCAGGATTCCCTTGTTATTAAATCCTCTGGGGCGAGTAAGTTCCAATTCAAATTGAGAATTAATATCACAATACTGCCATATATATGTACCGCAGATTTCTCCGCTTCCCAAATATGTCTCAATTGCTTCTTTGAGCATTTCATCCTGATAATTTTCTGTCCATCTCTGTGCTTCAAAGGCCGTCACACCCTTAATGGCACCTCCGCCAAATTCACTCATAATTATAGGAATTTCGCCAGCTACAGAATTTACATAACTTCTGGTTCTCTTTACAAAATCAACAAAACTTTCTTCATGGCTGTTAAAATACCATGCGGTATAGTAATTGAAACTTGCGACGTCAGCCAAATCGAGACACGCATCACCCTTTTCGTCCGGATTTATTTTATTTGAGGCGTATGTAATCAGTCGAGAATTATCCAATGACCTGATTTCGTTTATCATCCTCTTTGTGAGGATTCTTGTCTGTTCGAGAGTTGTATCAACTTCGTTATGAAGTCCCCAAAATATGATTGAAGGGTGATTTATATCCCTTTTCACCATTTCTTTGTGCATGGTAAGTGCCTTGTTTATAAACTCTTCATTTTTGAAGGACTCTGCCCAATCTTCGCAGTTACCCCACATGGGAATTTCCTCCCAGAAAAGCATACCAACTTCGTCACAGTAATCAAGAGTTTTCTTACTGTTTGGATAATGAGAGCCTCTTATGGTATTACAATTTAACTCACGGATAATATCTATATCCTTTTTTATAAGGTCAAAAGGCATAGAAAAGCCCCAATCAGGATGTTGTTCGTGGCGACACACACCTGTAAGTATGAGTTTCTTTCCATTTAAGAGAATATCCTTGCCCGAACATTCGACTTTTCTGAATCCTGTCCGCTCCGTAAGGTCTTTTCCTGCAAAAGATAATGTAACCGAATAAAGCCTCGGATTATCAGTATCCCACACTTCAACATCTTTCAGTTCTATGTCCTCGGATGAAAATCTACTCTCTCCGAAAGAGGTGAACGGCACTTCGTGTACGCACTCTCCATCAACGAAAATCCTTACGGTATCATTTACTTTGTTTTTTGACCAAATAGATGTGTCAACCCTAAGTATTGCTTTACCGCTTTTTAAATTAAGTGTGTAGCTTGTATCCAGATTGTATATGTGACAATCGGAAGTCTCGCAAATTTCGACACTTCTGTTTATACCTCCATAATTATACCAATCTGTTCTGATATGAGGTATTGTATCAGTAAGGTTTATCTTATTGTTTACCCTTACAACTATCTCGTGCTTTCCTTTTCCTACACTAAGTGCGTCAAAAGAAAATTCTGTAAATCCGCCATAGTGGTGTCCTATAAACTTTTTGTCTATATATACATCACATTCATTTGCAACGGCTTCAAATTTAAGAAAAACAGTATCGTGCTCTGTTTCAAAATCTGTTCTGTACCATGCTATACCCATGTATCGAAAATACCCCAAAGTATTGTTCCAACATGACGGCACAGGGATTTTTTCGAACTTCTCTGGAAACTTTTCATACCACTTTTCTTCAATCCCCTTATCTTCGGAGTCGATTGCAAAATCCCACAACTTATCTAATTTGAAATATTTTATGGTGTTGGTTCTTTTAAAAAGCCTGTCCATGATATCTACACCTCTTTTTGATTGTTTGTTTCTTTTACCACAAATCTCCCGTTCCGAGAAAAGCCTCGGCAATAAAATAATCTCCTGAAACATCATAAAGATGCTTACCGCTCTGCTCTCTCAAAATACCATCCTTACCGAAGTCGGTATCTATGTACGCGATAAGCTTTTCTTCGAGCATTTTTCCAAACTCGTTTATTTTTGTATTATCTGTGTATTTTTGAATTTCGTGAATTGCACAGAGTAACATCGCCGCCGAAGCAGTATCTATAGTTTTGTCCGGAGAAGCAAAATCCCATACAGGAAGTTCTCCTGCACAAGCATCAATAAATGGATTTATAAGTCTTAATGCATAGTTAAGATACATAGTTTTTTCGGGATTGTTGCGGTCAAGATACCTCTGCATATGAGCAAGACCGTAAATAGCAGATGCTGCACCCCTTGCCCAGTAAGAGTCTACGGAATATCCCAAGTAGTTTTCCTCTATGTACGGAATTCTGTATCTGTATCGCGGAGCACCATCAAACCTGAAGCCGTGACGAGTTGTACCGTCTGCTCTTACAAGGTGCTTAAACATAGTACCCAGATGGCAATCAGCAACAGTACCGTAGAAATACTGCCTTGTTTCCCAGTATGCCCACGCAAGAATCGGAAGATTTATAACTGTTTCTGTAAGAAGAAGACCCATGTTTTCAGAAAAGAAAGGATGACCTGCTGTTTTGCCGTCTATATATGATGGTACATTGCCATCTGCTCTGCCCCATGCTTTAATAAATCCGCAATGCGGTATAAATCTATGGGAAAGAGCATCAGCAGCCTTTAAGGAAAGTTCTCTGAATCTTTCGTCTCCGGTAATATTGTATATAGGAACCGAATAGAGCCAGTACAAAATTCCTACATCCTGTGAGGTGTCATAATTGCGGTTATCTACCTTATCCATATATTCATTGTATAACCCAAGACACCAATCAAGATATTTGCTTTCGCCTGTGTAATTATAAGCCATAAGAGCCATCCCGGTAATGTATGCCTGATTGGTGCTCAGTATATGATTAAGCTCATACTTGCCCTCATCTGTATCAAAATACCTTCCACTTTCACAAGAGGGAATATGCAGAAGATTGCCATTGATTTTAGAAATTATATTGTCTATTTTCTTTATAATAATATCCTTCATAGCCCATATCCCCCTACTTAATTGTGAAATTTCTTACGGTTAAATCAAAAGGTATCGGTGAATCCTTCATAAAGTTAATTCCTATGATATTCTTTTCGGGATAAGGATTTTCGTATACTGTTCTGTAAAACACCTTTCCGTCAAAGCTACCGGTTTCAAGAACTTCACACTCTGCGCCCGAGCATGAACCGCCTATAAGCCTTCCAAAAGCAATGTTCTTTCTGTACAGTACAGGAAGCTTTGCAGTGGTGCCGTCTGAGTATAACACAAGGTAAAATCCAAAAGGAATGAAGCCCGAACCGTTTTCTGCAGTGTAGTCCGCCAAAACAGAACCATTAAGGTTGTACAAAGCATGTTCCACCTCCACTACTCGTTCAGGTGTTGGCACATTGTATGTATTGTAATAACGATAGGTTTCATTAGCAGATTTGTAAAAAAGTTCTTCCCTCTCGCTCACTTCAAAGCGCTCTGCCCAGTACAGGTATGAATAGTACACAACAGATATATACACACCCCACAACCTTAGTCCACGGTCGGTTACAGGGCACCATCCGGATACAACACCGCCAATAAAGCCATCCTTGTTTGTACGCTCTTTCCAGTCCGGTATATGATTTGGCTGCAAATTGCCGTATGCAAGGTTGTATCCTCGGCTTAAAAGTTCATCGTCGTACTTTGCTCCATATACATAGTGCCAGTTTACCAAAATGATATCTCTCGGGAGCATATCACGGCATTCGTAACGGGGCGGAATATAGTCCCAGTCACCTTTTCTGTTGTAGCCGGCACCTGTAGCGGTAGGCAGAGTAACATCCGCCCACATCATTGTTTTTATGCCCTTGGCTGCAAGATAGTCATAAATCTTAATTACATCATCAGCAAAAATACGCGCAGCGCTCTTGCCTGTGGCACGGCACCTTTCGCATCTGTCACCCGAGGTAGTGAGCTCGTCGTGGGCTATGTGTACATAGCTTGGCTCAAACACCTCTGTAATCTCATCCAAAATATCAAAAAGCAGCTTGTAGGTATCGGGATTTGAGGGACAGTATGTATCGGGATCGCCCAGAGCCATGTCAATATCGCGAAGCTCGGGATGTGCATTCACTATGTAATCGCTGTGGCTGTAGCTCGGCACCTCGGGAATAACCTCTATACCGCGCTCTTTGCAGTAGGAAACGAGTTCTTTCATCTCCTCCTGAGTTATATATGAGCCGCCGCCGTTATTTCTCTGCATACCAACCTTGGGATAGTTGTACCTTAATAAGCCGAGGCGAACTGCCTTGGGACCTATGGCATTAAACCTCTTTGCCTTTTCCTCCCACGCCTTGTTGATTTCGGGATGTCTTTTATATTCCATGGCACCGCCGACTTCCATTATAAGAACATTGTTTTTGTAGTAGGTCAAAAGGTCAATTACCCTTTTGAAGTCGTCAAACTGCTCTCTTCCCGGGGTAAATATTCTGAGTGCCCGAAGCTTGTTTTCGGGATAATCGTATATAAAAAGCGGTGTAAGTTCATCGGCATCCGAAAGCTGCTTAAGAGTAATTACAGCATAGCCTGCAGCCTTAGGTGAGGAAGCATATATGTGTATCTCTTTGTCTATAGAAATTGCATATTCCTCAGAATTTGCACCGTATACTCCGCCATTTTCCGCAACTAAGCTTTCGGGAACTCCGCTGTGTATAAAAATCTTATCTACAGTACCATTCTCCTCCGCCACAGAAGAAATAACGGAATTTTGGAAGGGATTTTGGGGAAAATCGCTTACAATGCTGAACTTGTCGGAAATACGGATTTTTTCCTCGGATGTTGCCTTAAATACCTTTGGTCTAAAAAACATATGCTATCAGTCCTTTGTAATTGTTTTGTTTTTGAATATGGGATACAGGCTGCCTTTCTTCCAGAAGAATGCCTTTACTGTGTCATAAGTATCCACACCCGACAAATTCATATCTATAGTGTATATACCGTCTGCCTTTGTTGTCGCTACTGTGGAGGTCTTTAAGGTATTGCCGCTATATACTGCAATGATTAATTCGCTGTCTTCGGTATCCGCATCGCCGGGGTCTGCTACTGCCTTGATACTGCCCAAATCCACATTCAATGAGGTTATGTAGTTGCCGTTTGCATCCTCAAACCATATTCCCGCACCCGATACATCTATGTATATATCTGTATGAATGTTTCCTGCCGATACAGTTACCTTAGCCTTGCCTCTGCCCTTTATGTTGAGTGTTCCGTCGGTGGAAACTGTAACAATATCCTCATTGTGAGATACAAAGCTTGCGCTTACATTGTTTATGCCAAAATTACCTGTGTTTCGTGCAAAGACTTTAAGTTTTATCTGTTTATCCTCGCCTGCAACTACGGTACCGGGGTTTGACTCTTCTCCATCCACACTTACAAAGAGTTTCTTGTAAGCTCCGTCCTCGGCATAGGAATAATCGGGTGTAAGGCCTATATTTTGAGTGTAAATATCTTGGAAACCGGTGGAATCCGACATACGGAAATCGGCGTTTGCCTCATCCATAAATCCGGGGTCGGCAAATACAGAATTCTTATCGAAACCATATGATTGCTTCCATATTTCAAAGCCCTTTGCACTGGTTTTATCCTCTACGAAAAACTGCAAACCATTTTGGCTGAGGTCTTTGTCATAGTATATGTTGTTATCACACTCCGCGAGCCTTGATTTTGCGTCTATATAGAATATTCTGTTGCCGCAGTTATACACAATATTGTTTCTGACTGTATTATCGTCGTATCCATGTACCTGAAAGGCATAGCCGCCGTTGAGCTTCATGTTTGCAACTATGTTGTTTGTAAATGTATTGTAATTGCCTCTTATATTGAAGCCATAGGTGCTATTGCCTGTTCCGCCATCTGTAAGGTTATATACACGATTTCCGTATGCTTCGTTGTGCTGAGAACCATTGTCAAGGTACAGACCGATTAACCCGCCTGATACATTTGTAACTGAATCGTGCATATGGTTGTATCTTATTATATTATCGTGTGCTACCATATATATGAGGCCTCCGTCTTCGGAGTCACTCATACAATCGTAGACATCGTTGTATTCAATGATATTAGCTCTTGTGGGTACAAATTCATGAGCATTTTCTTTGGTTACTACCTCTCCTGCGATAGTTTTGCCGATAACATGCTCAAGATGTAAGTTGGAATTGAGCAAAATTCCGAATCTTCCCGAGCCGTGAATTAAGTTGTTGGATATAAGCGTGCCTTCGCAGTTATATACCGCTACTGCCGATGAGGAGCCCACAAGTTTGCCTACATTCGAGATGTAGTTATTGTAAATTTTGTTATTCTTGCTGTAGGAGCCCTTAATCTCGGGTGCTTCCGTATTGGCAAGCTTTGAAGATAAGTTAACGCCGTTTGCACCTACACTGTCTATTCTGTTGTCATAAATCTCTACGCGGTTATTTATTCCGCTTGTTTTTATGCCGTCGCCCGATATATCGTGAATATACATCTTGCTTACGGATATATCCTCACAATGCTGCAGGTTTACACCTGCATAGAGTCTGGTAGAGCCGATTATCTCTATGCCCGATATATGTATGTCGCTTGCAGGGTCATCGGCTGTGCCCACAATGGATATGGGGTCAAAGCTTCCTGCACCGTAGAGCACGGTATCCGCTGTCATAGTGCAATTTGCAGGCGGGATAAAGTTTACCACATTATTAGTCCTGTCCACATGGAACTCGCCCTCTGCATCCAGAAACTCTTTAGCGCCCATAAGGTAGTATCTGCTGTTGGTGTTTATGTAATAGCCTATACCATTATTAAGTATCGAAAAGGAGGTAATGCCATCTACGGTGTCTGTAACCTTAACAGGTGCCACGAACTGGGACCAGATTGCTGTGCCGTTTTCTCCGTTGGGCCATATAGCCACAAAGAAGTTATGATCGCCGGATTCTACTGTAAAATCCTTTATATCATCCGCATACTTCTCTTTGAAAGTTATTGTAGATAAAACTCCGTCCACCTTATCAGACTTAGCATATCCGCTATTGGGTTCGCGTGCTACGAGACCGACAGCAGTATTGCCATCGTTTATTGTAATCATCTGCGGAGTTGTTCCCTGTGCCTTCCATACACCGTTTTCCTCTGTCCAACCGGTAAGTACACCCGAGGTTGCAATGATTTTGGGTGTTTCACCGGGGTATGCTCTGTAGGTTACTGTGTGCCCGTTATTTCCCGAATCGGCTGCTGTAAGGGTAAATGCCGATGTACGCACATAATCTCCGCCTCTTAAGTATACAACCACATCCGACGGAAGAAGTCCGCCGTTTGCTTCTTTGTAATCACTTACTGCGTCTCTTGCCTCCTCGAAAGTACCAAAGGGATTTTGGAAGGTGCCGTCTGCACCCTCTGCGCCATTGGCAGATACATAGAATTCTCTTACACTTGTATATTCTATCTCTTTTTCCGATGAAGCATAGCCCTTGGCGGATACAACTGCCTTGTATCCGCTTTGGGGCTTAGTCATGTTGGTTTTGGTAAAGCTAAAGCCTACTGCATCCCTTGTACCTGCGAGACCCTCAGTTTTTGCCTGGTCTATGTGGATGATGTTATCGGCACTATCGTATACCACAAGTCCCACATTTACACCCTTGAGGCCGCCTGCAATTTCGCCCGATATTTCAAGAACATTTCCTTTAAGGGTTGCGTTTGTTATATCGGTGGCTTTTGCCGCCGGGGCACCCAATGCCGATATAGGTAATATAACTGCTAAAAGCAGCATAACTGCAATAAACTTCAGCTTCATTTTAAAACTCCTTTTTAATTACTGATTGCTCTGTAAATAATGCTTGCCGCCTGTGCTCTTGTAACCGTTTTGTGCGGTGCAAAGCTTCCGTCGGGCATGCCGTTTATTATGCCAAGTGCCGCAAGAGTCTTTACGGAGCCCTGCGCATAATCCGATACCTGTGCAATGTCTGTAAAGTCTGCATTTGCGTCTGTGATGATTTCTCCGTATATTCTCATTGCTCTCTCTGCAAGGACTGCCATATCCTGACGGGTAATTACATCGTTTACGCCAAAGCGTCCGTCACTAAAGCCCTTTACAATTTCGAGCTCGCTTGCTGCGGCTATATACGGATACTGCCACATGCCGCTTGTCAAATCCGAGAATTCACATTCTATTCCGTCTGTAGAGAAGCCAAACGCACATATAAGCATCTTTACAAATTCCGAACGGGTTACAATACCGTCGGGGTCGAATATACCGTTGCCCTTGCCGTTTACAACACCTTTTTCAAAAAGTGCATTTATCGCGCCCGATGCCCAGTGGCCTGCAGGCACATCGGCAAAGATGCCCGATGCGTTTTCTTCCTTTGCAGCATCCTCTGTTTTAGAGCCTCCGCTTGTAGCTACACTTCCGCCCCGATTCGAACCGGAAGAGTCGGGTAAAGAGCCTGTCGAGCCGCTATCACTATCGTCGGTAAGCTCACCGAGCTTTTTATCAATAGCATCTGCAAGAGCCTCAAGGCTTTGATACTCTGTGCCTACGATTCCTGTATAGAGTGCGGATTTGTCCGATACCGATTTGAATTTGGTATCATCTATGTCCACAACTCCCGAAGCACCTGTAAGAATACTGTCGAGGTATTCAGAGGGCATATACAGAGCGGTGGAAAGGACAATTCCCTCTCTGAGCCTTTCTGTTATAGCGTGCAAAGCAGCATTTGCAGGAGTGGCTTCATCCCATGTGTTGCCCGCTGCATCAATGGCAAATGCGGGCTTATCCGATGCGAGAGTGCTGTAAAATTCGCCCACGCGGTTTCCGCCGTCCTGTTTGTCGGCAGAAGCCATGGCAGAGAGAGACTTGTTTAACACAAAGCTCTGCATTAAGTATACATTTCTGTCCTCGCTTAAGGTTTCGGGCTTGTCGTTTCCGTTGAAGTCAAAGCGCATATTCTCCTCTGTGGGATTATCGTCATATAGCTTCTGATTTTTAGCAAACCAGTCCTTAACATCTTCTGCCGTATCGGCATTGTAGTACTCGCCTATGCGCACAGCTTCACTCCAAAGCGATTTGAATGCTATAACAACATCCTGAATAGCAAGAGCATCCTCCTCGTCACTCGGGTCAAGACCCTCTATGCTGAATTTTGCATCATCGTTGTCTATAAGAGCATAGAACTCACCTGTTTTGGTAAAGGACTTGAGGAGAGACACATCTATACCGAGAATCTCAGCATTAGTCGCTCCGTGGTCCGAATCCTTGGAAGCGGCAGTAAGTATTGCGCTGCCGTCTGCATCTACCACGGCATTGAGGGCACTGCTCCATGAATCAACTCCGTAGTATGTAATAGTATCGGTGTCTTTGGCTACGCCCTTACCCGAAACGGTAACCGTATAGTCTCCGCTTTTGAACTGAGGCTGAAACTTAACGCTGTAGAAGCTTGCTGTAAGCTCTCCTGCCTCATTTCTGTTAAGAAGCGTGGTCTGGTCGGAAAATACAACATTTCCGTCGGGGTCGGTGCAGATAACACCTATTTTTTGCTTTTTGAGAGCACCGGGTACTCTTGCTTCCACAATAAGATTGTAATTTTCATCAAGAACGCACTTGTCGATGGTTACTGCAGGCTCGGAGGATGCAAAAGCTACTGTGTTGCATATAATAGTAAGTGCAGATAATAGTATTAATAATCTTTTCTTCATAGCTTTTTCTCCTTATTCATAGAACAATATTGTGCCTGCCTTGAACTGATTGAGTCTTACAAGCACCTTGGTGCCTGTTCCCACAGTATCTCCCTCACGCAAGGCTATATCGTTAAAATCTACTTCTCTTGCCTTGTTGGTATCCGAGTTGTAGCAGATAGCCTTGGCATTCTTGATATTGCATACCATGGTAGCACCTGCTTCGCTCTCCATAACCATGTAAATATCCGATATATCCACAATCTCGCCGTACCAGTATACGGTATCGCTGGATTGGGTGCCGTTAATTGTACCAATAATATTTGAAAGCTTATCGGTAGCAAAAATTTCACTCTTGGTAATACCGGTCGGAACGGTTGCCGAGGTGCCTGCATTAACTACCAATCCCTTGGCATCGTAGCCAAGCTTTATAACATCTCCGGGCTTGATTTCGTCGGAGAAATAGCTGCTGTAGCCTGTGATGGCATCAAAGGTTATACTGCCTCTTAATGCCTTGCCGCCTACAAACCAGCCGTCTGCACCTGCAGTTACATCTCCGTCGGGAGTAAGGGTAGTAGTAAGTCTTTCTACCAGAAAGAGACTACTGCCGTTGCCTATGCTCTCGGGGTATAAAACTGCTACATTGGCAAAGCCTATCTTACCGTCGGTCGAATAAAAATCATATCTTGCCCAACCGCCGTCGAGAGCGTTAGTAACACCGTAGGAGGCTTCGTCCACAGTATATCCACCGCCCGAATACGGTGCTGTGAACACAAGAGAGCCAACCCAGGCTGCAGCGCTTTTCATATTTCCGAAAAGGATATTGCCGTACAGAAGATTTCTGCTGTTTACACCTATTCTTACAATACGGTCTCTTACGCCGCCGTCGCCTACCGCTATGGTGTCGAGCATGTTGAGCTCTTTTTTGCCGTTTAGTCTGTATATGGCAACACTTCCCTTAACGGCATTTTTGTCAAGATAGTCTTTTAATGCAGACGGACTATCAAATTTGTTGCCGTCTACATAGATGTTCTTAGCTCCGTTTGAGGTTATGAGCTTGCCTTCGGAGGTATAGAGCTTAATCAAAAACTCACTTTCGAAAGCATCGCTTACCGTATCATAGTCTACTATGATTGCCGCCATAAGCTTTTCGCCGCTTTCGAAGGAGCGGATATAGCCAAAGCTGTCTGTACGGAAGGTGCCTACAGCACCCGCCTCGACCTTGGCATTATTTGCTATAAGCGAGTCGTCAATAAGTTCGGGGCTTAATCTGTACTCAAAGCCGTCTATGGTTACATAATCGGACTGTATATGTGTAACCTCACCGTACACAGAGCCATCGCATACTATGATGGTGTTGTAGGCGGTGCCTGAGGTACCATAAGTGGTTGCTATGTCGAGTACTGTTCCCTTTGAAACCACATCCATATCTGTAGCAGAGCCGTCCTCTTTAAATGAGGTGTACATGTACTGCTTGCTGCCGTTTTTAAGGTCATAGCGTCTGCCGTCTGCATCCAATATAAATCCTTCATTTTCGTTGAAGGACTTGAAAATTACAGACTTATAGCTCTCTATGATTATGATATCTGCATTTTTGTCGCCATCGTTGCTTACAAAGGTAATGCTTCCTTTGAATTTACTAAGGTTGCCTATAAGTCCCGATACTGTAGTATAGCCCTTTGCAAATGAGCCGTTGTATATAACGGGAACTGCACTTTTGAACTTAACGGTTTTAATTTTTCCCTTGTTGTCCTCGTACTGTGCTTCGGACATGCCGATTTTAATAAGCTGCTCCGAGGTTACATGTGTTGATTGACCCTCGGGCTCCTCGTAGTAGAGAATGGTACGCTCGTTGGTATCCTTATCGTATTTGAACCAGAAATCAACCCTCTTGCCGACACAGTACATGATGTCGGTATTGCCCATGTTGTATACATTGCCGTCTATGACAACATCTGTCATGTCAACACCGCTTTTCCCTGAGGACAGAGCTGTGATGTAGCTGTGGTCCACAACGCCTTCTGTTTTGTATACATCGTCAAACTGGCGTATTATACTCTCGTCCTTTATGACATCGTATTCATAGCCGCCTTTATCTGTAACGGCGCTTACCATAAGGTACTTTGAATCGAGAGCGTTTTCTAAAATCTGTGCCGCCTGACCTCTGGTAACAAAAGCGGATGCGGAAGGAGCAGTCATACCGCTGAAAAGCTTGAGCGACTGTGCCTGCTTCATTACAGTGGTGCCCTTTGCCTTGATTACCTCGTTCCAGCCCAGCACACCGAGTATGAGTCCGCAAAAGTCCTCTGCGGTAATGGGGTCTGTAGCAACATATTTGCCGAAGTCATCGGCTTTGTTGTAGCCAAACTGTCTGAAATACTGTGTTTCGGATGTAGCGTCTTTTTTAACCTGTGACTCAAAGTCGAGTCCCTGCATGCGGGATGCAGCCTTTAATGCATCCTCTACGGTGAGAGGGGTTTCGTAGCCAAAGGTGTTTTCGCCTGCGGCTTCCATGAGACCGAGATGTACAAGCTTGTTTGCCATTCTGTATTCCTCTTCGTCCTTGGAATCCACATACGGTTTTGACGATGTTCTGCCGTTTACCCTTAGAAGATTGTCTCCCACGGCATTGAATTTAATACCGCCTATACGATACTGATAGTGGGTTTCTCGGTATACGGCATACAAATCGTGGATGCCTGTAACCTCTTCGGTAATATCAACCACGGTATTTGCGGTTGCACCCCATGCTGTAGAGGGATTGGGCTTTATGCTTGCTATAAGGCGTCCGTCGGGGGAATCGAGCCTTAATTCTATGTAGCCCGTTTGTGTAACCTTGGTATTTGCAGAATAAGCGGAAAGTGTAACACTCTTGGGACTGGAGGTAAAGTTTACATTGTTGAAAACTATCCAGTAGTCCTTGCTCTGCTCATATATACCATGCTCAAGCCACACCTCGGGAGCGGGCTCTGCCTTGTAGCCGTCGTAGGTGCCGAATGCGAGCTCCTGAAACGGATCTCTCGTAGTAAGCGCACCTGCGGGGTAGGAAGCAAATAAACCAAGCGTCATTATGAGCGCGGTTATTATGCTTAGTAGTCTTTTTTTCATATATGTTCTCCTCTTTTTATCACCTGACCTAAGTCAGTTGACAGCAGGGCAGGCCGTTGACCTGCCCTGTTACATAAGATGTTATGATTATTTTTCTATGGCTTCACATATAGGAGTTACATCTCCTATGTCGCCCTCCCATACCATGAGCTTAGCCTTGTAGCCTGCCTTAACCTCTGCATCGGTAATTGCTACATCGTTATAGATTATTTCGTCATTTGTTGTTACTGTCTTTGTAAGATAGCTTGCCTTAACCATTGAGTTGCCGCCATCGTAGAGAGCAAGGATTATTGTGATTTTCTTACTTCCCGGAACATTCTTCTTAACTGTTACAGAAGATGTAAGAAGTCCGTCGCCTATGCTCATAGCAGTAACATCGATATCTGCCATGTCTGTAGTGAAGTCGAAGCTTTCGCCGCCGAGGACACCGCAGTCTGCCTTGATACCGGACATATCTACTGTATATTCTGTACCGGATTCGAGTACTTCTTCAAATGTTATGGTGCAGTTAACACCGTCATCACATACTACAGATGCCTCTACTGCATCTGCTGTAGTACCGCCCTTGGGATATACCTTAACAGCACCTATGCTTGCTACATCTATCTTCTGGTCGAACATTACTTCAATCTTGTTGTTGTCAAGGTCTAAGTTGCAGTCCATAATTTCTGTCTGAGCCATGGAGCTTAAAACGAATTTTTTGATGTCTACATTAGCTACATCCTTAACCTGATTTGAATCACCTACACCAATGTTAACAATCTGCCATCCGCCCTGTTCACTCGAATTTTCAGGATTATAATAACCAAGATTTACAAGTCCTGTTGACGAAACCTGGCTGGTAAGCATAAAATCAGATGCTATTTTATTCCAATATGTATTTCCTTGCGCATCCTCCGACTTAAGGTAAACATTACCATAGTAAATACCTGCACTGTTCTTATAGAAGTTAACTCTGTAGTGGAGCCAGCCTGTCTTGGACACAGAAACATTTGCATTTGCTATATTAAGCGTCTCAGGTGTTGCGATAACCATATGGTCGAGCTTGTTTCTTAACTGACGAAGTCCACCGGTACCGATGTTACCGCTGTTTACTCTTACCTTGTATTCCTGATACAGATTTTGTGAGTACACAGCCGCATTGCTGCTTCTTCCATAATAGAAGCCGTAACCATTGTAATTGTAATATGTACTCTCTTCACCTGTACCATTTGTTATTTCTGTTCCGTTTTCAGAGGTGGTATATGACACATTTGGTATGCTTACACTGCTTGAAGGAGCATTGCCATTTAAGCCTCTTTCACCGTACCATTTCTCTGTGATATCTGAGCTTGCGGACTGGAGAATGATATCGGAGTCTTGCCACTTAACTTCAGGGTCTGCGGATGTAACACCTGTTATGGAAAGCTTGTAATCTGTTAAGGGCTTAAGCTTACCAAGCTTGATTGTAGCGGATGTTGCTGTTACGGAATCAAGCTTCCAGGGGATATCTACTATTGTACCGTCTTTTTCTGTGAATGCGATGTTAGCTTCTGTGAAACTTGAAGGAACTATAGCATCGCTGAACGCTACTTCTACTGTGTTTGCTTCCTTCCAGCTAAGGTTTGTCTTGTTTGCAACAGAAGCTGTGAGCTTGTCGCTCTTTGGAGTGGTAAAGCTTGCGCCTGTACCGCCTGTTACACCGGAGTCTGCTACAACGCCTGAGAAATCAATATCATAGGTTGCAGCGGGGTCGAGGGATACATTTTCGTCAAGAGTAATTACACAACTATATGCATCTGTAAATTCTACACTTTCACCATCGTAGCTGATAATATCAACTGTACTGTTTACATTATCAACCTTTTGGTCGAATGTAAGGTAAATCTTGCCCTTTTCAAAATCGGGTGCACAATCAAGAACACCTGTGGTTGGAAGTGAGCTCATTGTAACCTTTTTCCAGTGAACTTGCTTTTCGCCACTAGGAAGTCTTAACCAGCAAAAATCTTTATAGTCATCAGGATACCAACCATTATCCATGTCGGTTAAATTTTTTTGCTTTGAATTGTTACTGTTGTCCTGTATTTTACCAAAATCATAGTCGGATACTATTTTGTTCCAAATTAGTTCACCGTCTACTGTCTGCTTAAGATATGCATTTGCATAGTATTTTCCGTCTGATTTTCTAAAAAGGTTAATACGGAAATTCATCCGTTCTTTTTCTTCCGTTGTAATCTCATTTCCAAATAATGTCAGTTTGCCGGGTGTCAAAACTGCACAATAGTTGTTGCTTGCATATCCCTTGTTTACACCAGCCACATAAAGCTCACCCGCTATTGTAGCCAAATCAAATTCATAGGTAAAATTACCCAAATCCGTATTCAGAGGATACTTAATCTCGGGTGTCTTTGTACTTTCTTCTGACGGCCAGTTATAAAAACTATCGCTTATGTTCTGTGCGCCGGTGGTCAATGGGAAAACGACTTCAGTTAACTTGCTGTTAGGAGCAAGACCCTGCGCACCTCTTTCAAAAGCCCAATACTCCACCATATCTGTACCCTCGGACTGGAGAGTAATTTCTGTTGTTGCAAACTCGTCACCATCAAAGGTAAGAGTATAGTCGGTAAGGGGTCTTAATTTACCGAGCTTAATTACAGCACCTGTTGCAGTAGCCTCTATTATCATAGGAACATCTGCCCTGATGCCTGTTGCTTCCTTTAAGGTAACAGTAGTTGCATTTACTGTGGCGGGGTCAACCTTACCGTCAAACTCAACAGTTACGGTGTTAGCTTCCTGCCAGCTAAGGCCTGTTACCACGCCGTCTGTTACATTGACGCCCACAGCAGAAACCGTTACGCCCTCTGCTGCAAAGCTAACCATTGGCAAGCTCAAAACTATGAGCATTACCGAAATGAAAATACTAAGTACTTTCTTCATTAAGAATTGCCTCCTTAAAATTAATTATATAATAGCCGATTGTAAAATCCTTTGTTTAACTGCCATTTTGTAGGGGACGGGGCTGTTTTTGCACGAAATCCTTTGAATTTCATGCAAAAAGACTGCCTTCGGCGTCTGTCACCCACCGTCCCCAAATGGCACTTAAACATTTTACAATCACCTAATTAACCGTTTAACATTGCATTACCGATATCGTAATCAGCATCGCTCTTATCTACATCGGCACCCACATTGACTTCAATATTACCCAGAGTAGACATCTTCATAGGTTTGCCTTCTGCGTCATAATTCTGTGAATATCCTGCCACACCTATGAGAAGTTCATCATTTGTTATATTGAATTTCATAGATTTAAACAGTGTCCACTCACCGCTTGCATCTGCTCTTACATACATTTCTACCACACCGGCGTCATATATGATTCGAAGTTCGGGGGGTGTCTCCTCAAACTTATCGCCCTTACCGTAGCCACAGCCTAAGTCCTGAATATCTCTGTTTGCATAGAGATTTGTTCCGGTTGCCTCCCATCTGTGGTGAATGGAGGGAGAGCCTGCACTATCGTTGGCTCTTACCATAACACCGAAGCATGCCTTGTTGGTCTCACCCGTTTCCGCTATCTGAACTTCGGATGGAGTAAGAACAAACTTAAGCTTGATTTCTGCCACGGGATTTTTGGGGTCGAGTTTGATTTTCTTGAATGCAAAACTTCCCTGGTCCTGATTGTTCCAGAAGTTGTAGCCGTCTGTAGTGAATTCAAAGTATCCGCTTTCATATGCGGCAAAGGTTCCGCCCGTCGGGGTCTGCGCTTCATCAATATTTACACCGTAGTTGGAGAGTTTCCATTCGTCGTCTATCTTATCGTCGGAACTTAACACATATACGGTCACAGACTTTTCTACAACCTTTCCGTCTAGACTGACCTTTACATTTATAGAGGTATTGCCTGCCTTCAAAGGTATTACCTCATAGTGGTCAAGCGTCTTAGCCTCTACCTTAAGTATGCTTTCGTCATCTACAGTTACAGTTACATTTTCCTTTTCGGCAGCCATTATGTTGCCCTTTTCGTCCTTGATGCTTAGTTTAAGCGAGGTTACCTCACCTACATTTATTGAACTGTCTTCAATTTCGACATCAAGCACATCGAACATAGATTCCTTTACTGTTATGCCGACAGAGGCAGTATGTGTGCCGTCGCTTACGATGATATCCGCCTTACCTGCGCCGTTTCCTGTAACAAAGCCTTTGCTGTCTACCGAAGCCACAGAGCTGTCGGAGGATGAGTATGTAACGACATTTGCAGGGATGTATCTGCCGTGGAGTGTTCTGTACCAGGAGCGTACTGTGCTGTGCTCTCCTATTCTTATGGGGTCTATGGAGAGGTCTGCATGTACAGACACTATCTTATCATCCACCAGCACATCGATGGGCATGCTAAAGCCCTCCGAGGCTACAGTAATCCTTGCTACACCCTGAGATACTGCGGTTACTTTTCCGTTTGCATCTACTGTTGCTACAGAAGGATTGTCGGAGGTGAAGGTAACCGGTTTACCCTTTACTATGTAGCCCTCTTCATCTCTGAGGGTTGCAGTAATTGTTGCCTGCTCTCCGGAATTAAGAGATACAAAGCCCTCTGTATCGTAGTCTACGATGTCTGTTGTCATCTTGAAGGGAGCGCCTGCGCTGACAAGCTTAAAGTCTTGTGTAAGACCTATATTTGAAGCGTTAATATCCGAGAATCCCGTTCTGAATGCGGGTGATGTGTACCTAAGTCTTAAGTCGCCGTGCTCCTTATCCATAAGCTCGGGGTCGACACCCACGAGGGAATGCTGCTCAAAGGCATAGTCCTTAAGAGTCTTCATATCTCTTTCGGTAAATGCTCCGCCGCCGAACAGATAGTTATCCATATCATCGTTGAAGTATACATTGTGTCCTATATCCGCACCGCTCCATTCTTCATGGTTGGATTTAAGACTTGTTATATGCTTACCTGAGTTTACGGATACATTCTTTTCCCATGCGGAGTCGTAACTGTTGCCTGCATACCACACATACGAGGGAAGTGTGCCGTCGCGGTGGTTCTCGGCAAAGAGGTTGTTGTAGGTAGCACCATCTCCGCTAAGTCCCCACGGCTGGTTGGGGCAACCAAAATTTCCGCCGGAATTGGGATCATTCTGACAATCGTATACAAGGTTGTTGTACACCTGGAAATCACGGCTGTATTCGTCGGTGTATAATCCTACACATACCGAGAAGTTTGCTTCCATATCGGTGATAAGGTTGTTTCGTATGATGTTACCCTCGCCGCACTGGAAGGTGTAGATACCACCGCCGTCCTGTGAATCCCACATAAAGTGTACAACCTCGTTATACTCAACCGTGTTATAACATGACGGATTGTAGTAAGCACTGAAGGCTTCATCAACCTCTGTACCCGCATAGTAGGCCACAAACTTTGATGAGCTATAGTTGCTGTCTAAGAACAGGTTGGTACCGCCCTTTAGCATTATGCCGCAGTTTCTTCCCTCGGAAACATGGTTATGACCCACATAGGAGTAACCGCAACCGTAGAGTTGAACTGCATCGGAGCTGGGGTCTACAAGACCTATATTCTTTATCTTGTTGTTCTTAATTACATGATATTTGCTTGCCTGGTCATCGGGTTGTATCTGCGGACCTGAGGATACCCCCGCACCGCCGATATTCTGTATGTCGCAGTTTTCAACATGTATTCCGACCTTACGGATACCCGAGAAGGCTACCGCGTGTCCGCCTGAATTTCTCATTCTGCACGAATCCACGGTTATATTGGCTGCATTGTTGCAGGCTATCATATTACCGCTGGTATTTCTTAAGTTAAGTCCTACAAATGAGATGTTCTCCGTAAGTTCATTTAAGGAATTACCCTGCAGGCTGAATATGTTTTCCTTAGCATTGATTATCCTTGCATCGTTTATATCGTCTGCCACAGGATAATAGTACACATATCCGTCCTCGGTGGAATACCAGTACTCTCCGGGAGCATCAAGGAATTCCCTTACACCCTTTAAGTAGTAACGCGAGCCTGTACCAAGTACATAGGCAACGCTCGATATATTGACTGTTCTTGTATTATAGTCAAAGCTGCTTACAGGACGGTCCTCTGTATGCCAGTTGTAATGTCCTGTGGGTCCTCCGGGCCATCCGTACCAGCGCAATCCTGTGGTGCTCGAAAGCTCGGGGAATTCGCCGGCTCTGAATACAAACTTATTCTTCTGGGGTCCCTCGGGAGCGGCAACTGCCTTGTAGTATCCCTCGTTGGGATGACGTGCAATTGTGTTGTAGTAGTCACCCTCAAAGAGCATCGAAACATCCTTGCCGAGATATGCACGGTAGATATTTCCCTCTGTCTTTTCCCATCCGGTGATTCTCTCACCGCCGTCTATGGTTACCTCTTCGCCGGGATAAGCGGAGTATATGATTTCGTATCCGTTTTCTCCCGAGTCCTCGGGGGTAAAGACTATAGGCTCGAATATTGAATACTCTCCGCCTCTAAGGTAAACATATATGTCACCTGTCTGACCGTTGGCATTTTTGTAATTTTTTACCTCCTGCTTGGCAACCGCAATACTGCGAAACGGATGCTCCACGCTTCCGTTGTTGGAATCTTTGCCGTTTATGGGGTCTACATAGAATGCTATATCTACCTTGTTGGCATCTCTGCCCTCGCCAAAGAGGGTCTTGACATACTCTATGTCTTCGGTCTTAAAGTCCTTTAGTTCATATCTGGCTTCTTTGGTACCAAAGAGTATGATACCATCCTTGGTTACCGAGTAACGCAAATCCGAAGCCTTGCAGATATTTTCGAGCGGTATGTAAATCTTACCGTCGCTATCCTTCTTTACTGTGCCGCCGAGGTTTATATACTCGGTGGTTTCCTGCCTGGTTTCATATTTTTCGCACACGGTGCTTCCTATCTTAAATCTGTAGTCATAGTGTGCAAAGTACCAGGTTGCTGTCTGTTCTCTATTGTTCCACTCTACTCTGTCGCTCAAAAAGCCTGCTATATCTTCAAGAGGAAAATATACTGTGCCGTTATCGTAAAAGGGAGCAGGCATAGGGACAACCTTACCTCTTACATATGCATAAGGCTCTCCTGCCTTCATAAGAACATTACCGTACTTTATAAGTGATTCGGTAGTGGATTCTCCTCTTATGACGGGATACGGATAGTCTCCCGTATCCTCTGCGGCAATTACAGTCGGAACAAGGCAAAGAAGCATTGCAGTTATTAATAATAAGCTAATTAATCTTTTCATTAAACCTCTCCTGTAATTCTAAACCGATTGATAAGATTATTTCTTCTGGTTCTTTTTGAATTCGCTAAACTGTTTTTCCATCTCATCACAGACCTTGTCTGCACCTGCTTTTTTGAGCTCCTTGCAGTAGTCATCCCACCAGGTTTCGGGGTCGTTTGCAATGGGACTGTACTTACTTCTTACATTGGCAATATTTGCAAGCTCGGTCTCAATGGAAGTCCAGTCGGGAACAAATCCGAGGTTGGCTGACAACTCAGCCGCGTCATTGTACGCTATGGTCTGCTCAAAAATATCGGGGTCCTGACCTTTTAATGGGTAACCATTGAAGGTATTTCCCATCTTCCAGTCTTCCTTTAAGGAATATCCGCTGTTTTCTATGTGTTCGAGGCAGCCGTTTTCATCTAATGTATAGTGCTCACCCTCTATACCGTATGCAATTAATCTGTAGAGCTCCTTGTTGGTATTTAAAAGCTCAATAAACTCCATTGCCTTTTCGGGGTTTTTGCTGTTTCTGCCTATAGCAAGAAGTGTAGATGTACCCGAGGTGGTGCTGATGGTAGCTTTACCGCCGTAGGGCTTTAATGCTACAACAGGCTCACCCACCAGAGCTTCTACCTTGGCTTCGCCGCCGGGCATGTAGGTTTCGCCAAACACAGCATACTTACCTGCCTGATAGTCAGCAGTGTCATCGCCCATGCTTAAGAAATCTTCTCTTATATAGCCTTTTTTGTACCAGTCGTGTATTATCTTGAAGCCATCAAGCATTGCCTGAGGAGCAACCGAGGCTCCGGCTTCAATATTGCCTTTGTCGAAGTAGATATCGTTGCCCACACCCGTGCACTCGCGGGTAACCCAGGGGGTGTATCCATTGTTATTTCTAAATGGATAGATATCGGGCTCGCCTGCCTTAACCTTTGCAAGAAATTCTTCGAGGTCTTCGGGCTTGGAAGCATTTTCTGTATCCAAATCATATTTGTCTGCAAGGCGCTTTAATACATAGAAGCATTTGGCAGAAGCCATAACCTGCATGTTGGGTACGCCGTAAATCTTGCCGTTTATTTTAACTGTCTCCCATGCGTAATCGGGAATAGTCTCCTTGAGCTTGGGTGCTTTTTCCAAAAGCTCATCGAGGCACATAAGTCCCTCACGCTGAACTGCAAGAGTATAATTGTTCAGCCAGCTGGATGTAAAGCAAATGTCAAAATCATTTCCTGCTGCCATGTTCATGTTCATTCTCTGGTTGTATGCACTCTGGTCGATTAAAACCATATCGAGCTTGACGCCTATGGCAGGCTCAATGATTTTGTTTGCCTCCTCCAATACCTTGGCAAGGTCATTCTGCTTACTTGCAGGAACGAGCCATGTGATAACATCGCCCTTGTCGGAGTCTTTGTCTGAGCAGCCTGTAAAGGTGACAACACCCAAAAGCATAACCACACAAAGTGCAAGTGAAACAAGCTTTTTTACTGATGTTTTCATTTTTAAATTCCTCCTCTATTTTATTTATATCAACCCTTAACACTTCCTACGGTAAGTCCTTTTACAAAGTACTTCTGGAAGAAGGGGAATATAATAAGTGCAGGTCCTGCCACAACCACCGCCATCGCCATTCGCATGGTCTCGGAGGGGATATCGGCATTTGTCATTATCATAGATACATCTACTGTAGCCATGTTTTTTATCATATCTATATTTTCCATTATCCTCTGCAGCAGATACTGAAGTGATATGAGCTCTTCCTTATTGATATAGAGCATTGGTGTGTTCCAGTCGTTCCATTTACCAAGGAATGTAAAGAGCGCAACCGTTGCTATAACAGGCTTTGATAAGGGTATCATAAACTTAAAGAATATTACAAAGTCGTTTGCGCCGTCCATATATGCGGATTCCGATATCTCGTAGGGAATATCCTGGAAGAACGTCCTCATCATAAACGCATACCACACATTGACCATGGCGGGAAGTATGTAAACCCACAGAGTATCATCAAGGTGAAGATACTGGGTGATTAGTATGTACGAAGGAACAAGACCGCCCGAAAACAGCATTGTAAAGTATACATAAAATGAAATGTATTTCTTTGCTCTGAAATCCCTTCTGGACAGGGGGTAAGCGAGCATGGCTGTCAAAAGAACTCCAAGTACCATATAAAGGAGCGAAAACTCTGCTGTTGTAAGATAGGCTCGCAGTATCGTTTGCGGATTTGCAAAAATCTGCTTATACGCCGCAAAATCAATCTGCTCGGGTATGATGCTGTAGCCGTTTTGAACTATAATATCCTCATTTGAAATAGATACACTCACAAGCATTACAAAAGGAAGTACCACAAGGATAGACAGCAGTGCAAGAGCTGCTATAAGTATTAACTGATATATATTACTTTTTTTCTTCATTTTGTCTTCCTCCGTTAGAACAGACCGCGCTCGGGGTCAATTTTCTTTGCAATATAGTTTGTAAATATAACGAGCGCCATGCCTACTACAGACTGCAGAACACCCGCCGCCGAGGACAGACCCATGTTGCCTGTAACTCTCATTGTACGGAAGATGTATGTATCGATAACATCTGTTGTTTCATAAAGCAGACCAACATTTCTGGGCAGCTGGTAGAAAAGACCGAAATCTGCCCTGAAGATTTTGCCCATGTTGAGTATGGTGAATATAGTTATCAGAGGAACAAGAGTGGGTATAATAATGTATTTTACCTTATCCCACTTTGAAGCACCGTCTATATCTGCTGCTTCAAAGTAAGAAACATCTATACCCATAAGTGCCGCATAGTAAACAACCGAGTCCATGCCCACATGCTTCCATATATTCGCTACGGTAAGTATAAAGGGCCACGCCTCCGGCTTGGAATACCAATCTATCTTTTCCATGCCCATGTTCTGAAGCATTACATTTATAACGCCGTTTCTGGGGCTAAGCAGCGCAAATACCATGTAGGCAACGATAACCCAGGAAACAAAGTGAGGTACTATAAGTGTGGTCTGGAAAATCTTGGTTGCAGTCCTGCTCTTAAGTTCAAAGAGAAGAACTGCAAGCGCTATTGCACACACAGTACCTAAAATGATAAATATGGCATTCATATAAAGCGTATTGTATGTAATCCTTGCAAACACATCGGACTTAAAGAATATCTCGAAATTACGAAATCCTATCCAGTCGCTTCCCAATATGCCTTTGCTGTAGTTATAATTTTTGAATGCAATTATTATACCGAACATGGGGATATAATTGAAAACAAAAATAAAAAACATGGGCAAAGCACAAAGTGCAAAGAGTTGCCACGGTGAACTTAATGAATAGTGTTTCTTTCTTGAAAGGGCAACACTCTTCCCTGAACTTAACTTCATAGTCATATCTCTCCTTGGTTGATTTTTGTTACAAATTCATTATAATTCACGCACATTTTTGTAACAATAACCTAAAAAAAGATTTGGAGTATCTTAAATCAAGAACTTTGCAAAATAAAGATTTTCTCATTGCAAAACAAGATTTTTCTATATATAATTTAAGACAAGAAGTTTTAATGAAAGGGGTATTAATGTGTTTAAGGTTATAATGGCAGATGACGAGTCTTTTACCTTAAGAAGACTTTGTAATATGTTCGACTGGCACAAATACGGTTTTGAGCTTTCGGCATCCTTTACCGACGGCGAATCGGTGTACAAATATCTGGAGGATAACCATACCGACCTTGTGATAACAGATATAGAGATGCCTGTTATGACGGGGCTTGAACTTGCAAAAAAGTGTCATGCCACCCACCCCAATACCTACTTTATATTTGTAAGCGCGTACAGAAATTTTGAATATGCACAGGAGGCTACAAAGTATAACACCATAGACTACATCACAAAGCCCTTTAACCTGTCCACATTTGAGGAAGCCGTAAAGCAGGCATTCCGAAAACTCAGTACGGATGTAAACACAAGTGTAAAAGGAAACAAAACCCTTGCTATGCAGCAGTATTTCTTTTCCAATATAATAATGTCCTCGGGCTCGGGAATAAAGGCATCTGCCTCGGAACTTAAGAAAATAGGCATAAGCGAAGATATGCTAAATAACGAATGCTCTCTTGTAACAATACGATTCCGCGACTTTGAAGCATATCTTGACACATCGTGGAAATACGGATATGAGCGCCTTTACAATGCAATATCCTTTATTCTTCCTACGGACAAGGATGTTTTTTCTTCTCTTATACAACATTCCTTTGACACTGCGCATTTTGTGTGCCTAAACAAAAGCGGTGTTCCCTCCTTCCCTGAGAAAACTCACTCATACATTGAAACTTTTACCGAAAATTTAAGTTCTCTTCTTAATCTGAAATGTGAGGAAATATCCGAAGAATACTATCCATCAATTTACAGTATCAAACAGCAGAATATGTATTCAGATAAAGATACAACACAAAAGGATATTGTAGAAAAAGCAAAGAACTATATAAAAAAGCATTATACTGAAAATATATCCTTAAAGGATGTGGCAGACCATATTTCCTTAAGTCCCATATACTTTGGCGCTTTCTTTAAACAGCATACAGGAGAAAACTTTAGTAATTACTTAAAGAACATACGACTTGAAAAGGCGCTGGAATACCTCAAAAATACGGATATGCCGATTTCCACCATTTGCGAAAGTGTGGGATATAAAAACACAACCTACTTCTACGATTTAATAAAGCTTCGTACAGGAATGACACCAAACGAGTATCGCACACATTACCAGAAAAACGGAGATGGATTAAAGGATGAGTAAATCGTTTCGTTTTGCAACAGAGCTTATAAAAAAATACAAGTGGCAGAGTATCTTCCTTAAATACTGGAAAACTCTGATACTTGTTTTTATGCTCCCGTTTCTTATTATAAATATTCTTGTGTACTCTCTTAACACAACAATAATGAACCGTGAGTTCAACTCTTCCGTATCGGCTTCTTATGACAAAATATCGGGGATTATAGAAAATATGTTTTTCGATGCAGACCTGCATTACGGTCTTTTGTCACGCGACAACGGTGTAATAGCATATCTCTCACCTATGAGCAATTCCGACAAGGATGAGGCAGCCAAATTTATGTACAGCCAGATAAACTCTTTTATGACAACAAGAGACTTTATCGATTCCATGCATATATACAGCGTTTCCACAGACTATGTTTATTCCTCCAAGGGCGGTAATTCCCTGGAAAAATTTCCTGATAAAAGCTGGTATGAATACTATCAAAAGACGGGAAATACCGATTTTGTTATTCCAATATTAAACCCTATCACAAATAAATTCGAAAAAATATCTGTATGCTATGCAGTTACCGCAAGCAAAAAGGTAGCAGGATTTGTGGTGTTTAATATTTCCGCAAGCTATATAGATGACCTTATCCGCACAGAACTTAAATCAAATCTTGATAGTCTTACTATCGCAGATATGAACGGTACAATTCTTTATTCATCTGACAAAAAACTGCCAAATATAAATGATGATTTACTTTCTGTCAAATCAAACACAATAACAAGGGTTGATAAAGAAAGGAACACTTTTTTTGTAAAAAATATAAACGGCAACAGTTATACCCTTATTTTTGATGTAAATGACAAATACTTCGACACCAAGACAAAAAACATACAGCTTACATTCATAATTTGTCTTATTCTTATAATTATTATTCCTCTTCTTATGTCACTCTACATCTCACTTAATTTCTACAAATCCATACATACTATAATACTTGCCTTAAACTGCAGCGAAGACACAGACAACACCGACGAAATAAACTACATTATAAACAATATCATGCAAATGGCTATGACAAAAGAACACTTTGAAACGGAGCTCGTCAAGAAAATCCAGCAGCTCAAAAAAACTCAGACAATTGCCTTACAGTTGCAGTTTAATCCACATTTTCTTTTTAATACGCTAAACATGATTAATGTCCTTGTGAGCGAATACGCAAAAGGCGACAACGATGCTAGTCGTGCCATCGTGCTTTTATCGGATATCCTCTACGCCTCCATGAACACAAACGACTATATAATAACACTTCAAGAAGAACTTGATTATGAAAAAAATTATATAGAAATCCTCAGGCTTCAATACGAAAACCGTTTCCGCATAGAAATGGATATCGATGAAAGGACAAAAAAATTCAATGTTATAAAACTTATGCTTCAACCAATAATAGAAAATTCTTTCCGTCACGGCATGAGAATGATGCCTCCCGATGAACTTTTTGAACTTAAGATATCAACAGATATTATTGACGATAAATTTGTAATAAAAGTATTCAATAACGGAAAAGGTATGGATCCCCAAAAGCTCCGCGAACTCAAAGCTTCATTTGATGCCGATGATATAATCATAAGTAAACATATCGGCCTTAACAATATAAATCAAAGAATAAAAACAATTTTTGGCGATGATTACGGAGTGGATGTAAAATCACACAATAATGGTTTCACTACTATTCTCACCCTCCCTCAATCATAAAACTCCATACAAAAGGAGACAAACATTATGATCACACTGCGATTAGGATATCAGCACAATAAACCCGAAGAGGCCAAGGCACTTGCAGAAGCAATACTGAGAAATCCCGGAAGTTGTGACGCTGTATGGTTTTCTACCAAATATGGTTACCCACCCCTTGAAGTTCACGAGGAGTATGCAAAAGCTTTAATGAAAAGTGCCCAAATTTTCAGAGAAGCAGGAATAAGTGTATCAATACAGATTTCCAACACATTTGGCCATGGACCGAGAATAAAAGCAACCGAAAATTGCCAAGGACTTGTGTTTGAAAACTCTCCTGCCGAAGTTATGGTAGGCCCTAAGGGAAAGAGCACCCCCTACTGTTTCTGCTGGAGAGGTGACTTTTTCCGCAAATACATAGCCGATTCAACAAAAATATATGCTGACCTTATAAAACCCGATTCAATATGGATTGATGATGACATGCGTGCCGACACTCACGGTTTAGGCGATGCTCCATTTGCAGGTCCCTACGATTTTGGTTGCTACTGCGATAACTGTATAAATGAATTTAACAAACTACACGAAACAAATTATACAAGAGAAGAACTTTTGCATGAAATGACCTACGGCAACACCGAAATAAGAAAGCAGTATATTGATTTCTGCCGTGACGGGATAGGCGATTTTGCTGCTTTTGTATCTAAAGCAGTTATGGAAGTTTCTCCAGATACTGTTATGGCACATCAGTTTGCTCATTGGGGCAACTATATGGGTCAGGACGACAACCATGTTTTAGATAGTTTCTACCGCGTCACTGGCAAAGCACCAATGGTACGCCCCGGTGGTGGATATTACCACGACAAAGAGCCTCTTGGACAGTTTAGAAAAGCACTTGAGATATCTCTTGCAAACTCCGTACTTCCCTCATATGTCAAGGACAAAAAAGCAGAAGTAGAAAACATTCCTATGGTGGCATTTGGAAAAAGTGCAATGGGTACTGTAAAAGAATCCACAATGCATCTGGCTTTTGGCTGTACAGGACTTACAAATACCCTTGTACAGTCCCCTAATGAACCTTTGACAAGACATGAAAGAACACTCAGACTATTTTCCAAAGTTCGTCCATACTGGGAAAAACTGGTTGACATTTCCCAAACTACATACCGTGGCGGTGTAGCCATTGTACACGGTGAAGCACCATACCTCAGAAAACTACAAAAAGGCGACGGACCATTTGACTGGGTAAATATCCCCTACTCAAAGGACATAAAACTGCTCACCATAGGAATACCTTTAACACATGATAGCAAAAAGGCAAGTACATATCTCCTTCACCATGATATGATAGACCATCTTACCGAAAACGACATTGAATTTCTCCTCTCAAAGTGTGTGCTCACAGACGCAGAATCTGTACAAAAGTTATACGAAAGAGGATATGCAGACCGCTTCCGCCTCAAACTTACTCCCCTTGCAGAGCAGGGAAGTGCCTATGAGGTATTTACAGAACATGAAGCAAACAAATATGCTACCACAGATCGTTTTAGCGAAGCATGGCATTTTCGTGTGCCCATGACGAAATATGCCATAGACGCAACCGATGACTCTACGGAGGTGTTGGGAACAGCAGTGAACTCCATAACAAACGAAGAACTCGGAAGTGCGACAGTTATTGCATCAACCTTTGATAAAAACGGAATAAAAGAATCATCGTGGGTTGTATCCGGATACTGTGTATGGTCGGATATAGTAAGCGAATCCAAGAGAAATCAGCTCTTAAATGCTATCGACTATATAAGCCCTCTTCCCGCAAAACTCATAAGTGCAGAGCAGTGTGTTGTAATACCCTGTGTAAACCACGAAAATAAAACCGCAGCAGTTACAATAGCAAGTGCTTCCATTGGCGGAAGCGATAAGCTTGAAATTATCATACGAAACCCCTCAGGAAATAATATAATAATTATGAGTAGCGAAGTTCGTGAAATAAAGCCAATATCCAAAACTGAGGTAAAAGAAGGTATAAAACTAACACTTCCGGAACTGATACCTTATGAAATAATTACAATATTTACTGAATAAAAACAATACAGCCCCGATTTTCACGGGGCTGTATTGTTTTTAGAGTTTTTTCTCCTATTGTCATTTGATATGCTTCTCAATTTCTTCTATAATCCTATTTCTGAAATCTACAAAAAACTCATTGGATTTTGGATATTTATCAAACCTTATTTCCATACCTGCTACCTCTTCGATAATATCTACAACCTTATCATGACCTATGTATTCTTCAAGCAAACGACAAAGTGCAATATCCTGAAGTCCTTCCTGAAATACAAAGCCTCTCAGCGACGGATACGCACCTGTTTTACCGGGATAGACGGTATAAGCATCGCCTGAGGGGAAACCAATGTCGGATGAGGATGTAACATATGGGTTTATGTTGTAGTAGGAGTATCTTGCATTGTAAAAATTGTAACCCCAATGCAGAAATCCTTTTATGTTGAATTTATACATCTGTATGCCCATAATCCTGTTTCGATATGAAGGCATAGAAAGAAAGCGATTACTAACGCCCGTATGCTGACCGCAGCAATAGTATACCCACTGCTCTTTAAGGTTGTGCTTTAAAAATTCTTCGATGCAATCGCTCGCTGTGACAGGACACTCAACCAAACCCTTTTCATAAAACTCATAATTTGAAAGTGCATCCATGGTTTTACTTTTGCCTATATATGGTTTTATGATGTCGTATGCCCTCTTGTAGGTGTCTATACTGTCAAGAGACGGCTCATCGGATATATGAAAATATGTATTTTCTGCTATGTTCATTCTTTCAAGCTCACTGCACAATGCAGGTAGAAACGCATGAAGAAAGTCCTTGTATTCCCGGCTGTCGGATGCAACATGCCAACCAAAATAATGCTTTAGTCTTCCGTTTACTTTCACATAGATATTGGGGGCATATTTTGAACCCCACTGTGAGAAAAGATGAGATATTTCGTAATATTTAATACCGTTTCTCTTGCATATATCTACCCATTTGTTAAGTTTTGTAAAGTCAAATTTATATCCCGATTCGGTTTTTTCAATATCCACAAGTTGCACATTTTTGCGCGTAAGTCCTATTGCAGTGTCAAGAGGCGGTGTAATGACGGGTGTGAGTATCATATTGAGCCCGAGATTTGATGCCATCGCAATATAGCTTTCTATAAGCTCCCAATGCTTTTTTGAATACACCCTTGTACCGTGTACTCGAGCAATACCATCTGTGTGAAACCACTGTGTTGCAATAATATCGTGGTCAGGCAAAACCTTGTCTATAACCTCTAATTTAAGTGTTTTGCTTTTAGATTCCGGCTTTACAAGCGAAGAAACCGTAAGTGTTATGCTGTAGATTCCTGCTTTAATGTCCGATGGCAGGCAAATTCTTACCCATACTGCACATGCATGACCTGCGGTAAGAAACATGGTGTAGTTGCTATCCTTTGCAGGAATGAGCAAATCGGGCATGAGACCGGGCTTTTTGGTAATATAATCTGTATCTTCGCAATGTGCATAGGTTGCCATATCCATAACGGAATTTTTTACAATATATAATTCAATATAGTCTTTAAGTTCTGATTGCAAAGTCAATTTAACCTGACCGGGATTGTAATCAGACAGCGCACAAATCTGATAAGAAAATCTTTCTCCTTTAAGTGCTTCGGCTTTTTTTATCTCTTTATACCTGAGCCTGTCATCAAGCCGTACTTTTTCAAGTGAAGATATCTGTTTTAATTTTAACATATTGTAAAACTCCTTACATTTAGATTATTTGGGTAAGAACCCTTATTATTAATATACAAATCAAAGCCTGCCGAACCGCACAATGCCATATAAGACATCTTACCCACGCTTCCCATACGGGCAGAAATTGCAACATAGGGACTGTCTGTAACAAACCTTACCCTTGTGCCTGCCGTATTTGCATGAAGTGCATGAACTCCCGGACTTACAGACTGTGCAACAGTTTCGGGCATTCTTCTGAATTTGCCATCTGTATAGCTTACTCCAAAAACACCAAACGGTTCGTTTAGTACATCATAAAATTTGATGTCCGGTTTATTTATATCTGTTTTTATAACAAAATTCTTGTCAATATCGGATATATTCATCAGAGCACACCCATCCTATTTTCTATATTATAGACCTATCATTAACGCATATCTATAACGAAAATAAAGATTTGACTTATCCTAATACAAGAACTTTTACAAAGATACTCCTCCGGTGTTGCATATGAATACGATGTTTTGTATAATCAGATAAACAAACATATAGTTTTTATGTTTCACAAAAAGGCGGTTTTAAATATGAAATATCAATTTTTAAGATTTCCCCACGGAAAAGCAAAGGCAGTTACCCTAAGTTATGACGACGGCTTTCCCGAGGATAAAAAATTAGCAGAATTATTTAATAAATATTGCCTTAAATGCACCTTTAACTTAAATGGTTTCAAGCCCCGCAACGGTTGGGGACTAAGCGAAAAGGATGTAAAAGAATATATCCTTTCGCACGGACATGAGGTAGCAGTACACGGATACATTCACAGAGCCAACGGTCTCATCCGTCCGATAGAAGGCATACGCGAGGTGCTCCAATGCCGTCTGGCGCTTGAGGATATATTCGGAATGATAATTCGCGGCATGGCTTATCCCGACAGCGGCATCAATAGATTCTCAAACTCTGCCTCTTATGAAAACATTGTAAATTATCTTAAGGACCTTGATATAGTCTATTCAAGAACCACATCCTGCAACCAAGACTTTGAATTGCCGCTTGATTGGTACAACTGGCATCCCACAGCACACCATGACGACCCTAAAATCACAGAATATATCGACAAATTTTTAAAACTTGATTTGGATACAATTTATCGTTCCCACCGTACACCCAAGCTCCTGTATATATGGGGACACGCTTTTGAATTAGAAAGAAACAACAATTGGGAACATATGGAAAATATTTGTAGGAAAATAAGCAATGTTGACGATATCTGGTATGCAACAAATATGGAAATTCATAATTATACCAATGCCTATAACTCCCTTGTATATAGTGCCGACGGCAGTATTGTATACAATCCTACGCTCCTTGAAATCTGGTTTGATGTTGACGGCAAGCTATACTCCGTAAAACCGGGAGAAACTATAAAAATTAATTAACAAAACAACAAAACCCATCTTAAAAGATTAATTAAAAGAAAATAATACTCTCAACAGAAAATGTATAGGCATAAAATGGCACAGAAACTTCCGTAAGCCTATTTATACCCAGTACCGAATTGTCATATGAATTTATACATATCAAAAATCCTCCCCGAAATTCAGAGAGGATTTTGTATGGCTGAAAATAGTTCGTAATGAATTGTAGTAACCTATTAATAAAAAACAACATGAAAAAGGGCAGGACTCAATAAGTGATTTTTCACAAAATTGAGACACGCCCTTTTTCATAGTTCTAAAATCATATAGATAGTTCTTTCGCATACTTATACTGAATAACATCATTGGAAGCAGTTTCAATATAAGCAATCTCTTTGTGCATTGCATCTACTATCGTTTTGCTATCCGCATCGCCAAAGCAAGAGATAACACAATCCAAAATCTCTTTATCGTCCTTTGTTATGGTTGGATAAACATCTTTGTTGTCTGAAATGAACTTATAGCCAACACCATAATCAAAGTAATGTTCCTCACATCTGACTCCCTTTAGATCAATGATATGTTCGTGTCCAACAGGAACAGCGCCCATAGGGAGAGCTACATAAACCAAACCTGTCATAGAATGATTTCTTTTTCTGTACGAAAGTACATCTGCATACCAAAGCATTTTCATTAACTTTACCTTGTACAGATATTTGACCTTAACAGAATTTGCATAATATCTGATTATATCTACGACTTTATCAAGATCAAGTTTTTTACCACCGGTACATTCATCTATACCATCGAATCTGGCATATGCTGCCATAATGGTTTTTCGTAAATATTCCCCTTCCTTTTCTTCATAAAGTTTCAATGCAGTATCCCTGTACTTTTTGTATGTGGACTCTGAAAAATTATCCTTTGAAGTTTCCAATAATTCAAGATACCATTCGGGATCTTCGCTTATTTTTCTCAAAATACTGTCATGTGCCACATCCTGAACATAGTGTCCTTCATATCTAGTTATAGTCTTTGCACCCCAACCAAGAAGGTCTGATAAATCAGATTGAGATATTCCATATTTGCATCTTATTTCATTAATTTGCATAGGTGTCAACAAACCTTTGTTCTCACGATATGCTATTTTCATTGATATATCGTTTTGTACAATTTGCTCCTCGGAAGCATAATACTCATCGGTGTTTTCACAATACTCATATGTTGCTTCATAGCTTATTTCTTCACCTTTGAAAATGTTTTTCTCAACAACCTTAACCGTTAAAACTTCATGTTCTTCCATACAGCTTAAGCATAGTTTATATTCCTTGTTCAAAACATTCATAAAATTGCCTCCTCTCAACATTTTTTACCTTTCGCATACGGAAAGTCTTCTTCTTTAAAATCTTTTTCTGCAAAATGAAAAGACATAACAAAGGTAGTATTGCCACCCATTCCTGTAGGATCAAGTAATTCCACCCTTATCTTGATGTATACTTCTTCTGTAGAATTATATGTTTTCCCAAACACTCGCATTTCACTCCGTTTAGGATAACGGATATCCTTGACGCTATGCATATAATCTTCTACAGTAAGTGTCATCAGTTCTTTTCTCAATACATCTGTAGGATTTTCATTAGGAAAGAGGGTTGCCATCGTATACTTATTCGTATACTTTATATCCCTTTCCTCGTCAACCAGACGTTCCTCTTGGAAATTTATCTTCGCTCCATTGGAAAGCGCATATCTTAACTTTGCAATATATGTTTCTATCTCTGCTTTTGCCTCAATTCGTCTCTTTTCGGTATCCATGTTTTCTCCTTGGTATCATTTGATACTTTTATTATATTCTGGATCCATAGATTTGTCAACCATTTTCGTATTATGTCATATGATGGCCTGTTCAAAAACATAATATAAATCATTCATATATAATTATATCTCGTCTGCACAGCGGAATTCGCCTACTATTCATTATTTGTCAAAAAATTTAAAACATTAATTCTCATCTAAAACGAGTATTGGGTAACATTCCGTCCCAATACTCGTTTTTATTTTTACTTATATAATGTGCTTATCTTATATATCCACCATTACCTCTTATCATACTTCCTGTTATAAAAATCCGCAATAACCTCCATTATTGCAAGTATAACTATCTTCACATATTTCATATAAAAAATCCTTCCTTTCAACCTAAGAATTTTCCAGCGAAATCCCATTCTAATACCCATACACAAACTCCTCTATCTCATCAAGGGTAAATCCGCTTTTTATAAGTTCATCTATACTTTCCGGTTCCATACCCTGATACGCCGCAAAAGTTTTTATATCTCTTATATACTCATCGCGCAGGGTAGCCCTGTCCTCACAAGAAGAAAAGGAGTAATCCCACCAGGCTCTTCCGTAATAGTAACTATACTCGAATTTTCCATATTCAAGTTTGCCCTCAGAACAGATTTTTACTATATCACCCTCTTTTATATCCACCATTTCGAACTCGCCTTTTTTAAGGGATGAAAAGAGAGGCGAATCAATTAGCGCACGGTAGAGTATCTCGTCTGTACTTGCATAAACATACATCTTTCTAGCGGGAAAATGCATTACAGACAGTGGGCTGTCTCCTTTTACAAGATAGATGTTATCTCTGTCATCCAAGATAGAAAAGCTATAGCTCCCGTCTATCTTTTCAGCCATATACTTTATGGTGTCGAAGTTGAGCTTTTTTCGGCTTTCTATAAGTTGTACCGCTATGTAGGAATCTGTTTCTATTTTTGTTTTGGGCAGATGTAAGCTCTTCCTTAATTCCCGGTCGTTACTGAGAACTCCGTTATGTGCAAGAGCAAATCGGGTGCCGGAGCACTTTCCGGAAAACGGATGGTTATTGTAATTCTTCTTCTCAGAGCCCTGAGTACTGTGCCTTGTATGGCCTATCAAAGCGCAAGCATCATCACAACACTTAAAATCCATTCTGTAAGCATCCTTGCTTTCCTTAGAGATTACAATATCTCCAAATCTGCAAAATGCCACACCGGTAGCATCCGTTCCCCTTACTGCAGATTCTACAGCGAGCGAATTTGTGAGAGATGACATGTTTTTCAGCCTATCCCCACTGTAATTACTGAATCCAAAGAGACCGCACATCATCTTTCAGCTCCTTCCCCTATAAAATCATTGACATAGAGCCTCTTTGATTTGAGATACTCTATCAATTCATATTTTTTTGGAAGTATCCGGGAGACAAAATCTGACCATGACATACCCTCCATTTGTGCATCTGTCATGTTTATTGCGTGATAAATTATCTCGTCAATAAGCTCCAGGCACGCCAAAAAAGTGCGGTAACACAATGTCCCTCTGAACATTCTGAATTCTACGGTTTCGTCGTTTTCAAGATTAACCGCAACATAACGACCAAGGCGCTTGTCCTTTGCCTTTTTGTATGTTTCTTCCGTGCTGTTTGAAATTGTTGCATACCGTGCTGCCCAATGATTCAGATTGTCGGGTGTTCTTCTGCTGAAGCGCACCAACTCCAACCAGTGTTTTTCAAAGAAAAACACTATTCTGCCTATTATTTTTTCCTGATTTTCATATGTTTCACCAAAGGCAGAACGATTGCAATGAATGTGTAGACCGCAAGTGGATGTATCGTGGGAACGATACCCCATGTCCACGGCTTTGCCTAAAATATCCTCCCAATTCATTTTGTCTGTGTGATATTCCAGAGTCATGGGATGCGAAACTATTTCGAAACCGTCGCTTATACTTCCATCGTGCTTGCAATAGATTCTTTCACCATGAAGATTGGCTGAATCCAAAAGCACCTGAGCACTATCATCACACTCTCCGCCCTTGTCAACCTCAAGTTCAACTCCCATAAATAAATTACCCGAACCGAAAAATATCGGATCGGGCTTATAATTGTAGCTTTTTATTGCCTTATCTTCCAGCTTTTGATAACAACTGTGGCAGTACGGATAATCATCCTCATAATATGCTTCATCATTTCTTATCAGCTCTCCACAACTTTCGCATGTGGTATAGTATCTGGAATAACAGTCATAACACAAAGTACGATGATCATTTCCCTCCGCTTCGTCCTGCCAGACCCTTGTACCACAGTCATCACAAGCAACAGTGTGCTCGTCAAAACAACTTAAGCACATTGTTTTTCCGTCGAAGTTTTTCGCCTCCTCCTCTTTTAATTTTGCTCCACATACGGAACATACTGAATTTTCTTTCATTTTTACTTTCCTCCTGAGTTTATTTTGGTTTTTCACCAAAGGTATAATATATAAACAAAAATATTTTGTTTACACAAACTTATATAAACCCAAAAGAATTTCTGAACACTACTATAAAACAAAATTTTATATTAAAGGAGCGGATCACATGTTTAAAAATGTACCCGATATCTTAACATTCAAGGAATGCCAAAAACTTTTAAAGGTTGGTAAAAACACCTTATTGTTCCTGTTGCACAGCGGTCAACTGGAAGCTTTCCGAATAGGAAACAGATGGAAAATACCCAAAGAGTGTGTTATTGATTATATAAAATATATGTAATAGCATCTCATGTGTAAATGTCAAGCGAAAATGTACAAAAAGGGCAAGTGAAAATGTACAATTTCGGCGGTAGCATATTCCGAGGCATTCATCAAGGGTAAACAAGCAGCTTTGCTGCCCTTGACGAATATCCCGTCATATGCATTTGTATAG
>JAZRKX010000012.1:0-1497 GCA_045646525.1 Clostridia bacterium | reverse complement strand
AACAAGCGACACAAACACAATCGCAACAGAAAGTGCACTAAGAGTAGCGGAAGCATTTGTATTGTTGTACACAAGGTCAAGTATCGGCTTTGACAGTACCGACATTCCCACTGCACACGGAAGTGAAAAGAGCAGAGTAATCTGAAGACTTGAAGAAGCATTTTGTCTGGCGGTAGTCATGTCCTTTTGGGCAAGTGCCCTGGATATTGTGGGTACAATACTTATTGTTATGGCAGATATAAGTGTGGGCGGCAGGTTAAAAAGCGGTACCGCGTAGCCCGTGTACGAGCCATAAAGTATCTTTGCTTCGTGATACGAAAATCCGCTTGACTGAAGGTTTCGCATAATCATTGCCACGTCTATAAGGCTTGTAAGGTTAAAGACCGACGCACCTATTGTAATGGGTACCGCTATTACAATAAGTTCCTTAAGCAGGGTGCCGTTTGAACGGACAAAACCGATGCTTTTTTCCTTTCTTTGCTTCTTTTTGCCAAGGAAAGCGACAAAAAGCGTAACAAAGCCCAGAAGTCCGCCCATGGCAACGCCAAAAACCGCACCTGCGGAGGAATATATAACGCCCCTGGGTATAAGAACATATGCACACACAAAGCCTATTATAAGCTTGCCGACTGCCTCACTTACCTCGGAAACGGCTGTGGGGAGCATGTTCTGGTGCCCCTGAAAATAGCCTCTGTATGCACTCATAAACGAAACAAAAAGAATTGCAGGACTTATTGCCATGATGCCAAGCTTTGCATCGGGGTTATCCAGAAGAGATGCAAACACATCGGCACCCAGAAAAAGAACTGCTGTTCCTACAACACCTATTACAAAAAGAAGCGAAAAGCTTACCTTGCGGATTTTTTCCACTTCGGCAAAGTTGCCCTTGGCACGGGTTTCGGATATCATACGCGATATTGCAACAGGTATGCCCGCAGTTGCCACAACAAAGAGCCATGTATATACGGTATAGCTTGTAGAAAACAGAGCCATGCCTTCTTCACCGAGTATGTATGTAAGCGGTATCTTAAAGGCGGCACCTATAACCTTAACTATAATATTGGCTATCATAAGTATAAGTGCACCTTTCATAAAGGTTTGTTTTTTATCTGTACTCATGCATTACGCTCCTTAATAAAATTAAGTTATATTTTAGTATAACATACATTAACCGAAAATAAAACCATTATTTGCAATTTTTTATACAAATCCCCTGTATAGGTGCATATATTCTACTTAGGAGGGGATTTCGCTTGCGAAAAAGAAAATTTATACAAAATGTTATAATCATGTCTTCCTCCATGCTCATTGTCCGCATAATGGGTATGGCTTCAAACATATACATATCCTCAATTGCAGGTGCAAAAAGCATGGGGATTTACCATATGGTATTCTCGGTATTCACCTTTGGCATAACCTTTGCCTCGTCGGGCACGGGCTTTGCGGTAACAAGGCTTATAGCCGAAGAGAGAGCAAACGAAAAAAGCGTAATTAAAA
>JAZRKX010000011.1:0-48335 GCA_045646525.1 Clostridia bacterium | reverse complement strand
TCTATCCCCCTTAATCAAACGGCAATTCGGACTGTACCGCTTCTTGGAATCCACCAATCACATTGTCGCTTCGCGTTCCGTACACATCGGATGGCTCTGTGACGCGCTGTGCGCTCTCCTGCGCCTTGCTTTCCATGAAATAGTGTTCCTCTACCACTACCTCGGTTGATTTGCGTTTAGAGCCGTCCTGCGCTGTGTATGAGCCTGTCTGCATACTGCCACACACTCCAACCTTCATGCCCTTATGAAGATATTGCAATGCAAACTCTGACTGTCTCCCGAATGTCACGCACTCTATGAAGTCTGCTGTCGGCTGACCATCTCGCTTGAATTTCCTGTCAACCGCCAAAGTGTACTTGACAACCGTGTTGCTTTTCGGCTCTGGGTCTTTTGTGAGCCTTCCGACTAGAATCACTTTGTTCATGCGTTTCTCCTCTCTCTAATCAGTTTCAAAATCTCATTGAATGTCTTGTCTCTCTCCTCTTCTCTGATTGCTTCCTCGTCTATCATCGTTTCGGAGAACTCGTATGTTGTAAACCGCCTACCGCAATCGTAACAACTATATCTTCGTCTGCGCTTGCCGTCCGTTGTCATTCTGCTGTCAAGGACTTGCGTTGACGGAGAATTGCAATGTGGACAATTCATCACTTATTCCCTCTGTACAGTAGCCATGCTAAAATGCAATCAAAGACCACCAGACTTGCTAATATCGCTACCAACACTATCATCTTTGCTCTCCTTTATCTTCCAGACTTTAAGTGTAAACTTGCATATCGGAAACTCCGGGTCTGCATATATGCCAATACGCTCAAGAACATTTTTAGTGTTCCACATATCGCTCATTCCGTTGCACTTGATTTTTTCTCCGACTTTCATTCGTCTGACCTCTCTCCGTAACTGCAAAAGTCATTGTCATCTACAATCATGTTATGGACGCAATACATTCCTTGCCCTGCGTAGTTCTTGCAATCCTTACACCTTACAACCTCGACAACATTGGCGGTTGGCTGTAAATCAATAATTTCGTCAAAGATTTTTTTAACCTCTTTTTGTCCGTCTTTACAGTTAGCCGTAAAACCACCGCCCCACCACATATAATGTTCTTTCAGTTTGTCAGCGTCTATATATCTACTCATGCGTCTGCCCTCTCTTGATATATCACTCCGTCTATCTCAACTCTTTTCAGTTTTCCTGCCTTGATTAGCTTTCTGCATATCACTTCTGCTACTACTTCTTCGTTGTTCTCATCGCACTCAAAAATATAATCAATCAGCCAATCAAAGAACTCTGCGTCAGTCATGCTTCACCTCTCAATTTCTGCGCCGCAAAAAGGACAGTAGTTAATTTCAAATCCCAATTCTGCGTACTCTCCGCTTGAATTGTCCACCCACAGTTTATCCTGTTCTATGTGTGCTACTTTGAAGGAATCATCGCTCATCGCTCCGAACATTCTATCTACCATTGTTTTCATCGTTAAAATACCCTCTCCACGGTATTCGGCGTTTATATTTTTCCCACTTTCGCAAAATTCACACATTTTCTTCACCTCACCAATTCGTGTACACATCACGCCAACCATAATTCCATGTGCCATTGGTGTCATACACCTTGCCGTACTTACCGAATGGCGTAGGTAGTATCTTGCGTTGCTTCTTGTAGCCGATACTGGAAGCCAGTACGATGTAGCCGTCCTTGTCGCATACGAAGCCTTGTTTGTCCAAGTGCCGACCTTTTATCGGAAGTGACCGTCCCGGAAGTATTCTCTGCGTGTACCAAGTCCAAGACCAACCTCTCCAACGAATACGACCCTTACGCTTGAACTGCTTGCGTGTGTACAGCTTCGGTGACTTCCACTTGCACAGATACTTCTTTTTGACCTTGTACTGCTCTCCGTTATACTCGACCTGTGCGTACTTCTTACCCTGCTTAATCAGCTTTACCTTTGTGTTGTGCTTGACCTTCAGTTCCTTTGATAACTTCACCTTCTGTGTGATGTATCGGTATGTTGTCTTGGCTTCTGCGCAATTCTCCGCGGAAAGCCACAACATCATCATGGCTAATATCAGTAAAAACAATCTCTTCTTCATATTTTTCCCCCTTCAATTTTTCGCTCTCCTCTTCATCTTCCAAGCTGATGTAGTATTCAATTCTTGCTCCGCAATTCGTGCAATGGCAGGTATTTATAATCCCCTCTCCTTCCATGCCGTAATCTTCAAAACTGAAATCTCCATCCCATATCACGGCTCTCTCGCCGCAATGAAAACACTCATACATAAATCACCTCTTTGGATACGGTTTAATCATGTGACTGATTTTCTTTAAGTTGTCTCTTTTTATCCTCTTGTCTCCTCGGAAGTAGAAATATCTTCCTTTTGACTTCTGCTTGATGAATCTGGCTTCTGGGCATTTCTCTAAAACAACTTCCTTCTTCTGCGTTCCGAACTTCTGGCGCAACGCTCTAGAGCCGTACAGCTTGTCTCCGATGATGCACCCTGTTCGCTCCTTGCACCGCCTCATAACTCCGACATAGTAGAAATTGCATGATTGATATATCGTTCCTACCTCGCCTGCTAATGGGTCTACGGTACAGGTAATGACCTTGTATTCTTCTGGGAGCATCTTAATTGACTCCATAATCAGATGGCTGTTGGCGTTTTTCGGACAGAAGTGCAAGTTGACTCCTCTGGCTAGTAAGATGATTTCTCCGTTGAATCCGTACTTTTCCCACACTCCTGTGTTCTCTGCGTATTCCTTTGAGAACACCGTCACGCCGCCTAGAATCCTCGTGTTGTCGTTCTTGCTAGGAAAGTACAATCCATAACATTTTTTAACGCCTACAGGCATACAGCCTAGCCACTCGTATTTGTCAATCACTCGCTTCGCTACCGATACTGGAATCTCCTCTACAGTGCTTTTTTTAATATCTAGGTCGTAATTCTCCCAATACGGCATATCCGATTCTTCTTTGGCGAATAATTCTCGCATCTTGTATTGCCAAGCCTCGCCGCCAGATTCAGAAGCCTCAAACCTACTGACCTTTTTTTCTTTCGGAAAAGAACTAGGGTAAAGGTCGCATAGGTCAAGTTGTCTTTTTACTTCCAGAGTCTCGCCCACCAAGATTCCTTTTCCTCTTTTTCAAGGCTCTGCGCGTTCATTCCTTCGATGATGCCTTTAAGCCTTGCGTTCTCTACCTTGAGTCCTTCTAACTCGCATTTCAGCCCTTGTATCTCGGTATTTTTTGCCTTCACCTTTTTCTCAAGTTTCTCTATAGACTCAAGAGCTTTTGTGTATGATTCATCAGAGAAACGGATAGATTCTTGTTTAGGCTCTCCATTCAGCTTCGCCAGATTCTCCTTCACCTTCGCCTTGTTTGCTTCGTGCGGATTGATATTGCGCTCATACGCTTCCTTGGCTTTGTCGCTCGGATACTGCTCCATGCTGTAGCTCTTTTGTCGCTTCTCCTTCTCCCAATACTGCGTAGTCACATCGAACAGGAGATTTAGCTTCTCGATATTCTCTTTTGTCGGCTTATTCCTGTCGATAATCCAAGCCCTAACGCAAGGCGATGACACTCCTAATCTCTTTGACAAATCAGCGCTAGTCATGCTCTTGTCGTACATTGCGTTACGCAATTTTTCTCCGCTCCAGTTAATCTTGATTCTCGTTTTGGTTGCTTTTGCCATTGTCTTTCTCCTTCTAGAACTCTCTTGTTCTTCTCTTTGGTTTGCCTTCTTCAAACTTGTCACAGTTCTCGACTTGACATCCTCTGCTATGCCCTTCATCTCCGATGTAATAACAGAAAATGTAATCGCCATACTTTGCCTGCCCACTTGCGTAAATAACTGACCTGTGCTTACATCTGTGACATTGTTCGCTGTCCTGTGCCGTCATAAGTAACTCCTCTTAAACTCCTTGAGCCACTCCTCTCGGCTTTTGCCTAACTCGGTCTCGTAGTATCGTTGGCAGGCTTGTTTTAACTCAAGGTCAAGCTCCTTGATAGTCTTGCCTGTCAGTTCCTTGCACTTCTTGTCGTCTCTGTGCGCTCCGTTTGGATGTATCTCCGCTAACAACGGAATGACAAATCCGTAAAAAGTGCTTCTCGTTCTGTTCGCCGCGCCAAATATGTGATGCACTTCGATGTGGCCACCTCGCCCTGTTACACCGCATACTTTTAAGTTGTCAGTGAAAATGCTTATCATGTCAGTTTGTAGCCAGTAACTTCTTTTCCAGTTCACTCATGTTGGTCTGTCGTGTCTGATGATTGTTAAACTTGGTTGATGGCCTTCTCTCCTTGTCTCTTTTCTCCCAAGTCCTCACAGCGGCTTTCCAGTCCTTCATCTGCAACCCTCTACTCAACTTCCAACCTCGCGCTTCATAGAAATCTACAAACGATTCTGGGTTGATGCCGTTTCCTCTCTCTTGGCAATACTCTCTTACTTGGTCAACGGTTGGTGGTGCGAACTTTGGCGACCTTCGCCCTTTTATATTCTTATCTTCTTTCTTCTTTACTTCTTGTATTTGTGTATCGCCTGTTGTATCGGTTGCTGTATCGTCTGTTGGTCGCTGGCTTGGAGTTTTGCTGTCAACCGCGCGGCTTTGCGTTGTATCGCCTGTTGTATCGTCTGTTGTATCGTCTGTTGTATCGCCTGTTTGGTACTTCTTGAAGTTGCATACATACAGCGTTGTACCATGGTTTGTGGTCTTCAGCCGTATCATCTTCTCTGCTACTAGACCCTTCAAAAACCGCCTTACTTTAGAGCGAGACCATTTCCATCGGTTCTCCAAAAAGCTCTCGCTTAATGGTTGCCAAACTCCTGTTCTCCAATCGACATTCAGTAGGATGTCAAGCCATGCGTGGGTTTTGTCAAAAGGCTGACCATCATTGAGAAACTTGTTCTCCGCTATTTGTCTGTGTATCTTTATCCACCCACTCACTTCTGGTTATCTCCACTTCTGTTCTAGGTCGTTCTTTGTCGTAGCTAACTCTGCTCCCATCCATGCTCACTACAATTCTGCTGTTGTCGTCTTCCAAAATTTCTGCTCTGACTAGGACATCCAACAAGGCTTCCTGTAGATTGACAAGGTCAACTTTTCTCCGCGTCTTCATGAAAAATTTGGCGCTGACATTCACAGGGTAGTCAATAGGCTCTCCATCATAGTTCAGCATCCAAAGAGCATCCCTCTCGTACTGTGCGTACTGCTTTGATGGAATAATCATCGGCCTGCCTTTAGCATGGATAATCTGCTGACTGTTCTTCTTTGTTATCGGCGGTAACTCTATTACGAAATTCACGCTACCGCCTCTGGCTCTGACAATAGGGAGTATCGCTTCACCGATGTCTTCTCGCCGTATCTGTTGACCACGCTAACCATCTCGTCGTCAATAACGAATCCATCCTTCTTCATGTCGAAGATGACGGCTGAAAGCCTTGTGATACCAAGGTTATGCGTGGCTTCTAACTGTGTGATGCCGTTGTGATTCCGAAGATAATCTCTTACTCTAACTACTTGTTTTCTCATTTTTTTTACTCCTTCCATACAGTTCAATAAGTTGTCGTTGTTCGTTTTCAGTCATGACTGGTATTCCCAACTGCTTCGCGTCTTGGACGGCAAAGCTGATTAGCCTATTCATCTCTCCGCTGTCAAAATCACTACTGCCTCGAAGCATTAGATAGAATCTCAATGTGCCATTCTTGCCCTCTATAGTCCTTCCTGTCGGCATTAAGTGGTACTCTGACTTCCTCAACACTTCTCCCTCTGCTTCTGGCGTGTCTGGAACAGGAACGGCTACCGTTTCGCCGTTGATGTACTCAAGACAATGACAGTCTCGGAGATACAGATTGTGAGTGACCATATCGGGCAAGTTATTCACTTCGCTTATCTTGTGGACTAACGCCCAATAGTAGCCATTCGCGGTAAGACTCCGTTTCTTACGAAACTTTGATATTTCTATCGAAAGCAATTCATCTTTCAGCTTTTCGACCAGTTCCGTGATGTCTCCATTGACTTCAAGCGTTAAATTCTGCTTGCCAGACAGGAAGTCTTTGGTGAAGTTTTTAATGCGTCCTGTAATCATTCAAACGGAATCCCCTCTAGAGATGCTTCATACTTGTCAGCGAATCTATCCCATGCCTTCACAACTGCGTATGCCTGTGCAACAGTCAGTTCGTCCAGAGACCCTATGCTGTACATGTTGGCGATAAACTGCGCAGGAACTTTGTCTTCCTTGCATAATGCTTCTATCTGCTCAAGCTGTTCTGACATTGCAGGGTCATCTTTTGTAGATTCAGTTGGAATGTAACAAGGCTCTCTGTCGACCTTCGCTGACTTGGCTTCTTTCTTGCTCCTCGCTTCCGACTCGATATGAGACTCGTCTGTATCGGGGTCTTTCGTGTCGTCCAACAGGAACAGACCGTTAAGGCAATACTTCCTTGCATAGCTAGATGTCGCTCCTGTAATCTGCGCTTCGTCCATGCCCTTCTTGGCGATAGGCTCTCTTGCCAGTGCTTCTGCGACTACCTCTGAACCGTCCTCTACGCTTGTCAGAACGGCTTTAGCCTTGATGTAGTATCTGTCTCCGATGTTCTCCATGGAATCGGTCACAACGAGCGTTGTGCCTGTCTGCGCCAGAAGCGGCTTGACCGCTTCGCAGATGCCCTCAAAGTTCCTGTACTTATACTTGCCAAAAGAGTTGTATAAGTTCTTGGGGGCTTTGAGTTCCGTCTGAATCTTGTTTAGTGCTGTTCTCACATCCATTGCCAATCTCCTCTCTTAATGTTTGATTGAAAAGCTCCAGTTCTTCGTTCCACTGCTTTAGGCTCGCTACCAACCTGTCTGTCTCGTAATCAAGGCTCGTCATCTTCAAACTCCTTGTACCGCTTGTACTCTGGCATACCGTAGAAGTATCCGTCCTTGCCGTAACCGTCAGCGTCAATGAAATCCTCTTCTTCGTCATATATCTCGGTGTCGTCCAAGAAGAATGACGGCTCATAATCGAAATAACTCATTTCCATCTCCTTTTGTGTTGTACGCACCAACAATCAGAAGGTCTGAAGCTAGCAAAGTATTTGCTTAATTGGTTGGTGCATATATGGTTGTCTTTGTCATCTGCCATATAGTGAACGCAGTTTTTACATGCATCTCCTTTTTCGACCTCAATTTTGCAATGCTTGATTCCGTAGTCTATAAGAGTTCTGCATAAAGCGTTCATAGATAAACCAAGCTCAACGGACAGATTGTCAACTCGCTCATATAAATCCTCGTCGAAAAGCAATGTAAGTTGCTCTGTCATGTGCTTGTCTGTCTCGTAAACTGGTATCTCTGTCTTGTAGTTCATTGAATATCCTCGGTCTTAATTAGTGATAAAACGGCTGTCCTTATTGCCCTTACTACTCTCTGTGATTCCTTCGGTATTTTTGTGTCGTAGAAGTAATCGTTTACCGCGTCGTACAAAGCCATCCTCGCCTTCCTTACTCCAACCTCGTAGTAATCCTGCGCGTTATCTATTAGCATCTCCGCTACATACGGCTTGATTCTCTCTGGGTCAAAAGACGGAACTTCCTTCCCTTCATTTATTGCCAGATAGTTCTTACAAGCATCGGCAAAAGCAAGAACTGAATATGATTTGGCAATAACGGCATCCTGTCCATATCTGTCAAGGTGGCTGTCTATGAATCTGCACATCTTGGTTGCGTGAGCAGGACTAACGCTGAAAATGCTTTGCAACTGACTGTGTGTTCTCCACATTACTTTTCCTTATCCCATCTTTCTGGCCAGTCAATTTCATCGCACATAGCTTTATGGAAAACCCACATGAAAATACTTAATGAAACTCCGATACCAATAATTACTAGGTTGCATCCTAATCCAGACATTGCTACTCTCCTCTCTACCGCTTCAAAATGGCGGCTACGATGATTACAGTTTCAAGAACCATAATCGTTGCTAATACTCCTACTAATACTGGGTTGATAAACATACTTACCTCGCTTTCTTCGAGGGCGGTGGAGAAAAAGGATGATAAAGACCACCGCCCCCTAGCTCCTCTCAACAGCTAACAGCACCGCGCAGATTACTATGGAATGTCAGAACAAGCAACAGCACTGGGGTTTAATGGCTAATAAGGAAGGCCTGCGCGGTGCTGTCGGATGTTGAGAGTTAAATACTCTTAACTTCTAAAGCAAAAAAATAATCTCCAATCTCGTGCTTATCAACATGTAAAAGGTTGATGGCCTTTTCAATATCTCTCTGCTTCCACGGAATCTTATTGTGAAGTTTTGCAGACATCGTGTGGTTAGACCATCCCATTGCTTTTGCAAACGCATATCTGGTCTTATAAATCTCTACGATTCTGCCGTTAAGTTTTGAGTAATCATAAGTCATAAAATTGCTCCTTCGTAAATGTTCAGATGTTTTAACTGCCCTTACCTTACCACACAGAAATAAAGTTGTCAAGCGGTTTTATTAAAAAAATTGAACTTTTCTGATTCTGTTTCTTGAACTGTTACTTGAAGTAGTGTATATTTTAATTAGGGAGGGATTGCGGATGAACGCTACAATGACAGCCAGAAGGCTACGACAAGTAATGGCAGAAAAGAACTTGAGACAAGTAGACATCGTTAATTTATGCAGACCTTATTGCAGGAAATACGGCGTTCAACTCACAAAGAGCCATTTAAGCCAATATCTAGCAGGCAAGTTTTCTCCTAGACAAGACAAGCTAACAATATTGTCTATGGCGCTAGGAGTTTCGGAAGCATGGCTAATGGGATATTGTGATGTTGAAGAAGACGAGCTTCCTATTAAAAAAGACGAGCTGATGCTTACATCATCGGAAGAGGATATGATAAGAAAATTTAGGTCTCTTAATAAGGAAGGTCAAGCAAAAGCGGTTGAGTATATTTCAGACATAATAATGTCGAACAGATACACACAAGATGGTGTCGATAAGATGGTGGGGAATGACGCATAAGGGGTCTGTGCGTCCAAGATAGACAAAGAGCGCTCTTTTCGAGCGCCCTTTGGAAGAACTGTAGGAGCAATTCTTCTTTGAGTTGTAGCAATGACTTAAAACAACCTAGGGGAATTGTAGCACAAGTAAAGGATATTGTCAATGTGGATTGAGAAACGAGGAAAGGCGTTCAGAGCGTTTGAGAGGTTCAAAAACCCTCTCGATGGTAAATTGTCCAAGGTCAGCGTTAAAATGCCCAGAAACACGCCACAGGAGCGCACAAAGGCACAGAGGAAACTCGATGCCATTGTAGCGGAGAAGACAAATATCATACCAGATAAAATTTATCTGTCACAACTATCATCGTTCTATTTGCGAGAAGTGGAATTATTGCATAAACGGTCTACCTATTTACGCAATAAATCTGCCTGCAATACATTTGAGAAGATACTTGGCGATGTGGAAATCAACGGATTGACCGCTCACTATGTAAGGGATAAGTTCTTGAAAGCTGATGTGCAGTACAATGAGTATATCGGAAGATTCAAGACGCTGATTCGGTGGGGGTACAGGAACGATTTTTTAGAGGATATTTCCTTCATTGATAAGTTGGACAGAGTTCCAGAGCCTACCAAACGAGAGAAGGTGCAAGATAAGTTCCTTGAGAGAGAGGATTGTAATAAACTGATAGATGGAATGAATAACGAGAAATGGAAGCTGTTGACCAAGTTCCTCGTCCTGTCTGGATGCAGGATAGGCGAAGCGTTGGCGTTGGAAGAATCTGATTTGGACTTTGCCAACAGGTCTATATCCATATCCAAAACGGTCAATCCTGCTACCAAAGAAGTGACTACAGCTAAAACTTCCGCATCAGAAGATTCAATTTCCATGCAAGATGAACTTGACATAGTTTGCCATGATATTTTAGAATTGAAAAAGCGCACACCGCATATTCCTACAGACAGATTGTTTTTCGATTCAGAGTATGCGGCTTACAGGAAATATCTCGGAGAGACAAGCGAGAAAATTCTCGGAAGGAAAATCACGCCACATATATTCAGACATACTCATGCGGCGTTGTTGTGCGAATCTGGAAAGACCTATGACTTCATTCAGCGCAGGCTTCGACACGAGAAGAACGCCAGAGTGACACAGGAGATATATATTCACTTCACGGAGAAGCTAAAGGAAAAGGACAAAGCGGAACTGAAAGAAGTGAAATTGCTATAAATACATGGAATAAAAAGCAATTTTTAGTGGGCAGAAAGTGGGCAAATCGACCACAAAATGTGGTGGAAGCCAGTTTGACCTAAAATGAAGAATGGCTTAACCATGGGCTTTAGAAGGATTATGACCGACCTAATAGCATGAAATGATTGTCCATCACCCGCTTTTTTCGATTCTCGGAATACCGCATGGTTGACAGGTTTCCGAGATTTTTTATTGCAAAAGTGGGCAAAAAGTGGGCAGTACAGAGCGTTTGACCCTGCACCGCCCACGCAACAAAAGGAGATGATAGAAAAGAACGCTACACTTTCTTCGTGTATGCCAAGTTTATCCAACCTGCACCGCTTTTCAGCTTGCCCCAACCCTTACTGGTGGAAACGATGGTGTAAATCTCACCCTTCTTAATCTTCGTCTTAATCTTGGAACTTGCGTTAGGCTTCTCACGGACATTCAGCACATCAGCCGTGACCTTGACCTTGTAAGACTTGCTTGGAGCAGGAGCAGGCGTTGGAGCAGGCGTTGAACCGCCAAGCTGTTTCGTGACCTCTTTAGCGATGCTTCCTAATTTATTGTAGAGGAAGTCTCCCGGGCAGCTTTTGTTCGCAAACCACCTATGGCAAGTAATAACCATCTCGTTCGACTTCGGAGCATAGTTCAATGACTTCGACTTATTGCCGAGCCAAAGCAGTTTTGTCTTGCCGTTCCTCTTGCAGATGTCAACACACAGCTTGATAAGAGAATTGATAACCTTGGTATTCATTTTGTACGGTGACTTGGTATCGGAAGCGCACTCAATCGTCACGGCTCGATTGTCATTAGCCGCAGACGATGTACACCATGAACGGTTTGACTCGCTGACATACTGACCGATTCTTCCGTCCTTGCCAATGCCGTACTGACAGCTTGCCTGTCGTGATGTCTTGGAGAAAATCTGACCAAGCGTTTCAATAGAGCATTGACCGACTACGCAATGCGGAGAAATCCTGTCAATCTTATGATTCCGTTTACCAGAATGATTCGGACTCCACCTTGTATATGATACCAGTTTAGAATTACTCATTGTCGTCTCCTCTCCCATCTGACAATTCTTCTAAAGTTTCACGATTAAACCCTGTCGGGTCATAGCCATTGGACTGAATCTTCAACAGAGCGTTGAGGAAAAGTGCGATGGCAGAAATGGTTGCGACAATCGCTTCTCCATACGGCAACTGCCAAATACCTGCGAGTGTTCCGTACAGCGTGGCACAGGCAGGAAGAACGATGCGCCCAATATAAGCCAGAATGTCATAAACCTTATTACTCATGTAAACCTCTCTTTCTACAGCTTACCTTCGTCTTTTAGTTTCTCTACTTTTGTCTGAATGTATGTGTTGCCGCCATGCTTACGATAGTGTTCGTACTGCTCCCAGAAGCGTTCAGTCTCCACATCATTCCAGTACGAGCCTTTTTCTATCTCCGATAGTCGGGCGACAAGAAAGTTTTTACAGGTAGCAACATCTATCCCTTCCATGTGGTTTTCGAGGTGGTCTATCCGCTCGTCAACCTTGTCAAACTGCGAATCGACCTTGGCAAACTGTTCTTTGAGAGAATCGGCAATCCACTTCTGTATATGCGTTTTGATATAACTCACACTCCCTATGAAACCAACGATGAACGCTAACGCCGCTACTATTTGTCCTATTGTGATTTGTTCCATGATGTTACTTCCTTTGTTACTTGACTTGCTGTATAGTCCTCATCATGTGACCGCAAGCCACTCTTGTATCGGTATATACTGGTATGTTGTTCTTTTTGAGTTGTTCGCAAAAGTATAAATCTTCTCCAAGAACTCTTCCGTTTTTGTAGTTGACCCACGCAAACCACGGAAACTCTAACTTCTCAAACAGTTCCGTCTTGATAAGCGCACAACCCATTCCACCGCCATGAATCTGAACTTTATACTCTCCGTTATCACGAAGTTTGCGCAGTTCTTCGATGGTGTACTGGCTTTCGTGCGGATAGTTGTACCATTTTTCGCCGTTAGGCTGATATAGTTTGCATACCGATGTCGCTCCGTCATACGGTCTGCCACTATCACGATGCGCATAGAAACCAAGGACGACATCTTCTCCATGTGACAGGAGATTGATAAGAGCATCGCCCGGTATCGTCACATCGTTATCCACCATGAGAACATAGTCGGATTTTTCGGCTACCGCTTGTCTGCCGATACAGTTTCTCGCAGTAGCACAGTCGTACCCTCTGACAAAATCAAAGACAACCCAATGGTCGCCCCTGTTCAGTCCGTATATCGCCTTGAAGGTGTCGGGATAGATGTTCTCATAAGTAGGAACAGCTATAAATATTTTCATTGTTTTTCCTCTCGATTATGCGGTTCTTTTCCACATATAAACCGCTAAATACGGCGGCTTGTTCTCGTGCGCCGTTGTCGCATTTTTGGCTGTCGCATCAGAAATGCTACCAGTAAGTGAGTGAGTGTCTGTAAATGTTGCGTTTGATGTTCCACTTGTCGAGTTCGGTATATTCCTCGATGTACCACCAGAACCAAGTGCGACACCTGCCAATCTCAACTTATGCGCTGACGGAGAAACGGCAAGCGTGTGACTATGCGTGTGAGCCTGTACACCGCTTTGTGCGCCTGTAAGAGTAACGGTTGACGAACCGCCAGTCGCACCTGCCGTAAGGTTCAGTGCTTCTGCGCCGGACGCTCCGTTACTTCCTTGTGCTACAAGAAATCTACCATTTATCTCTGCCCACTCACCGCCGAAAAGAGTTTGCGGAGATGTGGAGTTGACAGACATATAAATAGACCCTACAGGATATATCATATCAATAGTGACCGTTCCGGCAGGACCAGTAGCACCAGTAGGTCCAGTTGCTCCTTCTGGTCCTGTGTCACCTTTAGGTCCTGTCGCTCCTGTAGAACCTGTCTCTCCTGTATCGCCTTTAGGACCTTGTTCTCCCTGCGGACCTGTCCAACCAGTTGCTCCAGTAGGTCCAGTTTCGCCAGTAGCACCTTGTTCGCCAGTATCTCCTTTAGGACCTGTCCAACCAGTTGCTCCTTGTGGACCTGTATCGCCTGTATCGCCCTTTGGTCCAGTAGAACCTACTGGTCCTTGTTCGCCAGTATCTCCCTTTGGTCCAGTTGCCCCTGTAGGTCCAGTAGCACCAGTAGGTCCTGCTTCTCCTTGAGGTCCAGTTGCTCCTGTTGCGCCAACAGGTCCATTATCTCCTGTATCGCCCTTCGGTCCTTGGTCTCCTGTATCGCCTTTAGGTCCAGTCCAACCTGTAGCACCTTGAGGACCTGTATCGCCCTTTGGTCCTGTGTCTCCTTGAGGACCTTGTACTCCTTGAGGTCCAGTCCAACCAGTCGCTCCCTGCGGTCCTGTGTCGCCTTGAGGTCCTGTGTCGCCTTGAGGTCCTGTATCGCCTTTAGGACCAGTCCATCCAGTCGCTCCCTGTGGACCTGTAGCACCAGTTGGACCAGTATCACCAGTTGTGCCAGTATCACCCTTCGGACCTGTCCATCCAGTCGCTCCTTGAGGTCCAGTCGCTCCTGTAGCACCAGTTGGACCAGTTGCTCCTGTTGCGCCAGTTGCCCCTGTAGCACCAGTAGAGCCTGTAGGACCTTGCGGACCAGTTGCTCCTGTTGCTCCTGTTGCGCCTGTTGCTCCAGTCGCCCCTGTAGAGCCACCTGCGCCTATGTCATGTATTACTCCATCGGGAGTTTGTATGTGCTTGATGGTTGCCATTTATTATGCTGTCCTCTTCCATACATATACAGTCAAGTATGGCGGCATATTTGTATGCGCCGATGTAGCGTCTGCGGCTGTGTTCTGCGAAATAGAACCAGAGATAGTATGTCCATCGGTAAATGTGTTTTCTGAATAACCAGATGTACTATTCGGGAACGCTCTCGCCGCACCGCTTGTACCCGGAACTTGCACATGGGCGGCACGAATCCTATGCCCTGCCGGGCCTATCGTGAATGTATGACCATGGCTATGCGCTCTGATACCGCTCTGTGCCGCAGTAAGTTTTACGGTTGCCGCACCACCAGTAGAACCTGCCGAGTAGGTAGAGCCTGCCGCCAACAGAAATCTGTCTTGAATCTGCTCCCATGTTCCACCAAAAATCGTACCGGGGTCGGTGTTGTTCACAGAAACATAGATAGAGCCGATAGGGTACATACGGAGCATGATGTTGGAAATCATGCCGTCAATCTCTGTCTTTGTGTAGTAGTTCGACAAGTCGATTTCCGTACTACCTAAATCAATCCAGTCTTGATTGGTCGAATCCCACACATAACGGTCATAGCCACCATGTCCGTCATCAACAAGGTAGATATACCGTGAGTCTCCGACATCGGGAAGTGCATCAACAAATTGATAGCCGCCACTCATAAGACTCTTCATCGGAACATAGATGTGTTCGGGATAATTCATAAAGGAAATATCCAAATATAAATCTCCGATTTCTGCCCCTGCATACGGAGTTTCGGGGTCTGTGACGGTTGCGAGAATGGCATTGCTGACATACTTATCATACGGAACGGTAATCAAGTCACCTACCTGTGAGCCGTTGAGCATCAGCTTGTAGGCATACGCATAATTCTCGTCCTCTACTCTCTGTAATGTATAGTTGCAATCGCAACCACCTTCGGGGATATACACGGCAACTTCATCACCGCACATAAAAGGTTTAGCCATTATTATTCCTCCTGTTTAATCTGCCAGACTGATAGTAAGCACACCGTTACTGTAACTGCTTGCCAAGCCTGTGCCTGCCACTATCTTGGTGAACGCACTTCTGACAGTCACAGACCATGTACCGCTACTGTTCAACTTGTAAACATATACTTGGTCGCCTTGCTGACTGTCGCTATGACTACTGACAGACCTGTAATACTGAAATTCAAACTCGGTCGGGGTAGCTTCATTGTTGACATACGCCATGAACGCCATTCTTGTCTGATTGCCAGTCGCAGGGTTTGAGTTTGACGATGCTCTTGCATACACAATCTGATTGGCTTTGTAAGCCGCCAAAACTTCTGCGTAAGTCGATTTGCCATAAGCCGCTAAAAACATAGTGAAATCTCCTGTTCCGATAGTGATAGAACCTGTCGAACTGACAAACACCTTACCGCTTGCCACATCTTCTGCTGTGGCTGTCGTGTCGGTGACATCATAGAATGTCGCATCACCACCGCCTGTTTTTGGCAATGTGACTCCGGGTACATCTTCATATTGTGCGCCGAGTAAGGTTATATCCTGCGCCATAGTTCACCTCTCAACTAATCGAAAGAATCTTTGTCGTGCTGTCCTGCGATACGGTAGGAACGGTGAGAGAGCCAGAAACGCCGAGAATACTCTTGCCAGATAAGATGTTCGCAGATACACAGTCGGCAACATTCGTCAAGCTGATAGTGCCACCGTAGGTGTACCCTTCGGGAACTACAACCGTACCGTCTTTCGTGCCGATAGTGTTGGTCATGCCACCGTTCATAGGCATATTGCCTGTAATCTCTCCCGATGCGTTGTATGCTTTCTTTCCGTTTAGAATAAACGCCGCTGTTGCGTCTGCGCTTGAAGTGTCAAAGAACTTTGCCGTTCCACCGCCCTGTTTCGGTATGTCTACTTCGGGTACATTGCCGTAAGTAACGCCGTTAATAATTACATTCTGCGCCATTTTATCCTCCTAATTATGAAACTGTAAGTACCGAGCCGTTCCAAGTAATCAATCCGTAATTAGAAGGAATCGGTAAAACTCGTACATTGTCGTTCATCAGCTTGTCTCTTGTCTGTAAAGTCTGTTCTGACTGTGTAGGCGTTACCTCGTAACTGCCTGTGTACACTTCTATGTCAGAGCATTTACCGACTGTGATAGCACCAACTAATGAACCGACACCCTGTAATACACCGCTTATCTGACTCTCTCCAGACAGAGTGGCTTCCAAGTGCGCCGTTGCTGACGCTTCACCGCAAAGCATTAGTGTACCTCTGGCTTCAAGATAAACGGAGAAGCCGTAATGAATGTATCTACCGTTCCGTCAGCGAAAGTGATTTCCATATCGTACACATACTTCCCGAACTCAAAACTCTTGGTATCTTCTGGGTCAAGAGTAAGCGTCATTGTATCAATGGGAACATCTTTCAAAATCAACGGCTCGGTATCTACATACTCGCCCTTGTCACAAAACATAGTCGTGTGCTTGACCGCAAAGCGTATCTTGTCACCCTCGACAGGCGTGTAAACTACATCATCTTTCATCAGAGTGATAGTAGCCTTGAATGTATCTCCTCGTGTCATGGTTATGGTTGTTCCGTTAATTGAATAACTCATTTTTCACCTTTCAATAAATCTGATAAGCAAGCCGCACAATCGGTTATCTCTACACCAATGAAGTGAGAAATGGCTCTTGTGAACGCCCTGTTTGCGTCCATGGCTAATGTCAGTATCTCTGCGTCATCGTCAGAAGCAAGATAGCACTCCATAAGGCAGTATGCCGCCGCTCCCAGATGTTTGATTTGACACCAGTAGGATTTGTCGCCATCGTATAAATTGAAAAGAGTCAGCATCGCTCTTCTCCGTAGCTGTGCCAACTCATTCAAGTCCTCTAACGCTTCCCCGATTTTCTCAATCTGCTTGTCAACGACTTCTTGCTTCTCTGTGTCAATCAGACCGTTTTCCAGTTCTGCTGTGTACTTCTCGTAAAGCGTTTTCTGGTGTAGTTCGGAACATGATAGCTGAACTATCGACCTAATCATGTCCTCTGCTATGCCGTCAACTCCGTTTGTTATGTGCTTCATTCCTCTCAATCTCCTCTCTGCACAACTGAATCAACGCAAGTTTCCGTTTAATTCTCTCGTCTCTTTCCATTTGAATCCTGTCAGAACGCTGTAGGAGCGTAAGAACGCCTACCATTTCTTCGGGATGTTCCAATGTATATTCTAAATATTCTTTTCTCATACAACTCCTTTAGAGGCACGACAGGGCGCAACAGCCGAGAGGAGAGAGCCGCCACGCCCTGCCCTAACTCTACCTGTTCATGTGCTGATACTTTAGGTACAATACCATGGTGGCATAAAACGGCGCATCCGCTTTCAATGTGATAGGCTTCCAACCTTGCTGTAATATTTTGGATGCAATGTCTGGTTTGTTATCCGCTTCAAAATCGCTTGCCACTTCAATCAAATCGAATGACTGTTCAAGGTCTTTTGAGGGGAAAACGCCTTCTCCGTCAAACCAATCCCAACCATGCTCAACACATTGCGCCATTAGGTTTGAGGTTATATTTTGACCCTCACACCAAACTTGGAAGTTCGATGTGGTGACTGGTATTGTCGCAGTTCCCGGAACAATATTGTGTTTATGAGGGTTCGGAGTCAAGGTGTCCTTTAATACAAGCGTATCGCCAGAAACGGTGTCTGGATTTTCCTTAACGGAAGTTCCTGTAGTCTCCGAGCCTGCTGTTGACTGGAAACCCTCAATGACAATCTTGAACTGAAACCTCTCCATGTATGCCGCATCGCCAGATACAGACACATGGAAAACAGCCTTATTCTCATTGTCGCTATTTCTTGAAAACTCTATGCCATAAAGGTCAACGAACTCGTCTCTGCGCTGTCTGTCGTTTTGGCTTATCTTTTTTGAGTTGTGATAAGTTTTTTCGGCTACCAATTCCACATCTGAAATGGTAGCCACAGCATCATTTCTCATTAAGTTCCTCTCTATCTATAACAAGTTCTTTTGAAAGAGTAATGGTGTCAACCTCTGCTCCTATTTCGTCTATCTCGTAACCTATCTTTGTAACATAGAAGTAGTCGTCATAGGATAGTATCTTCTTCATGTAGTTTGAGCATGACTCCAAGATGAATAAATTATTATCATAAACGAATCTGACCTTATCTCCGACATTAACATCAACAGGCAATTCTTCTGTTGTGAGTTCAATGCTGTACTTGCATCTGGACGCTTTCAGCTTCTTCATAGCCGCCGCATACGCCTGTTTAGCCGCAAGAACTCTGTCCTTGTCGGTTATTTTGGTTGTCTTGCCGTCCTCGTTGTCCACCGCAAACGGTGAGATGTCGTTGAACGCAAACGATGATTCAACCAAGTAACCGCCTGCTTCGGCAACGCCCTCAAGGTCAATGACCGCATACTCTAACTCGTTGTTCGGAGCAACCGCTTTCGGCTGTGCGATGTAATTAGAGTAGTCACGCTCGTTGTTGACATTCGGTTTCAAGATGATGACAGGGAAGCCATCGTCCTGCAAGGAAGTATCGTTATAGACCTCTCGCATGGTCAGAGAACTCATACCGCTATCGGACTTCGCCGAGTAGATAGATGCTACATTGATTATGTTCTCAAAGTCATAGTCAATCTGCGGTTCGGTAATGATGCGAATATTTGTCTTGCCGCTCGGCTTGATAGAAATGATATATGGCTTCTTATCTCCGAACTCGGAAAGTTCTATCTTCTTCTCATCAGTAAAACCAACACGCCAGAATAAATCGGGTGTCAGTTCGCAGGTCTTGGTCAGAGCGTCCAGTTTATTCTGCCGTGAGTACACATAGTCAATTTTGGTGTTGGCGGCTTTAGTTGAATAATCAATATCCCAACCGGGGTATGCAAAGTTGTCGTCCTCGTAGATATGCTCTATCTGGTCGATAACTTCGGGGTCGATTTGCTCTATCTTCTCCTTGGTCTCTGTATGAGTCGGGTTTTCCTTCTGCTTCGGGTCATGGTAGATGTCAGCGTAAGGATAGTTGAAAGTATTTATGGAAATACCGTTAGCCGCACCATTGCAATGTATAATCTGCGTTTGGTTAATGAACATACCTGTATGTCCATACTCGTGACCACCCTCGCCTGCGGTGAAAACGAAAACATCACCCTTGACAGGTGATGTCGTTTTCTTCCAACCTTTAGCCTTGAGGTCTTTCGCAACCGTTCCGGTGTATCCCATCTTGCCTGTGGCAAACACGCCTGCGTAACTCAAGGCGGTGTACAGGGCAGAAGAGCAATCGTAAGACTTCGGCCCATATCGATGCGTCATTGAGTAAGTAACCTTACCCATGTGGTCTTGATACCACTTAATCGCCTTATTGATACGCTTCTTCTCGGTAGTGGTAACTGTTTCCGTGACCTTTTTCTCGTAGATGATATTGATATTCTTTTCCTTGATAGCGTTGTTCACGGAAATCTCACGGAAAGTCCATTCGTGAACGATGTGGTTCAAGGAAACCTCTACCGTTTCATCTTCCTTGTTGACATCAATATCTACTATAATTCCCCAAAACACCTTGTCGTTCACATAGAGTTTGATATGTCCAAACTCTTTCATGTACTCCAAGAGTGTAATGGGGAATGTCAAGGACAAGGTAGGCGTGTACATCAGTTCGTTATCCCATGAAATATCGGATAACAGTTCCGTGCCTTGGTATATTAAGTTGTCCTTGTAGTAGATTTTATAGTGCATTAGCAATCCCCAATCGGGTCAATGGACAGTTCAAATGTCGGAATGAATGTAATACAAATCTGATGAAGTCTCACATCTGCGCTTGAGGGGTTTCCGTCCGGCATACTGTAAGACGGTATGCAACGAAGATTTAAGTATGTTCCCTTCGGCATCTTGACAGCCGTAGAGAAGTTCTTTGCGCCCTCTCTCTCGTGCGTTGTCGTATGTACTGACCTCTTGATGCGCATTGCATCGTCGGGTGTTTCATTTGAGTTGTACCCGAAGATATGGAAACCAACCTTATCATTGTCATTGTTCGTGCGAAGCGCAAAACAAAATGTAACGATAGCTACGCCGTCATTCGGAGCATAGAAAGTGCCTTGGTTGGTGCTTGAATTAGCATCATTGAGCGAAATGGTTTCTGTGACATTAGATGCTTCCCAATACGCACTTGTATGAGCATCACTACTGCGCAGGAACTTCTGCGTAGGCGTGAAACTTGCGGCGTTCTGCAAGGCATCTACCAGTTTCGTCAAACTGCACCACAGACCGCACATAGAGCAAATCATAGCTTTAAGCGTTTCGTAGTTGTTCGGAATGTACTGGTGCATAAAGTCTTTCCAGTCACATACCTCAAACCCCTCAACTTCATCGTCCATGTTGCCAATCAAGCAATCGTTGACATCATGCAAATCGTCACAGTTGGTATGGTCGTCTGCGCCACTCAAACCCTCGTTGTTCGCAAGGTGGCTACATACATCATCAGTAACGCCGTTGACAACAAACTCTGGTGCGTACTCTCGTAAATCGTTACAAGCTGTACAGCTTTGCTGACTCATATCTTTTCCTCCTAAATCGTTAAGTTATCTATGTTGAAATAGGCACACGCTTTACCACAACACGCACCTAAATTGACTACTACTCGGTTATACCTCGGAAGCACTTTCCAACCGTAATTCATGCCCGGTGTTATCTGCCATACATCGGGTGGCAAGGGGTCATCGCATTTACAACCGTTCTCATAGAAAACATCGCCGTTTGGCATGATGCGAAGCGTTCCGTCATAGTCTCCTGCAATCCAGTTGCCATTGCCGTTTATCTCAACATACGGATTGTGCATTTTGCCGACCAAAACAATGGAAACGCCGTCTGTCGGTATGTCTGTTTCTGCGTAAACTCTGCCTGCAAGCGTTCCGTTGCTACAGTTATCGGTGCATAGCTTCTGCCCCATCGTTCCGAAGAACCGTTCTGCGGCTTCGCAGTCGTAAATCACTCGGAAACCGAAGTTGCTACAATATTTATACACATCTTCCAGTTCGTCCAAGTGATAGCACAAAGCCATATCCTTGGTGACGGCATCACAATCGCACTCGCAACAATACCTGTCGTTCTCTGGTCTCGGTATCTCTACAAGACAGTCACAGCACTCGTTGTAAACCTCTGCGTCACGGCAAGGCTGATATTCCTTGTAGTCGTAACACTCCATAAAAGTACACAGGTCATAAGGGTGCAGGAATGTCTTTTGCTTATCGGCTTTGTGCCATACACCTTCGTAGATAAGGAAGTCAACATCAATGGTTAGCTGACCGTTTAATCTTTCAATGACCTCGCCGTAGTTGGTGACGGTGGCATACGCCCATAACAGTTCCTTACCCTGTACCGCCCACAGCTTCCCATGCTTGCTTAACTGCTCTACAACAAATTGTCGGTAGAACGGTCTCGCTTCGCATGGTAGCTTCTTTTCCTTTAGATGCAATGTGAGAGATACTTCAAACTCTTCCGCAAGGAATGTAGGCTGTTTGAACGGAAGATATGAGCCGTTCCTAAAGGAATAAGGCTGTGGATTTGTCTTGAATGAAATGCTTGGAGCGTCATATTCCCCAAGCATTTCATATCCGTCAAAGACTAAATCATTGTATTGTATGTACTTCTTCTCGTAGTTCAACTTAATGCCCTCGCCCATCGGTTCGCTCTGCGCTGTGAGTAACCCTGTGATGCTCTGCTTATGTTGAATGTCACATTAGCGTGATTATCCCTTGTGTAGTTGTTAGTTACCAAACCGCCGTGTCTCATGCCTGCGCCTGCTCTGATTGACAAGGCACGAAGCGCACCCTCATAGTCCATAGCATTGATACGGTTCATAAAGTGTGTGCCGAAAGCATTGACGGCTTTGTTTCGCATGACATACTCGCCGTTTGTCAGCCACATCGGTACATTGTCTATGCCACCCGGACCGTGGACTTGACCACCAGTATAAGAGTGTCCTCCAAATAAATTCTTGAAGAAACTTCCTACGCCACCGCCTGTATTTCCAGTTGTGGAAACATTGACCGTCTTATTATTTGGTATGCTGTTAATAGCAGAAGCAAGCCGTTCAGCCGCAGATGCCGCTCTGCTCATCGGACCTGCGGCTAATCCTGCCGAAGCACCAAGAATAGTAACGCCTAACGCCGCCGCAGATGCCTTGCCGCCGAGTCCGTCAATATTGCTCTTCATCTTGCCGAAGTTGCTTGCCAGTTCACGGAACTGTCCATTGAACTTCTTGGCGGCTTCACCAATTCCAGTAATGCCAGACTGTACTTGCGGAAGGCTACCTTTAGCACTCTTGGCGTGTTTTGCCAAGGCTTCCAACTGCGATGCAATAGCTTCAAGATACGGAGCAACAGTACCAAGTTTTCCTACCGTTCCACCGCCCTCGCCTGTAAGAGCATTGGCTTGTGTGAACGCTCCTGTGAGACCAGACATAATGCTTCCCAGTTTCTTGCCAAGAGTCCACTCTCCGTTCTCGTCAAACTTGAAGTTCTCTTTGATTATGCCTTTAATCTTAATCAGTCTGTCGCAGGTCTTTTTCAGATGGCCGACAGCGTTATATACCTGCTCGGCGTTTGAACCAAGGTTGGTGAAGTCGGCGTTTGCCGTTTCGCTGAAAGCGGTGGTGATTCCTGTGATAAGGTTCTTTAACCGAACTCCGAAATCCCATTGCGCTCCATCTTTAGCAGGAACTTTAAGGTCTTTCTTGAGACCCTTGACCTCTTTCAGCTTGTCAACGATTTGCGGAATGAAGTCAATGTTGGATTTTAATGCTCCAAGTTTTTCAGCTACATCTCCACTCGCATCAATATCATCTGGTATATCCTTGAACGCATCATTAAGTTCCGTGATGACGGTAGAAATGCGTTGAGCCAGTCTGCCGATAGGACTGTTCTCACGAGTTTTTCCGCTTCTGTGTTTGACCTCACCCCTCATATAACCTGTAAGAAATTCTTTTGGCAACAACTTCTTGAACTTGTCGTATGAATCGGAAAGCTGTCCTGCAATCGTGGCAACAGATGTTACTGTTTCTGCAACACGCTTGGCGTTGTCCATTTGTCTCTGACGCTCTCTCGTGCGCAGTTCTAATTGAGACTCGTCAAACGCACCGAGAACGCCCTTTACAAGAACCTTGATTCTCTCTGGGTACTTGGTATAGAGTTCACCATTATCATTTTTCTTGACAAGTTTTTTAAGCTGTTCTCTTACATTATAAAGAGTAGTTACGGCAGAACCGATATTTGCAACGGCGTTTGAAATGTTCTTCGTTTGAGCCGCCGCATCGGAGTATTCGTCAACGCCCTTACGGAACGGTTTAAGTATCTCGTCAACAGAGTCCATAATCATGCCGACTCGTTTCGTGAGATTTACTAACCGAGTTTCCGTGCCGTTCTTGAACAGTTCTTTGATACTCTCTCTTAACTGCGCCATCATCGTTCCGATGGACTGAACGGAACTGACGGCTTCGGACAATGGCTTTAGAACATTCTTGGCTCGTTTCGCTTCACGCTCGTCATCTTTGGAGAAGTTGCGTTTGAAGATAACATCGACACTGTCCAAGATATTCTGCATTCTTGCGGATATATTACCGACAGAGCCAACAGAAACGACAGCCTTTAGTTGTTCTGCGATGTCTTTGATATAGCCAACTGATTCGTTGACATTTTCTAAAGACCTTACTTTGCTGTCAGGAATCTTCTTTACATTGTCAAATACTTCATCGTTTAGAGAAGCCAATAATGAGCCTATGTTGCTTATCTTGTTCTTTGAAGGAAGGGTAATTCTACCTACGGAAGCAAGAATATCAACATATTCCTTAATGACTAATCCTATTTCTCCGACAAGAGCGACGAGTCCACCAGTTAAGATTCCTCCTGCCGTAGCCGCCGCTCCGAACCCCGGTATCGTGGAAAGGCCTCCGAGTATAGTGGATAGAGAACCTGCAAGAATCAAAGCATACGAGCCTAGGTCTCCAACAGCTTGTATATTCTTCTTGAAGTTCGGACCGTAGTCCATCTTGCTTATGGCTTGGACAATCTTGGCGTATTCATAGATAACGCCTCCAATTAAGGCTATTTCGCCTGTAATTCCTGCGGTAAGGGCAAGACCCTTGAAAGCACCGCTCAAAGATGTGGTAAGCCTAGTGAAGTGCTTTGCGCCGTCTGCGGCGGCTTCTATTGCTCTTCCTTTTCCGAAAATTCGGATTACTGTAGCCGCAATCTTACCTACTCCTGCGAGCGCTCCACCTGCGAACTGAAGGACTCTTCCTATCGGACCTGCCCATACAGCCATAGAGCCAATGAATTTAGGGCTAAATAAAGAGAAGAACTTTGTCAGAACATCATAATACTTGGCAAGTCCGCTTCCGACTTTGCCAATCAGCCCTGCCCAATCGTAATTCTTTAGTCTGTCGAAAAATGCGATAATGCCATCCGCATTGTCGCTTATCCAACCTTTTAGTGCAGGTATAAGGCTTTTCTTAATTCCATCGGAAATCTGCACAATATTGTCAACAACGCCTTTTCCAGTTTTTTGCCGAAGGACATTGTCTAAAGCGTCAATACCTTCTGCTCCTAGTTTCTGTAAAGCGTTTTTGATATTCTTGCCTGCGGCAGAAAGAGTATCTTTGAAAAGCTCTGCCCTTTTTGCGAGAACTCCTTGGCCTGTTCCAACATCAATCAGTGCATTGATGAAATCTTTGGCGGCTATCTTATTCTCTTTCAATTCGCTACGGAATTTGCCGAAGTCTTTATAACCCATAGCGTTGCCGATGTCCTTCAGACCCGGACCGAGCGCCTTAATTAAGGATTCCCATTCTTGTGAACGGAGTTTGCCTGCGGCAAGCAAGTCTCGAATCTGCCTCTGACCCCAAGTCCTCTGCTGTGCATCGCCGCCGCCTGCTAAAAGAGCGTTATTTGCGGCAATGGCAATGTCAGTGCCTTTTTTAAGTTTTCCTGTAATGGTGATGTACTGTCGTGCAGATTCAACGATTTCATCAAGGCCAGTAGGCAAACCAAGAACTGATTGCTCCAAATTATTTACAGCTTTAGCCGATTGGTCGGCAGAGAAGCCGAGAAGAGCCATCTGTTTAGGGAATATGCGCATAGTGTCATAACGCTGTACTGTGCCTTGCGCCGCTCCATAAAGGCCCATGGTTGCAAAAGCGGTAGTCATTGTTTTAATTGTTCCAACTACCTTGCCTCCAAAAGCATTGCCTAGACCCTGCAATCCACCGCCTATTGCGGAAATGGCTTGGCCTGCGTTTCGGAACGCTCTTTCGACTCGGACGGCCTGTGTCTCTAGGCTAGACATGCCTCTGGTCGCAGAACCAGAGAATTTCATGCCGTTGATGGATTTCTCGATTCTAGATGCGGATTTTTCAAGATTCTCTAACCGCTTTTGTATTTCTTCTATATTATCAGCATTTATGTGTAGGAGTATTTCAGCCATCCTGCAAATCCTCTAAAGCATAGAACTCAACATGGTATTTGTCGGGGCGTTTGCCCTTATGGTCTCCCGACTTCCATATCTCATAGGACTCCGCAGACGCTTCGTTGGCATACTCGCCGTAAGCAACTAACAGTTCTGCGCAACCCCATGTATCTAAAATCTCACTAGGTCGGACATGCAAAACCTTCCCGACATAGTGAGCCATGGATGTGTATAAAGTTAATTTTGCGGCGAGTGTGGCTTCTCTTTCGGGAGAACCATCATCGTCGCAAATTATGAGAAAAAAGCCTCGGCCTCGTTTACGATTTCGGGGTAATTCTGAATGATTTTTACCGTTGCGGTCATGGCTGACTCTGGAAGCATATAATCAATCAGAGCATCATCAATCTTCAGAGTTTTGGCAACAAGGTCATACATGTAATCAATAAACTCGTCTCCAAACTCTGCGAGCATTTCAACAACTTCATCTCTTGTGTAAGAAACACCTTCTTTTCCATCAGCCGTTTCAATAATCTTTCTGAAAAACGGAAGCATACGGCATAAAGATGCAACCACCTTACCGCTTTGTCTGGGCGATATGAAGACATTTTTGTACTCAACCTCTTTAAGTACACCGCCATCCACTTTCTTTCCGTCAGAAACGCCCTCTGGGAGTCTGAAGACTATTGTAAAGTCATGCTTGTTGAGTTGAGTTTCGTTTGCGTCGCCAATTACAGATAATTTTTCGTCTTTGACAATAGGATACGGAGTGGGAGACTCTTTAGCATTGTCTATCCCCTGTTCCATATTCTCGTAAATATCGAGCAATTCTTCTTGTCTCATTTTTATCTCCTCTCGTAAATAAAGGGGCAAGGTGGTGAACCCTGCCCCTCTTATGTGCTACTTACGCAAGCACTCTCTGTACAGTAAACCAGTTGCCATCAGCATCGGGGAAGATGGTGACGGTAAAGGTAAACTCGCTCTCCTCATTCGTAATGGAAGCAGGGAAGGAAGTAATCAGCACATTATTGAAGGTATGAATCTCCTCTGTGCCATCGTCATACTTCCACGGATAGGACATCTTGACGCGAACTTCGCCAATGTTGTCCTTACTTCCGACGACGCGCTCTTTCAGCTCAACAACCTGCGGATAGGTGATAAGAACATCCTTGCCTGCAAGGGCTGTGTTGAAGCGGAAAGTATGTGCGTTATCTGTCGGGAGAACTTGGAACTGGTCGTAGCCAAGCTCTACTTCAACAGGAGACTGGATGCGATAAAGCATATCAGCGGTAGGAGTGACGCACTTGTCGTCAATCTGCGCGCCAATGAAGTCGCAATCATCAGCCATATCAGCGATAACAACCGTACCATCAGCATCAATGGTCTTCTTGACGGTCTCAACGCGGAAACCTTCAGTAGAATCCACATCGCCTGCAAAGCGGTTCATTCCTGCGAGCGGATTGAGCATCCAGTAGTTAGATGTCATCTTTTTGCCTGTGATGGTGCGCTCGATACCACTGTTGAGACCGTTCTTGTCATAACCACTCGTGAGACAGGTCTCTTCCAGAGCGCCAACATCGAATGTGCCGCCTACTTCAGACAGACAGCCAATCTTTACAATAGCGTTCTGCGCAAGGTCGTACAGACTCTTGTAGAAAGTGATAGTAGAAACGCCGAACTCTTTGGCTGTGCTTCCGTTCACAACGCCGACCTTAATGTACAGACCTGCGTTGGACGCTTCCCAACCAGTACCCTCTGTATCATCGGGAGTAGCGGTAAGGTCAACGAGGACAGGCACATAACCGTCTGTTCCTGCCGCGCCAAGAGTGATATTGTAAACATCAGCGTTAGCGAATGTGGAAGCGTCAGAAATCGACACAACCGCCGCGTCGCCACTTGCGACGGTCTCTTCCTTTACATAAAGAGTGATAACACCACTCGCATACTCGGTAGCGTCAAACGCTTTGTAGAATGTAGCGCTAGTGGCATCGCTATCCTCTGCGACATACAGAGTACCAGTAGTATGGCAGAAACCGCCGTAGCAATCGTAACGATTTTCGGGGCGGTCATACATAGCATAACGGTCCAACTTACTGATAGCAGTATAGTCGCGTGTGTTGATAGACACACAGTTTGTTACATCGGCGTACAGCGAAAATGTGACTTCGAGAAAGTCATCAATCTGCGGCACACCGATTTTGTGCAGAAGAACTGCTGTTTTACATCTTGCCATGTCATTACCTCCTTGACATCAATCGCTCTGCCTGCGCCTTGGCTAAAAACGCATTACTCATGGAGTTGATTGCTTTCAGCTTGCGCTCAACAAAGGATTTTTTATCGGCCTTCGGTTCAGCCTTTTTCGGAGAAGCCTTCTTCTTTGGTTCAGCCTTCTTCGGCTCTTCCTTGACAGGCTCTTCCTTAACTTCGGCTTCAACCTTGGTCTCTTTTTCTTTGTCCATGTGAAACCTCCTAAATAAATGGATGTTTTCAGTAAAGCACTATATCTTCTATGTATTGCTTTGTGCTTTCTATAAATTCCTTGCCCTTCATTGGCCAGACAGGGAAGCCCGGAGGCATCCAGAAGTCAAGCCCTTTTAGGTACAGGCGACCACTGATTCTGTTCCTTGGGAACTCAAAACCACGACCATTATTTACATAGGACGCATAGTCTAAATGACTTCCTACCTGCCAGTGCCACTTTGCAACTCTCTCATTCACTATGGAAGATTCGAGCTTTCCTGTTGCAAATCCCTCTGTGCAGGTAGCGTTTACTCTGGCTTGCATGTAGCTCTTTGCCTTGCTTGCTACTTCTGAAAAATCTTCTTCCAGAGCGGCTATGCCCTCGTTTTTAATGCTTCCTATCATACCTGTTCAAACGCTGTAGGAAACTCGCGCAACAAGAACTCCGCATCAGAGTCGGAGATGTTTTGCGCTTTCCCTATTCTGAAAACAACCGTTGCTCCGCTAGGTAAGTGAAACGGTTTAATAGTAGCGATGCGAGCGCCACTTCTTCGTCGTCCGTGGCAACCGCATCCTCTGCTCTTCGTTTCACGCTTAATACCTTTGAATTTCAACCTCATACTACAATTCCCCACATTGAATGTTCTTCGCAAAGTGAAATGAGTGCTAACTGGCGTTTGTACTGTTCGACCAGTGCTTTGCCGAGGTCAGTTTCAAGCGCCGCCGTGACAACATCACCGGTGGCATACTTAATATCTTGCTCTCCGTTGCCACAGCCGCACTCTGTTTCGCAATCACACTCGTTCTTCGCTTGAATAACATCCAAGAGATTGCAGAACACAGGCAACAGACAGTCTGGCAATACCTCATATCCTGCTTTGTAGACAACACTCAAAGTGTATTTATCCTCGCAGGGAGAGCATTTGGGCTGTACGCATTTGCAACTTGGCAAATCTACATCAACAAGAAACTTGCCTGTAGACGGATTGTAGACATAATCAACAACCGTGGCTTCAATCTCCATGCCGTTCTGGTGAGTGACTGTAAACTCGAAGCTGTCTTCATCAAAAGGATGGTAGAACGGCTCGAACTCATACTCACAATCGAGACACGAAGGAAGGTCCTCGACCTCCCTTCGCTCTCCAAACAGAAAAGTATCGCATGGCTCGGTAGTCCAACAGGTGTACATGGAAATCAAGTCGATGATTTCCTTTACATCTCGCTCCTCGACATCGCCAACGCACTCGCAATATTCACTTAACTGTTCTGTAATACCTGCAATCATTTATTTAACCAATCGTGGGAACAAGCGTATTCGGAGTAATAAGTCCTGCCAAATCACCAATACCAGATGCGCAAGCACCAGAAATCGGGATGTCAACAATCTTCATCAGCTTCGCGGCGTTGGAGTTGAAGGCCGCGCCCATGTTGTAGTAGTAATCACACTTGGATGCGCAACCGTTCTCAAGAGTCTCAACATTGTCGATGCGACGGATGAAGCGGTCAGTAGCAAAGATGTTATCCATCATGTACAGACCAACAACATCGCCAGACAGCACCCACGCCTCACCTGTTCCTGCCTCCATGTCAACAGGCACAAGCCTGTCTTCGATGAAGCGATAGCCGTTGTAACGAAGCTCGCCATTGACCTTCGTCCAACCGCTCGGATAAGCGTTAAACTGGTTCGGCTGAATAGCCGCCTCAATCGACTGATAAATAATCGGGTTGACAGCGACAACATAATCGCCACCGATGATTCTGGCGCGGCATCCAAGAGACTCAAACGCGGAGAAGATGTCTCCACCCTCGATAGCCACAACAGCAGGATTGTCCATGACCTGCGCAAGACCGTGGAACGGCTTGAGCGGTACGGAAGTTCCGTCACCCTCTACGAATGTATCATCATGTCCGTAGATGGCGTTGTAGGCCTGATAGAACGCAAACGACAGACGAGCAATGCGTCTGCGAACCTCGTCCTCTGTATCTCCTGCATACGCAAGACCCTCGACAGTACGAGAGCGAAGGTTGTAGCCAACCAGTTCGTCCTCGATGCTCTCGCAATCCTTGAGGCAGAGCAGGTTCAGCGGAACTGTGCCTGCGCACTTATCAAACTCAAACGGAACGAAGCAACACTCTTCAGCAGAAGATGTTGCAGGAACAGACCACAGCGAACCCGGAACTTTCAGAGTCCACTTGCCATCGTTGTCCTTAAACATTCCGCAACGGCCCTCACGAAACATGTTCTGACGAATATAGTTCGACATAGATGTTCCAAGAAGCCATGCTACGAGCGGAAAGTTGTCAATGAGCTGTGTGCGAAGATTGACTTCTGCACCACAGCAATCTCCGATAATGTCGGAGAACTTGCCTGCGAGCTTGACAGAATCGACTGACGCTTTGTCAAGCATTTCTAATGTCATATCCATAATTATTCTCCTATACCGTCCATTGCAATGGACATCTGCTTACTTTCGGGTTTCTCTTCGGGGTCAGAAACATTCAGCTTCAGACCACTAAACGCTTTGAGGAAATCGGAAATTTCCCCTTCTTTTGCCGACAGCTTCATGGAAACTTCTTCCTTGTCTGCCGTCAGCTTCTCAATCTGACCTTTAAGCTCCTCGTTCTCTTTCTCAAGAGCTTCAACCTTATTGGTCAGTTCAGTAACACTAGCAAGAACCTCGTCCATAGACGGTTCTGCTTCTTCCTCGGTTTCCGCTTCCTCCGCAACCTCTTCCGTCGCTTCTTCGACTTCTTCGGTTGCCTCCTCGGATTCCTCGGCTACTTCTTCCGTAGCTTCGGCGGTCTCCTCGGTTTCGACCTCTTCGGCCTCTTCACCAAGCGCATCCTGTAATGCGGCAAGGTCAAGTTCGCTCTGTTCTTCGAGCGCCTTGGTAATCGCTTTCAAATCCAATTTGCTACCTCCTAGTTTTACGCCGGAAGAGTTGACATTGCCTGCGTCACCGACAACAGCAAAGCCAGATATGAAAAGGTCGCTGACCACATCAAAGCCCAACTTCTCTGTCGCTTCTTCATCTTTAGCAACATTCATCTCTACGCTCACGCCAATATCAAACGGCATGGCTTGAATGTCTTTCAAGGTGTAAGTGTCAAAGAATGTCGGCTTGACATACAGCGATTTTCTTCCGTCACCAATATCAACCAAAGTAAAGTCTGATTTTTTGAAAGAACCCAACAAAATAGGCGCATTGGCGAAATCTACATGACCATACTTGATATAACCCTCAAAGTCATCATCAATCGTGTTCAGATACCGCTCCAACGCACCCTTTTCGATGTAAAACCAGACATCGCCTTCGGCGGTGACAACCGTTCCCTCGTCTAAAAGACGGATACCGTTATCGGCATCCGCAGAGAGGGTAATCATGTTGTCAAACTTACTCTTTGCTATCTTCCGACGGAGTGTTCGTTTCTCTCTTTCTTTGATTAAGTCCATGAACAACCTCCACCGTTTTGTATTCCAACTTCTTGACCCTGCCACCGCAGGTACGGCACTTGACGACCTCGTATTCCATGCCTGCATCTTTCAGAGTTCTTTCTAAAGAGTCAGAATACTTGACTTTTTCTTTGAACTTTTCAGAAATTTGCTCCATCATTTCGTCGGAAAGCAGTTTGTAGTGCTTATTCGGCTTGAGCGTCACATACTGGTAGGCTTTGTCGGTTGTCTGAATCAGCTTTGTCTGGGGAGACTTTACGAGGTCGTACAGCTTAAAATAGTTCTTCCCTTTCGTCTCGTCTAATTCAAAATAACCAACCTTACCACTATTGACGGAGCGCATTTCCTTCACGCTCTTGTAAACTATCATGGTTTACTCGCTTTCGTCGCCAGACGGACAAGTATCGTCCTGTACGCTGACCGTGCTTGCTGTCTTGGTAATCTCTGCATAGCAGATAGCGCCATAGCGAATGTAGTAGTCCTTGCCGCTGTAATCGACAATCTTGACATCGTGACCATTCCAGACAGCATTGTAAGCGGCTGTACCTGCGCCCTCTTTAGTGGCATCATCAAAAGTGATGTCGGTGTCGCACAGGTAAATCTTTACGGAATAGCTAACTTTCAGCATCGCCATACTCCTTTCCTCTAAAATGCTAAACTCTCGGTTTCCTTCTCAACATCAAATTCAGAGATTGCGTTGAGCACCATCTTCATAGAAGCATGGTCTAATCTATGTGTGTAATCGGCAACAAACTCCTTGTCGCTGATAGTCACCTTTTTCTCGCAGACAATCTTTCCGTCATTCTCTCCAATCACATACGCTTCGATGTGCGGATACGGAACTTTGTTGTCACGCAATCCTGCAATCGCCAGTTTGTCAGTGACAACATAGTATTTGTTCTTCAGCTTTCTGAATCGGTTATTATAGAACGAATCCATGTTCACTGAAGCCACATTGCCCTTTGTTCTAGCAAGCGTTCCGTCTGGATTCCATTTAATACCGCCTAAATCGCCGCCCTTCTTGCCCATAGCCTTGTTGGTCATGGATTCCATGTTCTCTTTGGTAGCCAAGGACATCTGGTCGTCAAAACTCATGATTTGTCTGCCGCCCATTTCAGCGATAGGCTCTACCGATTCTGCTTTCCTTAAAATTTCGCTAATGTCTGCCATGGTAATTCTCCTCTCTTTTTTAATTACCGTTTGTCATTAAGTTCTGCTATACGCCCTGCTTCATCGGTCAAGGAGTTCATCAGATAGTCTGTCAACATCTCTGACAGCTCTTCCTTGTCTGGTGACGGAGCGTTTTTCTGTGCCACAGAGATATCACGAATCATGTTCGCAACCTTCTGACGCACATTATTAACATTTTCGACCTGCGCCAACTTGTAATCGTCAAAGTAAACCTTCGGAACTCCAACAACTCCTGCGATTAAGTCAGAGAACTGCGGCGCATAGTTGTCTCTGATGGGGATAATGGTGTTGGTTACAGCATTATCTATGATTTTTTCCATAGACACATTGCCAGAAATGTCGCCCAACTCCAACAGAGCAGGCGAAATACCAATATCCTGCGCTAAAATCACGCCTTCATTGCGAATCCACTCGCGGAAGAAGTCATCAGTCGATTTTGTGACTCTCGGAAGGTGCGTAATTTCCTTGTCAAACGCATTTGACAGCGCTATAACGGCATCAGAGCTTGATTCTTTTATCTGTTTAGCGATTCTGGTCGCTTCAGACAGCGCTTTGTCGTTCCTTCTGGCCTGCGCGCCGCCAGACTGGTTAATCAACTGTGTTGATGACGCATCTTCGCCTGCGGTCACTCCATCCTTGACATGCAGGATGAAACGGCCCGGACCGTCAAAGTCAAGGTCGTAATTAAGGTGCTCATACTCTGAAACAAGCAAATCAATCCTTAACTGGTCGCGCAAAAGCGGCGAATCACCAAAAAGATACGCCGTGTTGTTCCGCAAGCTAGCAAAATCGTTTTTGTCAAGGAAAATCAGCTTGTCTTTCTGGAATCTGGCGTAGATTTCTTCAAGAGACTGGTAGTCGCGCTTGAGTTCTATCTGCTCGCGTAGCGGTTTTCCGTCCTGTCTGATTAAAAAACCGATGATTTGCTCGATTCCGTCTATCATCTGGGTCAAAGTGGCGTAATAACCGCGCGGAACGGCGTATAAATCGTTATTATACACACGAATACCGCAACATCCGTCAACTAATGAGTTTCTAACGCCAGATTTTAATACCAATTCGTTCGGAACGCCGTTTACATTCTTTCTGGAGAGCCATTCCTTTAATTTATTGCTGGAATCGGTGTCTCCAGTGGTGATTCCGCTTGAAAAGATGTAATAAACGGCCTCGTCAAGCACATAATCAAGAATAGGCAGGTTTTTCTTGAGATATTCAATCTTATCCAAGCCATGCCTGTTCTTTTTCTTCATTCCTATGTCGGTGCAACCACCGCATTGTAAGATGTCATCTAAAATAGCCTGTTCAGCCTGTTCTACATTCATGTGATATATTCCCTATGCGTGAAACCGTCTGTCATATCCGCCTGTATCATCAATAAACAGGCATCGAGTTCATCGGGCGAGCGTCCTATAACTGCCTTGATAGCGTTTTTCGGCACTACCTGTATCTTTCCAGAAGTTTTCATCTCCATTTTCACATGGGGCATGATGTCTCGTATCTTGTTCCATGCTTTCGGAGTAAAACCTATTGTCCTGTCGTCCATGAGCGATTGGAGATGTAAGTGCATCTCGGCGCGCTTGTTAGCCGCCATTTTAGCCGCATACACTCCTGCCTTGGCAAGCTCCTTGGTAGCGCCGCCACCGAAGTTCACGCCCTCTACGGCGATACCTCGCTGTGCCAGACCTTCTTTGAGCCAGACACCATAGCCGATGTCAATGCACACTCTCTGGACCTTATACGCTCCGACAAGTCTTGAAATATCGTCAATTATCTTCTTACTGGTCACGCCATCTATCCACTGGTCGCCGACCACATTGACATTCACGATGTCTTCCACCCTCACGGTGTCTCCTGCGCTTCCCAGACAGATAGAAATGGAATCCTTGCCCTTATAAGCCGCATCGACTCCCAGATAGTACATAACATCATCTGGTTCTTCGTCAGAGACGATAACAGGCTCGGCGAACTGGTCAAGACCGTCCTCGTCCAATTCGCACAGGAGATAGCACTTCATCAGCGGTCTGTGCTTGGCGTTATCGGAGTTGATAACCTGCTCATAAGAGAAGCGTTCTTCCTCAACGGCTGTCAAAGCGTCAATCCAAAGCACAAAATCCCTAGGGCCTGCCTCACGAGTCAGATAGTCATAAAAAACTCCAACCCTGTGTGGGTTGGAAATCATGATTCTAGGATAGGCTGTTCCGTCCAGTTTGGCGAATTGCCGTCGTCCTGTCTCTGCTAACGCTTCTTCGGAGCATAAAGCCGCTTCATCAATAAACATTATGCCAGTTCGTCCGACAGCTCCCGACTTCGACTTGTCCGAAAAAGTGTCACCGAAGGTGATAGACTCAACGAATCCACCGAGTTTCTTTCCCTCTGGTGGGAAACCTATCTTGTACCGTGAGAGAGCGGTAGTTAATCGCTCAATACTTGTCTTATTCGATTTTGCAAGAGCCGCCTGTATCATGGGGTGGCTCTCGGAAACGGCTCTGACGGTTTGGTCCATCAGAACCTCTGTTATCTTCGTGGTCGCCGCCGCAGTGTAAACTTGGTTTCCCTCATACGCCAAGCCAAGGGCCGTGCGACCAAAGATGAACGATTTACCATACTGCGAAGGGGTGCATACGGTGATATTGTCATAATCGCCAGAAAACACCGCCCCTGCAATCAACGCTTGGCAGAAATACAGCTTTAACGGCTCGGTTTCCTCACCGAAGTAGCCGCCCAACTTCTTCTGACCAAGCACAGCCAGTTTTTTGGCTGTTGACAAATCGACTGTGCAACGCTTGAAGTGCTTGGGTATCTTCCCTAGCACCCAAGGTTCGCAATCGTCATGTTTTTGGTTCAGTAAATTCCTTAATTCATCCATTCGTCAGCCAACACCGACACCAAGGATGCATGGGAGGACAATTATTGCCGATTTCCGCATCCGCAGATGAAACCACTATGCCGTCCAAGTTCTCGCAATACGAGCAAGTCCTCGAATCATGCACACAATGGTAAATATAGGTGTCTCCTCTCTCGATAACCTCTGCCGCCTCGATTCGTGTATGTTCCGTGACCATGATTCTCGACAAATCATGCACTCTGGTCGCGTAGAACCGTTCACTCAAGTAATCAGCGGCATCTGCCACGGCAACGCCGATACCGACAAGCGCGCGCATCTCTTTTCGCATGTTCTCTACGATGCGCACATCAGCATCCGCTAAAGACTCCTCGTAGTTCGTGCCGTTGTTCCACTTCTCATACGCCTTATCTCCCATCGCCTCGATGGTCTCTCGCGCATAGAAGTTCCCAGAGTCTAACAGCGTGGCGAGAAATAAAAGAATCGCACCGATGTCTGGCCAGTGCGACTCTATATACTCTTTCAGTTCTTTCCTGTTCTTGTTCTCAATATCATTCAGACTCATCAATCTTCACCAGAATGGTCATCGTCTCACCGCCAATGGTGACTTCCTTCTCCTCGTAACCGAGTGCGCCCAGAATTGAGTCCTTTGCGCTTTCGCTCGCAGGCGGTACAATCGTCTTAATCTCTTGATTACATTCTTCCCATGTTGCCATGTTCGTTCTCCTAAATCTGTATGGAATGATAGTTCATTACTTTTTGTGTGCGTCTGTCGTTGCCCCTTCCCTCACGATAACTGCTCAACTCTAAATATTGCAGTTCGGGCGGTGGTGAAATCTCATATTCCTTCTTCAGACCGTACCCACCAACTTCCAAGTTCGCATCCACCACTATTTCCTTGTAGGGTACATGAGCCGCCGCAGAACCGTGGCTGTGTACACGGATTTTCCCATGCGGCGAATACTCTGGTGTGTGCGTGTGGCCAGAGATGGCAAAGTCAATGCCGTCAAACCCTGCGATGAACTTCCTGTGCTTGTTCCTCGTAGTGCCATGGGTGGTAAGTCCGACAAACGAGTTCGGCTGTTGGCCTTTCAGCTTCCCGAAATTCAGCCTAACGATAGCGATGTTCTCTCTGTATACCTCTGGAATCCCCCAGAGCACACACAGGTCATACATCGGGCATATACCGACTTCTCTAACAAGGCGTTCTTCGTGATTTCCGGGTACGGCAGATATTATCTTGTCCTTGATAGGAAGGAACAGCTCGTAGATATAATCCCTTTGCTCCATCGGACTCATGGTCTCTTGGTAGACATTGGTCTTGCTGTTCTTCAAGCCATAGTCGCCTAAATCTCCGCACAGAGACACCACCCCGAATCTGTCATTCTTGATTATATCTATCTTCCGTCTGACAGCTTTCTCGTTCAGCTCCCTACTGCCTACATGAACATCTCCTATGGCATATACTCTCAATACATCGTACTCTTTCGGGTACTGTTTTGTGATTATATCTAGGTCATTCAGCATCGTTTTCTATATATTGTGGTTTTTCAAAAAGTGTTTCCCCGATATTTTTCGCACTTTCTACTACATGTTGTGGTTTTGCGAAATTGAAAAATTGACTCATGTGAGAGGGATGTCCCTACCCAAGCGAATTGTCAGATTTTTTGCGATATAGTCAGTTATTGTCTATACAATTCAATCTATACGAGAAATCCGCATTTCTTCTATAGATAATCGCGAAACTATTTTATTTCATAGCTCTGACAGGCTCTAGGACGCGCTACAGTCGATTTTATACGCCGACCCTATATAATACTAGGGCTAGTCTATAAACCGTCTTAAAAATCCGTCTAGCGCGTCCTGTCTGTCTTCTATAGTCAGCGCCGCGCCGCCTTCTATAGCCACTTCGGAGCGCGTCGAATATTCATCGGATGCGCGCCGCTCCAACAACCATCGCGCCGCTACACCGTCGCCGTTTTCGATGTCGTCTAGCAGGCACTTTTTAGCCTTCAATACAGGAGTGCAGCGCAACATGTCGGCGCGCTCTTTATAGTCTGGATTCTCACTCAAATATTTATATAAGCATGACTCACTTATATCAGCGTAAAGCGCCGCCTCTTTAATAGTACAACCTAAAGAGAAGGCATAATCTATTTTATCTAGTACAGCGGCCGTTATAGCGCGCGGCCGTCCTCTTTTATGATTCTTTTTCTCCATCTTTTTAAGCTCCTGTTATATGCGGCCTTGTCATTATCGCAGGGATCCTGTCAGACAGTCCGGCAAGGCATAAAGAAGGCGGCTAGCTTTACGCCGCCGCCGTTGTCTATCCGTATTCAGTAAACTGTCAGTTATTATTGTCTACAACCTTCTTTATGATGTCCAGTCTATCGCCGCTGTATCCTACTAGGTTATAGCCTGCCACTTCCATTGATTCTAACAAAGATTCTTCTACTGGGCACCATGTAGTCCACTCATTATTATCTAGCTGTATAATAGCAAATTCGCCGTTATAGTCTACTGACTCAATTTTAATATAAACATCGTCTAGGTCATCATAAAATAAATAATCGTTATACATTGTCTATACTTCCTTCCTAATAATAACATAGTGCATATAAGTTTACAGGGGCAAATAGGGGCAAATTACAGCCAGATTAAACTCATGTCTGACCAGTCCAAAATTGACTGCTGATTGCAGGCGCGCCCTATTGCGAGCGCCGTTTTGATGTCTTCGATGTGGTATGATTCGTCGATATAGTAAACACCGCCACTATACCAGATGCCGAAATCGCCGCCGCCTTCTTTATGCATGTAGTCAGCCGCCTTGCGCGCGCTCTTGAACTCCGCGCCGCGCGTCGCCACTTGATAGCCTGTCTTATATTGTACAGGCATCCAGTCAAGAAGCGTCGCGCCGTCGTCTTCTTTTAATCCCTTTAACATGTTATAAATATCTGTTTTTGTCATTGCCGTTGCCTTCCTTCCTACGGTGCTAACACTTTTTACGATTCTATTATATCACAGTCAGACAATAATGCAAGCGTTTTTATAAAAACTTTAGAATTGATTTTAGCAATACGCGCAAAGCCGCGCCGTTGACGGCTTTAACGCTTGTTTATAAAATCTTTATAATTTGAGGCTTGCATTTTGTCAGACGGTCATGCTATAATACAGGCAAGCCAAGCGAAACGGCTTTAAGCAAATACCGATTCATATAAAGGACTGAAGCGCGCCGGAGAGGAAAAGCCATCACCTATTGAGTTGGTATAGTTCAAAAAAGCTGATTCTATGGTAGTAACTTGTAAACCTTGTTTTTTGTAGCTTATAAACCCAGTAGCAATGGAAGCCCTACCACGGTAAAAAAGGGCGCGAACTTTGACAACCTAATATGGGATAGTGCGCTTATTTTTGGCGGTCAGTAGGAAGGCGGCAAGCAATGACGAAAAAACAGCTTGGTATGCTTAACAGCTACGACTATGCGCAAAACGGCGGCGAACTCTACGATGTTTATGGGAGTTTTAGCTATAATAAAGCGCGCGCTATGGAATACTGTAAAAATTTACAGTACGAGCGCAACGGATACGGCGGTAAAATCTGTAGTTTTAACACCTTCATGTTTACATACGGCTTTAAGTATGAAGGCGACGACGGCGAGCATCTGGTGTATATTACACCCTCTTATGATTATGATTTTTTGATTGCATGATGGATTGATTTTATCTGACCGCTGAAAACAAGCGCATTATCCCAACATTATGCGGTCATTCATGCCTATGCATAGGAAGGATTGACTATGGATAGACATGAAATTATGGATACGCTTGAAATGTTGGCTCGTAGTCAAGGATTCTATGGAAGGATTCTGGATGCCCTTGATTGCATGGACTCCGACGACCTTGAGAACTTCTTTGCGTTTTTGGAATCTAAAAATTTTGCTAACCTCCTTGACCTTGTGATGTTTTTTGAGTGCTGATTGTTGCGTTTTTTGCATAGGCATGAATGACCGTATAATGTTGAATCTAGCGCCTTGTGCCGCCACTTATGCCTTGACTGGAAAGAAGGCATAAGATGGATAAGTATGAAGAAATTTGGGGCATTTTGAGTGAACTCAATGAGGATGAATTGATTGCGTTGCATAATGATTTTGTGGAATTTTATGGCGACGATTCTGACCATATTTACTACATGAATGAATTTGATGATATGGCACGCGATTATTGTCCATCCGAGTTACTTGAAAAGACAGAAGATGACTTTGAATTATGGCGTGACTACTTCTGTATCGACGATTGGGATAGAGAGTTTCATTCCTTTGACGACATCTTTGATAAGATTGACTGCGGCGAAATTGCGGACTTTATGATTGCTAATTGCGACGACGGCGGCATTGCTGAAATTGCTGAAATCCTTGAAAACGACGACGAGGATGATGAGGAAATTGCATAATATTTGCGATTTGGAGCTAATTGTTAAAGTTTTGTCAAGGCATAAGCGGCGGCATAAGGCTAGGAAGGAAGGTCACATGAAGAATTTATCGGAGTATGCGGAGCTTTGCATGATGATTCTGGACGATTGCGGCATTGCGTATGATGATGGCGTTGCGATTTTCGCTAATGACCGTTTTACTAGCTTGTATGGTCAAGCGCGGCGGCGGCGCGGAGCGTTGCACTTTGAAATATCAATCAATAGCGCGCTCCTTGAAGACACTGTAGCTGATAAAGCCCTTGAAAATACGATATTGCATGAATTATTGCATACCGTGGAAGGCTGTCAGAATCACGGCGCGAAATGGAAACGCCTTGCGAATCTGGTCAATTCCAGATACGGATACGATATACAGCGCTGTGGCGGCGATAAAGACGAAAACAGCGGCGCTGTGGATGCGCTAATCGAATCGAATCGGTATGTAATCCGTTGCAAGAAATGCGGCGACATTGTAGCTTTGCGGAATCGGAAGTGCAAGCTAGTGAATCATCCAGATTGGTACTTGTCGAATTGTTGCAAATCGGAACTAGAAGTGATTGATACGCAAGCGATGGACTATGCGCTTGTTGCGAATCGGTAAACTAGATAGCTGTCTGTATCGGCTATACGGCAGTAGGAAGGACTTGCAATGACTTTACAGCTAATACGAAAAGGCAAAAAATACTACAGCGACTATTCTGGAGATATTTTGACCTTGAAAAATGTGCATAGTTTTGTTGTTGGTCAGAATAGCATTTTTATCTTACATGAAGACGACGAAATATCTGTTGCATCCTTGAAAAACAAGGCGGCATATTCTACGGACGAATGGGCTGTTATAGCTTGCGGCAACCGCTGACAAAACTTATCCTTGACAACTGTCAGACGGTGTGGTATAATAAGGGCGTCGCAGGGAAACGGACGGCAACCGACATGCTGTCTGACAGATGGAAGGAGCAATGACTATGAAGGTAAATTACTGTGGCGGCGACGCGCAGGAGCGCATGTTGAGGAACGGATGGACTATGGTTTTGCATACCGAAAATGAGACTCTTGACAGTTTCTATAGGCGGCTGTCAGAGGACTATGAGAAGGTCAAAGTGTACTGGTGTTCGACCAGAGTGCGCGGCTATCACGACCACTTTGCGATGGTCAAGGACAGGATATGGCATTGAACATGAGAACGGCTATACAGCGGATTCTGGACTATCTAGACGACGACGAACTACTATTCCGAATCCGTGTGGAATTGATGGACTTGTGGGAGTTTGCGCTAATGATAGCAACGGCAAAGGGGGATTATAAATGAAGGAATTGATTGCACTACTTATATGCTTAATGGCTTGCATGATTGATTTTATGTGACGGAGATTGTTAAACATTTAACAAGGAGGGCAATGACATGAGACAGCTAGACGAACTTATCTATACGCAGGCGTTTGCGAAACTGTACTGTGACTTTAGGGGCGACCTTGGCAACGGATACAGAGTAGTGATTGACGGACTATTTGACGGCGAATTTTGCGCTGACAACGACGAACAGGCTATCCAGATTTTCAAGGATGGGCGCTATTCAAGCCGCAAAGAAGCCGAATCCAGATGGAAAACAGCTAATATCCTTTACAACATGGGTCTGGACATGGACTACGCGGATTACAGCGACTTTTATTACGAGGAGATAGACAATATAGCTGAAGACCTGTCAAGGCTGTCAGACGCGACTAGGGGCTATCTGGCGCGCATAGCGGATATGCATAGTGAATACCTTGATTCGTTCCGACCAGAAATTGATACTTGACAACTGTCAGACAGTGTGGTATAATAAGGGTGTAGACAAGAGAGAGACGGATGCGCGGCATCTGTCAGACAAAAAAGGAAGGAGCATGGCAATGACTGAAACACAGAGAATCTTGATGGAGCGTGACGGTCTGTCAGAGAAGGAAGCGATGGACATGATGAACGACACGCGGTCAGAAATCTACGACGCTATAGGATGCGGAGATTTTGACCTTGCCGAAGACCTCTTTATGGGCGACCTTGGTTTGGAGATGGACTACATTTTTGACTTGCTGTTTTGAAAGAATCACCCTGTCGGGAGCATAGGTCAGACCGTCTAGAAGGAGCGTAGCAATGACTTTAACAGAAAAGGTTTTTAACATGTCTTTCACGGAAGACGATTGCAAAATGATGGCTGACTTTCTTAACGAAGCGGTCAGAGTGTACAGGGAGCAGTACAGCGCTCACAAGGGCAAAATTGACAGCGGAGACATATACAGGCATCTGGAAGATGCGAGAGCATACAGACAATTCTTTGCGAGTGCTATAAACCGTTCATACGGCGGCGACGATTATTAGAAGGGAGAGCGCGATGGATTTTTGTGAAGTGATTAACGCGCACAGGATTGATGAAGTAGAGAATCCCCTTCATGGATTCAACTACAATATCCAGATTCTAACTAGCGTAGACAATGGGAAGACATGGTTTTACAGCGGAGTAGGTCAATATGTAAAGACCTTGAAAGAAGCGGAGAATGTAGCTCGATACTACAATACACAGCCGCTAGAAGGAGCTAGAGCATGATTTACGACGGATACGAGGACGCTATTTTAGCGATACAGGAATCAGAGGGCGACGATTGCGACGGATGCCCATACGCAGGAATTGACACTTGCAGGAATCAGTGTATGGAAAACGAAAGGAGATAACTATGGGTCAGTTTTCTTGGTTGGATTGTAAAACGAAAGAGCAGATTTTGGATGATGTATGTAGAGATGTTTATGTTCTAGTGCCAGAGGAGTTTGGCGGCGGTCACATTCTGGAGACATGCTACGACGGATACGGAAATTTTGGCGGTCACGACATATATGACCTTATAGCAGACTGGAATCAGAACTATGTGGACGAATCAATCCTTGAGAAGCTCTATGATGATGATTGGTATGTTCGATGCGGATATAAGGACGACTTTATGCACTACTTGAATAAAGAGCCGTATTCTTGCGAGAAGCGCACTATCGGAATCATAATCGGCTGTTACGACGAGGACAATGTCAGACTACGATACCCGATTAAAATAACGCATGACAAGGATGCTGTGTACGAGTATTGCGCGCCGTCATTGTCAGACCCGAATCAAGGATGGAAATACTGAAGGGAGCGTAGCAATGACAATGCAGGAGCAACTTGAACACTTGGTAAACCTTGCGAAAGAAGTACAGGAATTGTACGACAAGTTTTCAAAGAAGTACGACGAATCTAATAATAAAGTGAACAAAGCTGTTTATAGAGCTGTAGCGTTTAACATGCTCGATTTGATTGAGCATAACCGTTTGGAAGAACTGGACATATAGGAAGGAGCATAGCAATGAGTACAAGCAACTTTGAGTTTATGGATTATGATATGCCGCTTGTATGCGGCGGCATGGGAGACTTTGACGAATACAAGAAGGCATACGAGGAATCATGCGACGGAGAGTACACGGAAGGAATGTTCTGGACAGACCTTGACTGTGAGTACGACAACGCTGTAGCGCTAGCCGATGATTTTACAGACGGCTTAACCTACCACGAAGTTACTGTGCAATCTGGATACTATCAAGGGTTTCAATTCATGGTTAGGGAAACTTGCCAGATGGGAGACCTTGACGGAAATTCGCCTTATTGCATTGACAACGAGGACGCGCACTACTGTTACGGCATGTGCCGTAGCAAGGTGTTGAGAGCGGCTGACGCTGAAAAGCGAAAAATCCGAAAATGGCTTAAAGAGATTAGCCGACATCCGTTATTCATGGAACTGGCTTGTCTGGGAGTCTTTAGCAACGGCGAAGCTGTGTACACGGCGGTATAGAAAGGAGCAATGACTTATGCGACTACTGACAAAAGAAATCGAGAAGAAACTGGCAAGGAATCCCCTTGGCTCGCAGGACGGCAAAGGGAAGGACGCGGACATTATTTGTAAATTCTTCACGCCAGATTCAAGTTTTACTTGGCTTGTTCTGGAAGGGGAACAGGAAGGCGACGACTGGCTTCTGTATGGGCTTGTAGACGGCTTGTTTGGATGGGAGTACGGATACTTTAGCCTTAACGAGTTAAAGAGCATTAGGGGCAATCTGGGGCTTCCTGTGGAGCGCGATATGTACTTTGGTAAATGCAAGGTTGGAGATGTCGTAAAGAGATAGAAGGGAGCAATGCAATGGCTTATACAATCAAGATAGACGAGCAATCGTTGTTGGATGCGCTTATGGCGCGAGTGGCGTTTTGGACGGACGACTACGACATTCTGGAACTGTATTCACAGTATTATGAGCGCATGGTTTACGACGGCTGTTTTAACGGCGCTGAAGTGGATATTATGTCTATCGTCGATAACGACTATGTGAACTGGACTTCCGTTTACTCTGACGAGGACTTGGAGAGCGAAGACTGGATAACCGATGATAGGATTCTGGCGCGATACAACGGACTAAACCTTGTGGACGCTAGCTAGAGAGGAGATAGCAATGAGCAATGTTTTAGCTATATACAAGCGTGACGGAAAATACTACGGCGGCATCTGGAACTCATGGAGAGGGTTTTACAACGACACTTTTTCACCCGAATATGAGACAGTGTTTTGCTACGACTTCACGACAAGAGGAAACGGATACGCTGACAGGAAGGAGTTTGTACGGAGCTTTGCGATTGATTGGAGCAACGCTAACGGACTGATGGAAAATGAGTTTAGCTATGGCGAGTGGCTGATTGTCAATAGCGAGTTTGAACGGCTAGGAAGGCAGTACGGTCTGTTGCGCGAGTTTAGAGAGAACTGTATCTGCTAGAGAGGAGCGCTATATGAGTACACTGGATAAACTGGATGCACTTATCAGTATGGGAGAAGACATTATGAGGAAGTACATTATCACTAGCAATGCTATTGCGCTGATGAAAAGAGACGGAGAAACGCCAGATGACTCTTTGATTGAATACAATAAAACTTTGTATTCATGGGTCGAAGGCTACAACCTGCCAGAGATTGTTGACGGATTTTGAAAGGAGATAATATGAGAAACGGAGATTATATAGAAGCTAAACGCATGATTGAAAATAACATGCCTATTACACAAAAAACATACGATGCTATGGTAGACATGTTGAAGGAATTTAATGATGGAATTGACAAAATATTGCACACGCCTGCTCAATTTGCTGACATAGGTCTTGCTTTGAAATTAAGGGATAAATCTCTTGAGATAAAAAAGTGCATTGAAAACGCTGTTGTAGCATCATAGGAAGGAGCGTAAAGGATATGTCTGTGGATAATAAGAGAGAGCTTTTGGAGAAGTATTTTGCGGAAGCAGACTTGTGGGAGTTTGACCAAGCTATATCTGATGTAGCGGTTTACGCAGACCTTGGGCAGATAAACTACATGGAAGATATTGATGAATATTCTCCGAGCAAATTGTTTGCTCTTGACCACTCGCAGTTTGATATAAATGACAGCTACTTCATAATATCAGACGGAGCTATTGTATCGTACTGTTGGTGGTTTGAGGCGGCTGAAGACTGTCTTGACGACATTATAGACTGGCTTGTAATAAACGGAGACAAGTACAACGGAGAATCCGAATCATTGTATGCTCTATTGCACAGCGCTGAATACAATGGTGTTGACAGGAAATACTGCTCTAATTGCAAGAAGCACAAATGCCGTTGCGATAACTGCGATTCGTTGATTGACAGCGGACTTGTCTGGTATTGCAAATACTTTGATAACTACTGTTCTGAAATAGGATATTGCGATTATTGGGAAAAAGAGGAAACAGGATGTGAATTTTGGGAAAAGAAACGAGGCGAAATATGATAACTGTAAATGTTGGATTCGTGAATAGCGACGGACAGGATGATGAAACTCAATTTGATATTGTTAATACAGAGGACTTGAATGACTTGTTTGAGGAATTTTGCATAGAGAACGGCATGGCTATGCCTGCTGTTGAGTATATTGACACGGTTGGATATGTTTATATTCCTATGTCGTAATACTTGATATTGTCTGACTGTGATGTTATAATAGAAGGGAGATTTGTATGATAGAACTTGTAACTTATGGCATTGTTGGAATACTTTTAGTGATACTGTTCTGCGCTCTGTCTGGAGCAGGCGTAGGGAGCGTTATTCTGGGATTCCTCATGTTGCCCTTGTTCTGCGCGCTGAAAGGGAGATGATGAATGAAAATAGGATTGTATAGGTATTCGGCTTTGGCTAGCGAGAAGCCAGACGACTTGTACGGATATGTGAAAAAGAACGGATTGAAGGAATCTGTATGGGTCTATAATGACATGCTAGAAGCCCTAGAAGCCCTACCGAACTTTGAGACGACTTGCAAAAAAGAAGGAGATGTCTATAAGATTGTGTTTTACGCACTAGAAAGAGAGAAGAAATGAGACTTGTTGACGGACTGTTTAACTATGGCGAGAATGTTGCGATTGATGTAGATGGAAAGCTGATAAAGCGCAAAGTGCATTATGCTGACGGCGAACTATTTGTAGATATTGACGGAAAGAGGATTAAGCAAGACGATTTGTCTGGCATTAAGAAATTCGACAAATCGGTTTATAACACAGAGTATAACAGGAATTGCCGCGCCAGATTCACTGCTACCATCCCGAAAGAACAGGGAGACAGATGGACGGCTATGGCAAAAGAACGCGGCATGAGCATGAACGCATTTATCATTCATTGCGTAGAGAAGGAGATAAACGGATAATGGAAAAACTTGACTTAAAAACAACCGCTTATAATGTAGGAGATGGATTCCGTATGGATATTGTCGAGACTGATGATATGTTTGAATCATGGATTTATCATGTTGACTATGCCGTGAAATTGTATATGTTCGGCGCTTCAAAAAGCGACAAGACTGACTACGGCGTTTTTGTCTCTATGGCGCGCAATGAATTTGACGACTACAGAGACGATTACTATTCCGAATATATGGACGGAGACGATGGCGTTGTGTATGGAGAGATTTGAGTAAAAGCCGCTCTACTGGATTGTAGGGCGGCTTTTCTTATATCCTTAAACTTTCTATTGCGATTCTATGGTACTTCCTTACGGTGTTTCTGGAGACCTGCAAAACGCGCTCCTGTTCTTTCATCGTCCTCATTTTTATATACCGTTCAACAAGTAGGCGATGGCATAGCGGCTCTGTTTTCTCTAGCTGATTTATTGTGGCTACTATCCGAATCATCTGCCTTTGTGTTCTGATTATCTTCTGGTCGATTCTCCAGAACTCCGCTCCGAAATCCCCCATCGGGTCTGTGCTACCGCCGCGCTTTGGCATGTCAGAAATATGGATGCCTCTTGGCAACATGGACAACTCTAATTCTTTTAGCTCCGTGTTGTATGCAATCAGATTATCCCTCAAATCTTTATACGAACTCAAAAATGCCACTTTTTCATCGTATGTCATTTGCTCCCCCTGTCAATCTTATCAATCATTTCTTGCAACATTGCCGCCGCTTCTGAACTGTCAACTATCTTCCAGATGCTAGGGTCTGGATACCGCTTATCGAAACCGCCTATCACCTTGCATCCAAGTATTTTTGCCTCAATCGCGGCTCTGCCAACCGCGTACACTTCTCTGTACTTTGCAACCTCTTTCAAAAACTGCTCTCTCGGTAAACCTTCAATGAAGTGTGTTCGCACTGGAAAAGGGATATTATTTCTCTTGCCTTTTCTTCCGATATATGCAATGTCTCCTGTCTTCTCTGTTCGATACTTTTCGACTTCCGACACTTTGACCGATAACGGAAGATAGATTGCCTTGCCCAGATGCGACACCTTGCCAACCGTCTCTGGCACTCCGCAAACAAGAATCAAATCATCGTATTTTGACAGCCAATCGTAATGCTCTGGATGCATGTTGTTATGGATGAATACGATGGCGTGGTCTACTCCGATGTTTGGAATGTTAATCGTTATCCAGTTTCGGTCAGTACGCACAGAAGGGATGATATAACGGCATATCTCCTGTGAGTAGTAAAACGCACCGTTATATCTCCCTCTGCCTATTCTCCCATGCTTCTGGATGTATTGTCTGTGTTCGTGACTGATAATCACTGCGAGTTTTCTCCATTGATTCTATCCAAATCATCTTGGCAATGACCGATTGCCGTTTTGAGCCTGCCCATGACCGTCTTTGAAAGCCTTGCTTTTTTTCTGATGGTATGGAGCGTGTCTCTGATGTTGGTCAAATCCTTGGCATCTATCTCATAGGTCGTAAACTTCTCCCAACAGTTTTCGCATTGCAATCTGCGCCTAATTACCTTGCCAGTAACGCCTATCTGCTTTAAGCCGTTGTGCTTCGGCTCGGAATACATTACATACAGCTCTCTCGCTCCGCAATTCGGACATTTTCTCGGCATTTCTATCCCCCTTAATCAAACGGCAATTCGGACTGTACCGCTTCTTGGAATCCACCAATCACATTGTCGCTTCGCGTTCCGTACACATCGGATGGCTCTGTGACGCGCTGTGCGCTCTCCTGCGCCTTGCTTTCCATGAAAT
>JAZRKX010000010.1:0-28950 GCA_045646525.1 Clostridia bacterium | reverse complement strand
CTGCCCTTTATCGTGGAGGGCTTTACCCTGGGTATGATCGGTGCCATCCTGGCCTTCGGCCTGGAATGGGCCGGCTACGATGCTCTGGTACAGCGGATCGGCAGCGTGGACTCCCTGCAGCTGTTTGATCTGGTACCCTTCCAGGAACTGCTGATTCCCATGGTGGTTGTGTTTGCCGGTGCCGGTATGTTCGTCGGCATCGTGGGCAGCTGGACCTCCATCCGGAAGTTCATGGATGTATAAACGAATGTTATTGCGAACCAGTGTACACACTGGTGTGGTACCCTGAGCGAAGCGAGGAAATGCCCTTGGGGCATGAAGAAGTACTCGAAGGGGTATTCGAATCCTTTTCATTAAAATATGTAATCTATAGCAAATAACCTCCCCACTTTGTCCTCACAAAAAACTTTTTAAAAATTTTTTATTATTTTTCAAAAAAAGTGTTGACAAGTTATATTTTATGTGCTATTATTGTCAAGTACCGTTTTTGAGGCACGGGAGCTTAGCTCAGCTGGGAGAGCATCTGCCTTACAAGCAGAGGGTCACAGGTTCGAGCCCTGTAGCTCCCACCACAAAAACTCACAATTTAATATGCTGGTGTAGCTCAATTGGCAGAGCAGCTGATTTGTAATCAGCAGGTTGCGGGTTCAAGTCCCATCACCAGCTCCAGGGGAGGTTCCCGAGTGGCCAAAGGGGGCAGACTGTAAATCTGTTAGCTACGCTTTCGATGGTTCGAATCCATCTCTCCCCACCAAGAAAAAAGACATCTTTGGATGTCTTTTTTCTGTTTCAATGGAGGAATATATCAGGTACGCATAAAAATATAAATTAAAAGTACATGCACGAAGTACAGGCACCCCCTCATATATTGATATTGTGTCAATATTCGGAGGTGCTTTTTGTGTTATCTTTTTTGGCTCAGCTTATGCCAAAGATGTTTTTTGTATTGTCATATGTTACCAATGTGAGTTCCTTTGCGGTGCCTCTCACAAACGAAGAGGAAAGTATGTATCTTGAGAGGTACAAAAACGGTGACAAATATGCAAGAAATATCCTTATAGAACGAAACCTTCGTCTCGTAGCCCATGTGGTGAAGAAGTACCCCGCCGCAGGCGATAGCGATGACCTTATAAGTATAGGTACAATAGGACTTATAAAGGCAATATCCTCATACAAGGACGGCAAGGGAACGCGCCTTAGTACATATGCAGCAAGATGTATAGAAAACGAAATCTTAATGAGCATCCGCTCAAATAAAAAAAGGCAAAACGAAGTTCTTCTACAGGATACCGTAGGCAAGGATGCCGACGGTAAGGAGATGAGCCTTATAGAGCGTGTCGGCTCGGACGGAGAGGATGTATTCGACGAGGTGGAAACCCGCTTAAGAATAAAGGACCTTTATGAAAAGATGTCGCAGATACTTGCGAAAAGAGAGAAAAAAATTCTGGAATTAAGGTACGGACTTGGCGGGGGAGAAGCATTTACCCAAAAGGAGATAGCATCTTTTATGGGAATATCGCGCTCGTATGTGTCAAGAATAGAAAAGAAAGCTCTGTCAAAGCTTTTGGGAGCCATGAACAGTTAATCAACTTGAGAAATCTTCTATGAGAATAAACATATCCTCTCTGTTTGTAAGCTCTATACCTGCCGTAAGAGCGCTTATGTCTTCGGCAGTAAGATAAAATGGATTTATACTCTCCACGGGAGATATTATTCTGGTGCCGTCTGTCTTTTGTGTTACAAGATAGACGGTATCGGTTTCTTCATTGTATTTGAGGATGTATTTTTCGGTGGGTGAGTTTTCTACAGATACAGATTTTGTCTCGGGGATATCTTCCTTGTTTTTTTCTTGTACAGGCTCTTTTTTTGCGATTTTGGCTTTGTATTGTTTTTGGGCATACATATTACCCCAAAAAACGCCTGCACAAATGAACGCTGCAGAGCATATAGATATCAATATAATGGTTTTTGACAGTTTAGTCATGATATTTTCCCTTACTTTTTGATTTTTTCTTAGTTTTACCATCAAATTTTAAACTATTCGTAAATTAATTGTAATATTAATTTATTATTTATGTGTTATAATAAACACAAATATAGAATTTACCGCAGAAATGAGGAAGTTCACATGGACAATCTGGACAAGGTAAGAGCAAGGCAGAAATCTAAGTCCGAAAAGAAATCCGCCAAAAGTACAAAATCAGCTAATGCAAGAGGACGCGTGTCTTCTTCGAGGACAGGCGCTGATGCACACGAGCGCGGTACTGCATCTTCCGCAAATATAAAGCGCAGGAGAAGACGCAGTAAATACTCGTGGATTTTTACCACACTTAAGGTTATGTTCATTCTGATGATTGTGGGTGCAATAACCTTTGGTGCGGTTGTATATTCCATGATTGACTTTACCTTTGGAGACGATTTAAGCTCCATGAATCTCAACATATCCTCCAAGGTGTACTATACCGATGCAAACGGCGATGCTGTTCAGTATGCGCAGTTTGACGGTACGGAAAAGCGTGTGTGGGTGGCTATAAACAAGATGCCCGCAAATCTTAAAAATGCCTTTGTAGCAATAGAAGACCAGAGGTTTTTCAAGCATGGCGGCGTGGACTTAAAGAGAACTATAGGTGCAACCCTCAACTATGTAATAAAGGGCGATTCCTCGTATGGCGGAAGTACCATAACCCAACAGCTTGTCAAAAACATAACTCTTGATAAAGAGAGGACCAAAACCCGTAAAATCCGAGAAATGTTAAGAGCGCTTGTTCTTGAGACAAAGATGAGCAAAGAACAGATTCTCGAAATGTACATGAATACAATATATTTAAGCCAGGGTGCAAATGGAGTTGAAGCGGCGGCAAATGTATATTTTTCCAAGAGTGTGTCCGACCTTACCCTTGCAGAATGTGCATGTATTGCAGGAATAACGCAGTATCCCTCTAAGTTCGACCCCATAACACAGCCCGAAGCAAATATGAAAAAGAGAAAGCTCGTACTGGACAAGATGCTCGAGCTTGAATACATTTCTAAAGAGGAGCACAAAGAGGCATTAAATGAGGAAATAAGCATAAATCCGGGTCTTACCGCAAACAGCAGAATACAGTCATACTTCCTTGACCATCTTTTCGAAGAACTTCAGGCTGATTTTGTAGAAAAAGGCTACACACCGGAATTTGCGGCAAATATGATATACAACGGCGGTCTTAAGATATATTCCACAGTAGACCCAACAGTACAGTCTGCTATGGAAGATTACTTTGAAAACGACGCAAACTTCCCTAAACTTTGGGGAGATACTCAGCCTCAGGCGGCAATGATTATAAGCGAGCCGAAAACAGGCGAAATCAAAGGTATCATAGGCGGCAGAGGAGAAAAGGACAGAAACCGAGGCTTAAACAGAGCCACACAGTCCAAGAGACAGCCGGGCTCGTCCATAAAACCTATAGCGGTATATGCACCTGCCATAGATTTAGGACTTGTAACCCCGTCTACATCTGTAGATGATTCCCCGCTTGATATAGACGGATGGCGCCCCAAGAATTCGGGAGGAAGCTTCAGAGGACCGGTGTCCGTTACAATGGCGGTCACATATTCGTATAACATACCCGCGGTAAGAGTATTGGAAGAGGTGGGTGTGGACAGGTCGTTTGACTATCTTAAAAACAAGCTTCATATGGATTCGCTTGTTAGTTCAAGAAGTGCAAACGGCAAAACCTACACCGACAAAAACCTCTCATCGCTGGCACTCGGCGGTCTTACAGACGGTGTTACGGTAATTGAGATGAACACCGCCTACAGTGCTCTTGCAAACGGCGGCGAATATATAGAGCCTCACTCGTATACAAAGGTTTACGATGTAGAGGGTAAGCTTATTCTTGATAATGAGATTAAGAAAGAAAGAGCATTTTCAGAGGCTACCTCGTATATTATGAGTACCGTTCTCAAGAATGTAGTAACAAGCGGTACAGGAGCGGGAGCGCAGATACCCAATATAGATACCTGCGGTAAAACAGGTACTACAGACGACAGTAAAGACCGTTGGTTTATAGGCTATACTCCTTATTACTGCGGTTCGGTATGGTTTGGATATGATAATCCAAGGTCGATATCCGCAGGAGGAAACCCTGCACTCACCATATGGGACAATATCATGACCAAAATTCACTCCGAGCTTCCTGCAAAGAGGTTCACAAGACCCTCTGAGGTGGTAGAAACCACAGTTTGCCAGAGAACAGGCCACAAGCCCGACAGCGGCTGCTATGCCGTTACACAGCTTGCCAATGCAAGTCATGCACAGACTAAGTGTACAAGTGACCATGGCTATATAGGTACAGAGCCGTATATGACTCTTGAGGAATTCCTTGAGGAAGAGGAGGGCGAAGACGGCGAGGGCGAAGAAGGCGAAGAGGGTGCAGAGGATCAAGACACTCAGACGGGCGAAGAAACTGAGGATACCCCTCCTGCATCAAATGAAGAAACTATTGAATAAAATATAAAAGGAGCGAAGAATATGAAGATTATCACAATAAGCAGAGAGTTTGGAAGCGGCGGAAGAGAGGTAGGCAAGAGACTTGCCGATATTCTTGGTTTTGAATACTATGACCGCGAAATTATATCCGAGGTTGCCAAGATAGGTAACTTTGACGAAAAGTATGTGGAATATGTCGGCGAAAACGGATTTTCCTCAGGTTTCCATCTCACCTACGGCAGAACGCTCTACTATCCCCATGCTCAGTGGGATAACTCCACCAAGATGATAATTGCCGAGCAAAAGGCACTTACCGCTATTGCGGAACGCGGTAAGGACTGCATTATTGTAGGACGCTGTGCAGATGTAGTTCTTGCAGATTACAAGCCTTTTAATCTTTTTATACATGCCAGCATGGAATCCAAGCTCGAAAGATGCAAAAACCGTATGGAAGGCGATGAGCATCTTTCCGACGCCAAGCTTCTTCATAAAATAAAAAAGATAGACAAAAACCGTGCTAAGCACCGCGAAGCTATATCGCACATCAAGTGGGGCAGAAAAGAGGCTTACCACCTCTGCGTAAACACTACTGGCATTAACCCCAAGGATATCACTCCTGTTATTGCCGACTACGCAACCTCATATTTTAAAAATGTACATAAATAATTATTGTTTAAAAGACTGCAAAAGTAAAATTTTGCAGTCTTTTCATAGAAAATGCATATAGAACAGGAGACGGCAGTATGAAAGCACTTATAACGGGAGCAAGCTCGGGTTTTGGATGGGATATGGCTCATATCCTCTCCGACATGGGCTACGACATAATTGCAGTTGCGAGACGCAGAGAGCTTTTGGAAAGGCTTAAAAGCGAGCTTAAGACAAATGTAGATATAATCTCATGCGATGTTACGGATAAATTTGCCTGCAAGGCATTGGCGGTTAAGGCAGGCGAGGTTGATATCCTCATAAATAACGCAGGCTTTGGCGTGTTTGGGGACTTTAATACCACAGACCTCGACAAAGAGCTTACCATGATAGACACAAATGTCAAAGCCGTGCATACATTAACAAAACTCTTTTTAAAGGAATTCAAAAAGAAAAATTCGGGATATATAATGAATGTTGCATCATTGGCGTCATTCTTTCCGGGTCCGCTTTTTGCGGCATACTATGCTTCAAAATCCTATGTATTAAGGCTTACCCAGTCCATACATGAGGAACTGAGGCGTGACAAAAGCGATGTAAAGGTATGTGTGCTTTGCCCCGGTCCTGCCCACACAGGCTTTGCCGATGCGGCAAAGGTCAATTTTGGAACAGGTAATGAGGGCGGCATAGCTTCAAAGGTAGTTCTTACAAGCAGGGAAGTAAGCGAATACGCCATAAAGAAAATGTTCAAAAACAAAACTGTCATAGTTCCCGGTTTTCTTATGAGGTGCGCGGTTTTTGCAAGACATTTCTTATCCGACAAGCTTCTTGCAAGGGTGGTATATACCGTTCAGAGCAAAAAAATGGTTATCAAATAAAAAAAGTGTTGACAATGCTGTTGGTATATGCTAAAATTTACTCATAATTTGATATTTTTAAAGGCTGTGACGAAGACGGTCGGATTACAAAGTCTTGAGAGAGTTGGCGGTTGCTGCGAGCCAATGGCGGAGTTTTCCAATGATCCATCACTTCTGAGCCGGATGCCCGAAAGCTTTCTGCAAGTAGGCGCACCCCGAGGCATGCTGCGTTAGTGCATAGGGCTTGTCAGAGCCTGTGAGCGGCACAGAGTAAAATTTGTGCAATTTGAGTGGTACCGCGGAATATGTATTCCGTCTCAAAGGGTTCTTTGAGGCGGAATTTTTTGTTTTTAAAAGATTACCGCCGAAACAAAATTACGAAAGGATGGTAACTATGAACGGAGAAGTGTTCGAAAAAGCAGAAGAAATGCAGCAGCTCATGGAGGTTGCACTTCGAATTAAGCAGACAAGAGAAATACTTTCTCTTACAGACGAGGACATGGCACAAAAGACAGGTGTGTCTCTTGCCGACTACAGAGAGTTCGAAAGCGGAAAGAAAGACTTTAACTTTACATTTATTTACAAGTGTGCCAAGGCTTTCGGAGTAGACCCTACAGACCTTTTAAAAGGCTCGAGTCCTACACTTTCGGGCTATGAGCTTACAAGATGCGGAGAGGGTCTTCCTATCACAAGGACAGAGGGATACACTTACAAAAACCTTGCAGCGATGTTTAAAAATAAGCTTGCAGAGCCTTTCAGGGTTACAATTCCCTACAACGAGGAGGATATAGCAAATCCTCACTTTGCAACACACAGCGGTCAGGAATTCGATATCGTTATAAAGGGCAGATTAAAGGCACTAATAGGCGATAACGAAGAAATCTTAAACCCCGGCGATACCATTTATTACAACAGTACCACCCCTCATGCACTTGTTGCCATGGATGGCGAGGATGTAGAGATATATGCTATGGTAATGCACGGCGATGAAAAGACAGAAGCGAAGTTTGACCTTACAAGGCAGACAGCCCGTGAGGACCAGCCCAAGACGGCAGTATACAAGAATTTTGTAATTACCGAAAAGGACGAAAAAAAGCGCCTTAAGACTATATCCTTTAAGAATGAGGATAAATTTAACTTTGCTTTTGACTGCATGGATGCACTTGCGGACAAGTGTGCCGACAAGGTTGCAATGATTCATGTTTCAAATGATAAGAAAGAACGCAAATTTACCTTTGCAGAGCTTAAAAAGTATTCCAACATGACTGCAAATTATTTTGAAAGTCTTGGAATCAAAAAAGGCGATATCGTAATGCTTGTGTTAAAGAGACATTACGAATTCTGGTTCTCAATTCTTGCGCTTCACAAGATAGGTGCTGTAGCAATACCTGCTACAAATCTTTTGGTAGAGCACGATTTTGAATACCGCTTCAATGCCGCAAAAGTTAAGGCAATAGTATGCACGGGCGACGGAGATACAGCCCATCAGGCAGACCTTGCCGCAGTAAGATGCCCGAGTGTAGAAATAAAGATAATGAGCCACGGCACAAGAGATGGCTGGCACAGTTTTGATACCGAGATGTACAAGTGCTCGGATGTGTATGAGAGAAAAGCTGATTCAGCCTGCGGAAATGATTATCTGCTTATGCTCTTCAGCTCAGGTACAACAGGCTATCCCAAGATAGTTGCTCACAACCATAAGTATCCTTTAGGACACTTTATAACCGCTAAATACTGGCACAATGTAAATCCCGACGGAGTTCACTTTACCATTTCCGATACAGGCTGGGGTAAGGCGCTCTGGGGCAAGCTCTACGGTCAGTGGCTTTGCGAGGCGGCTGTGTTTGTATATGACTTTGAAAAGTTCGCGGCAGAGGATATTCTTCCTATGTTTAGTAAGTACAATATCACTACTTTCTGCGCACCGCCTACCATGTACAGATTTTTCATAAAAGAGGATTTGTCCAAATACGATTTATCCTCTCTGGAATATTCCACCACTGCGGGCGAGGCATTAAACCCCGAGGTGTTTGAAAGATGGAAAGAAGCAACGGGGCTTAATCTCATGGAGGGCTTCGGTCAGACCGAAACCACTCTTACAGTAGGTACACTTCGCGGAATGAAGCCAAAGCCGGGTTCAATGGGTAAGCCCAGCCCCATGTACAATATCGACATAGTAAACGACAAGGGTGAGGGTCTCGGTGTAGGCGAAACAGGTGAGATTGTTGTCCGTACCGACAAGGGCAACCCATGCGGTCTGTTCAATGAATACTACCTCGACAGCGAAAGCACAGGCAAGTCATGGCACGACGGTATGTACCATACAGGCGACCTTGCGTGGAAGGACGAAGAGGGCTACTTCTGGTATGTAGGAAGAATAGACGATGTTATAAAGTCCTCGGGCTACCGTATCGGACCCTTTGAGATAGAAAATGTAATCATGGAGCTTCCGTATGTTCTGGAGTGTGCCATAACTGCCGTTCCCGACGAAATACGCGGACAGATAGTCAAGGCTACCATAGTGCTTGTAAAGGGCACCGAAAAGTCCGACGAACTCAAAAAGGAAATTCAGACATATGTAAAAACTCATACGGCACCTTATAAGTATCCCAGAATAGTTGAGTTTGTGGATGAGCTTCCCAAGACCATAAGCGGTAAGATAAGAAGAGTTGAAATAAGAAATAATGACAAAAAATAATTTTTATACAAAAAACAGAGCAGATTTTCTGCTCTGTTTTTTGTATAAAAATCACCTGCTTAATAAATATTAATTAAGCAGGTGATTAAACATGAAAAAAATACTGATAGTTTTCGCAGTTGTTGTATTAGCCTTGTGCGTTTATCTTTATGTAAAAAACAATCCTGTTCCGAAAAACCAAAAGGCCGAGGGAACATTTGCTTATGAAAGGGGTAAGAATTTTGAATATATCAAACAAAGAGTATGATGCTATGGTCAAAAAGGCCACGCCGAATTCGGAGCTTTTTAAAGATATGTTAAAGGCGTTTTTTGTAGGCGGTATCATATGTATCATAGGACAGCTTATTACTGATTTTTACACATGGCTGGATATTGGCAAGCAGGATGCCGCATCGCTTACAAGTGCAACGCTTATATTTATAGGTGGGCTCCTTACGGCACTTGGCGTATATGACAAGATAGCAAATATAGGAAAAGCGGGCACTCTTGTGCCGATTACGGGTTTTGCAAACAGTATTGTCTCGCCCGCAATGGAATACAAAACAGAAGGACTTGTGCCGGGTGTCGGTACAAAGATGTTTACAATAGCAGGACCTGTTATTGTGTATGGTATAAATGCGTCTATAATATATGCGTTTTTACTGAAGCTTTTCGGAGGTGTGTAAATGGGTATCAAAAGAGGCAGACAAACCATTGAGCTTACAGAGGGAGTATATATAAAGAACTTCTTTTCGTCGGTAGGCAAAACCGAGGGCGAGGGACCCTTGGGAAAAGAATTTGATGTAATATACAGCGATGAATACATCGAAGCAAAAAACTGGGAACAGGCAGAAAACAATATATTAAAGCACACCGTAACGGGTGTGTTTGCCAAAGCAAACCTCACTTGCAATGATATGGATTATGTTTTTACAGGCGACCTTTTAAATCAATGTACCGCGAGCTCATTTGCTCTTAAGGATATGGATATTCCGTATTTCGGACTCTACGGGGCATGCTCTACCATGGCAGAGTCCATGAGTCTGGCATCGGTTATGGTGGATGGCGGATATGCGCAAAATGCCCTTGCCGTAACCTCGAGCCATTTTTGCTCGAGCGAAAAGCAGTACCGTTTTCCGTTGGAATACGGTGCAGTACGCACACCGTCGGCACAATGGACCGTTACAGGAAGCGGCGCGGTTATTCTCACACCTCAAAAGACGGATATAAAGGTGGAAGCCATAACCACAGGCACTATGGTCGATCTTGGTGTTAAGGATTCGGCAAACATGGGTGCTGCCATGGCACCTGCCGCAGCAAAGTGCATATTGGCGCACCTTAAAGACATGAACTTAAAACCCAATGACTATGATGTCATAGTGACAGGTGATTTGGGTATAATAGGCAGTAAGCTATTAAACGAGCTTATGCAGATGGATGGCGAGGATATATCCTCACAGCATATGGACTGCGGCAATATGATATTCGATGCAAAAAAGCAGAATACGGGAGCAGGCGGAAGCGGATGCGGATGCTCGGCAAGCGTATTTTGCGGACATTTTTGCAGAAAGCTTGAAAAAGGGGAGATAAAGAGGATGCTTCTCGTATGTACAGGCGCCCTCATGAGCCCCACGACCTATCAGCTCGGCGAAACGGTTATAGGAATCGCTCATGCGGTATCGCTTAGCGGCAAGGGGGCAGAGAAATGAAGTATGTATATGTATTTGCAGTGGGCGGTCTTTTGTGTGCCATCGCTCAGCTTCTTATAGACAAAACCAATTTCAGCCCTGCAAGGATAATGGTATCCTATGTTGTGGCAGGTGTAGTTCTTACCGCCATAGGCATATATGAGCCTATTGTAAAGTTTGCAAATGCAGGCGCCACGGTGCCCATAATAGGATTTGGGTATTCTCTTGCAAAGGGAGCGCAAAAGGCAGTAGAGGCAGACGGCTGGCTCGGGGTACTTGGCGGAGGCATAAAGGGCACAAGCGTCGGTATAGCCGCGGCAATATTTTTCGGTATGATATTTGCGGTGATATCAAAACCCAAGGCAAAATAAGAGGAGTGTAACAAAGTTACACTCCTCTTAATGCTTATTTAATTATTACTATTTCTCTTACTTCGTCTTTATAAATTCTTACAAATACCTTTTCTGGCTTTGCTTCGTCATACTTTGCTATGTCGGAGCCTGTTCCTACAGATATTGTGTTCTGCTTTTTGGAGCTGTCTACCACATATACTCTTGCATCGCCTATGAGGTAGTTTTTGCTTGCTCCGTCATTTACGCTAAGGTTAAAGGAATTAGCAAATTTCTTTGTAACCTTGCCGTACAAGGTTGTGAGGTTTTCCGATATATCATTGGTAAATTCGCTGTCTTTGTCTGTGTCAAAGAGCACGCTCATAGCCTTTACATTGCCCTTGGCATCTGATTTTACCTGTATTATATCACCGTTTTCAAGGGCGAGTGAGCCTTTTTTGAAAGTGCCTTTATCTGCGACAAAGGCTACCTTTTCACCATTGTAGAAGCCGTAGAGCTTTTCCTTTGTTTCGCCTTCCTCATCCTTGGTTGTAGTGAGCTTATCTACTATTACGATACTGCTGTCTTCTGTTACCTTGTCTTCGGAGTTTGTTACTATTACAACCTTGGCTGTAAAATCTTCTGTAACATCATACACCATAATGTCGTATTTACCCTCGTCGGCAAAGAATTCCATGCTTGCAACACCGTAGTCTTCGGTTTTGTCGGACTTTTCATTTATGTCAAATACTATTGTTTCCTTGTCCACTCTTACATTCATGGCATCTGCAAGCAGGGTAGAGGTCTTTGCATTAAATTCTACATCGTTTTCGGAGAAGTTGAGTTTAAAGGTGTTTTCGTCTATCTCGGAGTCTTTTACGCTCTTTTCTATATTTGATATTTTGCCGTCGGAATTTAATTCTACAACCGCAAGCTGACCCTTGGAGCCTATTGCACTCATGGCATCCTTGTGAGAGGAATAGTTTTTGCCGTCTACCTTTATTTTGTTTGCGGCGGTGTGAGTTGTTATTTTGCCGTCAAGATTTAATATTTCTATTTCAAGTTTTGAATCAAGACCGCTTTTTATACCGAGGTTGGTAATATATGCGTAGTTTCTGGATGCAGTCTTTTCTTTTTGAACTGCGGCAATTTTGCCCTCGGCATCGAGGTAGAATATACCCTCATCGCCAAGCTTTATTTCTTCGGTGTAGTTTTTGGCAACCTTGAATTTATCCTTGCCCACATACACGTGCTCGTCATCTGTTGCAGTTATTTTGCCCTTTACATTTTCGGAGGAAACATCTGCGTGAATTACGCTTTTGTCTTTGCTTACGGTAAGAGTGAGTACATCCCATTCGCTTAGCTCAGAAATTGCTAAAGATGAGCCGTTTTTGTTTATGGAAAATACAATGTCATCGTTTTCCGCGTCAAGTATAAGGGCGGTTTTTCCGTATTTGTCCGTTACTCTGCCCGAGGATAAGAACACCTCGTCAACTACAAAGTTTTCGGTCTCATTTACAAATACTATCTTTTGATTTTTGTCGTATTCGGCAACCATGATTGTGCCTTCTTCTATCATTTTTATATCATCAAAGCTTCCTGCTTTGCCGTTGTATATTACATAAGAATCATCGGAGATATTTACTGTGGACTTTTTGTCCTTGCTGTCATAGTAGGTTATTGTTTTATAGTCTGACGATGCCTTTACAGAATCTATATTTTCGCCCGATATTGTTATTACAGAATTCATATCGTAGGAGGGTACAGCCACCTTGAGGGTGTTTTTGCTCTTATTATCCTTTACGATATATGCATCTACATTAAGACCGAGAATGTTTCTTACATCGGCATTTCCTGTCTTGTAGTTTTTGCCGTTTATAACTATTTCTCCTCTGGAAACACCGCTTCCCTTTATTGCGGAGGAGCCTATGGCAGATACCATACCTTCTATCTTGTCTGCATTGTGAGCGCTTTTTGCGAGGGTTTCGTCCGTTATTTCAAACTTTTCGCTGCCTCCAAAGCTTACCTGTTCCATTGTATTTATGTCGAGTGCGTTGCAGGCGAGAAGCGCTACCTTACCTCTGGTTATGGGAGCAGAGCTTCTGGCTACTGCGGAGGTTATTCCGCTTGTAAGACCTGTGGAGCTTCCTGCAGAAAGGTATCCTCTGGGATAACCGCCCTTGGACTGTGCGTGGGGTTCGTAACCAAGTGCTCTTACAAGTATTGTTACAGCCTCGTTGTAGGTTATGCTGTCATCGGGGCGGAATTTACCGTTTCCGTCACCGAAAATGAGTTTTTCGGATACACCCAGATTTATATAACCTGTAGCCCAATGTCCTTCTTTTACATCTGTAAATTTGGTCTTTGTCTGCGATGTTGCTGCCTTCGAGAGTCCTTTAAGCGCTACGGCTACCTTTGTAACCTCGGCACGGGTTATCGGGGCATCAGGTCTGAAAGAGGTACCGTTACCCACCATTATCTCAAAAGCACCGAGGACTTTTGCAGCCGTTTCATAGTCTGTGCCTATTACGTCAGCTGGTATTGAAGCAAGTGATGTTACGGAAATTCCCGAAACAAGAATAGCTGCTGTCGCCATGGATGAAACAAATCTTCTTAATTTGGACACTTTAAATCCTCCTTGTAGTTTAATTAGTTTACATAAGTTTAAAAACACCCCTGTAAATTGCTACCCGTATAGAGATGTTTTGATATTATGTCAACCAACAGCTACAATCATACAACACCTGTGTCGGATATATCAACCCTCAAATTTTTCCAAATAAAAAAGGCGGGGTTTCCGCCTTCTTTACTTGCACAGGGTTATTAGTATATCATCTTTTGTTACTTCGCTTTTGTCTGTTATTTCCATTCGTTCGTATTCGTCGGTGTTGCATACTGCAAGGCATATGGTTGTATCATAGCCCTCGAATTCAATTTTGTCCCTTTGGAATTCTATGAGCTTATCGCCCTTTTTTACGGTTTTGCCGGGTTTTACCTTGGCATCAAAGAATGTTCCTCTTAAGTTTACAGTATCTATGCCAACATGTAGCAGAAGCTGTGCACCGCCCTCTGTATTCATGGTGAGGGCGTGGCTTGTGTCTGCCACAGTTTCAACTTTTCCGTTGCAGGGCGCGTACAGGATATTGCCGCTCGGCTTAATTGCCACTCCCTTGCCCAGAGTGTGAGAGGCAAACACCTCATCCTTTACTTTGCGCAGTTCAACGGTATTTCCCTCTGCAAATGCGTATATTACTTCACAATTATTTTTCATAACATAACCTCCGCTAATAGTATTTGTTTTAATTGCCGTAATTACACATAAAAATAAAAACACAATATTTGCAATGCGTTTCGCAATATTTGATAATCTATCATGCGCAACTTGTGATAAAATATAAACATAAGCAATATTCTAAGATATAATATGGGAGAAATGAAAATGAAAACAATAGTAAAAGACAAGCTTACAGTAAAAATCTTTGATTCCAGAGACGAAATGGGCAAGGCAGCAGGCACAGAAGCTGCAGCGAAAATCAAGGAACTCATTGCCTCAAAGGGCGAAGTAAACATGATATTTGCCGCAGCACCCTCGCAGAACGAAACTCTTGCAACACTTGTCGGCGATAAGGATATCGACTGGAGCTGTGTAAATGCATTCCACATGGACGAATACATAGGCTTAAGCCCCGAAGCACCTCAGGGATTCGGTAATTTCTTAAGAGACAGAATTTTCGGACTTCTTCCCTTTAAGAGTGTAAACTATATCTATGCCGAGGGCGAAACACCCGAAGAAACCTGTGCACGCTATACCAAGCTTATAGCCGACAATCCCATAGACATCGTATGCCTTGGTATCGGCGAAAACGGACACATTGCTTTCAACGACCCCTGGGTTGCAGATTTCAATGACAAGGAAGTAATAAAGAAAGTTGCTCTTGATGAAGTTTGCAGACAGCAGCAGGTTAATGATGGTTGCTTTGCAAAGATAGACGATGTACCCGAGTATGCACTTACCCTTACAGTACCCACACTCTTTAATGCAGATTATCTTTTCTGTACAGTTCCTGCCGCTACAAAGGCAGATGCCGTATATAAAACAGTAAATAATGATATAAACGAGGACCTTCCCGCTACAATCATGAGAACACATGATAACGCAGTTATGTATTGCGACCCCGATAGCGGTAGTAAGTTACTGTAGGAGAAAAGCATGATTACAAGAATAAAAAATGGACGGGTAGTTCTTTCCGACAGCATTGCCGATGCATATGTATACATAGAAGACGGCAAAATTCTGGATGTCACACCCGATGAACTTCCATTTGACGATGAAATAGATGCCGAGGGCAATTATGTTTCCCCCGGATTTATAGACATCCATGTGCACGGCGGTGCGGGCTACGAATTTGTAGACGCTACAAAAGAGGCAATAAAGGAGGCGGCAAATATCCATGCGGTAAACGGCACAACCACCATTTACCCCACACTTTCCGCTTATGACAATGCCAAGACCAAAAAGGCTCTCGAAGTTCTCAAAGTCTGCAAGGACGATGAGGATATAATGCCTCATATATATGGCGCTCACCTTGAGGGACCGTATTTTTCCCCTGCACAATCGGGCGCTCAAGACCCATCATATATACGCACACCCAATCCCGAGGAGTACGAAGAACTGTACAGCCTCTATTCTGATATCATAAAAAGATGGGACTATGCTCCCGAACTCCAAGGCTCTAAGGAATTTCTTGACTTTTTGACATCAAAGGGAGTTGTAGCATCTGCAGGTCATACCGATGCCAAGTATCCTTATATGAAAGAAGCCTACGAGGGCGGAATGAAGCTTATAACACATCTTTATTCCTGCACATCCACCATCACAAGAGAGAGCGGCTTCAGAGTGCTTGGCGTAATAGAAACTGCATATCTCTATGACGATATAGATGTGGAGACCATTGCAGACGGATGCCATCTTCCACCCGAGCTTTTAAAGCTTGTGTACAAGTTCAAAGGTCCCGAGCATATGTGTCTTGTAACAGATGCCATACGCCACGGGGGACTTAAGAGCATAGAAAATGAGTCCTGTGAAAACGGCAATATGCCATATATCATAGAAGACGGTGTGGCAAAGCTTGCCGACAGAACTGCATTTGCAGGAAGTATTGCTACAAGCAATGTTCTTGTGCGCACCTGTGTTAAGAGGGCAGGCATACCGCTTACCGAAGCTGTGAAAATGATAACACAGATTCCCGCAAGGATAATGAATCTTGAAAACAAAGGAAGTCTCAAAAAAGGCTACGATGCGGATATCGTTATATTTGATGATGATATCAATGTTAAAAATGTTATTATAGCAAAATAAAAGGGGAACACCTTCAAGAAGTGCGATACTCTTTGAAGGTGTTTTTATTACCATCATCGGTTGACAACCTGCCTTATTAAATGGTATAATTATTATAACTGTAACAGAGAGGAGACAACTTATGAAAACATTATTTAAGAATGCTTATATACACGGCTTTGGCAAATCGGATTTACTCATGTCCGATTCTGTTATAGTTGATATTTGTAAGGATATAGATGTTTCCAAGGCAGATAAGGTGTACTATCTTGATAATTTATATATTTTTCCCGGGTTTACGGATGTCCATGTGCATCTTAGAGAGCCCGGTTTTTCGTATAAGGAGACCATACGCACAGGCACGCTTGCATCGGCAAGGGGAGGCTATACGGCAGTTTGCTCCATGCCCAACTTAAATCCTGTGCCCGACAGTATGGATAACCTGAAAGCCCAGCTTGATATCATAGAGCGCGATGCTTCCATAAGGGTTTATCCGTTCGGTTCAATTACCGTAGGGCAAAAGGGCAGTGAACTTTCGGATATGGATGCTATGGCACCTAATGTAATAGGCTTTTCCGATGACGGTAAGGGCGTACAATGTGAAGATATGATGCTAAATGCCATGAAAAAGGCAAAAGAGCTTGGCAGGATAATATCCGCTCATTGCGAAGATGAATCACTTCTTGACGGAGGATATATACACGACGGAAAGTACGCAAGAGAGCACGGTCATAAGGGCATATGCTCCGAAAGTGAGTGGGGCCCTGTGGCAAGGGATATAGAGCTTGTTAAGAAAAGCGGGGTATCCTATCATGTGTGCCATGTGTCATGCAAGGAGACGGTAGAAATCATCCGCAAGGCAAAGGCAGAGGGAGTAGATATCACATGTGAAACAGGTCCGCATTACCTTGTATTCTCCGACAAGGATTTAAAAGAGGACGGCGGCTTCAAGATGAATCCTCCCATAAGAAGCGAGGAGGACCGCCTTGCACTCATAGAGGGCATAAAGGACGGTACCATAGATATGATTGCCACCGACCACGCTCCTCACAGCGCAGAGGAAAAAAGCAAAGGACTCTTAAGCTTAAACGGTATAGTCGGCATAGAGACAGCCTTTCCCGTGCTTTATACAAAGCTTGTAAAAGAGGGGATTATAACCATGGACAAGCTCATAGAGCTTATGAGCAAAACTCCATCAGAAAGATTTGGTATAGACACCATACTTGAGGTCGGTGCCAGGGCAAACTTTACTGTATTTAACTTAGACGAAGAATACACCATTTCCAAAGATGACTTTTTGTCAATGGGCAAGAGCACACCGTTTAACGATATGAAGGTATACGGCAAGTGTATATATACCGTGTGCGATGGTAATATGGTGTACGGAGGTATATGATGAAACAGACGGTATTTACAATAGAAAGCAATGAAAAAATAGCAAAAGATGTGTTTCTTTTAAAGCTTTCGGGCGACACATCGGACATAACCGCACCCGGTCAGTTTGTAAACATTAAGCTTGAGGGCTTTTATTTAAGGCGTCCCATATCTGTATGCGATTATGACGATAATTCCCTTACCCTTATATACAAGGTAGTAGGCAAGGGTACAGAGTACATGGCAGAGCTTGGAGGCGGCTTTAAGTTAGATATACTTACAGGACTCGGCAACGGCTTTGACACCTCAAAAAGCGGACAAAAACCCCTGCTTATAGGAGGAGGCGTAGGCGTACCGCCTATGTACAACCTTGCAAAAAGGCTGATATCCGAGGGCAAAGATGTAAGCGTGATACTTGGATTTAATACCAAAGAAGAAGTGTTTTTTGCCGATGAATTTAATAAACTCGGTGCAGATGTACATGTGGCAACTGCCGACGGCTCTATGGGTACAAAGGGCTTTGTAACAGATGTCATGAAGAATCTGGACTATGATTATTTCTATACATGCGGACCCATGTCGATGTTCAAGGCGATAGAGGCTATCGCAAACACAAGCGGTCAGTACAGCTTCGAGGAGCGTATGGGCTGCGGTTTCGGTGCTTGTATGGGTTGCAGCTGCAAGACCAAGTACGGAAACAAGAGAATCTGCAAGGACGGACCCGTTCTTGAAAGGGAGGAGATAATATGGTAGATACCAAGGTGAGTTTAAGCGGATGGGAGCTCGATAATCCCGTCATTCCCGCAAGCGGTACCTTTGGATTCGGATATGAATTCGCAGAGCTTTACGATATCAATGTACTGGGTACATTCTCCTTTAAGGGCACTACCAAAGAGCCACGGTTCGGAAATCCCACGCCCCGTATTGCAGAGTGCTCATCGGGTATGATAAACTCGGTGGGACTTCAGAATCCCGGTATTGACAAGGTCATATCCGAGGAACTTCCCAAGCTTAAAAAATGCTTTAATAAAAAGGTAATTGCAAACATAAGCGGTTTTTCCATCGATGAATATGCCTACTCATGCGAGAGGATAGATAAGGAAGAATCGGTAGGTATAATAGAGGTAAATGTAAGCTGTCCCAATGTGCACAACGGCGGCATGAGTTTTGGTACTGAGCCCGAGTCTGCGGCGGCGGTAACAAGGGCGGTAAAGTCTGTTACAACAAAGCCTGTTTACATAAAGCTAAGTCCCAATGTTACAGACATTGTCTCTATAGCCAAGGCTTGCGAGGACGCAGGTGCCGACGGAATAAGCCTTATAAATACCCTCATGGGTATGCGCATAGATTTAAAGACCAAAAAGCCTGTTATAGCAAATAAAATGGGCGGTTTTTCGGGAAGCGCCATCTTCCCTGTTGCAGTAAGAATGGTGTATCAGGTATATGACGCAGTAAAAATTCCAATCATCGGCATGGGCGGTGTAGCTTCTGCCGAGGATGTTATAGAAATCATGCTTGCAGGCGCTTCGGCTGTGCAGGTGGGTGCGCAAAATCTTGTAAATCCTTATGCATGCAAGGATATTATAGAGGATTTACCCAGAGTTATGAAAAAGTATGGAATTTCAAATTTAAAAGATATAATCGGAGGTGCTCACTAATGGCAAAGGATGTAATTATAGCTTGCGATTTTGCAAGTGAGGAGGCGCTTTTTAATTTCCTTGATTTATTCAAGGAGGAGAAGCCTTATCTTAAGGTGGGAATGGAGCTTTTTTATGCGGCAGGTCCCAATATTGTAAAGGAAATCAAAAAGAGAGGACACAAGATATTCCTCGATTTGAAGCTTCACGATATTCCCAATACTGTAAAAAAGGCAATGAGCGTGCTTTCCAATCTTGATGTTGATATGTGCAATCTTCACGCATCGGGTACAATACCCATGATGGAGGCAGCACTGGAGGGTCTTACCCGTGAGGACGGCACAAGACCGATACTTCTTGCGGTAACACAGCTTACCTCTACAAGTCAGGAGGTTATGGAAAGAGACCTGCTTATAAATGAAAACATCGCAGATGTAGTGGCACACTATGCAAACAATGCCAAATTGGCAGGACTCGACGGTGTGGTATGCTCACCTCTTGAGGCATCCATCGTTAAGGAAAAGTGCGGCAAGGATTTCTATACCGTTACCCCCGGTGTAAGATTTGCAGACGGCGATGTGGGCGACCAGAAGAGAGTTACCACACCCGAAAAGGCAAGAGAAATCGGCTCGGATTACATAGTGGTAGGAAGACCTATTACCGCAGCAGATGACCCTGTTGCAGCATACAGAAGATGTGTTAAAGAATTTTTGGGAGGTATAAACTAATGGAAAAATTAATAGCTAAGGATTTACTTTCAATAGGAGCGGTTTTTCTTCGACCTGAGGAGCCTTTTACATGGGCAAGCGGTATCAAGAGCCCTGTATATTGCGACAACAGATTAACCCTTACAAGCCCCAAGGTAAGAGACGATGTGGAAAACGGACTTGCCCAGACCATAAAGAGAGAATATCCCGAGTGCGAGGTGCTCATGGGCACATCCACAGCAGGTATAGCTCATGCGGCAATCACAGCTCATATTATGGGACTCCCCATGGGTTATGTAAGAAGCTCGTCCAAGGACCACGGCAGAGGCAATCAGATTGAGGGTAAGCTCGAAAAAGGTCAGAAAGTAGTTGTAGTGGAAGACCTTATCTCCACAGGCGGAAGCGTTATAGAGGTTGTAAATGTACTCCGTGAGGCAGGAGCAGAGGTACTCGGTATAGTATCTATATACACCTACGGTATGAAAAAGGGTATAGAAAGACTTAAGGAAGCAGATGTAAAAAATGTAAGTCTTACAAACTTCGATGTAGTGGCAGAGGTTGCCGCAGAAATCGGATATATCAAAGAAGAGGACATCGCAAGATTAATAGCATTCAGAAACAATCCTTCCGATGAAAGCTGGATAAAATAATTTAATTTGGAGGATGGAAAAATGAAAAAGGTAATTGCGTTATTGGTATTTGTTATGGTGCTTGCATCATCTTTTGCAGTTTGTGCAGAAGCTGTTCCTACAGACACACTTCAGAACGAACTTTATGATGTTGTCTCTCCCATTATAGATGTACCTGCATCTGAGGCGGCAAACCATGGCAAAATTGTATATTCGGAAATTACAAATTATCCCGAAAAGGAACTTATAAGAATATATCAGGACGGTGCAAGAATCCGTACTGCTTTTACAGGCGAAGTTTTTGAACATGTAAGTATAGACTTTGCAGATGAGGGATTCCCCGCTTTTCTCACCGAGGATGCAGAAAATAAATTTGTACTCACCGAGGAGGGCTATTCCGATACCCAGACGGTATCATGGCACTATCTTGCAGAGGTAAACGGCGATGCAGTAACCAAGGACTTAATCTGTGTTGAAACCATGGATACCTCTGTGGAAAGAGGTATCAAAATTGAATATGTGTCAAAGGATGCAAACGGAGAAGAGGTATATACACTTGCCGAAGGATGTCCTATGACATATGAAGAGTACAGTGCTCTTGTTTATCCCAAAACTTACAACGACGGACTTATTTACAAGAGCGGCGCCGAGGCAGGTTACTATGACATGTCAGGCAAATGTGTGTTCATGAATCCGCAGGTAAGCTATTATGTTTTTGACTACAATCTGGGATATATGTTCGAGGTAACCAATAACGGCGGAGAACTCGACTGGTCAAGCGGCGAGGATGTAGAACACTTAAGAAGATTTACAACCTGCATTACAAATACAGTTACAGGCAAAGCCTATGAGTTCGGAAATACAAAGCTTGAGACCATATTTGATAACGGCTACGGCATCATGAGTGTAAGAGACGGTTCGGGAGAAGATATCGAATTTCTCGTAAAGCTCAAAAAGCCTGCAATAATTACTGTTTACCTAGACGGCAAAAAGCTCAAATTCGACCAGATACCCGTAATACAAAACAGCAGAACACTTGTTCCCCTCCGTACAATTTTTGAAGCTATAGGCGCCAAGGTAGAGTGGGACGGAGCTACAAGCACAGTTACAGCAGTAAAGGGCGATACCACAGTTAAGCTTACAGTAGGCAGCACCATCGCATACAAAAACGGTGAGGAAATTACCCTTGATGCCCCTGCAAGAATATTGGGCGGAAGAACTCTTGTTCCCGTAAGATTTATTGCAGATTGCTTTGATGTAAGTACAGATTGGGTTAAAGAAGAAACCAAGGTGGTCCTTACAAGCAAATAATAAGAAAGGTTGTTATAAATGCGACATCTCATTGATATCATGGACCTCACCGTAGAGGAAATAGCATCACTTATAGAAACAGCAAACGACATAATTGAACATCCCGAAGACTACAGGGAGAAATGCAGATACAAGAAGCTTGCAACACTCTTTTTTGAGCCGTCTACAAGAACAAGGCTCAGTTTTGAGGCGGCTATGATGGAGCTTGGCGGAAATGTGCTCGGATTTTCCGATGCAAATTCCAGTTCTTCCAAAAAGGGCGAAAGCGTGGCAGATACTGTTGCCGTAGTAAGCGGCTATGCCGATATTATTGCAATGCGCCATCCCAAAGAGGGTGCACCTGTTGTAGCAGTACAGCACAGCGATGTTCCCGTTATAAATGCGGGAGACGGCGGACACAACCACCCCACACAGACCCTTACCGACCTTCTCACCATAAAGAGAGAGACGGGAAGACTCGACAACCTTACCGTAGGTCTTTGCGGAGACCTTAAGTTCGGAAGAACGGTACATTCTCTGGTTGCGGCTCTTTCAAGGTATACGGGCATAAAGTTTGTGCTCATATCCCCAAATGAGCTTAAGCTCCCCAGCTATGTTAAAGAAAATTACATCAAGAAGAACGGCATAGAATATGAGCAGACTACATCCCTTGAGGAAGTTATGGATAAGCTCGATATTATCTATATGACAAGAGTTCAGCGCGAAAGATTCTTCAATGAGGAGGAATATCTGCGATTAAAGGATAGCTATATTCTGGATAGCACGAAGATGCAAAAAGCAAAGGACAATATGATAGTAATGCATCCGCTTCCGAGAGTAAACGAAATCTCCGTAGAGGTGGACTCCGACAAGCGTGCCTGCTACTTCCGTCAGGCAAAATACGGAAAGTTCATCCGTATGGCTCTTATATTAAAGCTTCTGGAGGTGGAATAAATGAAGATAGATTCCATAAAAAACGGTGTGGTTATAGACCATATAAGGTCGGGAAATGCTATGAAGATTTATTCTCTTTTAAATCTTGAGAGCACCGACTGGCAGGTTGCCATAATCAAAAATGCCCCCAGCAAAAAGCTTGGCAAAAAGGATATAATAAAGATTGCCACAGATGAGCCTATAGAGCTTGATGTTCTGGGCTTCATAGATGCAGACATTACGGTAAACATCATAAAGGACGGAGCGTTATATGAGAAGAAGCATATAGAGCTTCCACCCCGAATTACAGATGTAATAAAGTGCAAAAATCCCCGTTGTATTACAACAACAGAGCAGGGTATATCCCATGTATTTGAACTTACCGATACCGAAAATAAGGTATACAGATGTATGTACTGCGAGGCAAAAGCGGAATAAGAATATTTATTTACACCAAAAACTCCTACTGGTAGTAGGAGTTTTTTCTTTTTCCTTTGGATTCGGGGTTGAAATTTATGAGGTTTTGTTATAATCTATACTTGGGTGATGACAATGGAAGAAATCAAAATTGATTTTGGAACCAATTTAAGAAAATACAGAAAGGCTTCTTCGCTGTCCAGACAAGAGCTTGGCGATATGATATCATATTCAGCAAAGTCGGTAGAAAAATGGGAGCTCGGAGGTTCGCCCCCGCCCATAGAGACTATATGCAAAATAGCAAGGGTGTTCGGAGTAACAGTTGACCGTCTTGTTATGGGTGAAAAAAAGGAAGCAAACTTTCTTCTTGCTATAGACGGAGGCGGTACAAAGACGGAATTTCTTCTCACCGACCTCAAGCGCAAAGAGGTGTCGAGAGTATACTTGGGTGCTTCCAATCCCGTAGATATAGGCATGGAAAGCACTCAGAGAATTCTCTCCGAGGGTATACGCGAAGTGTGCCGTGGCATAGACTTAAGACAGGTTGCACTGTTTGCAGGTCTTGCGGGGGGAATTACAGGTACAAATAAAGCGCAGATAAATGATTATCTTTCCACCTTTGGTTTTGCATTTTATGCGAACGGAAGCGATACGGAAAATGTTCTGGAAATAGCCCTGGAGGGCGGAGACGGCGTTGCGGTTATCATGGGCACGGGTATCATTGCTTTTAGTCAGGAAAACGGCAAAAGACACCGCATAGGCGGTTGGGGCTACCATATAGACAGCGGCGGAAGCGGTTACAATATAGGTTCTCAGGCTCTTGAAGCGGCTCTTAAATATTCGGACGGCAGAAACGGCAGCCGTATATTAAATGAGCTTATTGAAGATGCGATGGGAAAGAGTGTTTCCGATTGCATAGCGGACATATATTCGGGCGGAAAAGCCAAGGTGGCATCCTTTGCACCTTTTGTATTCAAGGCGTACAAAATGGGCGATGAATTTTCCCGTAATATCATAGAAGCAAATGTAAGAGAGGTTTGCGAGATTATCACTGCAGGAATAAAGCATGTTTCCACCAAAGAACCAAGGGTTGTTATATGCGGAGGTCTTGCATCGTGCGAGGATATATTAAAACCTTTCTTCGCAGAGCGACTTGGCAAAAAGATAAATCTTGAATTCTCGGTTAAACCCGTGGTAAACGGAGCGCTTATGCTTGCAGAAAAATTAAAAAACGGAGGTAATATATAATGCTTAGAACAGAAATGAGAAATCCCGATACATACAATATAGGGGATATGTCTGCAAAGGACATAATTATCACAATAAACAAAGAAAATCAAAATGTAATATCCGCCATTGACAAAGCAGCAGACGATATATCTCTTGCTTGTGAAGCTGCGGCAGAGACTATCCAAAACGGAGGCAGAGTTTTCTACATAGGTGCGGGAACATCAGGAAGACTCGGTGTGTGCGATGCCGCAGAGTGTCCTCCCACATTCGGTGTGCCCAAGGATATGTTCACAGGCATCATAGCAGGTGGCTACGACTGTATGCACTCTGCTGCCGAAAACGCAGAGGATGACCCCGAGCTTTCCGTTTCGGAACTCAAAAAGCACAATTTCTGCAATAAGGATATTGTGATAGGTGTTTCGGCATCAGGCTCGGCGGCATATGTTATATCCGCTATAAAATACGCAAATGAGCTCGGCGCAAAGTCCGTATCTGTTACAAATAACCCCGGAACACTTATGGGCGAAACAGCCAATATAAATATATGCGCAGATACAGGTCCCGAGGTTATAACAGGCTCTACCCGTATGAAAGCGGGAACTGCGCAGAAAATCATACTCAATATGATATCCACCGCGGCAATGGTAAAATGCGGATATGTGTATGAAAATCTCATGATAAACTTAAAGCCTACCAACAAGAAGCTTACAAGACGAATGGTAGGAATAGTTACCGAGATTTTAAAGTGCGATGAAGTAAAAGCCGAAGAGCTCCTTAATAAATACAACTGGAGCATAAGAGCGGTAGTTGACAGAGAGGAGAAATAATCGTGGCAGTTTACAAAATAGCCGAACACGGCGAAAGTGATTTTCATATAGTAAATCACATGTATTCCGACGAGACAATCCGTTTCGCCGCATCCGAACTTCAAAAGTATATTCTTATGGCTACAAATGCGGTATTGCCGTTTTTTTCGGATGACCCCCGTTGCCCCGCACGCGGTCCCGAAATTCATATAGGACCCAATGTAAGAGGGAGAACATCGGCAGAAGAGAACATACACGACGAGGGCTATATAATCCGCGCGGACGGAGAAAATATTACAATCACAGGCAAAACCTCAAGAGGTGTGCTCTATGGTGTATACGGTTTTTTGGAAAAGTTTTTAAACTACCGTTGCTTTACCAAAAATGCAGAACACATAGACAAGGTGGATGTATTTGAAATAGAGCTTGACGAAATAAAGGTTGAGCCGTCCTTTGATTTCCGCGATGCGTACTTCCGTGATGCCTTTGACGGAAACTTTGCTTCCAAAAACCACTTAAATTCCAGCCTTTGTGATATATCAAACGCAAAAGGCGGAAGAAAGAAATGGTTTAATTTCCACCATTCGTTTTTAAACCTAGTACCCGAGAGCAAGTATTTTGATGAGCATCCCGAATATTTCTCCGAGATAGACGGTGTAAGAAAGAGAGAAACCCAGCTCTGCCTTACAAACCCCGATGTTTTAGATATTGCGGAAAAGACCTTAAGAGGCTGGATAGAAAACAATCCCGATTGCAAGGTGTTTTCCGTAGCGCAGAACGACAATATGGAGTCATGCACCTGCGAGAAATGCATGGAGATAGAAGAGCATGAGGGAAGCCATTCGGGTCCTATAATACATTTTGTAAATAAGCTTGCAGACAGAATAAAAGACGATTACCCCGATGTAATGATTCATACCTTTGCATATCAGCACACTCTGGAAGCACCAAAGCATGTAGTGGCAAGAGACAATGTAATAGTTCGTCTTTGCTCTGTGTTCTGCCGCTTTGAAAAGCCATTTACCGAGCTCGCACCCGTAAAGCCCGGCGGTGAGGAGGAAAGGTTTGTAAAGGCTCTTAAGGACTGGAAAGACCATGCAAAAAATCTCTATGTGTGGGATTATATAGTTAATTTCAGAAACTATCTGCATCCTTTTGTAAACTTCCACAACCTTAAAGAAAATCTTCATTACTACAAAGAGTGCGGAGTTTCGGGAGTTCTGGAGCAGGGCAACTTTGCCTACGGCGGCGGTGCTTGCTTTGACGATATGAAGTCGTATATTATAAGTAAGCTTCTTTGGAATCACAATACAGATGTAGATGACGAAATCCACCGTTTCTGCGAGGGTGTGTATGGCAAAAAAGCAGGACAGTATATGGAAGAGTACACCCGCCTTACAGAAAAGGCATGTACAAGCAGTGAGCTGTATATATATCAGTATCCCGATATACCATATATTACAGATGAGTATGTGGCTGAGGCAGACCGTCTTGTAAGCCTTGCAATAGAAGAAGCAGAAACAGATGAGTACCGAAAACGCGTAAGGAGAGAGTACCTTTCTGTTCGCTTTTTAAAACTTGCAAGACTTGAACTTGATGTCCCCGGCAGAGAAGAAGCGATAAATGAGCTTTTTGATGATATAAAACGCGAGGGAATTACAGAAATCCGCGAACGCAAATCTCTTGCCGTATTAAAGGAGCTTATGCTCAAAAACCGTTATGTAAAGGACAGAACGGGAGAATATTTACTTTACTATATAATGCAATGACAATCGTCAAGACCCTGCTATTGCAGGGTTTTGATATTTTGCTTTATAAGAGCTTGAATTATGGGAAAAATCATTGTAAAATTTAGATATCTATATTTTTATAAAGAGAAAGGTGTTTTATATGAAAAATGTACTTCTCATAGGAGATTCCATTCGCGCAGGCTATGACAAAGCCGTTAAGAAAACTCTCGAAGGGGTGGCAAATGTGTGTTTCCCTGAGGAAAACTGCCGTTTTGCTTCGTATGTTCTAAGATATGTTCACGAATACAAGGCACTTTTTAACGGTGAGGATGTAGATGTTGTGCATTGGAATGCAGGACTGTGGGATTGCTTAAGGCTTCTTGGCGAAGACCCTCACACACCCCTCCAAGTTTATGCTTACTACATAGAGCGTATATGTACGCGTATAAAGAAAGTTTACCCCAATGCCAAGGTTATATTCGCCACATCTACAAGCGTATTGCAGGACAAGATGCCCGATGGATTTAAAAGATACAACAGCGAGATAGAAGAGTATAACAGAGTGGCAGCAGAGGTGGTATCAAAATACGGCTTCAGTGTAAATGACCTTTATTCCGTTTCTGCATCTCTTCCCGAAGAAGCACACTCCGACTCTGTGCATTATTACACACCCATGGGTACAGAGGCATTTGCAAACAAGGTGCTCACATATGTTGCGTCTGCATTGGACTTAACGCAAATCCCCGAGTACAAGGAAGAACTGCATACGGACAAGCCTGTTGGTATATGAAAATTCGTTTTTTACATTGATTTAATCAGCAATCTGATGCATAATAGATATATAGATTAAATCTGGAGGTTATTGTGGACAGAGTAATTCTTCATAGCGACCTTAATAATTTTTATGCATCGGTTGAGTGCATGCTTCACCCGGAGCTTAAGGATAAGTGTATTGCCGTATGCGGAAGCGAGGAAAACAGGCACGGTATAGTCCTTGCCAAAAACGAAAAGGCAAAGAAATACGGTGTCAAAACTGCAGAAACCATATGGCAGGCAAAGGCAAAGTGCCCCGACCTTACAATAGTAAGCCCGCACTTTAGCGAGTATTCACGCTATTCCAAGCTTGTAAGGGAGATATATGCCAAATATACCGACCTTATAGAGCCGTTTGGGCTTGATGAATGCTGGCTCGATGTTACCTCAAGCGGTATGCTTTTCGGTGACGGACTTACAATAGCAAACCTCATACGCGAGGAGGTCAAAGCAAAGCTGGGACTTACCGTATCTGTGGGTGTATCATTCAACAAGGTATTTGCAAAGCTTGGCAGCGATTTAAAAAAGCCCGATGCCGTAACACAGATTTCTAAAGCGGATTTCAAAGATAAAATCTGGCATCTTCCTGCGGAAAGTATGATAGGGGTAGGCGGTTCAACCTGCGCTAAATTAAGGGAACTCGGCATAAGGACAATAGGCGATATCGCAAGTGCATCGTGCGATTTTTTAAAGCTTAAGTTCGGTAAGCACGGCACAGCGCTCTGGCAGTATGCAAACGGCTTGGATGATTCACCCGTTATGCACAAGGACTATAGGGCGCCTGCAAAAAGTGTAGGGCATGGTATTACGCTAAAGGCCGACCTTGTAAATGATGACGAGGTGTGGCGTGTTATCTTTCATTTAAGTCACGAAGTCGAAAGGTCGCTAAGGGGCGGAAATATGAAAACCGACAGGGTAAGCATTGCCGTTAAGACCGCAGACCTTTCTGTAAAGGAGTATCAGACTTCGCTTCAAAGACCTACCCAAAGCGCACACGAAATTGCAGAGACTCTTTTTGATTTGTTCAAAGAACGCCACAACTGGAGCAAAAATGTGCGTGCTCTTACTGTAAGGGCAGTTAAGATAACCTCGGATGACGAGGATATCCAGCTTGACTTTTTTTCCATGGAGGATACGGGCGAAAAGAGAGAAAAATTAGAAAAAGCGGCTTTCGAACTGGAAAACCGCTTCGGCAAGGGCACCGTCACTTTTGGAAGCCTCATGCACAATGATAAGATACCTAAGCAGTTGCGTTAGTATCCGAACCCGTTTTGGGTGCGTGTTTTTACGCCACTGCATTGTTAAAATACTCGCAAATGCGTCAGCATTAGCTCCGTTTTTGCCTCGCATTGTCGCAAAAACACAGCACCGAAAATTCTTTG
>JAZRKX010000009.1:0-2880 GCA_045646525.1 Clostridia bacterium | reverse complement strand
TAAGTTCAAAAAGAAGTTCGGAATGGACAAATAATGAATTTTTAAACCCCTTCACATCCGAAGGGGTTTTCGATTTTGAAAGGATTGAGTTATTATGAACGCGAGAGAAGATTTAAGAAACATAGCAATTATAGCCCATGTAGACCACGGCAAAACAACTCTTGTAGATGCTCTTCTTAGGCAGAGCGGAATTTTCAGAGAGAATCAGCAGGTGGACGAGCGTGTTATGGACAATAATGACCTTGAAAAAGAGAGGGGCATTACCATACTTTCCAAGAACACCTCTCTTAGCTACAATGGTGTTAAGATAAATATAGTAGATACCCCCGGACACGCAGATTTCGGCGGTGAGGTAGAACGAGTTCTCAAGATGGTGGACGGTGTTCTGGTACTGGTAGATGCGTTCGAGGGATGTATGCCGCAGACAAGGTTTGTACTTAAAAAGGCACTTTCCTTAAATCTGCATCCCATAATAGTTGTAAACAAGGTAGACCGCCCCAATGCACGCCCCTATGAAGTGGTAGATGAGGTGCTTGAACTGTTCCTTGAGCTTGAGGCTACAGACGACCAGTTCAATTCTCCTGTTATATATGCGTCGGGCAGAAGCGGCTACGCAACCCATGACCCCGAATCGCAGGGCAAGGACATGAAGCCTCTTTTAGATATGATAGTAAATCATGTTCCCGCTCCCAAAGGCGATGCTGATGCCAGCCTTCAGCTTCTTATATCCAATATAGACTACGATGATTATGTGGGCACCATGGCAGTAGGAAGAGTAGAGAGGGGAACAGTAAGGGTAGGACAGAATGCCGTAATATGCAAAAAGGACGGAACTACATCAAATATCCGCCTTACAAAGATGTATATGTACGAGGGATTAAAGCGCACGGAAACAGATATGGCTACCGTGGGCGATATAGTGCTTATGGCAGGTGTTGCTGATGTTAAAATAGGTGAAACCATATGCGATGTAAATGCACCCGACCCGCTTCCTTTTGTGGATATAGATGACCCCACAATCTCTATGACATTTTCTGTAAATGACTCTCCGTTTGCGGGCAGAGAGGGAGAATTTGTTACGAGCAGACATCTTCGTGACAGACTTTACAGAGAGATGATGACAAATGTAAGTCTTAAGGTTGAAGATACCGAAACCTCGGAAGCATTCAAGGTTTCGGGCAGAGGAGAGCTGCATCTTTCCATACTCATAGAAACCATGAGAAGACAAGGTTATGAATTTCAGGTGTCCAAGCCCGAGGTAATAAACAAGGTTAAAGACGGTGTGGTATTAGAGCCTATGGAGCTTCTTATAGTGGATGTCCCCGAAGAATATGTGGGTACTGTTATACAGACTCTTGCCGAACGTAAGGGTCAGATGCTGAATATGACAAACGGCGCATCGGGATACACCAGACTGGAATTCAATATACCGTCAAGAAGCCTTATAGGCTATCGTTCACAGCTTATGACCGATACCCGCGGAAACGGTATCATGAATCACATTTTGAACGGCTACGAGGAATATAAGGGCGATATACCCATGCGCTCACGCGGCTCGCTTGTAGCGTTTGAGGACGGCGATTCCATAACCTACGGACTTTTTAATGCACAGGAGAGAGGCTCTCTGTTTATAGGACCGGGCGTGGAAGTATATCAGGGTATGGTAGTGGGTGAGAACTTAAGAGTGGGCGATATAGATGTAAATGTATGTAAGAAAAAGCACATTACAAACACCCGTGCTTCAGGCTCTGACGATGCACTAAGACTTGTACCGCCGGTTGTTATGTCGCTTGAAAACTGCATAGAATTTCTCGCAGAGGACGAGCTTCTGGAAGTAACTCCCAAGAGTCTCAGGATACGCAAGAAGATTCTGGACAAGACCTTGCGTGCCAAGGCAAAAGCGCATAACAAATGATAGGTGATATAAATGGTTGATTTCAAAAACAGCTGGAACGAAGTCTTAAAGGATGAATTTTCCAAAGACTACTATCGCAATCTTCACAATTTTTTAAAAGAAGAATACAGCACAAGAATTATATACCCCTCTATGTATGACATATTTAATGCATTAAAGTTTACAGCCTACGAGGATGTAAAGGTTGTCATACTGGGGCAGGACCCATATCACGGCGAAGGCGAAGCTCACGGACTTGCCTTTTCCGTAAAGCCGGGTATAGATGTTCCGCCATCACTTAAGAATATGTACAAGGAGCTTCATGATTCTTTGGGATGCTATATACCAAATAACGGCTATCTGGTGAAGTGGGCACAGCAGGGTGTACTTCTTTTAAATACTGCGCTAACCGTTCGGAAAGACCTTGCAAATTCCCACAGAGGAAAAGGGTGGGAGAACTTTACAAGCGAGGTTATAAGAAGGCTTAACCAGAGGAAAAAACCTGTCATATTTTTGCTTTGGGGTAACAATGCCAAGGAAAAGGCAGAGCTTATAGACAGGAATTTCCACTATGTGCTTACAAGTGTACATCCGAGTCCGCTTTCTGCGTCGAGAGGATTTTTCGGATGCAATCATTTTAAAAAAGCAAATGAAATTCTTGCAAATATCGACCAAACCCAAATCGATTGGCAAATAGAGAATATATAGTTCTGTTTTTTCCATGCCGTTTGAGTTTTTCTATTGACTTTAGTGTTGTAAAATGCAACTTTAGTACATTTTCTAAAAATTAATTGACAAAACAAATACTGTGTGGTATAATTTGTATTAGTTTTAAACGCTGTGATGCGGAATAGTATGCGAGGATTTTGCCCAAAGAGAGATGTCGGTTGGTGCGAGACATCGGAAGATCTTTGCAGAACTCACCGCGGAGCGGCTGCCGTGAACTTTATTGTAGGGGCAGACGGAAGTCGGGTCGTAGGCAAGTC
>JAZRKX010000008.1:0-21571 GCA_045646525.1 Clostridia bacterium | reverse complement strand
TCAAATCCGGCCCCTGCACCCACAACGAAAAAGCACCCAATAGGGTGCTTTTTTGTTGTGCCTGTACGAGAGCTGAATTTGGCTCACCCACCATGTAGGGTTATGAGCCCTTGGGCGAATAACTTGCTTTCGAGCCGACCGTTGCCTCGTCAGAATCTGCAATCAAGCAAAGCTCATTTTTATCTTGCAATTTATTTTTTTGTATGCTATACTGAGCTTGCGACATAGTTTCATATTAAAACACATATATTACAAGTATGGATTTTTGCCCTTTTGGTAAAAATGCATGCTCTATTTCCCCATACTTGTAGTTTGTGTGAAATTGTGTCGCAGCAATCGGAGTTATGCGTTTTTCGTGCGCAGCTTCGGCTGCGCATTTTTTAATTTTTGGGGTAAAGTTATGAATATAAAAGTTGAACTTTTAAGAAACTACATATCCGATTTTATAAATAGCAAATTAGAGGATTTTGAAATTGACGCATCGCAAATAGCCGATACAACTGCTATACAGATATTATCCGAAATACAAAGAGTAATAAAGGACGAATGTTATTCTGATTTTGAGACAGTAGAACAGATTGTATGTATATTTGATAAATATAACATTGATTCAGGCTTTCGTCATGATTTTTAGAGAGGATTAATTTATTTCATCTGCTTTGCACATGAAAGCTACAAAAAAGAATAGCAGCCGATTAGTATTAATCGATGTATTTTATTTTACTGCATTTTCAAGCGATAAAACGAAAAAAACCGTTGAATGGTGAATTGCATATTAATTTTGTGTATGTTAGAATTAATAGAATAATAAACAAAGTGAAATGAGAGAAATACTATGAAGCAGAATTGTCTTGACCCCAATCTTGCATCCGCGTTGGCAGACGGTGCAGACTTTGTGTTTTTTGCAGAGTTGACAATAACGGACATGTCATGTTAAAATTTCATTATACCAACTAAGGAAAGAGTGATGTTATGAAAAGCAGAATTTCATGGGTGCAAATATGCTGGCTTATGGTAAGCGTACTCCTTTTTTGTGCGGGTGTATTTGCACACACAAGACACGAAATGAGCCTTGTTGAGCTTTCCGCACCTCTTGGCATGGCAATGCTTACGGCAGGTGCCATAAACATTGCGGTTTGCCTTATAAAGAGCCACACCATTCACGGCTCAAGATGGCTTGTTGCAGACGGGGTTACGGCTCTTTTGCTTTCTCTGTTTCCGCTTTTTAATGATATGATAGTTATAAACATGATACCCCTCTTCTTCGGTATGTGGGAGCTTTTTTCGGGGCTTTTGAAATTCATGGATTCCATGGAGCTTAAGGAAGAGAGGGTACATTGCTGGCACATGTTTGCATTTATAGGTGCGTTGGAGCTTATATCGGGTACACTTTCGCTCATAAAACCCATTGACGATTTTGTGGGTATAAACGAGGTAATTGCAATTATCTTCTTTATACAATCGTTGGGCTTCGGCCTTAAGACGCTTATGTACAGATATCTGACAAACCCATAAAAATATATCACATAGAAAAGAGGCTTATTATGCATTTACTCGAACATGTTATTTTAGACACATTAAAATTAATGCCTTTTATATTCATAGTATATCTTGTCATTGAGTATTTTGAGCACAAGAGCAATACCGCCATAAGCCATACCCTTATGAAAGCGGGCAGGCTCGGCAGTATATACGGGGCGCTTTTAGGAAGCATACCGCAATGCGGTTTTTCCGTAATTGCATCGGATTTGTTTTCCAAGGGCGCGCTGTCTATGGGCACGCTTATTGCAATATTTGTGGCAACAAGCGACGAGGCTGTTCCTATTATCCTGTCGCATCCCGACAAGGCATATATTGCCTTTGGGGTTATAGGTATAAAAATTGTAATTGCCGTAATTTTCGGTATTCTTACAGATGTGATTTATAAAGGCAAAACACATCTTAATGTATGCACCGAGCACCATCACCATGAGCATTTTCACGGCAACTGCGAAAGCTGTGAGGGCGGAATACTTATCTCTACGATTAAGCACACTGTAAGGATATTTTTGTTTGTACTTATAGCAAACATCATCTTTACTGCCGCCGTGGAATGGGTAGGCGAGGAGGCACTTTCGGGGTATCTTTTGAAAAATTCCGTATTTCAGCCCTTTGCCGCCTCTCTTATAGGACTTATACCAAACTGCGCCGCTTCGGTAATACTTACAGAGAGCTATATAACAGGAGTGCTCTCCTTTGGCTCGCTCATTGCAGGCTTGTGCTCGGGTGCAGGTGTGGGCGTGCTTCTTCTCTTTAAACGCAACAGGAATATAAGAGAGAATTTGTGCATTCTGGGTATTTTGTATGCTATAGGAGCTATCAGCGGTATAGTAATACAAATTTTGTTATAAATACTGTTGACATTTTAAGGCTATAAGTTTATAATAGCCATGTAAAAAGTTCATAAAAAGACAATCCTCCGAGTATATCGGAAAGCGGAATGGGGTGAGAAGCCCCGCGAGTCGGTCACTGTGATACCTGATATGACAGGTTAAGTCAGATACGCCGGATTGTTTTTGCCATCTGCCGTAACCGGATGCTTATTAATGGATAAAATGCGACTGTACGGTTAGTACAGTCGTTTTTATTTGCATACGGGAACCCGATTATGAACTTAAATAAAATAATTTAAAGGGGTTCTGTATTATGAAAAAAAGAATTTTGAGTTTTATGCTCGCACTTGTGATGATTGTAGGTATGCTGAATGTCATGCCGGCTATTGCGGAAACGGATTACTCCGATTATGTGCCGGATACTGTAGAAGTTACCGAAATAAAAAGCGGTACATGGCTTGGTATCACCACGACCAACGGCAGTATAAATTATGTAAGATTCACAGATGCGGTGGGGAGTGAAATTGAAGGACTTACAGCATATTTGGATGGTACAGATATCAATGTAAGCGTGCCTCGTACTTATGATGCAAACGGCAAAATAACTGCAACATTTGATTTGACTCAAAATGGTGATAATTTGCCAAAACTCTCCACTTCAAATAAGTTCAACCGTTCTAACAACACCAAGGTTTATACAACTGCTTTGACAGGTGGGTTGGGCAAAGCTACTATGTATCTTTACAATGCACATCCTAAGGCGGTAAGCAACAATTACACAACTTACACAATCAATTATGTAGTAGCAAACAAAGTTCCCGTACTGGCAGATGGCAGGGAGGAGCAAACCTCAGAACACATCACAGCAGATAGCGCATACACTCTTGACTTAGACGGCATATTTGAAGACCCCGATGAAGATGACAGTATAACAGGCTGGATGGTTTCTGTTGACGGCAAAGATATGATAGATGCCGTTGCAGACGAAAACAATGTTTACTCCTACAATACCAATGAAGCAGGTGTACACACTCTCGTATTCTATGCTAAGGATAATTACAATGCCGTATCCAACCAAAAATACACAGTTACACTTACTGTGGATAATTCTTCCGTAACCTACGATGTAACAGCTACAGTAAACGGTACTGACTCTGTACCTGCATTCTATTACAGTTCGGATGCCAAAGATGGTACGGAGCTTACTGCAAGTGCAAATGGAAGTGTATATACAGTTAAGGTGCCTTCTAATATAAGCATGATTACCTGGCGTGCCGACGGTGCAGGCATGAGTGCTCCCGTATCCCCCGAAAACAGCAATATCGTTCTTATAAAGCCCGTATTTACAGTAAAAGCAGACAATGATGCGGACAAGAATGCTTTGGTAACGGTAACACATTCCAACTTAAATGCAGTAGGAAATGAAAACGGCTATCTTCTTCTTAGCGGAGAGAAATATAACATCACAGCCACACCAAGTGCGGATTATGAGGACAAGTGGAAAGAAGCCGTCCTCAATAATTATACACTTTCCGAAAACACTGTAGAAATTAATCTTGTAAGTAAGGGCACAGTATTTATATTCCCTTATTTTGCATATCTTACCGTAAGCGAGGCTTCCACCGCACAGGGCATAGCACCCAAGGCGGTATCTCCCGTTAAGACAACGGAGGCGGACTATGCTTCGGGCACAAGGACTTCTACATATGAGCTTACAAACGGCAAGGTATATGAATACCGTGTGAGCGTACCCCAAGACAATGTAAACCGCGACAAATATGTAACATATATTGCCACATTCACAAAGACAGATGCGGGGAGCATCACAATTACCAAAGAACAGCTTGAAGCAGGCGAAAGGGGCAGAACAACCCTTGACCGCAATCCCGAAAGCAACCGCGGACGCAATGTGGCAGACCTTTATACCAATGTAAATGCAAAGGGGTATAAAAAGCTAAATGTGGGTGATACATTTAGTCTTATTGCAACCCGTAACTACCGTGGTGTTAATGCCGACTGGCTTATGAATAAGAGCTATTACTATGCAGAACCCGATTTTCATTATACAGTTCTTGGCGAAAACGGCATGGAAGATAATAGCGTAATTACCATAGACGAAAACGGCAGGATTACTGCCGTAGGCGAGGGTAGTGCCATAGTTCTTATTACCTACGATGCCATGACGCTTAATCATGAAGCTATGCTTTCGGATGGTGCTTTGGGCGACTATCCCGCTACACCCAATGACTTCTACGGTGCAATATGGCCCGAAAATACAGGTGTGTTTGTTGTGTCTGTAGGGGCAAAAGACAGCGGTATCATAACAGGCATGACAATAAATGAGGATAAAGCCACAGCGCAAAAGGCATCGGGCAAGTACATAGATGCCGAGCTTGATGTAATCTACTTTACAGGTGACGAGGGGGAATACACCTTTACACCCGCTACGGAGGGCGTTGGCGCTTGGGTTGCAAATCCAACTGTTACTGACACGGATTTAACTTTCAACGGCTTTGAAAGCATTATACCAAACGAAGACGGGAGTATAACCGTTCCCCTTAAGACAGGACGAAATATTGTCAAGCTTACAAAAGACGGTAAGGCAGAGTATCAGGTTATCACAGCCAAGAGAGTAAATGTTACCGTTAACGGTGATCCTCTCGAAACGGCTTCGGTTGCCCTTGGTCAAAAGGTAAAAATTGAATTTGACAATCTTTTTGCGCCCGCAAACCGCACGGCAATATACAATACTTCCACTGCGGTGGTTTATTCCGAGATAAGCGGTTATGACGGTAAAATGGCAGGTAATACCAGAGGCAGTATGGGCGAATACACCTTTTCCTCCAATCCTGCCAAGCGTACAGTAGAAAACTTTGTTTCTGCAAGCTCCGATAATTCGGGATACTCCAACAGTCAGGTAACATCGGCAGGTGAGCTTACAGTTCCCGAGGATTTTGAGGGAGAATACTTTACTCTTTCAAAGGGAAGCTTTAATGTAGGCGGATTTACACCGTATCTTCTCGGCTCACACTACGAAAAGCTCGGCATTATACCGCCCAATAACACCACCAGCGACAATATAAACTGTTATCTGGGTGTTTTGCCCGATATATCCATACCAATAGGTAAAGGCGGTAGCGGTGAAGATAATGTTGAAGATAATGTTGGAGGTAACGGAGGAAACACTTCGGACAGCTATGATTCTATAAAGGTATATATGACCTTTGTAAACCGCGGAAATATTGTGGTACAGGATGAAAAAATTACAGTTTACGATAAAGACAAGGACGGTAAGTACTCGATAGGCGATGCGTTCCGAGCTCTGCACAGTGCACATTATTCGGGCGGAGAATCGGGTTATAAGGAAGTTTCGGGCGGCGGAATAAACGGCTGGGTTTCAAAATTCTGGGGATTAAGCGATGCTACATTCTCCTATGCATTAAACCACAGCTGGACAAAATCCACCGAGGATGCCATAGATGACGGCGATAATATTGCGGCGCTTATCGGAATAGACGGTCAGTTTTATTCGGATTTATTCACATGGTTTGACAACAGCACTTATTCTGCCAAAGTTAATACAGATATTACCCTTAAGGTAAACGGTTTAAATCTTATGGCAAGCACAGAAGCATATGACGCTCTGTATGCTCCCGAGGGAGCAACCGTCAGCGTATATGACAAAAGCGGTAAAGAGCTAAAGGAAATGTCAACTGTTGCAGGTAAAGACGGAAGTTTTATTCTGAACTTTGCGCAGGCGGGTACATATACCGTCAAGATAAGCGGTAAAGCCAAGTGGGGAAGTTACGATGATGCACCCGTTGCACCTTCGACATGTAAGGTTACTGTGACGGGCACAGGCGGAGGTACACTTGCCAATAAAACTGATAAGAAAACAAATACAGAATCCAAACCCGAACTTAATGTTTCGGAAAACAAAAAAGAATTCACAGATGCCAAGGGACATTGGGGAGAAAGCTACATAGACTTTGTTACCGAGCGCGAGCTTTATCAGGGTGTAGGCGGAGGAAAATTCGGTGTAAACGATACCATGACAAGAGCTATGCTTGCATGTGTGCTTTATCGTCTGGAGGGTACTTCCGATGTATACGGGGATAGCGGTTTCAGAGATGTTAAAGACGGCATGTGGTACTACGATGCTGTATCATGGGCAAATGCCAATGGCATAGTAAACGGCGTCAATGAGAATGAATTTAACCCTGACGGTGAAGTTACAAGAGAGCAGGCTGCAACAATACTGTATCGTTATATTAAGTATCTTGATATGTCCGCCCAACGCAAAGGCGACCTCAGTAAATTCCGCGATTCTGACAAGGTCAGCCCGTGGGCAAAGGAAGCTATGGAGTGGGCGACAGGAGAGGGCATTATAACGGGTAAACCCGATAATATTCTTGCTCCCAAAGGCAATGCCACAAGAACAGAAGTTGCAGCTATACTTACGCGCCTTATTACAATTATGGCAGATTAGCCATTGGAGGATTTATAGTAATGAAAACAAAACGAGCCGCCTTGATTTTTATTGTAATGGTACTATTGATGTCGGTGCCCGCTTTTGCAGCGGACTGGCCGCAATTTTTGGGACAGCCTGAGGCACAGGGAATTTCTGACGGCTATACCGCTGTTGGGGCAGGCACTTTGGCTCTTCGATGGGAGAAGAACACGGGAAATACATGGAGTGATGTTCCCGGAACTCCTGTTGCCGTAGGTGAATATGTATATTATTACAGCTCACAATACTTACGCAAATTAGAACTTGCAACAGGAAAAGAGGTGGCAAGGGTTCAGGTATACGGAGAACCTGTGAATCAGTTTTTTATAAATATTGCATATGGCGACGGAAAGATATTTGTTCCCTGCCAGAAGGACAATCTGGATGACGGACTTGATATAAAAGGGAGCTTCTTTCGTGTATATAATGCAGATACTCTGCAGCAGCTTTATGTAACAGAGTCTCTCGGGTCAGGACAATTTCAGTCGCCCGTTATGTATAATGACGGCTTCTTTGTTACGGGTGTCTACGGAAGAGGCGGTATTTATGCAGGTTTCACATCGCAGGATGACGACCCATCCCGCCCCGACGAAGTGAAAAAAATAAGCTGGTCTGTCACATCCGACAGCAAATACGGCTTCAGCTTCAACGGTGCAGCCTTTGTGGGTAATTATTGCTACTTCGGTTGCAACAATATTCTAAGTGTGGTAAACTATAAAAGCGGAGAAACCCGAAAGTTTGATATAGGCGAGGGATATCGTATTTCATCTACCATAGTTTACAACAAACATACAAAAAGACTGTATGTTGCCTCAAACCACCCCTTAGGTCACGCGGCGGTGTTTTCATATGAGCTTGACAGTGAGGGTATGCCGATAGAATCATCGGTATTAAAATGGATATCCGATACCGAGGGCGGAGGCACCCAGTCTACACCTGTTATATACAAAGGGCGTCTGTATCTTGGAGGCGGCGGTCACACAATGGGCTCCAATGAGCCTTTCCATGTGATAGATGCCGTTACAATGGAGGAGATTTATTCTGTTCCCATACTTACCAAGGGGAGCGCGGCAATTTCCACGGCATATGCCTGCAAGGAAAATGACTATAAGGTTTATATCTATATGGTGCCCTTTTCACCAAATGCCAGTGACCTTTCGGAGCTTTGGATTATTTCGGACAGTCAGGGGCAGAGTAAGGCAAGCTATGAAATTGCGGAAAACACAGGCAGAAAGCAATATTGTTCGCAAAGTCTTATCATAACATCCGACGGAGCGCTTATATGGTACAACGACAGCGGATATCTCTATTGTTATGAAAATAAAAAGCCTGTTTTCGAGGATAATAAAACAACTTTCCAAAAACAATCAATACTGGTACAGATTTCAGCTATGTTTTCACGACTTTTCAAATAGGAGTGTTTGTATGAATAAAAAACGCATAAGGGCGGTTATAATATGTGCTTTTGTTTTGGCGATTGCTATTTTGGCGGTATTTAATACTGATATAGAATTTTCAGACAGTAAAGATAATCCGCCACCGATTACGCAAAACATAAAGGAATCCCCCAAAACCTCTCCTACAGATGAAAAAGAGAATAAGCCTGATGATACCCCCGAAAATGATATTAAAGAAGAACAAAGAGGTACTGCTATTGAAGAGACTGTGCCAATTCCCGAGCGTCATATATGCACCATCGAAATCAGGTGCGATACGGTTAAAGATACTTCAAAGCTGGAAAATCAGGCGGTGGCACCCTATGTGCCTGCAAGCGGAGTAATTCTCGAGACCGCCGAGATTGAATTCACCTTGGGAGAGAGCGTATTTGATATTCTTCTTCGTGCTGCAGGGGAAAGAAATATACATATGGAATTTCGAAGTGACAGTGTGTATGGCGGTAAATACATTGAGGGTATAAACTACCTTTATGAAATGGACGGCGGTGCCTTAAGCGGATGGATGTACAAGGTAAACGGACAGTTTCCCAATTACGGCTGTGACAGCTTCAAGGTAAAAGACGGCGATGCGATTGTATGGATGTATACATGCGATTTGGGTATGGATGTAGGAGATAATTCGGTATGGTGAAAAAGAAAAGCACAGTAGGCGGTGTAGGTGAAAGCGGTGTCTTTTACCGAAGCCATCCTTTAATTAATTTCATATATTTTGCTGTGATTATGGGTGTTACCATGTTTTCCAATCACCCTTTATTTCTTGCCTTGTCTTTTGGCGGAGCATGGGTTTATTCTGCATTGTTAAAGGGGAATAAAGCGTTAAAATTCAACGCGCTCATTTTAGTGCCCGTCATTTTGATTACGGTAATTTTAAATGCATTAAATGTTCATAACGGAGTTACGCCTCTATTGTATTTAAACGGCAATCGTATAACTCTGGAGGCGATTGTCTTCGGCTTGGTGCAGGGGATAATGCTTACTTCGGTTATTATTTGGTTCAGTGCTTTCAATGCCATAGTTACCGAGGATAAATTTATCTATCTTTTTGGAAGAATTTCGCCCGTTATTGCAATGACGCTTTCTATGATTATCAGGTTTATTCCGCTTTTAAAAAGCAGATTTTCCGAGATTTCCGCAGCCCAGCGTTCTATGGGACGATGCAGAAACGGCATGGGTACATTTAAGCGTATCCGTCAGTTTGGAAAAGAGATATCCATACTTATTGCATGGTCTCTGGAGGCATCTATAGAGACTGCAGACTCCATGGAGGCAAGAGGCTACGGACTTAAGGGCAGGACAAGCTTTCACCTGTACCGGCTTGGCAGACACGAACGGTGGATTTTGGCAGTTTTACTCATTTTGGGTTTAATGTGTGTTGCAGCCTGCATTATGGATTACACAAATATTTACTATTATCCCGCCATAGTGTTCCCGCCCGTTTCATTAGTACAGGCTGTATCGATTGCGGCGTTTTGCATTCTTATGTGCTTTCCTATTGTTTTGGATATAAGAGGTATGAATAAATGGAAATAATACAGTTTAAAAATGTGAATTTTACATATCCCGATTGCGGAGACAGGGCACTTAAGGATATAAGCTTTTGTGTAGGCGAGTCGGAATTTATGGTATTGTGCGGTAAGTCGGGTTGCGGAAAGAGCACCCTTTTGAGGCATCTTAAAAAGAGCCTTGCGCCACACGGCAGATTAGAGGGCATTATTCTTTACGAGGGTACGGAAATTGAAAATGTTTCAAAGAGGGTCAGTGCTTCCGAAATTGGTTTTGTAGGGCAAAGCCCCGAGGGTCAGATTGTAACGGACAAGGTGTGGCACGAACTGGCATTCGGACTTGAGAGTCTTGGAATGGAAAACTCTGCTATAAAGCGCCGTGTGGCAGAGATGGCAAGCTTCTTTGGTATACATAGCTGGTTTCGTAAAAGCGTGAGCGAGCTGTCGGGCGGTCAGAAACAGCTTCTTAATCTTGCATCTGTCATGGTTATGAAACCTAGGGTGCTTGTACTTGACGAGCCTACAAGTCAGCTTGACCCCATTGCCGCTTCGGAATTTATAGCTACACTTAAGAAAATCAATCAGGAGCTTGGTACAACCGTCATCATTTCGGAGCATCGGTTAGAGGAACTTTTTTCCCTGGCAGACAGGGTGCTTGTAATGGATGAGGGGCGCCTTCAAATAAATGACACTCCCCGCGGTGCAGTTTCGCGTATATATAAAGGTGAGTGCAAGGATATGTTTTACGCCTTGCCTGCAGTCTTAAAGATAGCGCAAAGGCTTAATGCAGACGGAAAGTGCCCTCTTACCGTAAGAGAGGGTCGGGAGCTTCTTAGAGAGCGTCTTGGAAAACCGAAAGCCATAAGTAGTGATAACTGTAAAAAGACAACCAAAATAAAATCCAAAGATTGTCCTGCAATTTCCATTAAGGAATTATGGTACCGTTATGACAGAAACGGCGCAGATGTTTTAAGAGGATTAAGTCTCGATGTAAATAAAGGCGAGCTTCTGGTAGTTCTCGGAGGTAACGGTGCGGGTAAGACTACCATGTTAAAGCTTATTACAAAGGCTCTCAAAGCGGACAGAGGCAGTATAAAAAGCTTTACGGACAAGTGCGGTGTTTCAATGCTTCCGCAAAATCCGCAAGCGCTTTTTACCGAAATTACGGTATACGAAGAACTCATGGAAGCACTATGCTGTGAAAAGCTTTCGGAAATTGAAAAAGACAGCCGTGTGTGTATGATGCTCGGTAAGATGGAACTTGAGCATTTAAGGCAGTCTCATCCGTATGACCTTTCAGGCGGTGAGCAGCAGAGACTTGCTCTTGGTAAGCTTCTCCTGTTAGAGCCTCAAATTCTGCTTCTGGACGAGCCTACCAAGGGGCTTGACCCGTTTTTCAAGCGCACGCTTGCAGATATCTTTAAAAATCTTTGTGATAAGGGAGTAACTATCCTTATGGTTACTCATGATATAGAATTCTCGGCATCATACGCAGACCGTTGCGCCATGTTTTTTGACGGAGAGATTGTATCGTGCTGTGAGAGTTCAGAATTTTTCGGGGGCAACAGTTTTTACACCACATCTGCAAACCGTCTTGCATCACCGTGGTTCCCCGATGCAATCACATGGGAGGAGGTAGCAGGAAGATGCGAAGAGGATATGATGTAAGCGAGGCGGCAGCCGCTATGAAAAAGCGTACGGCTGTTTCGGCACTTTTGATTTTTCTGGCTATTCCCGCAGTAATTGCACTGGGCGCACTTTTATTTAAAGACCGCAATTACATTATGATAAGCCTTATTGTTTTAGCTCTTACCTGCTTTCCGTTTTTTATGGTATTCGAACGGCGCAAACCCAAGGCACGCGAAGTTGTTCTCATAGCTATGATGTGTGCTTTGGTGGTGTGTGCGCATCTTATCTGCTCTGTCACGATACCTTTAAGAGCGGGTACAGCTATAATAATAGTTTGCGGAATTGCCCTTGGACCCGAGGCGGGGTTTCTCATTGGTGCGTTGGGACGCTTTGTATTAAATTTTTACGCAGGACAGGGCCCATGGAGCCCGTGGCAGATGTTCTGTTGGGGACTTCTGGGATTTTTGGCGGGTCTTGCTTTTAACCGTGAAAATTTGGAAAAGAAAAAGTCCAGACAGTTTGCCGCAGTTATGGGACCTGTTATGTGTGTTGTTTTTACAATAATATTAGCGTATATCTCCTATGTTCTCTTTCCGCCTGCCGATAAAGCAACATTTTTCGGATGGAGACTGTATATCTTCGGTGCTGCAGGTCTTATTTTGGGCGTTGTACTTCAGCGTAAGAGACTTCCTGTGGACGATGTTACGCTTACTGCGTTTACCTTTTTCGCAACATTTATTATCTATGGCGGACTTATGAATATTTTTACCATGATTAGTACTGCAGGCATTCCCGGAAGTCCCGAGATAAGCTGGGACAGCCTTAAGATGTATTATATATCGGGTGCTCCGTACGATTTGATTCATGCGGGTGCGGCGGCAGTATGCAACCTCATTTTCGGCGAGAAAATTATTGCAAAACTGGAACGGATAAAACTCAAATATGGTATATATCGTTAGGCGGTGTGTATATGATTGATACATTGATTAATTCGATAAAGCCATCTAATAAGTTGGCAATGGATAGTGCAAAAGAGAGGCAATCTCAGCTTGCAAAACCCCCGGGGAGTCTGGGCACTCTTGAGGACATCTCAGTGAGGCTTGCGGGTATTACAGGTAAGATATATAATACTATAGAAAAAAAGCACCTTTTGATTTTCGCCTCCGACAACGGAGTAACAGAGGAGGGGATTTCCTCGGCGCCAAAGTCCGTTACACTAAAGCAGGCTGTAAACCTTACAAAAGCAAAAACAGGTGCTGCAGTTCTGGCAAAGCACTTTGGATGCGGTATCACCGTGTGCGATGTGGGTATTGACGGCGATGTTTCGGGCACATCTGTTTTAGACAGAAAGATTGCATACGGAACAAGCAATATAGTAAAAGGGCCTGCAATGACAAGAGAGCAGGCAATAATGGCAATTATCACGGGTGCAGAAGTTGCAAAGGAAACCGATGCGGATATATTAGGTATAGGCGAGATGGGAATAGGAAATACCACCACCGCTTCGGCTGTACTCTCGGTTCTTGCAGGCTGTGATGCCGATGCCGTTACAGGAAGAGGCGGCGGAATTACCGACGAGGCATTTCGAAGAAAAAAACAGGTTATAAAAAAGGCCGTAGAAATAAACTGTCCCGACAGGGAGGATGTTATAGATGTTCTTTCCAAGGTGGGCGGTTTTGATATTGCCGCCATGTGCGGAGCCTTTCTTGGCGGAGCTTCATCGGGAAGACCTGTTGTTGTAGACGGCTTTATTTCAGCGGTGGCGGCTCTTTGCGCCGTAAGGCTTTGTCCAGAGGTTTCGGACTATCTTATAGCAAGCCACGATTCCTTTGAAACAGGGTACAAGATTGCCGCAGAACAAATCGGTATAAAGCCTATGCTAAACCTTGGTATGAGGCTTGGCGAGGGGAGCGGATGCCCCCTGGCTTTCCAGATGGTTGATGCCGCCTGTGCGGTCATGAATGGTATGGCAACATTCTGCGAGGCGGACATTGACGACAATTATCTTGAGGAAATAAGACAGAGTGATAATATATGGGAAAACTAATTATTGTTTCGGGAAAAAACGATAGCGGAAAAAGCCTTTTTGCAGAGAGCATTGTCTCCAAACGCTTGGGTAAGCGTTATTACATTGCAACCATGATTCCCAAAACGGAAGAAAACCTGAAGAGAATAAAAAAACATAAGAAGCAAAGGCAAAATCTGAATTTCACCACCCTTGAAGCTCCATACAGTCTGGCAGAGAGTACAATAGATAAGGATGCGGTAGTTTTGATAGAGGATGTTTCAAACCTTTTGGCAAATAACATATTCGAAAAGGGAAAGGGTGCGGATGAGGTTTTCTGCGATATATTAAACCTTGCAGAAAAATGCTCTTTTACGGTGGCTGTTACAATCTCGGAGCTTGAAGCTTCGGGCTGGGATGAGGAAACATCTATGTATATAAACAGCCTTAATGAACTCAATGAAAAGTTAAAAAAAGAAGCTTCTGTCTGCATTACAATGGCAGACGGAAAGCCCGTTTATGAAAAAGGTGAAGGCTATGACATTTATTAAATCGCTTATTGTAGCGTTATCTACATACAGTATAATTCCTGTGCCAAGTTTTGAGTGGAACGAGAAAAATATGAAATATGCAATCTGCTTTTTCCCTGTTGTCGGGGTTATATGCGGTGCGCTTGTTTTCTTGCTTGAAAAATTCGGCGCGGTTTTGGGAGTAAGCCGTTTCTTTGCTTCGGCGATTGCTGTATGTATTCCTCTCCTTGTTACGGGAGGAATACATATGGACGGGTTTATGGATACAGTAGATGCCCTGTCCTCACATGCGCCCAGCGAAAGAAAGCTCGAAATACTCTCCGACGCTCATATAGGAGCCTTTGCGGTAATATACTTAGCGGTATACCTTATTATAAATACTGCTCTTATATATGAGATATATTCCATGGGCGCTCTTAGTGCGCTTTGTCCTGTGTATGTTTTGTCCCGAAGTTTTTCGGCTCTTTGCGCTGTAAACATGCCAAGCGCAAGGAAAAACGGCATGCTCTCATCCTACACAAAGAGTGCCAAAAAAACTGTTGTGAATATAACCATGGCTTTAACCGCGCTTGTGTCTTGCATGGCAATGCTTCTTGTTTCGGCACTTGCGGGTGCTTTTGCTATCGGTATGGGTGTACTCTGGATATTTATATACTGCGCGTTGGTAAAAAAAGAGTTTGGCGGAGTTACAGGCGATACGGCAGGATTCTTTCTTCAGCTTTTTGAACTGTTCTGCACATTGGGTATATGGATTGGAGCTATGATATGATTAATTTGGTCTTTATACGCCACGGTGCCACACAAGGCAACCTCGAAAAAAGGTATGTGGGATGTACCGACGAGCCCCTCTGCGATTTGGGGACTCGGCAGGCACGCTCTTTAAGAAAATACAATTTTCCGTCGGAGCATATCTTTGTAAGCCCTATGCAGAGAGCAAGGCAGACGGCAGAGATAGTTTTTCCGCACAGTAAATATACTGTGACAGACGATTTCAGGGAGACGGATTTCGGTATCTTCGAGGGCAAAAGCGCCCTAGAGCTTTCGGAAGATAAGGAGTACATAGCGTGGGTGGATTCCATGTGTACTCTGCCCATACCGAAAGGAGAAGATATAAAGGGATTTAAAAAGCGGTGTACAAAGGCTTTTCGAAAAATAATTGAAACCATTCCCGACGGTGAAAGTGCTTCGTTCGTACTTCACGGCGGGGTTATAATGGCAATTATGGAGGAGTTTTGTGAAAGCGGTGCAGACTTTTACGATTATCATATAGGAAACGGTGAATTTGTAATTTGCAAATTTGATGGCGGAAAGATTAAGCACACGGAATTTTGATTCCGTGTGCTTAATTTTTAAATATTAAATTCGTTGGCAGGCGGCAGACAATTACGGTTTTTGCACACATAAAATGTTGTCTTATCATTTAAAAGCGGATATTGTGCACTTTCGCTCATTACCGACACATTTGCAAGAAAGGGCAGTTTACTTTTTACCTTGTTTAAATCCGACTCATCCTTAATGACGACGGTAATATGGGGGATATTATCCTCGTACATAATCTTTGCAACAAGAAACATACTGACAGACGACGGATAGCCATATGCACTTTCGGTCATAAATGCCATCTGTTTTTCCAAAAGTTCTTTATATTCTTCCTTTTCCGTAATTCCGCACAATCTTGTAAGATTGTATGTCATAACAGAATTTCCGCTCGGGATTGCGCCGTCGTAGGTTTCTTTCGGATTTATAAATAGTTCCGTACTGCTTGGGTCGGCAAGGTGAAAACCGCCGTTTTTGCTGTCCATAAACTTTCGGACAGCTTCTGTGCAGAATTTTTCTGCCTTTTCAATATAATTTTTGTTAAGTGTCGAGTTATAAAGCTCTATGAGGGCAGAAATATAAAATGCATAATCATCCAAAAAGGCATGCTCTGAACACTTTCCGTCCCGAAAGCTTGTGTAAAGAGACAGAGAGCAGGACAGATTTTTCTCTATAAACTCATAAGCTTTTTGGGCACAGTTAAGATATTTATCCTTTTGGGTAACTCTGTACAAAACAGACATTGCAGTTATCATCATCGAATTCCATGATGATAAAATTTTATCGTCAAGGTGGAGCTTAAAACGGTTTTTTCGGTAGCTGTAGAGTTTTTTTATTTCATCTGTGAATTCGGCTTCTGAATCCTTACTCTTAAGCAGGTTAGGAATATTCATGCCCTCAAAATTACCATTTTGTGTAATATCAAAAACTTCCGAAAATTTTCTGCCCCTGTCCTCACCTAAAACATCTGTTATTTCCTTTTGAGAGAATGTGTAATATTTCCCCTCAACGCCCTCGCTGTCTGCATCCTGAGCGCTGTAGAATCCGCCGTCTCGCGATGTCATTTCATTTATGATATATTCCGCAGTTTTCTCTGCGGTATCAATATAGATTTTTTTGCGGGTAATACTGTAAAGAGCTGTGTATGCTATTATGAGCAAGGCATTATCATAGAGCATTTTTTCAAAGTGGGGAGCAAGATAGTACTTATCTGTGGAATATCTCGAAAACCCGCCGCCGACATGGTCGAATATTCCCCCTTTTCTCATTTGTATAAGGGTTTTTTCTGCCATTTTGAGAGCATTGGAATCGTCATATTGTTTTGCATACAGCATCAGAAACAAGAGGTTATGCGGTGTGGGAAATTTGGGGGCATTGCCAAAACCGCCGTTGGTGATGTCAAAAGTATTCTCAAAAATTTCTATTGCCTGTTGAATAAGGTCGCTGTAGGACTCTTTGCTTTCGCTTATTTGCTCATACTTAAGATGCTTTATTATTTCTTCTGCAGTATTCAGAAGTCCCGCTTTATGTGAATTCCACTCTCTTGTAATTGTACTCAGTAAGTCCGAAAAGCTCGGCATACCGTATTGGGAGCGGGGCGGGAAATATGTGCCTGCAAAAAACGGCTTTTTGTCCCATGTCATAAATATACTCATGGGCCAGCCTCCGCTTCCCGTAAATGCCTGACACACGGACATATATACACTGTCAATATCGGGGCGTTCCTCCCGGTCTACCTTTATGGAAACAAAATGTTTATTTAAGATTTCGGCAGTTTTATCATCTTCAAAGCTTTCGTGTGCCATCACATGGCACCAGTGACATGTACTGTAACCTATACTCAGGAAAACGGGCTTGTCTTCCGCTTTTGCTTTATGGAAAGCTTCTTCGCACCACGGATACCAATTTACAGGATTTTCGGCATGCTGTATGAGGTACGGACTTGTTTCGTTTTTTAATCTGTTACTCATTTCTTCCTCCATATTAACTTTATTTGGCATATATAAAAAAATAACACAGACGGCATCTTATATTTTGTCCGTCTGTGCTTTGGTTTAACTGAAGACCGTATGCTTATCTTTCGTTTTCTCCGCCTGGACCGTCTCTGCGGTCGGATTTATCGGTGGGGCGTGTCAGTCCTGTGGAAACCCACTTATTATCTGTTGCCGATTTTTTCGAATCCTGTTTTTTCTTATCATCCATAATCATTCACCTCTTTTATAGTATTGGTAATCAAATGAGTCAGTATTCCGATATAATTTTTTCTACATATTGACGCATTTCCGATTTGGAAGATACCGAATGTGTACCGTTAATTATTTCCATTTTTTCTGCTTCGCTGAGAGATGCGAATTTTTCCATAGCTTCGGGTCTTTGCGCAAGCTCCATTCCGAGCCCTACGGGCATTTTGTATTTTTCCATAATCATCACTCCGTTTCCTCGTATAGTATGCCCGGTTTGTGATGAATTTATTTAATTTCCAGTTCATGCTCCGCGTGCCGCTCGTTCAAGTCATTCCAATTTGCACAAACAAAAAAGGAGCACCTTGCGGTGTTCCTTTCTGTTTGTGGCAGGGGTAGTAAGACTTGAAAGGCTTCGCCCACTTGTGGTACCCGACTTTCGACTTCGCCACAAAAATGTAGCTCGCCGCAAGTCGACCACTGCGCTTCGCTTGGTGCCCTTCATCTGCCACCGGCAGCGGGCACCTCGCTCACACGTTCACGCGGAAAACCGCGTGCGGAGTTCAAGTCCAAAATACGATACTAAAACAAAAAGGACTACCTTTCGGTAATCCTTTTTGTTTTGGCAGGGGTAGTAAGACTTGAACTCACGGCACGCGGTTTTGGAGACACTCCAAACTTTGAAAGGCCATGCAATTTGTTCCCATTGTTGAGCCACTTGTGGCACTCGCTCTTTTGAACCTTATGCGGTTTGATGCTTTATTGATGCTATTGAAAAATCTTTAAAATTATCACATCAAATAAATTCATTGAAAATATTATTATATGCATTGTATAAAAAATCTTTATTGATTTTTAACACTCTTATGCACGCGGTATCTGTATCAAACAAATACACTTTTGGGAAATACTTTTCTTTTAAATTTAAAGCACTCATTTTTCTGTAAAAATCATTTTCTGAATTTCTGGTTTGCATCTCCCATTCCATCATCATTTCTTTTGGTAATTCAAAATGGTATTCTAAATCATTATTTTTTAATGTCCAGTTATTTGTTCTGTTTTCCCAGTGAAGCGTAAAACTATTGTCTGAATAGTACGCTTCTTTATTATTATAATATTGGCACAAAAACAATATTGTTCCATTTTCCAAAAGACCAATTCTTACCCGTTCTTTTAAATCTTCAGTATAATCAAAGAAATATTCAATTTCATCAATATCATTATAATTGCCATTTAAAATATCAGTCCAATCTAATTCCGAAAAATTAGATGAATCTATCGAATCAATAGCTTCTCTCAGTGGTGCAAACAATTCTCCTTCGGCAAATGAAATTAAAGGTATTCTATGTACTTGTGCAAATTCTATAGCAGGTCTTGTGAATCCAGATATAGAAGCCAAAGCAACTTGATATGTATATCTGTTAAACGGAAATAATTTGGGAGTTTTACCATGATAATTCTTACGTGCGTTTAAAATATCAGGTGTTATAATATCAAACTTATTTATATCTTCTCTTAATCCCAATACATTTCTAACGAATGGTAGTCCTAGCGGCTCACTATAACATTTACATTCCACCAGCAAATTTGTATTATAATAAAATGGTGTTTGCATGGGAGGAGCCATTAAAACATCAGCATTATGTGCTTGCCCCAAACCATGTATCATTTGTCCTGCACTACCATCATATACAATCATTCCATCTGAAAGAACAGGGGTAAAACCACAACCCTCTAAAAGTTGTTTCAAAAAGTATTCAAATACCTTCCCTTTCAATGTATTTGCCATAGTCAGTCTCCTTTCTAAGAAATATTATTTTTATAAAAACCACTATGCTACATAGATTGATTCATTCCAAACTCATCAAATTCATTAGAGTCAAAGTGAGTTTAACAGTTGCTCCAAGAATAATTGTCCATCAATCCTTTGTGAATTCTTGCGATACTATCCATTGCTGAATTAAAATCAATTCTATCTTCATATCGCATAACATACTGATTTTGCATTGTTTCATATGCTTTTTGCACTTTGAGATTCTCTTTTGTTTCTGTAAAGAATATAAAATCAGTCGGTAAAACAGACGGAATACCGTCAAGTCTCGATTGTTCTTCTTCAAGACGAATTGACAGTAATTTTTCCATTTCTTTTTCATTGTGCATCAAAGAGATAATTTTAGGATGAGATTCCATCACTGCTAAATCATATATATGCTTTGCCGCTTCAAAAGCGCGTGAATCCTTCTCAGAGTTTCTAACATATGCTTCAGCAGCAAATAATTTATCGATAAATATTCTCTCCAATGTAATTGTTAGCACATCGAAAGATTCTACATCATAGTTGTTTTTAAGAGTATGCCTTTCTTCTTCGGTAGCCAAATCATATATCATAGGAGATATATTAAGTGATTCCACAGGCTCACTAATTGTAAAAGAAGTAGCTTCAATTTTTAATTTCCCGAATCTTTGAAGGCTATCAGTAACATCATAAGAAGTTATTGGATCGTAATTATACACAGAGATAACTTCTGAACGGTTTGTCTTGCCGCTTTCTACGTCCCTTGTTAAAGATGTATATTTTTTAGTTGCCTTCTCAAGGCGTTTATCGTTTTGAGTTCGGCTGCAATCACGACTGTCAACGGATAAATCAATATCCTCAGAAAATCTGTTTGTGGTTTTCAGAGCTTTATAGAGAGCCGTTCCGCCTTTAAAATATGCCGGCAGATCATCCTTTTGCATCTGCGATAATTCTTTCAGAACTAAAACAACATAGTAGTCTTTTTCAAGCACATCTGTTCTGTAACCCGTTCTTTCGTGAATTTTATCCAGTAATGCTTTGAAAGCATCTTTATCTAAATGTAACTTCATATATTCACACCTCCTGCACTTGCGGTATGAGCTAAATGTAATATCGTTTTTTGGTTATAGTACGAATCTGCATATGCAAGTAGTTTCCCATATTGCATATTTTCATTTTTTATATAGCTTGCAATTATATCAAATGGTTTTTCCTCGTCAATGGGTGTTTTGTCTATTAAATCCAAGGCATCAAGTAACTGAAGATATTTCCTGTTTTGAGAATTGATGAGAGTTTTTGGAGGTTTAATAGTTACCCCGAGTTTTTTATCAGTTCTTACGCAGTCTTTAGCCATATTAGTGGCAATTATACGCTCATTAGAAATTTGAGTGGTTAGGCCCAATTGATTCATAAGATTGAGACCTGTTTCATAACCTATATGCGGTAAAATATATTTGTCAGCTATTAACTGCTCTTTGTTTATTCCTATTTCTCCAAAAGGAGTGATTTTTGTTTTGTAATAAATACCTTTTTGATATAAACGCAATTCAGGGAGTTTATTACTATCCATAATTCTTTTTAATGCAACAGAAACAGCAGCGGATGCATCTTTTTGAGTAAGATTGAATTTTTTAGTCATTTCATATGCTATTTGTTTTGTGTATATCGGTATGCCTGCATCGATTTCCAGTAAGAAACCAGATATGAATGCTACATATGTCATAATTATACACCTCCGTCTATGATATATTATATTCAATATGTAACTAATAAATCCGAAATTATTATATCACAATATTTTTGGTTTGTCAAATTGTCAGATTAACCTATTTAACAATAAATACTACTTTCGGGGCTGTAATTAAGATTTGAAAATTAAATGCCAATTGACTTTTGAAATTTTATATAATATCCTCAATTATTTTTGAAAATTCATTAATAGAATTTATGTCATACTGATACAAATCATCCCACATATCAAGACACATATTTTTTATGTTGTCATCATATCTATTGCGGTCGAGCACTTTAATCAAACACTTAGCTAAGATGTCAAACACATTTCGCTTATCCCAATCATTGGTTGAAGTTAATTGATTTTTGCAGATTCTTTGATAGAAGTTTCAACCTTAGTATAAATGTTAAACTGAAAATGTACAAAAACGCCAACTCAAAATGTACAATTCTGACAAGTCGCTTTTGAATAGAGTATACTCTATTCGGGAGTGATGAAAATGAATTACAGAAAAGACATTTATGAGAAGGTGAAATTTA
>JAZRKX010000007.1:0-85270 GCA_045646525.1 Clostridia bacterium | reverse complement strand
TTAGAGCTTATAGGCTAAAAATATGAGAAATCTGCAAAAATTTGCAGATTTCTACATAAATTTGATGTTTTAATTGTTTTTAACACTTTGGAATGTCAGTGATTAAGCCTATAAGCGCTCTGCGCTTTATTTTACATTCCCGCATTTATTGGTAAGAGCTTCGAATTCATATCCTTCTCCATACAAGAATTCAATGATTTTTGGCAGGGTTTTTGCGGTTATCTCCTTGGTGGGCGAGTCGTGCATAAGCACCACTATATCGCCCGATTTGGAAGAGTCTATGGAAAACTTAAGGGTTTCCATAAGGTATTCTGCCGTTGGCTCGGTGGTGTTGCTGTCGCCCGTAAGGCAGGACCAGTCTATATATTTGTAGCCTATGTTTTTAAGGATTTTTCTGTAATTTGCTTTGTTTAATTCATCGGTAAGGCTGTCGTAACCGCCCGGAAAACGGAACACAAGATTTGTATATTCATACCCCAGCGCGCCGTTTATGGCATCCCTGCACTTTTGCACTTCGGTCTTGAAGTCTGCGCCCGAGGAATATACCGAGCTGTACACATGGGAATATGTGTGGTTTCCGATGGTGTGTCCCTGCGATGCAATCGTTTTTATTATATCGGGATTTGACTGTGCCCTTTCGCCCGTTACAAAAAATGTGGCTTTTATGCGGTATTTATCCAGCACATCCAGTATTTGCGGTGTTACGGAGCTTGGACCGTCATCAAAGGTGAGGTAGCATTTTTTTGAGTAGTCGTATACATACACATTGTCCATCTCTCCTTCGAGCGGATTGTACACATGAGTGAGATAGTCCTCATAGCGTATCTCTCTCAGGCGGTTTGCCTTAAGGCGTGTGTCATCGTCGGGCATGGGCAGAATATATCCATCGGGCACTGTCTCGTCAGGTGCGGTGCTCACATTTAATATACGAAGAAATGCATCCTTGGGCATACTTCTTAAAAGCACAACAGATATACTTATCAGAACAACAGATATTACGGCAGTTACGGCAACAAGCTTTGTTATGAAGCTGTCTTCTTTTCTGCGCCGTCTGCGCGATACCGAGTATCGCGAAACAAAAAGCGATTTCTTCATTTTCCGAGCACCTCCTTTCAGGCAGATACCAACAAATTTAGTTGTGTTCTTATATTATACAACCCTTTTGGGCAAATATCAACAATTTTTATGGAAACAATTCTCGCTTATAAATAAGCCTGCGTTGGTAAAATTAAATGTTGAAATTTGTTTTGGAGGTTGTTTTATTTGAAGTCTCGAAAAATAGCTTTTACGCTTTTTGCGGGATTTACACTTATAATTTTTGCTTATTTTTTGTATTGCATAAATTTTCTTGTAAGCGATTCCTATACAGTAATAGACGGTACGGATATATCGTATCATCTTCCCCCCGGCATAAGCATATGCGATGATACCGTGCAGGCGGGGCTGAATGCGTCCCAATACAGAGACCAAAGCTCCGAGGTGCGCACGGTAGAGCTTAAGATACTAAACCTTGTGCCCGCAGGAAGCGTAAGTGTAAATACCGTAAAGGCTCCGAGCCTCTATCCCTCGGGAGAGTGCGTGGGCATAAAAATGTATTCAAAGGGTCTTGTCGTATCGGGTTTTACTGATTTTGATACCAGAGACGGTATCTGTGTATCGCCCGGTGCATCGGCAGGACTTAAGACGGGCGATGTAATAGTATCTGTAAACGGCAGATATACAAATTCCGTTTCGGAATTCACCTCGATATGCGACAAGTCGGAGGGCGTTTGTACTCTCGGGGTTTTCAGAGACGGGCGCACACACACCTTTAATGCAGAGCCGAGGCTTTGCACAGACGGTCACAAACGGCTTGGAATATATGTAAAAAATTCCGTAGCGGGAGTCGGCACCATGACCTTTGTTACCGAGGATGCGGAATTCTTCGGCGCATTGGGACATGGCATTTCCGATTCGGGCACGCTCGTGCCTTTAAACAGCGCCACTTTGTACAAAGCGGATATTATAGATGTAAAAAAGGGTGAGTCGGGTGCCCCGGGCGAGATAGTGGGCGCCATAGACGAAATGAAGCTTATGGGCGAGTGCACAAAAAACACCGAGGAGGGTATATACGGAGCGCTCTCGGGATATATTCCCGATATGCCCAAGCTTACCGCCGCCCCCTCGGGCGAAGTAACAAAAGGCGCGGCAAAGATTGTGTGCACCGTTGACTGCGATGACAAAACCGAGGTGTTTGATGCTAAGATAATATCCATAAACCGCCTTCGGAAAAACAAAACAAAGTCCTTTGCCATAGAGGTAACAGACAAAAGACTTATAGAAAAAACGGGCGGTATAGTGCAGGGCATGAGTGGCAGTCCCATAATACAAAACGGAAAAATAATAGGGGCGGTAACTCATGTTTTTGTAAATGACCCCACAAAGGGATATGGGATATTTATAGAAAACATGCTTGCAGAAGCTGAGAAAACTAAATAGAAGGAATGCTCGTCTAATCGATATAGGCGGGCATTTTTATATAAAAGCAAAAAATTTCGCAAATGCGAAAACAATATTGCTAAATGGCATATTATATGCTATAATATTATTATACATAATGATACATAGGAGTGAAGGAAAATGAAGGCTACCATAAATGCTAATGGTAATGAAATTACTGTAATCTCAGAAGGTAACGAGAATGATTATATTTCGCTTACTGATATTGCAAGATACAAAAGTGATGATCCAACTGCAACTATTCAGAACTGGATGAGAAATAAAGATACCATTGAATTCTTGGGTTTGTGGGAACAATTAAACAATCCTGATTTTAAACCCGTCGAATTCGAGGGGTTTAAAAAAGACGCCGGTGCAAATGCCTTTACAATGTCTCCTAAAAAATGGATTGAAAATACAAATGCTATTGGGATTATCTCAAAATCAGGGAGATATGGCGGAACATTTGCCCACAAAGATATTGCCTTTGAATTTGCTTCATGGGTGTCTGCAGAATTCAAGTTGTATATTATTAAAGATTATCAACGACTGAAATCTGATGAAAACAGTCGCTTATCTTTAGAATGGAATGTTAACCGAACTATTTCTAAAATCAATTACAAAATACATACTGACGCAATTAAGGACAAGCTTATTCCGCTTGGGGTTACTCCAGCACAACAAGGAATAACTTATGCAAGTGAAGCAGAAGTCCTGAATGTAGCTTTGTTTGGAAAAACATCTAAGGAATGGCGTGCTGAAAATCCTGATAAAAAAGGAAATATCAGGGAATATGCTACAATTCAGCAACTTATCGTACTTTCCAACCTTGAAAGCATGAATGCTGAACTTATAAAGCAAGGAGTTTCACAAAGTGACCGCTTAAAAAGGCTGAATACAATGGCGATAGAACAACTTACAACACTTATCGGCAACAGCAGTGTAAAACTTTTAGAATCTCAAAAAGGCGGTGCTGATAAATGAAAATAAGCTATAAAAAACTGTGGCATCTCCTGCTTGACAAAAACATGACTAAACTTGACTTGCGAAAACTCACAGGAATAAGCACTACCACTGTCCAAAAGTTAACCAAGGATGAATCGGTCGGGGTTGATATCCTACTTCGTATTTGCGAAAAACTTGATGTGAAAATTGAGGATATAATTGAGTTTGTCTAAAAAATTGTACATCTTTTTAGACATTAAGATTGTTGCTAAGACCATCCAAGCGAGGGGAAACAAAATGCACATATATGTAGATGCCGACGCATGCCCTGTTAAGAGCATAATAGAGCGTGTGGCAAAAGAAAACAAAATACCAGTTACAATGGTTATAGATGTAAACCACATTTTGTCTTCCGATTACAGCGAAATTGTCACCGTAAGTCAAGGAGCCGATTCGGTAGATTTGTATCTTATAAACCGCGTACAAAAGGGCGATATAGTCGTGTCGCAGGACTACGGAGTGGCGGCACTTGCCTTGGGCAAGGGCGCAAGCGCTGTGTCAAACAGCGGGCTTATATTTACCGATGACAATATAGACAAGCTCCTTTTTGAAAGGTTTCTTGGCAAAAAACAGCGAAATGCCAAAAAGGGCAAAAAGCATCTTTCGCACATTCCTCCGCGCACCAAAGAGGATGACGAGGCTTTCGCACGCGCCCTCACAGAGCTTATACAAAAAGCATAAATATCACGCAAAAACAAAGAAGAAGCATCGATTTTATACATGTCGATGCTTCTGTTTTTTTGCCTTTCATACCCAGAGGTTCAAATTTTTTGGATTTTAGATGTCGAAAAGTTCAAAAAAATGCAAAAACCGTTGTTAAAAACGGACTGCCGTTGATATATGGAAATTTATGGAAGTATTTGGCGAATGTAAAATTTCGAGTTGCGGTGCCGAAATTTGCCAATTAAAATGAACTCATCAAATATTTACGGAGGTAATAAAAATGAAAAACAAGAAAAGAATAGTTATTGTAGACGATAACAGAGATTTTTGCCGTAATCTTCGTGATTTTCTGTCTCAGGCGGAAGATTACGAGGTAGTGGCAACTGCGCATGACGGAAAAGAGGGTTATGAGATGGTGCTTGAGACAAAGCCCGACATACTTCTTACAGATATCGTTATGCCTGTTATGGACGGTCTTACCCTTATGAGCCGTATAGCATCAAACTCTGCAATGGCAAAAAAGCCAAAGATAATAGTATTTTCGGCAAGCGGATACGATTCAATCATAGCCAATGCTACAAGGCTCGGTGCGGCTTTCTATTTTATAAAGCCCTTTGAGATGGAAGCCCTTAAGGACAGAATAGACGAAATAATGTCGGACAAGGCAAACGAGACCGTGGGAGTTTCCAAAAAGAAAACCACAGGCGACCTCGAAACAAACATCACCATGTATATTCAGCAGCTCGGCGTACCCGCGCACATAAAAGGCTACCAATATATAAGAGATGCTATAATGATGGTTATAGACGATATGGATGCAATAAACTCCATAACCAAATTCCTTTATCCCACCGTAGCCAAGCACTACAACACCACATCGTCAAGGGTTGAGCGTGCTATCCGACACGCAATAGAGGTAGCATGGGACAGAGGAAACCCCGACATATTAAACGAGCTTTTCGGCTATACGATATTAAGCACAAGAGGCAAGCCTACAAACAGCGAATTTATTGCAATGATTGCCGATAAAATCCGCCTCGATATGAAAGTAAGCTAAAAATGTGCACAAATCCGAAAGTATTTAAGATAAATTTAAGATGAAAACCGTAGAAATAAGATAAATTTTATATTATAATCAAGATATAAATTACTTTCGGAGGAAAAAGATGGATATTTTTGATGTACTCACCTTAATAGGCGGACTTGCCCTCTTCCTGTACGGAATGGATGTAATGGGCGACAGTCTCAAAAAACTCGCAGGCGGTAAGCTCGAATCTTTCCTTGGCAGACTTACTTCCAACAGATTCAAGGGCTTTCTTCTGGGCTTTTTTGTAACGGCGGTTATACAGTCTTCGTCGGCTACCACCGTAATGCTTGTGGGCTTTGTAAACTCGGGCATCATGAAGCTTGGTCAGACCATTGGCATAATCATGGGTGCAAATGTAGGCACTACCGTTACATCGTGGCTTTTGTCCCTTTCGGGCTTAAGCGGAGATATGTGGTGGATTAAGATATTCAAGCCCGCATCCTTTACACCTGTTCTTGCCGCTGTCGGTTTTATTATGACAATGGTAGGAAAGGACAGTAAGAAAAAGAGCATAGGCACAATTCTTCTCGGCTTTGCAGTGCTCATGTTCGGTATGGATGCCATGAGCGGTGCCATGGACGGTCTTAAGGACAGCGAAGCTTTTGCACAGGCACTTATAATGTTTGAAAATCCCGTGCTTGGTATCATCACAGGTACGCTTCTTACTGCTATCATACAGTCCTCTTCGGCATCTGTAGGTATCCTGCAGGCTCTTGCAATCACGGGAACAATACCTTATTCTGTAGCAATACCTATTATTCTCGGTCAGAATATAGGTACTACAATAACACCTGTAATATCTTCCATAAGCGGTAATACCGACTCCAAGCGAGTTGCTCTTGCCTGTGTATATATTAAGATGATAGGCGTATTTGTGGTTGCTGTGGCATTTTATGTACTGAATACATTTATAGCGTTTCCGTTTATGGAGCAGAATATAACGGCATTTAACATAGCTGTAGTACACACCTTGTTCAATATCATATCCACCGTTATTCTTATTCCGTTCTGTCAGGGCATCGAAAAGCTTGTTACAAAGACGATAAAGGGCGGGAATAAAGAAGAAGATATCTTCGGCGCGCTCGACGACAGATTTCTGGACATACCCGGTTTTGCCGTAGACAAGAGCAATGAGCTTGTGTACAAGATGGCAGATGTCACAAGACATTCGATTATTGATGCAACCTCTATGATAAATCACTTTGACGCATCAAAGGTAGATTATCTTATAGAGACAGAGTCCCTTGTGGATAAATACGAGGACAAGCTCAGCACATATCTTGTAAAACTTTCCGCAAAGGACCTTACCGATGCCGATTCCAAGCAGGTTACGGAGCTTCTTCATGTAATAGGCGATGTGGAGAGAATAAGCGACCACTCTGTAAATCTTCTTGAGGTTGCACAGGAGATGAACGACAAGGGAATAGAGTTCTCCAAGGAAGCTCAAAAGGACCTTGAGGTATTCATATCTGCCGTATGCGACATCATAACCCTTACTACAGACTCGCTCATAAACGGCGACCTTGACGGTGCCAAGATGGTAGAGCCCCTCGAGCAGGTTATAGACAAGCTCAAGTTAAAGATTAAGGCAAGCCATATTCAGAGATTAAAGCAGGGTAACTGTACCGTTGAATACGGCTTCATCCTTGCAGACATCCTCACAAACTGCGAAAGAATTGCAGACCACTGTTCGAACATTGCAGTTTGTATGCTTGAAATTGCACAGGGAAGCTTTGAAACACACGAATACTTAAGCCATGTTAAGTATGACGGTGAAAACAACTTTGCCGAAAGGTATTCGGAATTCAAGAAGAAGTACACTATATAAAAAAATTGGCTTGCAAAACAATTTTTGCAAGCCAATTTTTATCTTATATCACTCACTATAGTCTCTGACGGCTTCTCCAACAGCCAAGCCTTCTCAGACAGACGCTTGAGCTTTTTAAACGCTGTTGCATAGTAGTGGCCGTCGCATATTCTTTCGTCACATACTATGGTTATGTCTACGAATTTGCGCTTTTCCACACTTCCGTCACTTTGGGTTACATACTTTGTCTCCTTCATACCCATGGACATAAAGAGCGGTATGTTTCCGAAATCATATAAATGGTGGAATACAGGCGGTATTCCAAGCGAGCCTACATTGGTTATAAACATTGAGCTGTGGAACGGACTTAAGTTTGTAAGAAACCTCGGCAAAAGACCAAGGTAGTCCAGAAAACGAAGAATCCACATCACACCGCAAAGCAAAAACCTGGGCATCCATGTGAGGATTCTTGCCACAAAATCCATGCCGTTTCCATCGCCCTCTTTTTTGTTTTCTTCCACCATCTGAGCTATGGTGGAATATACATCCTCTATTGTTGAGTCGGGTTTTGCGGGTATCTTTATAACTGTTTCCTGTGCGTCAAGAGACATATCCTTTTTTATGGTAAGGCACATCTCTATGGCGTTTCTTGCATATATCTTGTGTCCGCGTATAAAGCGGTTAATACCGGGGTACGAGGCTACGGTCTGCACATATGCTGTAAGCAGAACATGCATTATGCCAAGTCCGGGCATGCCGTCTTTGCGTTTTTCGCGTATGTATTTTTCTGTTTCGGTTATGTCGATTGTAGTGGAAAACTGGTTGGAAGCACCGTTTCTGCTGGGCATAAATACGGCACCTACCACATTCATTGGCGGTAGTGTCTTGATTTTTCTTCCTTCTCTTTTCACCGAATCCCTTCCTTCTATTAACAAACTGTTAACAATATCTTACCAATAAGGTCGAATTTTGTCAAGTCGAACAGGGACATTTGTTGACAAAAGCGCGTCGAATATGTATAATTGTCATATGTATGAAAGGAGTGCGCTCTTATGCTAAAGAAAATTTCTGCGCTTTGTCTTATCTGCTTTATGGCATTTGTTCTTATGGCGTGCTCGTCCGACGATTCGGGCGAAGCCGTGAGCACTACAAGATGGGACGGCACTTTTATGTGGTTAAACGAGGAGACCGAGGAGTTTAAGATTATAGAAGCAAAGGCTGTGGATGAAACCACGGTGGGTTTTGTGCTGGAATCCTCCAGAATAACCGATGAATTCGAGGCAGGCATCAAGAGCAAGAGCGGACGCTATCTTGTAACAAATCTTGGCTCAAAGACAGTAAAGATTACACTTTCCTCCGACGGCGATACCATTACCGTGGACGATATGTGGACAGACGATATAACCTTGCGCGACGAAAACTGGACAGGCAAGTACAGACGGGTATTGGAGGGCGAGACCATCCCCGAATTCGGCGACAAGAACTGGAACGGCAGGTATATAAATGACGGGACGGAGCTTGAGGTTTCTGTGTACGGCATAAAAGACGGCTTTGCACTTTTCAGCTACAGGGCGGAGGTCGAAGGCGAAGAGGTTTTATACAACTTAAGATGTCTCGAACCCGAAACGGGCAAGGCGGTATATACCGAGGGTGAAAGGCTCATAATCTTAGAGCGTATGACACGCGGAAGAATCAAGGTAACCGACCTTTACATGAACGACTCGGAAAACAAAGGAATATCGGGTATTTATAAAAAGAGGTAATTGGGAGAATAATCATGAAAGAGCCAAAAGTAACACAATGCGAGCTTTGTGCATACTTTGATGAGGAAGAGGAGACCTGTACCATAAACTTAGATGAGGACGATATTGCAAGATATATGGGACAGCCCTACTCTCAGTGTTCGTACTTCAGTATGTACGATGAATACAAAATTGTAAGGAAGCAGAACTAGTTATGCCAAATCAATTTTCAAGAAGTGAGCTTATATTCGGAAATGGGGCAACAGAGGTACTCTCCAAAGTCAGAATTGCAGTTTTCGGACTCGGCGGTGTGGGAGGATATGTTGCGGAAGCGCTTGCCCGAATGGGTGTGGGCGCACTTGACATTGTAGATAACGATACAGTAAACATTACAAATATCAACAGACAGATTATAGCGCTTCATTCTACCGTGGGGCAGAAGAAAACCGATGCTTTTGAAAAAAGAATTCTGGATATAAACCCAAACTGCACCGTAACAAAGCATGATATGTTCTATCTGCCCGATAAAAGAGGCGAAATGGATTTTTCGGTGTATGACTATGTTGTGGATGCAGTAGACACCGTGAGCGCCAAGATAGATATAGCAGTAAGATGCCATGAGCTCGGAGTGAGGGTAATATCGTCAATGGGTACGGGCAATAAGCTTAACCCATCGCTTCTTAAGGTTGCGGATATATATAATACCAAGGTATGCCCGCTTGCCAGAGTTATGCGCTATGAACTCAAAAAAAGAGGTATCCCCTCGCTAAAGGTTGTATATTCCGAGGAGACACCCTGTAGACACCGCGGGGATGCAGAATATTCCGAAGCTTCGGGCAGAGCCGTACCCGGCTCAAATCCGTTTGTACCGCCTGTGGCGGGACTTATTATAGCGTCGGAGGTAATAAAAGATATATTGTCGGAGACTATGATATGAAAGCACTCATTGCAATGAGCGGCGGAGTGGATTCAAGCGTGTGCGCCTATCTGGCCAAGAGGGCAGGGTATGAGTGCACGGGCGTAACCATGAAGCTTTGCCAAAAGGATATAAATTCCACCGATGCCGATGACGCCGCAAGGGTGTGCGCCTCTCTCGGTATGGAGCATATTACCGTGGATTGCACGGAGGAATTTAAAAATAAGGTAATAGAAAATTTTATATCTCAATACGAGGCGGGCGCTACGCCCAATCCCTGTATAGTGTGCAACAGATACCTCAAGTTCGGCTATCTTATGGATATGGCAGAGAGTATGGGGTGCGATAAGCTTGTTACGGGGCACTATGCCCGTGTGGAAAACGGCATGCTCCTTAAGGCAAAGGATATAAAAAAGGACCAGAGCTATGTACTCTATCCTATAGACAGAGATAAACTGTCGAGGGTGTATTTCCCTCTTGGCGATTACACCAAGGAAGAAGTGCGTTCCATAGCAAGAGAGCAGGGCTTTGTAACCGCGCACAAGAGCGACAGTCAGGACATATGCTTTGTGGAGGGCGGCGACTATGCTTCGGTTATATCGCAATATACAAACCGCACCTACCCGAGCGGCAATTTCGTAGATACCGCGGGCAGTGTACTCGGAGAGCACGGCGGTATAATCCGCTATACCGTAGGTCAGCGCAAGGGACTTGGAATTGCGTTTGGAAAACCCATGTATGTAATGGGCAAAAACACAGAGAGAAACGAGGTAATTCTCTGCAGTAACGAGGAGCTTTTTTCGCGTGAGCTTACTGCAAAGGATTTTAACATACTTGTACCCTTTGACGGCAGTATAAGAGCCAGGGCAAAGGTGCGCTACAATCAGACCGAGCAGGATGCCCAGATTATCCGCATGGAAGGCGGCAGAGTCAAGGTGATATTTGACACACCGCAAAGAGCCATAGCACGCGGACAGTCGGTTGTTGTGTATGACGGCGAGGTTGTAGTGGGCGGAGGTATTATAGAATAGATGGCAAGAGAGCTTACACCAAATCAGATAGCCGAAAGAAGTATAATAAAAAAGTACAGAAAAGATATATGGAATCCCTTTATAGCCGCCGTTCAGCGCTATGAGCTTATAGACGAGGGCGACAGGATTGCCGTGTGTATATCGGGCGGCAAGGACTCTATGCTCATGGCAAAGCTCATGCAGCAGCTTCAAAGGGTGAGCAAGGTGCGTTTTGAGACGGTTTACCTTGTTATGAACCCGGGTTATAACGAGGAGAACTTAAATAAAATAAAAGCAAATGCTTCTCTTTTAGAGGTGCCCATAGAGATATTTGAAACAGACATCTTCTCTGTAGCGGACTCTGTAACAGAGTCTCCCTGCTACCTTTGTGCAAGGATGCGCAGAGGACATCTGTACGCCAGAGCAAAAGAGCTCGGTTGCAACAAAATTGCCCTCGGACATCATATGAATGATGTAATAGAAACCACACTTATGGGCATGATGTACGGCTCACAGCTTCAGGCTATGCTTCCGCGCCTTAAGAGTACGAATTTTGAGGGTATGGAGCTTATCCGCCCCATGTTCTGCATAAAGGAGGAGCATGTCATAGCATGGGCAAGGTACAACTCACTCGACTTTATAGCCTGTGCGTGCAAGTTTACCGAAAGTGCGGAAAAATGGCAGTTTGAGGAGCTTTCCAAAAGAAAGGAAATAAAACAGCTTATAAAACACGCGTCTAAACTCAATCCCGATGTAGAGAGGAACATGTTAAAAAGTCTTCACAATCTGCATCTGGATACCTTTATAGAATATAAAAGCAAGGGAGAAAGACACTCCTTTTTAGAAGGTTTTAAAGAGGTGAAATAAAATGTATTGTCTTAAATGTAAAAAAGTATTCCCCGACACAGAAAACACCTGTCCCCATTGCGGTGCATCCGCCGTGCCCGAAAGGTGTCCCGAGTGCTGGGCAAAGCTCTCGGAGGGCGAAGATATATGTTTAAAATGCGGTTGCGACATCCCGAGATATCTTAAAGAAGAGGAAGAAATAGCAAGCTATGTTCCTCCCGCCTTAAAGGATAGGCTTAAATCACTTCCGAGGTATATTAAAATTGGTGTTCCCGTACTTACCTCCGTGATTATATTTATAATTTATTCGGTATTCGGCTATATTAATTATTCCAACACCGCAGAGGCAAAAAAGCGCGCGGAGACTTTTGTTGTAAAAGTGGAGACCTCCATGGACATGATAACCGAAATGGCGGGTTGCTATGAGGACGATGTTTACAACAGAGACTGGATAAGCCATATAGAAAATGCCGCTGAGCTTCGTAAAAAGCATGCCGATAAAATAGATGCAATACACCAAGAGAGAGAGCCTGTTACATATGCCAACGAGCTTGTGGCAGAATGCGGAAGCGATGAAATTTCGTCTCTTGCAAGCGATGTGTATTATGCCTATACCTCTTGCTACTCATATGTAATAGGTGAAAAGGGCAAGTATCCGCATTATCTGGATAATTACAATAGGCTTCTGGATAAGTATGAAAAGGCAGTTGGAAAGTTGAAAAATGCAATCAAATAGAAAAAGGGACTGTAAAAAACATTTTTCGTTTTTTACAGTCCCGTTATTTTTGGGGAGGGGATGGAAAAAAGATGCAGAATAAGCGAACAGAACCGAAGCTGTATATAGATACAGCGAGAGGTGAAGTTCGCTTAGAGCTTATAGGCTAAAAATATGAGAAATCTGCAAATTTTGCAGATTTCTACATAAATTCAATGTTTTTACGGTGTTTTTAAACTGTGGGATGTCAGAAATCAAGCCTATAAGCGGTCGGCGCTTTATTTTACATCCCCTTTCAAAACTTCTGTTAGATTATAGGTGTAACAATCTCTACATCCTGATATACAGGAAGACCTGTACCTGCGGGAATGAGCTTACCTATAATTACATTTTCCTTAAGACCTATAAGCGGGTCCTTCTTGCCCTTTATGGCAGCATCCGTAAGAACTCTTGTTGTTTCCTGGAAGGAAGCAGCGGAGAGGAACGAATCTGTAGCAAGCGCTGTCTTGGTAATACCAAGAAGTACGCTCTCGCACTCGGGCTCAGTTCTGCCGTCGGCAACTGCCTTGCGACGCTGCGCCTCGAACTCTGCTCTGTCTATTAATGAACCGATGAGAAGGTCGGTTTCACCGGGCTCGGTTACCTTAACCTTTCTTATCATCTGTCTTACGATAACCTCGATGTGCTTATCGTTGATATCGATACCCTGGAGTCTGTACACTCTCTGTACCTCCTGGATAAGATAATCGGTAACAGCCTTTATACCGTTGGCGCCCATAACGCGCAGTAAATCCTGAGGATATATAGAGCCTTCGGTAAGCTCCTGTGCAAGAGTAACTGTATCTCCGTCGGCAACCTTGAGTCTGGAGCCGTAAGGAATGAGGTAATTGTGAGTGATGCCGTCTTCGGTAGTGATAACAGCTTCTCTCTTCTTCTGTGTTTCCTCAATCTTAACAGTACCTGCCTCTTCTGCTATTATAGCAACACCCTTAGGTCTTCTTGCTTCGAAGAGTTCTTCAACTCTGGGAAGACCCTGAGTAATATCGTCACCGGCAACACCGCCCGCATGGAATGTTCTCATTGTAAGCTGTGTACCGGGCTCACCGATGGACTGAGCAGCTATAATACCTACTGCTTCACCTGCATCTACCATTTCGCCTGAGGAAAGGTTGGAGCCGTAGCACTTAGCACAAATACCTATTCTGCATTCACATGTGAGGATGCTTCTTATCTTGGCTTCGGTTACGCCTGCATCTGCAACCATTGTTGCTATAGCTTCTGTCATAAGCGAATTTGCACTTACAAGTACCTCGCCTGTTTCGGGGTGAAGTATATCCTCGAGAGCTGTTCTGCCTATGAGTCTGTCTCTGAAGCTTTCTATTACTTCCTCGCCTATAGCAATCTTCTTAACCAATATACCCTCGGTTGTGCCGCAATCATCCTCACGGATAATAACATCCTGAGATACATCTACAAGTCTTCTTGTAAGGTAACCCGAGTCGGCAGTTCTGAGCGCGGTATCGGTAAGACCTTTACGCGCACCGTGTGTTGAAATGTAGTATTCCAAAACGTTAAGACCTTCTCGGAAGTTAGCCTTAATCGGGATTTCGATAGCTTTACCTGTGGTATCGGCCATAAGACCACGCATACCGCAGAGCTGTTTAATCTGGTCCTTACTACCACGGGCACCTGAGGTTGCCATCATGTAGATGGGGTTGTACTGGTCGAGGTTTTCCATAAGAGCATCGGAAATATCATCAACCGCACTGTTCCATGCACCGATAACCTTTTCGTATCTTTCTTCGTCTGTGATAAGACCTCTCTTGTACTGCTTTGTGAGCTTATCAACAGCCTGCTGTGCATCGTCGAGTCTTTCATACTTGGACTGGGGAATCTTCATATCGAATACGCTGATTGTAAGCGCACCCTTTGTGGAGAACTTGTATCCAAGGGACTTTATAGCATCGAGAACTGTTACGGAGTCTGTAGTTCCGTGAGTTCTTATGCACTTGTCAAGTATCTTTCCAAGGCCTTTCTTGTCGGCGGTAAATTCCATACCGACTTCAAGCTTAAGAAGCTTCTGAGCCTTTTCTTTGTAGGTATCGGTATCTAAGATAGTTCTGTCTACAAGACCTATATCCTGAGGAACCTCGCTGTTGAAGATAATCTTACCTGCGGTAGCATCTATAATAGCCTCGTAGGTAACACCGTCTATTGTACGGCTGTTTAATACCTTTATGGGTGCATGGAGCTGGAGCTCGCCTGCATTGTAAGCCATGAGAACTTCGTCGTTGTTCTTAAAGTACTTGCCTTCGCCCTTTTCACCTCCAAAGCATCCCTCTTCGGTGAACTGTGCTGGCTTCTTGCCCGCCTCTTCAAGCTCGGCATTTATCTCTCTTAAGGACTTGCCTCTTGTTATGGCTTTCTTGTTGTTCTTGTTGAATTCCTGATTGCTTAAGTAGCAAACTATATCGCCCACTTCAAAGCCTGTATCACCGGGGTCGGTAATCTTAACTTCCTTGGGCTTGTTGATTGTAAGATAGTAACTACCGAGTACCATATCCTGTGTAGGAACTGTTACCGGCTTACCATCCTGAGGCTTTAAGAGGTTGTTTGCAGAAAGCATAAGGAATCTTGCTTCTGCCTGTGCCTCGGGTGAAAGAGGTACATGGACAGCCATCTGGTCACCGTCGAAGTCGGCGTTGAACGCTGTACATACGAGCGGATGGAGTTTTAACGCTCTGCCCTCTACAAGATTGGGCTCGAATGCCTGAATACCGAGTCTGTGAAGTGTAGGAGCACGGTTAAGAAGAACGGGGTGCTCTTTTATAACATCTTCAAGTATATCCCAAACCTCGGGTTTAACTCTTTCTACCATACGCTTTGCGCTCTTTATGTTGTGGCAAAGTCCGTCGGAAACGAGCTTCTTCATAACAAAAGGCTTAAAGAGTTCAAGTGCCATTTCCTTAGGAAGACCGCACTGATAAATCTTGAGTTCGGGTCCTACTACGATAACGGAACGGCCTGAGTAGTCAACACGCTTACCGAGAAGGTTCTGACGGAAGCGTCCCTGCTTACCCTTTAACATATCGGAAAGGGACTTAAGGGGTCTGTTTCCGGGACCTGTAACGGGTCTTCCGCGTCTGCCGTTGTCTATAAGAGCATCTACGGCTTCCTGAAGCATTCTCTTTTCATTGCGGACAATGATGTCGGGTGCTTCGAGCTCTAAGAGTCTCTTTAATCTGTTGTTTCTGTTTATAACTCTTCTGTAGAGGTCGTTTAAGTCGGAGGTTGCAAATCTGCCGCCATCGAGCTGTACCATAGGACGGATTTCGGGTGGAATAACGGGTACTACATCCATTATCATCCATTCGGGGCGGTTGCCTGAGAGTCTGAAGGATTCTACAACCTCAAGTCTCTTGGCAATTCTTGTCTTCTTCTGTCCCTGCGCATCCTCTAACTCTCCCTTAAGTTCTGCAGAAAGAACATCTAAGTCTATAGCGGTAAGAAGTTCTTTTATAGCTTCTGCACCGATACCTGCCTTAAAGCCGTCTACACCGTACTTTTCTACTGCTTCTCTATATTCGTTTTCAGAGAGGATTTGCTTATCTTCAAGGTTGGTCTTACCTGCATCTATTACAATATAGGATGCAAAGTAAAGCACCTTTTCGAGTATTCTGGGGCTTATATCGAGTATAAGTCCCATACGGCTGGGGATACCTTTGAAATACCAAATGTGCGATACGGGAGCGGCAAGCTCAATATGACCCATGCGCTCTCTTCTTACTTTGGCGCGGGTAACTTCAACACCGCACTTATCGCAGACAATACCCTTATAACGAATTCTCTTGTACTTACCGCAGAAACATTCCCAGTCCTTTGTGGGTCCGAAAATTCTTTCGCAGAAAAGTCCGTCACGCTCGGGTTTAAGTGTTCTGTAGTTTATGGTCTCGGGCTTTTTAACTTCGCCATGGGACCATTCTCTTATCTTTTCCGGAGAAGCCAAACCGATTTTGATGGCACTAAAGCTCTTTTCTTCAATCATGTTTTCTGACATAGCTAATCTCCTTTCTTAGTTATCGCCGTCTAAATCATCAATACTGCTGTCGATATCGTCGAGGTCTGCATCAAGGTCGATTGCAAGGTCGTCCATATCAAGCTCGAGTATTTCTGTTTCGGGCACATCCTGAATATCATCCAAATCATCGTGGAAATCGTCTTCATCGTCAGAAGCGAGGCTCTTCATGAAGTCTGCAAAGAGGTCATCCTCATCGTCATCATCGTCCTCGGGTTCGGGCTCATCCATGGGCTCTGCCATTTCATAGAAGTCGTCTCCGCGGTCGAAGTTGAACTTGAAGCCGTCATCATCCAAAGATTCCTTTAAGATGATTTCCTCATCGTTTTCGTCAAGTACCTTAACATCGAGTCCGAGGGACTGAAGTTCTTTGATAAGTACCTTAAAGGACTCGGGAACACCCGGCTTGGGTATTGTCTCACCCTTTACGATGCTTTCGTAGGTCTTTACACGGCCCACAACATCATCGGACTTAACTGTAAGGATTTCCTGAAGTGTATATGCTGCACCGTAAGCTTCGAGTGCCCAAACTTCCATCTCACCGAATCTCTGTCCGCCGAACTGTGCTTTACCGCCCAGAGGCTGCTGAGTAACGAGGGAGTAAGGACCTGTGCTTCTTGCGTGAATCTTATCATCTACAAGGTGGTGGAGTTTCAGATAGTACATATAACCTACGGTTACAGGGCCGTCGAAGGGCTCACCTGTTCTGCCGTCGTAAAGTACCGTCTTACCGTCTACGCTCTTGCCTGCCATTTCGAGTGCTTTGCAGATATCTGCCTCGGTAGCACCGTCAAATACAGGGGTAGCTATCTTCCAGCCGAGCGCCTTAGCAGCATAGCCAAGGTGTACTTCGAGCACCTGACCTATGTTCATACGCGAAGGTACGCCCAGAGGATTCAATACTATCTGGAGAGGTGTACCGTCGGGAAGGAAAGGCATATCCTCTTCGGGAAGAATTCTGGAGATAACGCCCTTGTTACCATGGCGTCCCGCCATCTTATCGCCGACAGATATCTTACGCTTCTGAGCAATGTACACTCTTACAAGCTGGTTGACACCGGGAGCAAGCTCATCGCCGTTTTCACGGGTAAATATCTTTACATCTACTACGATACCTGCTTCGCCGTGGGGAACTCTTAAGGATGTGTCTCTTACATCTCTTGCCTTTTCGCCGAAGATAGCACGGAGAAGTCTTTCTTCTGCGGAAAGCTCGGTTTCGCCCTTAGGTGTAACCTTACCTACGAGTATATCGCCCGACCTTACCTCAGCACCGATTCTTACAATACCTCTTTCGTCTATATCCTTTAAGGCATCTTCGCCGACATTGGATATATCTCTGGTAATTTCCTCGGCACCAAGCTTGGTGTCTCTAGCTTCGCACTCGTATTCTTCTATATGGATGGATGTGAATACATCTTCCTTAACAAGTCTTTCGTTAATTAAGATAGCATCCTCGTAGTTGTAACCTTCCCATGTCATAAAGCCGATGAGAATGTTCTTACCGAGAGCTATTTCACCGTCTGCGGTGGAGGGTCCGTCTGCGATTATATCGCCTTTTTTAACCTTTTCGCCGCATGTAACGATGGGTCTCTGATTAATACATGTGCTCTGGTTGGAACGGAGGAACTTGATGAGCTTGTAGGTCTCTATATGACCGCCCTTGCCCTTTATAACAATTTCGTCTGCGCCAACGCTTATAACCTCGCCGTCTTCTCTTGCGAGTACACACACGCCCGAATCCTTGGCTGCCTTGTATTCCATACCTGTACCTACAATGGGAGACTCGGTCTTAAGAAGCGGAACTGCCTGACGCTGCATGTTGGAGCCCATGAGTGCACGGACAGCATCGTCATTTTCGAGGAACGGAATCATAGCGGTAGCTACGGATACAATCTGTCTGGGAGATACGTCTATATAGTCAACCTGAGAGGGGTCTACCTCGATGAATTCATCGCGGTATCTTACGATAACTGTTTTGTTCTCGAAGCTTCCGTCTGCCTTTAACTTTTCGGAAGCGGGAGCCACCTTGTAGTTATCTTCGATATCGGCTGTCATGTAAACAACCTCGTCCTCTGCCCTTAAGGTTTCCTTGTTGAATCTTCTGTAAGGAGCCTCTATAAAGCCGTATTCATTTATCTTTGCATAGGATGCAAGAGAGTTTATAAGACCGATGTTGGGACCTTCAGGAGTTTCGATAGGACACATTCTGCCGTAGTGGGAATGGTGAACGTCTCGAACTTCGAAGCCTGCTCTCTCTCTGGAGAGACCGCCGGGACCCAACGCAGAGAGTCTTCTCTTATGGGTAAGCTCTGCAAGAGGGTTTGTCTGGTCCATGAACTGTGAAAGCTGTGAAGAGCCGAAGAACTCTTTGATAGCGCTTACTACAGGTCTGGAGTTTATAAGAGCCTGAGGAGTTACGGAATCGAGGTCCTGAATGGTCATTCTTTCTCTTACAACTCTTTCGAGTCTGGAAAGACCTATTCTGAACTGGTTCTGGAGAAGCTCTCCTACTGCACGGAGTCTTCTGTTTCCGAGGTGGTCGATATCGTCTGTAGTGCCTATTCCGTACTGGAGTCCTAAGTGATAGTTGATTGATGCAAGTATATCGTCATTTATGATATGCTTGGGTATAAGGTCATCGCGTCTTTCTGCGATGGCGTTCTTTATGTCTTCTTCGGATTCGAAGCTGTCCAAAATTTCGGAAAGCACGCTGAAGCGGACAAGCTCGTCTATCTCAAGTTCGGATATATCAAAGCTTATGAAATCTTTGATATCTACCATGCCGTTAGAGAAAAGCTTGACTTCCTTGCCTTCTATATTTACAAATGCTTCGTTTACGCCTGCTCTTGAGATTTCCTCAGCCTTTTCCTGAGTGAGGCACTCGCCTGCTGTTGCAAGAACTTCGCCTGTCATGGGGTCTGCCACATCTCTTGCGAGAGTGCGGTTTTTAAGTCTTGTGGCAAGCGAGAGCTTCTTGTTGAATTTAAAACGGCCTACCTTGGAGATATCGTATCTCTTGGGGTCATAGAAAAGTGCATTTATAAGCGATGTAGCACTCTCTACCGTGGGGGGCTCGCCCGGACGAAGCTTTTTGTATATCTCAATAAGAGCTTCTTCGCTGTTTGTTGTAGCATCCTTTTCCAAGGTTACTGCAAGTGTGTTATCGTAGCCGAAAAGCTCAAGAATCTGTTCATTTGTATTTATACCTAATGCGCGTATGAGAACTGTTACAGGGAGTTTACGGGTTCTGTCTATACGGACAGAGAATACATCGTTGGAATCGGTTTCGTACTCAAGCCATGCACCGCGGTTTGGTATAACGGTAGCGTTGTTGAGCTCCTTACCGATTTTGTCGTGCTGCATATCAAAGTAGATGCCGGGGGAACGAACAACCTGGCTTACTATAACACGCTCTGCGCCGTTGATGATGAAAGTACCGGAATCTGTCATAAGCGGGAATTCGCCCATGAAAATCTCCTGCTCCTTAACCTCACTGGTTTCCTTGTTGATAAGTCTTACCTTGATTTTAAGGGGTTTGGAATATGTAGCATCACGAGCTTTACATTCCTCGATTGAGTACTTCGGATTATCATCAAGATAGTAGTCATCGAATTCAAGGACAAGATTTCCCGAGAAATCACAAATAGGAGATACATCATGGAGTACCTCTTTCAATCCCTTATCGATGAACCAATCATATGATTTCTTCTGCACCTCAATTAAGTTTGGCATCTCCAGAACTTCTTCTACCTTGGAGTAGCTCATTCTTTCATTTCTGCCAAGCATGATGGGATGTGGTCGTTTCATCAAAATAATCACCTCATATTATTTTTTTGCAACCCTGTAGCGCTTATTGTAAATTAGAATTTTTCTAATAATATTGCCAAATTTTTCCGCAAATATGCACATTTAAAAGACATTGTGCACAAATGCAAATTTACAAAAAAAGATACAACTGCAATTTATAATAATAACACAACATTTTCATTATGTCAAGCAAATTTTTTACACTTTTTACAAATAGGTTTGTTAAGGTTGTATCTTTTTGAATTTTATCAACCTATTATATAGTTTTCGTTAAAACCCTGTCTTAATATTTCCTCTGCGTACTCTTTCGCAAGGTCAAGACTGTGAAGTCTGTAGTTTCCGCATTGGATTGGATTTTCGGCAGGAATACTGTCGGCTTTTACGACATCGGAAAGCGCTTTTAACACTGCGTCCTTTACAATGCTTACATCGGGACTCTGCCATACCGTAAGATAAAAGCCTGTACGGCATCCCATGGGCGAGAGGTCTATGATACCGTCCATATACTCTCTCATATATGTAGCCATAAGGTGCTCCAGAGTGTGTATTCCCTCGCTTTTAAGCTCGTCCTCATTGGGCTGTTTGAAGCGGATATCGTACTTTGTTACGATATCGCCCTTTTCACCTTGGTATACGGTGCACTGTCTTATAAATGGTGCTTTGACTTTGGTGTGGTCGAGTGTGAAGCTTTCTACAAGCTCTTTGCCTTTTTCGTTCATATATACTCCTCCTTAATCGTGATGGTGATGTTTCTTGCCCGCATGGTCGTACAAAAGCTTGGCAAGAGGCATATCGTCTTCGTCAAACACTACTATGCCGTTATCTGTTAGAAGTCTTGCGGTCACTCCCATTCCCGATATTTTATTACCCGAGAATGTGCCGTCATATATGTTCTTGCATCCGCATGAGGGACTGCCCTGTTTTAATATAGCAAATATCACATTGTTTTCTCTCGCCGTCTCGAGTGCCTTTTGTGCTCCCCTATTAAAATTTTCCGTAACATCCGCACCCTCGGAATTTATAACTTTTCCATCGCAGATTTCGCTGCACGGTCTTGGTGTGGGAAGACCGCCAAGCTCCTCGGGGCACACGCACACAAGCTCACCCAAGTTCTTCCACTTAAGAAACAGAGGGTGTTTTAAGAGATTATTTGTACCATCATACTTGGTACATTTGCCGTAAAGGCACGAAGAAACTAAAATCTTTGGCATACTATACCTCTTTTCTCTTTTCGGGAAGCTGTACAAGAATTATGGCAACCATCATGAACGCACAACCCGCAATGGCTCTTATGGGTGGCATAACCTGTGAGAACACCGCCCCTGCCACAAGTGCAAAAAGCGATTCCATACTCATTATGATGGACGCTACCGCAGGCTCTGCGTCCTTTTGTGCTACTATCTGCAAGGTGTAGGCAACACCCGAGCTCATAACACCAAGATACAAAAGAGGCCATATGCATTTTAATATATCGGCAAATGAGGGCTTGTCTATAAAAACTATGTACACCAGACTTATAAGAAATACCACAAGAAACTGCAGACATGAGAGCTTAACCCCGTTTACCTTTGGCGAAAAATAATCTACTGCAAGTATGTGGAGCGAAAAGATAAATGCGCACAGAATAAGAAGAATTTCCGATTTATCAAAAGTAAATCTTGTGCCCTTTTCCATACACAGAAAGTAAAGTCCGAGCACTGCAAAAACCACGCTTATCCATTGGGCAGGTCTTACCTTTTTGCCGACAAAAAGTCCCAGAAGCGGTACTATTATAAGATACATGGTTGTCATAAAGCCCGCCTTGCCCTCGTCGGCATCGACCAACGCCACGGTCTGCGCGGTGCTTGCCCCGAAAAGAAGTATACCGCATACTATACCGCCGATTATGAGCGTACCGAGATTATCTTTTTTGTATGTGCCGTCTTTTATTGCCCTGCCGTCCATAAACGCTATGACGGGCAGGAGCGCAAGACAGCCTATGGCAGAACGGATGCCGTTGAATGTACACCCGTGAAGAACATTAACTCCGAGCCTCTGCCCCACAAATGCCGTACCCCATATAAATGCGGCAATAAACAGGAGAATATTTGCGCGAAGTCTCTTTGAATTTATCATTTGTATCACCTTTTTGTATTAGTAATTTCATGAAGGGCGAAATCAGTACAATTACTTAATCCGCCATACGATATCCCCTCTCACACTTGGTATGAATTTTGGGAACCCAAGCAGAAAAACGGAGAAAAATTACCGAAAATCAATTTCTGATGCGGTTCGGTAATTTTAGCGATGCCGAGCTCTGAGTGAGCGAGTCAGCGCGGCTCCGTTTTTGGCGCAGATTTAGGGCAGATGTTCTTGAAATACGCACCAAGCAACGATTGGATATTCTCTGATGAAGCATATCATGAATTTAACCCTTTACAGAATTACTCATATCACCTTTTTATATTATTTTGTCTATCCCCGTGCAAAGCCACAGCACAGGTATGCACAGAAAAAACCAAAGTATAGTATACGGAAGACATATCTGCCCCATAAAATTAAGAGGCACATTAGAATAGTCCCATACATTCCACCCGAGGACTATATTTACCGTAACACCCACCACAAGCTCCGTGGCGGTTATAACAAGAGCACCCGCAAGACAGCGGTAAAAAATACTCTCGTGTGCAAAACTGATATTTAAAAAGTATATAAGCAGAAAACAAAATCCGCCGCAAACAGACATGGTCCAATGCGTATATCCGCGCCATAGCACCTCAAGACCCGAATATCCCGCTGCTCCAAGCAAAAAAATCGTTATATATCTCATAGCAAACTCCATAATACTTATTAGTAAATATTATTGAGAGTTTACCACTGTTTATTCGCAATTTCCGAATCAGTGCATAATTACCTATTATACACTATATTACCATTATAATAGTACTAATGATAAAATTCAAGGCTTTTCAAAAAAGTTTTGTAGATAATAACCAATACTGATTTTTTGTGTTGAATTGCAGAGATGTTTGTAATATTATAGCATTAACAAATATCGAAAAGAGGTTTTCGCTATGCAAGGAAAACACGAGATTGATATGACTTCGGGCTCCCTTGCCGCCGTAGGCTCCACAGGCAGTATTACAAACTTTGTTATTAATCTTTTTATGGGACTTGCAGTAGGTACAAATGTTGTCCTTGCAAGAGGCAACTGCTTAAGCAGAAGAGAACCTGCGAGGAAACTGTACACACCGCAATGCTGCTGAGCTTTGTAATAGGTACTCTGCTTGGTATAGCAGGTTTTTTGCTTACCCGTATCTTTCTTAAATTCCTTAACTGTCCATTAGAGGTAATGGACCTTGCCGATATATATCTTAAAATTTATTTCCTTGGTATGCCTGCAATATCCGCATATAATTTCAGTTCCTCTAGTATATTTCTTCTTAGTATATCGAAAAGTAATGAATGAGCACAGATAAAAAAATAACTTTGTGGCACAGTGGCACAAAGTTATTTTTTTATCTTTTCTATGACTCCTCTTTTTACCATGTAAACCTCGTCTGCCATATCCATAAGAGGCTTATCGTTATAAGAATCGGTAAAGAATTTGTCTATTTTTTCGCCGTATTTTTCCTTAAACAGCTTTGCCTTTACCTGCCCAAAGCACACCTCGCCAAGCTTTCCGCTATCCATATCGAAATGTGTTGCAATGAAGTTTGTAACTCCCATTCTTGCAAACATTACCCCTACAAGAACATCTATATTGGCAGTAACTATGACATCGTCTTCCTTTTTGAGCTTTGCATAGAACGGGCGAAGTTTATGTTCGTGCATATCCCAGAATTCTTCTATAACCTCATATATATCATCGAAGAGATTAAAAAAACCCTCTGTATAGTATGCACCGCGCTCCCTGAATTCCTCCTTGGACATGCGGCAGGCTTTGTAGCGCATAAGGTCGCGCATAATGGGAAGAAGCACCTTTATAAGCACAGGCTTTTTCTTAAGGCAAAACCAAAAGAAATCCAGAGCGCTTTCGCCGTTATATATTGTATTGTCAAAATCATATACATTCATTTTGATATCCCCCATTGTAATTAATATACCATAACCGTGTAAGCTGCGTCAACTTTTTGGTAAATTCCATTATAAATATGTGAGGAAAATTGACACAAGGGTAAGTTTTGTGATATACTTTACTCATATTTATTATGAAAGGAAGACGAAAAATGGGACTTACACTCACTGAGAAAATCCTCAAAGCACACCTTGTGGACGGCGAGTTTGTCAAGGGAACTGAAATCGGTATAAAAATCGACCAGACTCTTACTCAGGACGCAACAGGTACCATGGCTTACTTAGAGTTTGAAGCTATGGGCGTACCCAGAGTTAAGACAGAGCGTTCCGTGGCATACATCGACCACAACACACTTCAGTCCGGATTTGAAAATGCGGACGACCACAGATTCATAGGCTCCGTGGCAAAGAAACACGGTATTTACTTCTCCAGACCCGGTAACGGCATATGCCATCAGGTACATCTGGAAAGATTCGGCGCCCCCGGAAAGACACTCATCGGCTCCGACAGCCATACCCCCACAGGCGGCGGTATAGGCATGATAGCTATAGGCGCAGGCGGTCTCGATGTGGCAGTAGCCATGGGAGGCGGCGCATACTACATCACATATCCCAAGGTTGTTAAGGTAAACCTTACAGGCAAGCTTTCTCCGTGGGTAGGTGCCAAGGATGTAATCCTTGAAATTCTTAAAATAATGTCTGTTAAAGGCGGCGTTGGCAAGGTAGTGGAATACTGCGGCGAGGGCGTTAAAACCCTTTCCGTACCCGAAAGAGCCACCATTACAAACATGGGCGCAGAGCTTGGCGCGACTACATCCATCTTCCCCTCCGACGAAATTACAAAGGAATTTTTGAAAGCACAGAAAAGAGAGGATGTATGGGTAGAACTTTGCGCAGATGAAGACGCAGTATATGACGAGGAGATAAACATAGATTTATCCGCCCTCGAGCCTGCGGCAGCTTGCCCCCACTCTCCCGACAACATAAAGAGCATAAAGGAAATCGGCTCCATGAAGATAGACCAGGTATGCATAGGCTCATGCACCAACAGCTCTCTTATGGACATGATGAAAGTAGCACACATATTAAAGGGTAAGACTGTACATCCCGATGTATCTTTATCCATAGCACCCGGCTCTAAGCAGGTACTTAATATGCTCTCCAAAAACGGTGCACTCTCCGACATGATAGAAGCAGGTGCAAGAATTCTCGAAAGTGCCTGCGGTCCCTGTATAGGCATGGGTCAGGCACCGAATTCGGGCGGAATATCGCTTCGTACCTTTAACCGCAACTTCCTTGGAAGAAGTGGCACCAAGGATGGACAGATTTACCTTGTATCGCCCGAGGTTGCGGCAGCATCCGCTATAGCGGGCGTACTCACAGACCCCCGCACACTCGGCGATATGCCAAAATTTGAAATGCCCGAATACTTCGATATAAATGACAACATGATAGTACCCCCGATAGATGAAAAAGATATGGACTCTGTAGAGGTGCTCCGCGGACCGAACATTAAGCCGTTCCCCGTGACAACTCCCCTCGAGGACACAATAGAATGTAAGTGTTCTCTTAAGGTGGGCGACAATATAACCACCGACCATATCATGCCCGCAGGTGCCAAGATACTGCCCCTGCGCTCCAACATACCCGCCATATCCAAGCACTGCTTTACAGTATGCGATGAAAGCTTCCCCGAAAGAGCGGAGAGCCTCGGCAAGAGCATAATTGTAGGCGGTTCCAACTACGGTCAGGGCTCATCCAGAGAGCATGCGGCACTCGCTCCGCTCCATCTGGGTGTAAAGATTGTTATTACCAAGTCCTTTGCGCGTATTCACCGTGCAAACCTTGTGAATGCAGGTATACTCCCCTTTACCTTTGCATGCGAAAACGACTACGACAAGATTTCCGAGGGCGATGAGCTTTGCGTAGAAAACCTCATAGAAACCATAAGATGCGAAAAGAATCCCGTTGTAATAAACAAAACCACAGGGGACAGAATCGAGTGTATATGCGAGCTTTCCGAAAGAGCAAAAGAGATAGTTATTGCAGGCGGCCTTCTCAATTATACCAAGTTACAGGGAAAGGACTGATTATATATGGCAAAAATTCAGATGAAAACTCCTCTCGTAGAGATGGACGGAGATGAAATGACCAGAATCATATGGAAGATGATAAAGGATATCCTTATTCTTCCCTATGTTGATTTAAAGACAGAATACTACGACCTTGGGCTTGTGGAAAGAAACAACACAAACGATAAGGTTACCGTAGACAGTGCAGTAGCTACCAAAAAATACGGTGTTGCGGTTAAGTGTGCAACCATCACTCCCAATGCTGCAAGAATGACAGAATATGACCTTAAGGAAATGTGGAAATCCCCCAACGGAACAATAAGAGCAATCCTTGACGGTACAGTTTTCAGAACACCCATTATTGTAAAGGGTATAACCCCGTATATACCAAGCTGGACAAAGCCTATTACCATTGCCCGTCATGCCTACGGCGATGTGTACAAGAACACAGAGCTTAAGGTTGCAAAAGACAGCAAGGCTTATCTTAGCGTTGTGGATGCAAACGGCAATGAAAAGAGAGAAATCATATATGATTTCTCCGATTCCGACGGTATAATTCAGGGTATGCACAACAAGGATACATCCATAGCAAGCTTTGCAAGAAGCTGTTTTAACTATGCATTGGAGCTTAAGCAGGATTTGTGGTTTGCCACAAAGGATACCATATCCAAAAAGTACGACCATACCTTTAAGGACATATTTCAGGAAATTTATGATGCCGAGTATAAGGAAAAATTCGAAAGCCTTGGCATAGAATATTTCTACACCTTAATAGACGATGCCGTTGCAAGAGTTATCCGTTCCGACGGCGGTTACATATGGGCTTGCAAGAACTACGACGGTGATGTAATGAGCGATATGATAGCTACCGCATACGGAAGCCTTGCCATGATGACAAGCGTGCTCGTATCGCCCGACGGTGTGTATGAGTACGAAGCCGCACACGGCACAGTACAGCGCCACTACTACAAGCACTTAGAGGGTAAGGAAACCTCCACAAACTCTGTTGCAACCATATTTGCATGGACAGGTGCTTTAAACAAGAGAGGCGAGCTTGATGGTATTCCCGAGCTTTGCACCTTTGCGCAGAATATGGAAAAGGCTACAATTCAGACCATAGAAGAGGGTGTAATGACAGGCGACCTCTACTCCATGTCTACACTTGAAAAGAAGACTAAGGTTAATACCGAGGATTTCCTTAAAGAAATAAATAAGAGACTTGAAAAACTCATGTAATATAAAAAAACACAAAGGACAGATTTCAAAATCGAAATCTGTCCTTGTTTTTATTTAACCATTTTTTAAGCTTATTTAATTTTGACTCAAAATCATACTGCGGAAAGCAATACAAATAATAATCACACTATCACAACAACACTCATATTGAGGATTCTCGCCGTTTCCCAAACATCGCCTGCCCTGCCTTGACGGTGTAAGCTTTATTCCCGTAACATCAACAAATTGTTTTTTCCCCATGTTCTTTACCTCGCAATTAAAAAAGCACACCCCGAAGGATGTGCCGAAAAAGTGTTTCCCTCGGTTTCGCTACCACACTACACCGATATAATCCATACATAAAACAGAATATGAGAGAACACCTTTTACCAAGGTATTATCTGTTTTATGGATAGAATTATTATATAGGTATTAAAATGTAGTGTGGTATGGTGTTATTTTAACACATGGAAACAAAAATGTAAAGACTTTTCATTTATACCTTATGTTTTCTTTTCTTAGCCTTATCGTCAAATATGGTATATACCACAGGTATCACAAGAAGTGTAAGCACGGTGCCTATCGTAAGACCGCCCACAAGAGATACCGCAAGGGGCTGCATCATCTCTCCTCCGCTCGAGCCTATGGCAAGAGCCATGGGCATAAAGCCGAGTACCGAGGTGAGCGTAGTCATAAGTACGGGGCGCATACGGGTGAGACCTGCGTGTACAACAAGCTCTGTACGGCTCATTTCGGGGTTTTCTTTCTTTGCTGTGTTTACAAAGTCTATAAGCACTATGGCATTATTTACTATTATACCCATGAGCATGAGTATACCAAGACAGCTTACTACCGAAAGCGGCATACCCCACAATACATGTGCCAGAACTACACCTATCATTGCAAGAGGCAGGGTGAACATTATGATAAGAGGCTCAGTAAGACTTTCAAACTGTGCCGCCATTACCATGTACATAAGAAGTATACCGAGAAGTATTGCCGCCACAAGAGAGAGCATGGCGTCTATCATTATTTCATACTCACCGCCCGAGGACTGCGACACACCGTCGGGCATGGGAATACTTTCCAAAGCCTTTGTGAATTTTCTTGTAACAGTTGCCATGTCTGTACCGTAGAGCTTAGCCGAGAGAGTAATTACTCTCTTCTGGTCTACTCTTGTAAGGGTGGTATAACCCTCTTTTTCCGTGATGTCTGCCACATCCGAAAGAGTCACCCACTGACCTGTCATGGTTTTTATGCTGAGGTTACGCAGTTCATCTGCAGTTTTGGCATAGCCGTCGGGATATACTATGTCTATATCATACTCCATACCGCCCTCGGTATACTTGCCTGCGGTTGTGCCCGAAAGCACACCCTTAACCGCATTTGCAACCGTGGCGGTGCTAAGTCCGTATCGAGCCGCACGGTCAGAATCTATAACCATCTGCACCTCAGGCTTGGTATCGGATATAGAAGTATCTACCTCCACAACACCGTCTATGCCCGCAAGCACTTCCTTGGCTTTTATTACATAATCGGCAAGCTTTTTATCGTCATTTCCCGTGAATTCAAATTCCAATCCGCCTGTTCCCATATTCATAGTGGATGATTTTGATACCTCTATCTCTGCGCCTACAATGTTGGACAGAGCGCTTCTTATTTCCTGCTGCACCTCGTCGGTTGACTTTTTTCTGCCCTCTTTGAGCGTTATTGTAACCGAAGAAGAATTTGCAGAGGATTGACCGAGCATACTCATAGAGCCTGAGCCCACGGTGGTAAATACCTTGTCTACATCTTTGTTTTCAGAAATGATTTTTTCTATATCTAATGTGAGTCTGTTTGTCTCCTCCAAGGTTGTGCCGTTTGCGAGGGTTGCATTTACGGTAATTGTACCCTCGTCGCTGCTCTGCATGAGTGTCATGCCCAGCATACCGAGAACTATCATGGCTATAACAAATGCCGATATGACACACAGCATAAATTTTCTGCGGTGCGAAAGTGTCCACCTTAATGTCTTTTCGTATACCCAATAGAATTTATCCATGAATTTATTGAACGGATTTAAGATAAACGAAAGCTTCTTATTCGGCTTATCCTCTGTGATTCGGGAGGAAAGCATAGGCACAAGAAGATATGTAACAACAAGTGCCGCCGCCTGAGAGAATATGATGGAAAAGGCAAGCTGTTTAAACATGACAGCCATTATATTGTCTACAAAAAGCAGAGGTACATATACAATACAGGTTGTAATAACCGACGCAACAACCGCCCCGAAAACCTCGGAGGCACCCCTCTCGGAAGATACAACTGCATCTTCACCAAGCGATTTTCGTCTGCGGAATATGTTTTCAAGCACAACTACACCGTTATCCACAAGCATACCTACGCCAAGCGCCAGACCGCCGAGCGACACTACATTGAGCGTCATGCCCGAAAAGTACATGCCTATAAATGTAGTAACAACCGACACAGGCATGGATATACCTATAACCATACTGGTCTTGAAATTTGCAAGGAAAAGCAGAAGTATAAGCACCGCAAGCACAGCACCCGTAACGGCATTTGAAGCAACGCTGGATACGGAATCCTTAATATATGTACCCTGCTCCATTGTCATTTCGTATGCAAATTTTGGTGCGCTTTTCTTTATATTACCGAGGGCTTTGTATATGCCATCTACAACCTCTACTGTATTGGCATCGGACTCGGCTGTGATGCTTACAGCAAGCGAATCACGCGAGTTAAGACGCGATATTGTAGCAGCATCTGCATATGTATCGGATATTTTTCCTATATCTCTGAGATATATAACCTGACCTGTTTGGGTAACAAGCGGTACAGCCTCTATATCCTCTACCGAACTGAACTTACCTACTGCACGGAGCGGATATTCACGACTATTTTTACTTACCGTTCCTGCGGGAAGATTCATATTCTGTGCGGCGATTGCACTTGCCGCATCGGTCATGCTTATGCCGTAGCCGAAAAGCTTCTGCGGGTCTACCTCAAGCTCTATTATACGGTCTGTAGCACCTGTAACACTTACCGAAGCAACACCGTCTACCGCCTCGAGCCTATTTACCACATTTTCCTCTACAAACTTCTTGGTTTGTATAAGGTCCATGCCCTCGTAGGACACACTCATCATGGCGGCAGGCATCATGGAAGTATCAAGCTTAAGTATCATCGGTTCCTGTGCTCCGTCGGGAAGATACGATTCCACAAGACCTACATTGTCCTTTAAATTCTGTATGGCGGTATCCATATCCGTGCCCGAAGAAAATTCTATCATAACCATACTTGCGCCCTCGGAGGACTGGCTTGTTATACCCTTTGCGCCCGAAACCGAGCTTACCGCACCCTCTATGGTTTTGGTAACGAGGTTTTCCACCTCCTCGGACCCTACATTCGGATACGAGGTGTACACAAGTGCCATGGAAAGCTCCATCTCGGGAAGCATTTCCATGGGAAGCATGGTTACCGAATACAGACCTATTACCACAAATATGAGCACAATCATAGTAACGGCAACAGGTCTTTTAACAGATAATTTACTTAAATTCATATCTATACTTCCTTACTTAACAATATTTATAAGGTTATTTGTCTCGGTTATAAAGTCCTTGCCGTCTACTATGACCTTATCGCCCTTTTTGAGTCCCGACACAATCTCTGTCCTCTTGCCGTCGCTCACACCTATAGTGATTTCTCGCTTTTCTGCCTTGTTGCCGTTTGCAACATACACATAATTCTTGTCATCCGATAAGAAAACTGCATTGGCATCTACGGTAAGTACATCCTTTGCGCCTGCGGTTGCAAGATACACATCTGCAAGCATACCGAGCTTGACCTTGCCGTCTTCGTTGGGGAAGGTAACTTTTACAAGATACATACCCGTCTGCGCATTTTTGGCATTTGCTACCGCACACACGGTTGCCTCAAGATTCTCAACATCTGCGGATTTAACATTCACATACGCCTTAGTATCGGTTGTTATATAGGATATGACCGATTCTGTAACACTAAGCTCTATATCTATCTGCTTGGTATCCTTTATGGAGAAAAGCTCCACACCCGGACTTGCCATCTGCCCTACACCGACATTTTTGGCGGTTACATAGCCTGAAACAGGCGCGGTAACAGTACAGTTAGCAAGGTTTGATGCGGCAATATCGAGTGCCGCTTTTGCCTGACCTATGCCCGCGCTTGCGCTTGCTTCGGTCTGCGGGATTATGACAGTATCGTTAAGGCTGGAACTGTTTTTGGCGGTATCCAACGCAATCTTTGCATTGTTTAGTGAAGTAAGAGCACTGTCTAACGCAACCTTACTTACGGCACCTATATCGTAGAGTGCTTTTTGTCTGTTGTAGTTATCGAGTGCACTGTCATATGCGGACTGTGCATTTGCAACCGCCTGATTCATATTGAGTTTGGTCTGCTCCGTGCTTCCGCCCGTAACATTGTTGTAGGAAGCTACGGCGCTATTGTATGCGGCGCGCGCCTGATTGTATGCAAGAGAATACTGTGTGCTGTCTATTGTCATAAGCACCGTACCTTTTGTAACATAGTCGCCTATCTCTGCATTTACGCTCTTTACGGAGCCCGAAACCTTGGCAGAAACGCCCGAGCCGCTCGAAGCCTTAAGCTCGCCTGTATAGGATATTTTTTCCTCTATATCGCCTATGGTAACCTTATCTGCGGTTACATTTATTCCCACCGTAGCATTTACTTCCTCATCTTTTTTACCGCAACCCGAAAAGAAAGATGATACGCATATAAAAGCGGCAAGCAAAAATATTCTTGTTTTCATGTCTTAATACCTCCACATCAAAGTCCCGTTGTGATTTCGTACTTATACTTTTCTATTGCCATGCGGTAGCCAAGCTTGGCATTTGCATACGAAACCTGAGCATCGTACAAATCATTTATAGCACCCGTAAGCTCTACATTCGCTATTACACCAAGCTCGTACTTCATCTTTGCGGCATTGTATTCTTTTTTCTTTATGTTATATTGTCTCTCCGCTATATCCATGCCCGCCTTTGACGATACTATGGTATTGTACATGCTCTTTACAGAGAGCTTAGTCATCTTAAGTGCATAGTTATAGTTGTATTTCGCATCCAGATAAGAGGAATATGCGCTGTTGTATGTGGCAGAATTCTGCGTAAGTACAGAAGAAAGGTCGAAATACTCACACGCAAGGTCCATATTCTCTTTAAGTGCGGCAATGTCATAGCGAGTCTCTACCGCGCTTTGGGCATCCGATACGCTGTCCGAAACATACTCCTCACACTCTATTTCGTCTGTGGGATTTATACTTATATTCTCATCTTCTATGTTAATGAGAATTTTTAAATTTTCTTCCGCTATTTCCTCATTCATTATGTACGAATCGAGGTTTGCCTTTGCTGAAAGGCTCGCAAGCGAAGCGTTTTCGTAATCAATGGCAGACAAAAGACCCAAATCATACTGGCGGTCTACTATTTCCTTGTTTTTCTGTGCAAGGTTATATGCATTTTGCGCCGCGCCTGTAAGCTTTTTCATAAGCACAAGGTTGTAGTATGCCTCCGTTACCCCATAGGCAACAGAGGATTTAATCTTGTCGGCTTCTTTTATACTTAGTCTTTGTGCCATTTCGGCAGATTTTATGTAATAACCCTCCTTAAGACAGTAAAGCTCAAAGTTGGTTGAAACATTTATTATCGCTTTTTTGTATGGCTTACGCGAAAGGTACGCACTGTCTACCGATATATCTGCGGCAAGCTGCTTTTGCTCATTTGCCATAATCCTTTCGTTGTCGGTAAATGCCAGCTCTATAGCATCGGCAAGGCTCAAATCGTATATGATTTCCTCGGCGGCATATGTACAAGGAACAGAGCACACCAGAAAGACTAAAGCCAAAATTAACGAAATTGTCTTTTTCATTGCTTTCTCTCCTATTAATGATAATACTTAATTCTAACACTTTAGATTATGTTTTGCAATGGATAAATATTGAACTTTTTGTAAATTAAAAGCACCGCAGGAAGTCTGCGGTGCTTGTGTTAATTAGAACTCGAGATGTTTTTCAATATAAGGAATTACTTCATCCATATCGAGTGTAATCTGCTCCATTGTATCTCTGTCTCTTACTGTAACCTTGCCTGTCTCTTCGGTATCGAAATCGTAGGTAATACACCAAGGTGTACCGATTTCGTCCTGACGGCGGTATCTCTTTCCTATGCTTCCTGCTTCGTCAAATTCGCAGGGGAACTTCTTGGACATCTTTTCGAAGAGGTCAAGTGCCTTGTCGGAAAGCTTCTTGGAAAGAGGAAGCACAGCCGCTTTAACAGGTGCAAGTGCGGGATGGAGATGCATTACAACTCTTGTATCTCCCTCGCCTACCTCTTCCTCATCATATGCTTCTACGAGGAACGCAAGCGCCACACGGTCTGCGCCAAGTGACGGTTCTACGCAGTAAGGAATGTATTTTTCATTTGTAACAGGGTCTACATATTCAAGATTCTGACCGCTGTGTTCATGGTGCTGCTTTAAGTCGTAATCTGTTCTGTCGGCAATACCCCAGAGCTCGCCCCAGCCAAACGGGAACACAAATTCTATATCACAGGTTGCCTTGGAGTAGAAAGAAAGCTCCTCGGGAGAGTGGTCGCGGTATCTTAAGTTTTCTTCTTTCATACCGAGTGAGAGGAGGAAGTCCATGCAGAACTTCTTCCAGTATTCATACCATTCGAGGTCTGTACCGGGCTTGCAGAAGAACTCAAGCTCCATCTGTTCAAACTCTCTTGTTCTGAAAGTGAAGTTACCGGGAGTAATTTCATTACGGAAAGACTTACCTATCTGACCGATACCGAAAGGTATCTTCTTTCTGGAAGTTCTCTGTACATTTTTGAAGTTTACAAATATACCCTGTGCAGTTTCGGGACGGAGATATACTGTGGAGGATGAATCCTCTGTAACACCCTGGAATGTCTTGAACATAAGGTTGAATTCACGGATATCGGTAAAGTTTGCCTTACCGCAGGAGGGACAAGTGATGCCGTTGTCCTTTATGTAAGCTTCCATAACATCCTTGCTCCAGCCGTCCACTACAACATCCTCGCCTTTTTCGTGAGCAAAGTCCTCTATTAGCTTGTCTGCTCTGTGGCGTGCTTTACAATCCTTACAGTCCATAAGGGGGTCGGAGAAAGAGCCTACATGACCTGATGCAACCCATGTTTCGGGATTCATAAGGATGGCGCAGTCAAGACCTACATTTAAGTTGGTGTCCTGAATGAACTTCTTCCACCATGCCTTTTTAACATTGTTCTTGAACTCTACGCCAAGCGGGCCGTAGTCCCATGTGTTTGCAAGACCGCCGTAAATCTCGCTTCCTGCATATACATAACCCCTGCCTTTGCAGAGGGCAACGATTTTTTCCATTGTCTTTTCTGAATTAAGCATTGTACAAACCTACCTTCATAAATTAACATATATAGTATATATTATAATCAAATAGCGATTTTGTCAAGCGTTTTGGCGCTTTTCGCTTCTTGACACGCATCAAAATGAGTGCTAAAATATATCTTGTACTAATTTTGGAGGTAATAATTATGAGCGAATGTACACACGATTGCAGCTCCTGCAGTGCAGATTGCAGTTCAAGAAAGCCCGAAAGCCTTCTTGCAGACTTAAATCCTGCCAGCAACGTAAAAAAAGTTATAGGCGTAGTAAGCGGTAAAGGCGGCGTGGGCAAATCCATGGTCACATCCATGCTTGCCGTTCTCTCCCAGAGAAAGGGTTATAACACCGCTATACTCGATGCAGATATCACAGGCCCGTCAATCCCCAAGGCTTTTGGAATACACACCAAGGCTTTTGCCGATGACAGAGGTTTAGTTCCCGTACCCACAAAAACAGGCATTGATGTAATGAGCATCAATCTTCTCCTCGACAACGAAACCGACCCTGTAGTATGGAGAGGTCCCGTTATAGGCGGTGCGGTTAAGCAGTTCTGGACAGATGTTATATGGGAAGATATAGACTTTATGTATGTGGACATGCCTCCAGGAACAGGCGATGTGCCTCTTACAGTATTTCAGTCGCTCCCCGTGGACGGAATTGTAATAGTTACTTCCCCCAATGAGCTTGTATCCATGATAGTTGCCAAGGCAGTTAATATGGCAAAGATGATGAATATACCGATAGTTGGTATAGTTGAAAATATGGCATACTTTGAATGTGACGAGTGTTCCAAGCGCCACTATATATACGGCGAAAGCCATATAGACGAAATAGCCGCAGAGCACGGCATAGACACCATCGCACAGCTTCCCATAGACAAGAAGCTCTCCGGCGGTCAGAATGCAGGCATGATAGAGCTGTTTGAAGGTCCGTGGCTCGATGAACTTTCCGCTAAGATAGAGAAGATGTAGCATGGCAAAGAACACCAAAACAAATGCAATGCGTATGCTCGACCGTGCCAAAATAGCATATGAAGCAATAGAATACGAATATGACGACAACGACCTTTCGGGAACAACCATTGCAAAAAATGCAGGACTTGACCCTGAAATAGTATTCAAAACTCTCGTTGCAAAAGGCGACAAAACAGGAATCATAGTAATGTGCATACCTGTAGAAAAGGAAGTCGACTTAAAAAAAGCGGCATCTGTCTCGGGCAACAAAAAGGTAGAAATGCTTCATGTAAAGGACCTTCTTCAAAACACAGGCTATATACGCGGCGGATGCTCTCCCGTAGGCATGAAGAAAAGCTACCCCACATACTTTGATAGCTCGGTTACCCTGCACAATAAGATAACCGTAAGCGCAGGCATAAAAGGATGTCAGCTTCTTGTAAATTCAAGTGAGCTTATAGACTACCTTAAAGCAAAAACCGAAGATATAACAGTATAACAAAAAGCCGAGGACGAATCCTCGGCTTTTTAAAATTCAATTATTCTTATTTTGCAAGTATTGCAAGGGTAATGGATGTAACGATAAAGAGTACTGCTACAACAGCTGTAGCCTTTTCGAACATACCATCGAGAGTACCGGCTTTGTTCTTGCCGAAGAATGTTTCCGCACCTCCGCCGATAGAACCGGAAAGACCTGCAGACTTACCGGACTGAAGCAGTACAACTGCTACCAGAATAACAGAAAGAATTACATGAATAACTGTAATAATAGTTTCAACCGTAGTCATCTATAAAGACACCTCCATCATATTTTTCTCATATAAAAGTATTTTATCACAAACGAACTCAATTTGCAACAGTTTTTTTAAAGAAGCTTTGCAAAGAAGCTTTTGAGTCTTTCGCTCTTTGGATTCTGGAAGATTTCATCGGGGGTGCCGTCTTCGGCAATTTTTCCCTCGTCCATAAAGACAACTCTGTCTGCAACCTCGCGGGCAAAGCCCATTTCGTGTGTTACTACTATCATTGTCATGCCCTCAGCGGCAAGCTCTTTCATAACATCCAGAACTTCGCCTACCATTTCGGGGTCGAGAGCCGATGTAGGCTCATCGAATAGCATAACCTCGGGATTCATCATAAGAGCGCGCACGATGGCAACTCTCTGCTTCTGACCGCCCGAAAGCATGGCGGGATATGCTCCTGCTCTGTCGGCAAGTCCTACCCTTTCAAGAAGCTCCATAGCCTTTTTCTCGGCTTCCTCCCTGGACATTTTAAGAAGCTTGGTGGGTGCCGCAGTAAGATTCTTAAGCACCGTCATATGCGGAAAAAGATTAAACTGCTGGAACACCATACCCATCTTTCTTCTTACAAGATTTATGTCGGTATTTTTACCAAGGATATTTTCGCCGTCTACAACTATCTCACCCTCGGTGGGCTCCTCCAAGAGATTTAATGAGCGAAGAAACGTGGATTTACCGCTTCCCGACGGTCCTATTACTACAACCACCTTGCCACGCTCGAAGTCTATGGAAACTCCGTCGAGAGCTTTGACTTTGCCGCCATCATAATATTTTTTGAGGTCTGTAGCGGAAATGAGAATATTATCTTTCACTGTTTCTTAATCTCCTTTCCATTATTGATAACAATTTGGTAAGAAACATTACCAATGCCAAATAGACAATAGCAACAAGTAATATGGGATTTATCTGGTCGTATGTAGTGTTCTTTATCTGATTGCCTGCCTTAGTAAGGTCGATAACAGCAACATAACCTGCAACGGAGGTTTCTTTTAAGAGCGCTATCATTTCATTTCCTATGGCAGGGAGTATGTTTTTAAATGCCTGCGGCAGAATAATGAGCCACATTGTCTGCACCTTGTTGAAGCCCAGCGAACGCCCTGCTTCCATCTGACCGTTATCTATTGCCAGGATTCCCGAACGAATGGTTTCTGCAACATATGCGCCCGAGTTTATACCAAAAGTAAGCATTGCAACCCATGTGCCATCCTTGGCAGATACAAATATAATGAAAAATGATATAAGAAGCTGCACAACAACGGGAGTTCCGCGAATAACTGTAAGGTAGATATTGCAGATTGTATCTACAAACTTAAGCCTTTTGTCGCCTGCAATAAATACTTTAACAACAGCCACTATAGTTCCTATTATAACACCTATAACAAGCGCTCCGAATGTTATAATAAGCGTTTTTTCGAAGCCCTGTATCAAAGTCATATACCTATCGTCAACAATAAAAGTGTTGTACAAGGTATCAATCCAATCATTGAACCATTTCATATCTATTACCTCTTTAAAAAAAAGCGGCGCATTCATACGCCGCTTTTCAAATATTATTTACTGCTCGTCGTAGGGTAAATCGTATTTTTCAAATATTTCCTTTAATACACCCTCTGCTTTGAGTTCAGCGAGCGCTTTGTTGATTTCTTCGGTAAGCTCATCATTGCCCTTCTTTATAGCAATGGCATAAGCTTCCTTTGTAAGAGCCTCGTCAAGAACAATGGTCTTGCCGTCCTGCTTTTCTGAGAGAGCAACTGCAACTGCATTGTCTATAACCACTGCATCAACCTTGCCGGAAGTAAGTGCGCTTACAGCCTCTGCACCTGTCTTGTAGGACTGGATTTCATATCCGTTGTCGAGAAGATACTGTTCGCCTGTTGTACCCTCCTGACAAGAAACCTTCTTGCCCTCAAGATCTGCAGCGTTCTTAATCTCACTGTCTGCAACAACTATTATAGCCTGTGAAGCTGTGTAGTAGTCATCAGAGAAATTCATGTTCTTCTTTCTGTCTTCGTTTGCGGTGATACCTGCTACAGCAACATCGTATTTGCCTGTTGCCGCTCCTGTTAAGGCTGCATCAAAATCGATGTTTGTAATTTCAAGCTCTCTGCCCATTTTTTCTGCAAGAGCCTTTGCAATATCAACATCTGCACCAACGATTTCCTCACCCTCAAGGTATTCAAATGGGGGGAATTCTGCGTTTGTAGCCATTGTAAGCTTAACGGTCTTTTCAGCATCATCCTTACCGCAGGATGTGAAAGCAAGCACACATGTAGCAAGCATTGCTACAACCAGAATAAGAGATAAAATCTTTTTCATTTTTAAAACCTCCAAAAGTTTTATTTGACTTAGTAAATTATATACCAAACACTTCCTTTTGTCAATAGAAAACCTCACCTCCATACACTTATGGAGGTGAGGAAAAAGAAAGGGGATATAAATCTGCAGGAACATGACTATCCCAACAGACAGGAACAAGCTACTCTATACTTGGCATATCTTCGCCGAGTATCAATGTTATTTTCTTGTATTCGCCCTGACGATAGACCTTGATAGTCATTTCATCGCCGGGTTGTTTTTTGTTCTTTATTTTATTTATTTCTTCTACGGTTTCTACTTTAACACCGTCACATTCTGTTATAATATCGCCGATTTTAACTCCTGCCATGTAAGCGGGCGAGTTTGGTGTCATGCTCGATACATACACACCTATCTTAAGGCCGTAAGCCTCGGCGTCTTCCTTAGTAACCGCTCTGCCTGCTATACCTATTACAGGTCTGCCCTTTACATAACCGTTATTTATAAGGTCTTCTATTATGGGCTTTGCCTCGTCTATCGGTATGGCAAAACCAAGACCCTCGAGAGAAGAGGAAGATATCTTGGCGGTATTTATGCCTATAAGCTGTCCGTACGCATTTACAAGCGCACCGCCCGAATTACCGGGGTTTATGGCGGCATCTGTCTGTATGAGGTTAAGCTGCTTATTGTCTATGGTAACGCTTCTGTTAAGACCGCTTATTATACCCTGAGTGGTAGTACCTGCAAATTCCTGACCCAAGGGGTTTCCTATGGCAATGGCTGTATCGCCCACTCTTAAATCAGAGCTTTTTCCCATAACCGCATAAGGAAGCTCGGAGGCATCTATCTTTACTACTGCGACATCGGTTGCGGCATCTGCGCCCACAACCCTTGCCTTGTAGGTTTCGCTTGTGTTGAGAATAACATTAACCTCGTTTGCGTTTTCTATAACATGGTTGTTTGTTACTATATATCCGTCTCTGCTTATTATTACACCCGAGCCGCTTCCCTGCTGTTCGGATGAGCCGAAACCGTAGTAGCCGTAATATGATGTGGACTTTGTAACTATACCCACAACTGCAGGGCCTACCTTGTCCACAATTTCTGGCGTGGTAAGGGCCTTGTTGCCGTCAGAATCGGCTGTGGCCTGTGCTACAACCTTGGCACCGGGGGTATCGCCCTTTGTCTTATCTGCTTCATTTTTGTCCGATACTAAAGCAATCTTGTCTTTTATATCGGGAAAAGCTTTGGTAAGATACACGCTTGCCGCCGCAGAAACACCTATACTTAAAACCACTGCCGCAACAAGTGCAAACACGCTTACCTTTTTTTTGGCTTTTTTGTGCTTTACGGTAGTATTGTAAAAATTGTCACTCTCGCTTTTTGCAGTGTAATCCTCATAGTGTGTTCCCGAAGTATTGTAATCATAGGCTTGCGCACTCTCGTTTTGAGCCTCGTAGGAAAAGTTCTGCTCTTCCCCTGTGCCCGACTCGGAATTTTCCTCGGAGGATGAGGTAAAATCCTTATGAGCTTCAGAAGAATATGGACCTTTTAAATCATTTTCAAAATCGTCTTTAAACCATTTGTATTCATTCATATCAAAAACTCCTTTCGGAATATTACATGTATAGGATACCACAGTTTTTTTAATAAACTATGAATAAAGTGTAAAAAATAAAATTTTTTTATTCTGCCAAAGGAAGAGTAAATGTAAATACAGTATTCTCACCCTTGGCACTTGTTACACGGATTTGTTCTTTGTGCATGTCCATTATGCGCTTTGCGATGTACAGTCCGAGTCCCATGCCTGTTCTGTCCTCTCCGCGCGACTTGTCACTCTTGTAAAATCTGTCCCATATATATTTAAGTTCATTTTCGTCTATTCCCTGTCCCGAGTTTTCCACCGAAATATGAACTTTGGATTTTATTATACTTACATCAATGGCAAGTCTTCCGCCCTCGGGGGTAAACTTAACGGCATTGTTTATAAGATTTATAAGCACCTGACTTATACTGTCCTTATCGGCATTAACAATCACTCTGTCCTCGGGAATATTTATAGAAACATCTATATTCTTTGGCGTTATCATCATCTCGAATTTAAGAAGCGTCTGACATACAAGCTCATTTATATCAAAATTGGTTCTCTGCGGCTTTATTTCGCCGTTTTCCATCTTTGTAACCTGTACAAGATTTGTAATAAGTCTTGAAAGTCTCTTGCTTTCCGAAAGCACTACCTCAAGATATTCCCTGTGATTTTCCTCGGGTATTGTGCCGTCCATTATACCGCCCACAAAGCCCGATATGGTGGTAAGAGGTGTTCTAAGCTCGTGCGTTACATCGGATATGAAGCCTTTCCTTAATTTTTCGAGATTATCAAGAGAGGATGCCATGTCATTTATGTTTTTTGCAAGCTCTCCGAGTTCATTGTCCGAAGAATAATCCACCCGCTTTTTAAAATTACCCTTGGAAAATTCCTTAACTGCCGCACTTATTCTTCTCACAGGGCTTGTGACCTTGATGGATAAAAAGCCGAACATAATGACAGAAAGCAGCATAACAAGTATAATTACATACAAAATCCTGTTTGCCACAAAGCCGTACACGCTCTTTATCTCGGGTATTCTCTGATTGAACATAACCCCGCCGTAAATTTCGCCGTCTGTATCGAGCGGTGATGCAACGGTAAGATAGTTATCGCCAAACTGGTCCTTGTATACATTCATGGAAATGAAGTTTTTCCCCTCCGAAACAGAGGATGAAACATTTTTGGAAACCATGACAAATTCATCCCTTGCCGTCTTTTGACCCGAGGATATAATTATCATGCCGTTGTTGTCGAACACGGCAACCGCCGTCTCCGTAGTACCGCTTACAAAATCTATAGCTTCCTGAAATCTCACATCGTTTTCGGCATTCTGATTTGTAAGGTAATAGTGGCTTATGGTTTCCACATAGGCTACATTCTTTAAAAGGATGTCCGCCTTTTGCGTTATGGCGAAATTCTCTATATATGATGTAAAATAAAAAATCACACTCACAAACACTACCCCTATAAGCAGGGTACTCCACAATACAAGAGTAGCTATGATACTTTTCTTCAAACTACCTCACCTCAAACTTGTAGCCCACTCCCCATACGGTCTTGAGCGACCACTTTTCGCTTACGCCCTCCACCTTTTCTCTGAGGCGCTTTACATGCACATCCACGGTACGCGAATCGCCGAAATACTCATAGCCCCACACCTCGTCGAGAAGCTGGTCACGGGTAAATACCTTATTGGGATGCACACAAAGATAGTTAAGAAGTTCAAGCTCCTTGGGAGGAATCTCCGTAACTTTTCCATCTATCTTAAGCTCGTATGTGCTCATGTTTATAGAGAGTTTGTCAAAGGACACCTCGTCGGAGTCGGCATCAGCGTTATCGGCTCTTCTTAAAACTGCCCTTAATCTTGCAACAAGTTCCTTTGGCTCAAACGGTTTTACAATATAGTCGTCTGCGCCAAGCTCGAGACCAAGTACCTTGTCTATGGTTTCGCCCTTTGCAGTAAGCATGATTACAGGCATCTTACTGAAACGGCGTATTTTTTTAAGTACCTCTATGCCGTCTGTACCTGGAAGCATAATATCCAGTATTGCGGCGGCAGGCTTGGTTTTTTCTATAAGAGAAAGTGCCGTATTTCCGTCAAAGGCACACTTTACCTCGTAGCCCTCCTTGGTAAGATAGAGTCTTATAAGCTCGCATATGTTCTTATCATCATCTACAATTACTACAGTATTACCCGAAGCCATATTACACACCCTCCCTGTTCATTTTGATAAAGCTTATAATAACAAGCGCCGTAAGAGGTCCTATTATCATACCTATTACGCCGATTAGCTTAAGTCCTGCATACATTGATACAAGAGTTATTATAGGATGCATTCCAAGCTGTACACTCAGCACTCTCGGCTCCAAAAAATTCCTTACGAAAAGGATTATCACATACATAGCCACAAATCCTATTGCCCTTACATAATCGCCCTGTATAAGATAGATTATTGCCATGGGATTTAAAATCATGCCCGTTCCCAAAACGGGAATCGCATCTAAAAGACTTATTATAAACGCAAGCAAAAATGCAAGCTTTACATCCAGTATAACAAAGCCTGTAAGAAGTATCGTAAATACCACAGCCATTATAATAAGCTGTGCCTTTACATATCCGCCAAATGCCTTGCCCATAACGGTGCGGATTTTCCTTAAATGTTCTATGTTCTTTTCGGAAATGAATTTCTTAAGTTCCTGTCTTAAACCCTTTTCATCATAGCTGAAGAAGTATATTGCCATAAGAAATACAACAGTAAATACAAACACGCTGGGAAGCTTACCCGCAACACCGCCAAGCTTAGGAAGTGCCGATGTAATGGCAGGCATCATAAACTCAGTTGCAGACATATCGTAGTTTTCCAGAAAGTCTGTAACAACATTTTGGACATGCTTTGGCAGGGAATCTATAAAATTCCATACAAAAAGGGGTATTCCGTCTCTTGTATTTCCGAGCATGCCCGCAAAAATGCGCAACTCGTTTACTGCCGCTCTGGATATAAAATACAACAACCACGAAAGCAAGCCCAACACCACAAGCATAGAGAGAATAACCGCTATGCGCTTATTTACCCTTATCTTCTCAAAAAGGCTTACAAAGGGCTTTATTATAAGTGCAATTATCCATGCAAAAAAGAACGGCAAAAGGCAAGGCACAATCCTCGGCAATACAAACATGACCGCCAGAACGGCAAATGCCGCATACAAGAGTTTTACAAGCTTTTCTATATATTTGCTTTCCGAAACATTCATGGCATTTCTTCCTTTAGCCTATAAATTTTTCCATAAGTTTATAGCCTTCTTCTATAAGTATACCGCTCTTTTTTGCCTCGTCCTCGGTGTATAACTCTGCTGTTCCGCTAAATTCGGCTGTGCTGTCATATATGATATAAGGCACACTGTCTCTTGTGTGAGTTCTGAGTGCAAGCGGTGTCGGATGGTCGGGAAGTATGAGCATGCGGTAGTCTATTGCGTTTTTGTCCAAATCGTCTTTTATATACTTTACAACCTTTTCGTCTATAAGCTCGATAGCTTTTACCTTGTTTTCTATCTCGTGTCTGTGTCCGCACTCATCGGGACCCTCAAGATGTATGTACACATAGTCGCTACTGTCCTTTAACGCCTTTAAGGCAGCATCCGCCTTGCCCTTGTAGTTGGTGTGAACATTTCCTGTTGCACCCTCTACATCCACAACATCAAGCCCTGCACAAAGACCTATACCTTTTATAAGGTCTACGGCGCTTATTACTGTGCCTTTCATTGCGTACTTTTCGCCAAAGTCGGAAAGAAGAGGCTTCTTTCCCTCTCCCCATATCCATATGGAGTTTGCCTTTTTAAGTCCGCGCTCCGCTCTGGCTGTATTCACAGGATGATTTGAGAGTATCTCATAGCTCTTTACCATCATATCATATATAAGCTCACTGCCTTCGCCCGACGGTATATAGTCCTTTACCTTTCTTTCAAGTATGTCGTGGGGAGGAATAAGAGTAAAGTCATAAGGTCCCTTGTCCCACACCATTATATGTCTGTAGCTTACACCCGGATAGAATGAGAACTTTTCGTTTGCAAACGCATCGTTTACAGCTTTAATAAGCTCTCTTGCCTCCTCGGTGGAAATCTCGTCGGAGCTGTGGTCTATTACAGTCTTTTCTTCATACGGCTCATCCTCGGAGAGCGTAACCAGATTGCAGCGGAAGATAATGTCGGTGTCTTTCATATCCACACCCACACTAACCGCCTCGAGAGGAGACCTGCCCGAATAATATTTAAGAGGGTCATATCCCATAGCGGCAAGATTTGCCACATCGCTTCCGGGCGAAAGAGTCTCAGGCACATTTTTAACATGCCCTGTTTCGCCGTTTTTCGCCATATAATCCATGCAAGGCTTATTTGCACACTCAAGCGGAGTTCTGCCGCCAAGCTCATCAACCTTGTAATCCGCCATGCCGTCGCCCAATACTACTATGTATTTCATAATTAACCTCCGAATAAATATATTTGTACATATATTATGCTACAAAATGCATTAAAAATCTACCCCAAATTCAAAAAATTAATAAAAATTTCATACATTAATATATCTTGACCTTTTTTGTAATATGACGTATAATGTCTGTAACACTAAAATTGCAGTAAAGGATGTGCATACTATGATACTGGTTACAGGAGGCGCAGGCTTCATAGGAAGCCACACTTGCGTGGAGCTTATAGAAGCGGGATATGAGGTTGCGGTTATAGACAATCTCTGTAATTCCAAAAGAGAAAGTATAGACAGAGTGGAGCAAATCACAGGCAAAAAGATAAAGTTTTACGAAAATGATTTGTGCGATAAGGAAAGTGTTGAGAAGATATTTGAGGAAAACAAGATAGATTCCGTAATCCACTTTGCAGGCTTAAAGGCAGTGGGCGAATCGGTGCAGATTCCTCTTGCATACTACCACAACAACATCTTAAGCACACTTGTGCTTTGCGAAACAATGGCAAAGTACGGTTGCAAAAAGCTTGTATTCAGTTCTTCTGCTACAGTTTACGGAAACCCACACACAGTACCGATTAAAGAGGATTTCCCAAGATATACCACAAATCCCTACGGCAGTACCAAGCTTATGATAGAAGATATCCTTACAGACCTGTACACCTCGGACAAAGAGTGGTCTATAGTGCTTCTCCGTTACTTTAACCCCATAGGTGCTCACAAGAGCGGTCTTATAGGCGAAAATCCAAACGGTATACCAAACAACCTTGTTCCCTACATTGCACAGGTTGCCGTGGGCAAGCTCGACCACCTGAATGTTTTCGGCGATGACTACCCCACCAAAGACGGCACAGGCGTAAGAGACTACATACATGTTGTAGACCTGAGCAAAGGTCATGTTAAAGCTCTGGAAAAGGCAAACAGCACCTCGGGTGTAAACGCATACAACCTTGGTACAGGTAACGGCTACACCGTGCTCGAAGTGCTTCACGCATACGAAAAGGCATGCGGTAAAACTCTTAAATACGAAATCGCCCCCAGAAGAGACGGCGATATAGCCGAGTGCTTTGCCGATACAGAAAAATCCTTTAAGGAATTAGGCTGGAGAGCAGAACTCGATATAGCGCAAATGTGTAAGGATTCTTGGAATTTCACTTGTAAGAATATGTAATAACACCAAATGAGCCAAAGCAAGTTTTACTTGCCCTGGCTCATTTTATTTTGGCAAAATACTGTCCGTCCCGCCTGAACAATACCCCTGTTATGTAAAAACCGCCTATCCTTTGCACACAATCCGATACATTTTGAAACGCAAAGTGTAAATCATCCTTTACGGCAAGTGCTGTAATGCCGTCTTTTCCCACACCCCAAAGAAAAGGCGTATCATTACCAAGCTCTGCCAATGCGTGTCTGTAAGAAGTTATACTGCACAGGATAGTCTTGTCGGGAATTTCGTACCATTCAAAGCCGTCGCAAGGCACAAGAGCAGATTTCTTAAAAACGGTTTCAAAATATTTGAGCCTGCCCAGATATTCGTTGTACATTTCCTCAGTTGACAAATCCTTTATACTGCTTAGAGCCTTTTGTGCTCTTTGTATGCTTTCATCGGCTCGGGAAGCGGGCATAAAAAATGCGTTGCCGCTCAGGTCCCAAGCCAGACGGCAGAAATGCACACCCACACACGAAAACCCGTCGGATTTTTTAACAGCAAGGACAAAGGTATCCAAATCATTAAGATTATACCCCTTGTATGCCGCCTCGGATACGCTGATTTCACGCAAAGAGTGAGCACAGTTGCCTGAAAATTCTAAAGTATCTGCCACTACAGGCTCGCAGGCGGGTTTAAACGAACTGAACACCAGAAGCTTATATATCCCCGCGGCTTTGGTCTTAATGCTATAGCTTATTTTCATAACACTATGGTTTATGCAGTAGTCGATTACCGCCGTCAAATCATCTTCAAAGGTTTTAAGAATAACTGTTTCCACTTAATTCACCTCTCTAACAATATATGTCCCAAAGTATGAATTTATCAAAGATACTTGAAAAAAAATGCCTTTTGTTATATATTAGATTAGAGGTGAAATCCATGGTAAATAAAAATGATATCCTCAGCGTAACCATAGAGGATGTTACCGCATCGGGTGACGGTGTTGCCAAACACGAAGACTACCCCATATTTATAAAGGGCGCAGTAACAGGCGATGCACTTAGCATACAGATAACTAAAACAAACAAAACCTATGGTTTTGGTAAGATATTGAAAATCAAAACCCCCTCACCGTACCGCACAGAGCCGAAATGCCCTGTGTTCAATGAGTGCGGAGGATGTGACTTTATGCACATAGATTACTCCCATCAACTATGTATAAAGGAAAATATAATAAAATCAAATCTGCAAAGGATAGGCTCTGTTTACCCCCATGAATACGAATTTCAAGGGGTGATTGGTGCCCAAAACACCCTTGGCTACAGAAACAAAGCACAGCTTCCCGTAGGTAAATCGCAAGGAGAAGCTGTGGTGGGATTCTATTCCAAAAAGAGCCACGAAATAGTAGCCTCAGAAGGCTGCATGATACAGGATGAGAAAATAAACAATCTTACAAAGCTTTTCCTCTCCTATGCCAACAAATACAAAATCAGTGTATATAACGAAAAAACTCATAAAGGTATATTAAGGCATCTTTATATACGCACAGGCAACAAAACAGGCGAGATACTCATTACCATAGTAACAAACAGCACATCTCCCCTGCCCCACGAAGATGAGCTTATTAAAATCCTACAAAATCAATCGGGTATTAAAGGAATCATACAGAACATAAATACCGAGAAAACAAATCTTATTCTGGGTAAGAAAACAAGAGTAATACTTGGCGAAGATAAAATATGCTCAATGATAGATAATCTTAAATTCAATATATCCTCTGAGAGCTTTTTCCAGATAAACGGCGAGCAAACAGAAAAGCTCTATGGAAAAGCGCTCGAATATGCCGCTCCCAAGGAAAACGAAACCGTGTTTGACCTTTATTGCGGAACGGGAAGTATATCGCTCTTTCTTGCACAAAAGGCGCAAAAGGTAATAGGTGTGGAAATAGTGGAAAAAGCCATAGAAAACGCTAAGGAAAATGCCGGATTAAACGGCATTACAAATGCTTCGTTTTATGCGGGAGATTGTGCCAAAGTGGTATATGAGCTTTTACAAAACGGCGAAAGTGCCGATATAGTTGTGGTAGACCCTCCGCGAAAGGGCTGCAGCGAGGATATGCTGAGCCTTATAAACCAAATGTCCCCCAAAAAGCTTGTGTATGTGTCTTGCAACAGCGCAACTCTGGCAAGGGATGTAAAAATACTGAGCGGTTATGGTTATACCCTAAAAAAAGTCTGCGGTGTGGATATGTTTCCTCATTCCGGACATTGCGAAGTTGTTGCACAACTTCGCAATGATATAAATTCCTGACGAAATTTGCCATATATACTAAAGATTAAAAGCAATATATGTCATAAGAGCGCTTCCATACGGAAGTGCTTTTTTGTCGAATTTAACCTTGGGGTTATGAAGAGGATATTCGTAGCCATCCTCTGCCCTCCCTGCGCACAAAAGCGCCATTGCAGTAGGAACAAGGGTGCTTACATAGGCAAAATCCTCACTTCCTCCTCCCCGCTGACCCTTGGGGAGCATTACTACCTTTTCATCACCCAGAAATTCCCGGGCAAGCCCAGAAACCTTGCATAAGAATTCGCTGTCATTTATAAATGCAGGGCACCCGTGGGTATATACCGCTTTGGCACTTGTCCGAAGTGCCTTGGCAACAGACGAAGATATATCCCCTATGCGTGCCTTTACAAATTCTCTTGTTTCCTCTCCGAATGTTCTCATGGTGCCTTTCATTATCATACTGTCCGCTATTGCGTTTGGTGCGTTTCCTGCAGATACCATGCCTACGGTAATTGTCGCATCCTCATACACACCAAGCTCTCGGGCATTTATGCTCTGCAAAGCGCAAAGTATGTGTGCACCTGCTGTAATTGGGTCTCTGCCCTCAGACGGCTGTGCACCATGACTGCCCTTGCCACGAACCTCTATATTGAAATAATCTGCCGAGGGTGCTATCTCGCCATCGGACGCAAATATAAATGTACCTGTATCAAAATTTGCAGCTGTTGCCACATGAAGCATAAAAGCATAGTCCACCTTGGGATTTTGGAGTATTCCCGAATCTATCATATCCTTGGCACCCGACAAAATCTCTTCGGCAGGCTGAAACATAAGCTTAACCCTGCAAGAGAGCATATCTTCGTTTTGCTTTATGGCTCTTGCGGCGGCAAGAAGCATAGCCGTGTGCATGTGATGTCCGCATGCATGCATAGCTCCGTCCCCCATGGGAAGAGCATCCATATCTGCCCTTAAGAGCAGCGTTTTCGCATGGGTACTGCTGCCCAAAACTGCACATATACCGCATCTGCCGCACATAGTATATTCTATGCCTGCTTCCATGAGAGATTTTGCCACATAATCCACAGTATTTTTAAGTTCAAATCCTGTTTCGGCATTCTTCATAAGATACTCATAGTCCTCTATGAGCTTATTTTGGTCTATTAATTCGAATATTTTTTGCATATTATCACCACAAATATTATTTGTCAAAAACAAAAATATATCAAAAAAGAGGAGCATACGCTCCTCATATACTATATATATTTTTTCATTAGTGTGATGGAATTCTTACATTCCTCATAGTCCCAGCTGCAGCAATGATTGTACATCCAGTTCTTTTTGTCTTTGTAATTTTGAAATTTTATAGTTTTTAATTCGCAGCCGATACAATTCTTTTTCTCGTACAAAAAGAACGGACATATGGCATAAAGTGGCATCCTACTCCCCCTAGTTTAACGAATACTTATGCACATACTCGCCGTAGCTTAGACCTGCCTCTCTGCTAAGTAGTGCAACCTGTTCAAGAGAAACCAGCGGTTTTTTCGGTTTTGATTTTCTTTTGCCTATTCTTCCGTTGGCATAAAGTCTGCATTCCTTGCAACAATACTTTTTGCGTCTGTCGGAAAGAAAAGCGTCGCCGCACCATCCGCATATGAATTCTCTTAAATTGTTTTTTCTGGCTCTTTGTGCATTAAAAGTTCTGCGGCATTTTGCCGAACAAAACTTCTTGGCATTTTGCTCGGTAGTAAATTCACTGTTGCACACAGGACAAGTTAGTGTTCTTATCATTGTGGTTTTCCTTTCTGTAGTTTTGAAATCTGTTTTGGACAATTAAAGCAATACAATAATATAGCACGGTATTATCTGCCGGGGAAGCAGTGCCTTGCTGCAGTATTTACTGTTTTCACGCGAAAGAAATCTGTTAAAGAAAACGCTATGTAAAAAAATCTGCAACTTGCAAATTTCCTTTACACCAATCTTTCAAGGCAGCTTGCCATATACATCATGATGACAGGCACGAATAATTTAAATATAGTTACAACATCCGAGAATCTTATTATCTTTTTCATAATTTTCCGCATAATCATTTATTAAAACAGATTATGCGACCTCCTCTCAAAGTGATAGTCAAATATTTTTGTTTTCGATATCGACACATTCATAATACACCCAAAACTTGTCGATGTCAACACATTTTTTAAGATTTTTCGAAAATTTTTAATTATTTTAGGTTTTTACGAAAAAAGTGTTGCATTCGCGACACAAGTGTGGTATGATGGATGTGTCGACAGAATTACTTATTTTTTTACAGCAAATCAATACATTTGACATCACAAACAGGAAAGGAATGATTATTTTTGTCAGAACTTGGTGAAAGAATCAAATCTCTCCGTAAGGAAAGGCATCTTACACAATCCGCCCTTATGGATATATTAAGAAATGATTACAACCTCAAAACAGACAGGGTAATGATAAGCAAATGGGAAACGGGATTTCAGACACCTCAGGCAGATACATTAAAGATTCTTGCCAAGGTTCTCGAGGTTTCGGTGGACTTTTTGCTCACAGGAGTGGAGAACATCGGAGAGAGCCGACCCGAGATTACAATACCCGTTAAAAAGGTGCGTATGCTCGGCTCCATTGCCTGCGGTACTCCAATATTTTGTAATGAAGAGTACGAATATGTGCTCGCCACGGGCGAAAATGCAAATGCCGATTTTTGTCTCACCGCACGCGGAGACAGTATGATAAACGCGCGTATAGCAGACGGAGACATTGTATTCATACGCCAGCAAAGCTCTGTGGAAAACGGAGAAATAGCCGCAGTTGTAATAGGCGATGAAGCTACTTTAAAAAGAGTCTACAAGACAGCCGACGGTCTTATGCTTGTGGCAGAAAATCCTGCATATCAGCCGATGTATTTTTCGGGTGATGAATTAAGCCAGACCTACATTCTGGGAAAGGCAATAGGATTTCAGAGTGCGAATTTGATATAATATCCGCAAATAAAAAACAACCCTCACGGAGAACCGCTTCTTTACGAAGTGTCACCGTGAGGGTTGTTTTTTTTATTTATTTTACAACTATATTTACAAGTCTGCCCTTTACAACAATTACCTTTACAACCTGTTTGTCGGCTATAGCTTCCTTTACCTTTTCGTCAGCTACAGCGGCAGCCTTTATTCCCTCTTCATCGAGTGAGGATGCTACATTTATCTTACCCTTTATCTTGCCGTTTACCTGAACTACAAGCTCGATTTCATCCTTAACAAGAGCGGATTCATCATAGGTAACCCAACTTCTCTCGTGGATACTGCCCTCGCCTCCCATAAGAGACCACAGTTCTTCTGCCACATGAGGAATAAAGGGTGCAAGCATTGTTACTGTATCTACAACAGCCTCGCTGAAGAGCGCTGTGTTTGTGCCCTTGTATGCATAGAGAGCATTTACAAGCTCCATTATACCGCTTATTGCAGTATTGAAGTTGAAACGGATGCTTATATCGTCTGTTCCCTTTTTCTTGGTGTAGTTTAATACATAACGAAGCTCTTTGTCCTCGGATGTGAGGTCAGACTTATCATAGGATGCATTAAGGGATATCTTGTCGAGATTGTCTGTAACAAGGCGGAAGACTCTGTTTATAAATCTGTATGAGCCCTCTACAGCTGTATCAGACCACTCAAGGTCTCTTTCGGGAGGTGCTGCAAAGAGAATAAAGAGTCTTGCGGTATCTGCGCCGTATTTATTTATTATCTCTTCGGGGCTTACTACATTGCCGAGAGATTTACTCATCTTGGTGCCGTCTTTTAACACCATACCCTGTGTAAGAAGATTGTCAAACGGTTCATCCACGGGAACAAGACCCATCTTGTGAAGAGCCTTTGTAAAGAATCTTGCATACAAAAGGTGGAGTATTGCGTGCTCTACACCGCCTATATACTGGTCTACGCCCATCCAGTATTTGAGAGCATCCATAGAGAACGGCTCTGCGTCATTCTTGGGGTCACAGTATCTTAAGAAGTACCAGGATGAGCACACAAATGTATCCATGGTGTCAGTTTCTCTTACGCCCATCTTTCCGCACTTGGGGCAGGGAGCATTTACGAATGTGGGGCTTGTGGTAAGAGGGGATTTGCCCTGACCTGTAAACTCTACATCCTCGGGAAGAAGAACGGGAAGCTGGTCTTCGGGTACGCCTACAGCGCCGCAATCCTCACAGTATATAACGGGGATTGGTGCACCCCAGTAACGCTGTCTGGATATGAGCCAGTCTCTTAAGCGGAAGTTGACTTTGCTTTCGCCTATACCCTTTTCGTCCATGTAATCTATAATTTTTGCAAGGGCCTCGCGGTTACCCATGCCGTCAAATTCGCCCGAATTTACCATGATACCCTCTGCTTCAAAGGATTCTGTCATAGTGTCGGCATCTATGCTCTTGCCGTCGGGAGTGATTACAACCTTTATGGGCAGGTTGTACTTTCTTGCAAATTCAAAGTCTCTCTGGTCGTGTGCAGGAACAGCCATTACTATGCCTGTACCGTAGTCGGTTAATACATAGTTCGCAAGATAAAGCGGTACCTTGTCGCCTGTTATGGGGTTTATAACATAACGGCCTGTAAATACGCCCTCTTTTTCTGTCTCGGAGCTGGTACGCTCGATTTCATTTAAGAACTGCATCTTGCGAATGAATTCTTCGCACTCTGCCTTAGTATCCAGGCCCTCAACAAGCTTAGGAACTATTGCGTGCTCGGGAGCAATTACCATGTATGTAACACCGTAGATTGTATCGGGTCGTGTGGTGTATACGGTAAGTTCTTCGTCCAAGCCGTCTACCTTAAAGGTAACCTGTGCACCGCGGCTCTTACCTATCCAGTTTGCCTGCATGGTCTTTACCTTTTCGGGCCAGCCCTTTAATTTATCCAAATCTTTTAAGAGCTCGTCGCCATACTCTGTAATCTTAAAGAACCACTGTTCAAGGTCTTTTTTGCCCACTTCGGATTTACATCTTTCGCACTTGCCGTTTACAACCTGCTCGTTTGCAAGAACTGTCTGACAAGAGGGGCACCAGTTTACATAGGATTTCTTCTTGTATGCCAAATCGTGATTAAAGAACTCCAAAAAGAGCTTCTGCGTGAATTTGTAGTAATCGGGCTTGCAGGTAGCAACCTCTCTGTCCCAATCATAGCTTATGCCAAGGCTCTTTAACTGCTCGCGCATATTGTCTATGTTTGAGTATGTCCAGTCCTTGGGGTTTGCGCCGTTCTTTATAGCGGCATTCTCTGCGGGGAGACCAAAGGAATCCCAACCCATAGGATGAAGTACATTGTAGCCGTTCATCTTCTTGAATCTTGCAACAACATCACCTATGGAGTAGTTACGCACATGACCCATGTGGAGATTTCCCGAAGGATAGGGAAACATCTCAAGTGTATAGTACTTGGGTTTGTCGTTTATTTCTGTTTTGAAAGCTTTTGTTTCTTCCCATTTTGCCTGCCATTTTTTCTCTATGACGCCAAAATCATAATTCATATTAAACATCCCTTTCTATTTTACAAATTCCGATATGTCTATATTTTCTGCATCTGCCCAAAGGTTTTCTATACCGTAGAACTCTCGGGTTTCCTCATTAAAGATATGCACAATTACATCGCCGTAATCCATAAGAAGCCAGCCTGTGCTGCTTCGTGCTTCGGGGTTTAAGAGGTTTATGCCGTCCTCTTTTCTTAATTTTTCTTCTATTTCGCCGAATATGGCGTTCATCTGTGTGTTTGAAGTTGCATGGCAGATGACAAAATAATCTGCTATGGTCGTAAGGTCACTTATGTTAAGAAGTTTTATATCCGATGCCTTTTTGTCATCGGCATATTTTACAATTTTAGAAGCAAGACTTATATCCATACTATTTCTTAAAATCCTTTCCTACTATTATTGTTACATCGCTTCCCGATGATTTTTGCGGATTTATAACATACTCGTTTGTGCCCGTAAGCTTGGCAACTGATGCTGCGCCCGAGGATGCAGATTTGGAAACGACTATTGTCTCATCAAAAACTGCACTGGTCTTCTCGTATACACGGATATTGTACCCGTACTGCTTTAATTCATCCACAAACTCCGAGGGGTCTGCCTCACCGCCTGTAGCGTCGAGCACATCCACACTTGTGAAACCGTTCAAAAACCACTTTCTCGGTTTGGTGTCCTCTACATATTTGTAAGTTCCGCCATCGCCTATAATATCCTCGGAAAGATACACATGCGACTTAGCCTCGGATAATTTGGTGGGTGTAAAGTGTTCCTCCCTTATGCGTGCGTTGCCCTCATAATCGGGAACAACATACGAACCGCCGCCTATGTAGCGCGCCTCGCCTGCAAGCTGATGCGTCTGAATTTTGCTTCGTTCCATACTTAAAATATGCGGTGCATAAGAAAGCATTTCGTTTAATGAGAGGTTGGTATCTACCATGCCTGAAATATCTTTTATAAGGTCATTTACTTTAAGTACATTCGACGCACTGAAAAGTTCATCTATGGTTGCCTGTATAAAATCGCTCTGCACTCTCATTCTGGCTATATCGCCCTCGGGATAACTGCGGAAACGAACAAGTTGCTCTGCTTTGTCGCCGTCAAGATGCTGCCAGCCCGCCTTGAGATGAATATGCAAATCCTGTACAGGGTCATCATAATTCATATCCTGCGGAACTTCGAAATCAACACCGCCTATTGTATCTATAAGGTCTTTGAATGACGAGGTGTTTACTATTACATACTTGTCCACCTTGATGCCTGTAATCTGCTCTACCTCTTTGAAAACGGTCTTTTCTTTTTTGTAGCCGTAGCCCGAGTTGATTTTCTTATCTCCTCTTCCGTTATTCTTGACATAGGTGTCTCGGGGAATCTGAAGCATATTTATCTTTTCATCGGCAAAATTTAACTGACCGAGTATCATAACATCCGTTCTTGTGCCGCCTTTATCGAGACCCATAAGCATGACATTTATGTGCGTGGTCTCCTCCTCGGAATTGAATTCGAAACCCATAAAAGAACCGCCCGTGGTACACACATACGCCGCAAGTATACAAGTAGCGGTAAGACCAAGGGTTATTATAAAAGATATAAGCAGCTTGAAAAAGGATTTTGCGTTCATTTTTGTCTCCTGTTTAATAAGTCAGATGTATCGGGGTGAACGATGCACCCTTTGGATTTAATAAATTCTACAGACCGCTCTGTGTAGGCAAATACTGCATCCCACAAGGACTCTCTTGCCATGGTGCGAAGTTTTTCCACCCCATCATATGTCCTGCCGTCTTCTATTGCGTCGGCAAGATATATAATGGCGCAAAGGTCGGACATACCCGCCTTGCCCGTGGTGTGATAGTATATGGCGTCTGTAATCTCTTTATCATTTATGCCGTAAACATCTCTTGCCAAAAAAGCACCCACATAGCTGTGCCATAACTGCGGCGAAGAAAGAGCGACAGAGTCCAGTTCTATATTGTATTTTTGTATATATGATTTAAGCTCATCGTTTGTAAAGCACTTCGCACAATCGTGCAAAAGTGCGGCGGTGTACGCCTTATCGGGTGATACGCCGTTTAAGATTGCGAGCTCCTTTGCCCATTTTGCCACACCCAAGGTATGATGAAATCGTTTTGGTGTAAGAAAGGTGCGCAATGTGTTTATGATATCTTGGGTATTCATATCACTTAGTGTACAGCCCCTCTCTTTTTATATAATCCATTACTGCCTCGGGTACTATGCCGTGGGGAAGTGAATTTTCTTTTATCATACGGCGGATGTATGTGGAGGATACATCCACATAACCCATAGACGATACCCTTATGTCTGCACCGTAGTCTTTTTTGTATTTATCCACGGTATCTCCAAAAGCATCATCGCCCTCGCGGTGAAATACGATTAAGCGGTTTTCCTTAATAAAAGTCTCATACTCGTACCACTTGTGTATGGTAAGAAGTGAGTCCGCACCTATTATAAATGCGGTGTCCTCTCCGTAGAGCCGACGGAAGTGCCTCATAGTATTAAGAGAATACCCGAGATGCTCTCCGCTCTCCTCGTAATCGGAAATCTCTGCCTTGGGTAATTTGGAAAACGCAAGGCAAGCCATGTTGTATCTGTGGATGAAATCGGTGATGTCAAAATCCGTCTTGTGCGGAGGATTGCCGTTTGGCACCACGACAAGACGCGAAAGGCTGAATTCCTCTATGGCGGATACCGCCATAGCTACATGCCCGCTGTGAACAGGGTCGAATGTGCCTCCGAATATAGCTACAGACATAGCTAATCACCTCTGCTTTTTAAAGTACTTGGCTCTCTTTTCCCTCGCCTCTTTAGCCTTTTTGCGCTCCTCTGCAAGCTTTTTCTTGGCTTTATAGAGTGGTTTTATCTCTTTTTTATTTTCTTTCTTTTCTTCGGTTTTAACCGTGAGTTTATTAAGGTTTATTCTCTTATTTTCGCGGGACTCCTTATAAAGCACAAATCTTCTTCCTATGACCTGTACTTCCTCCGCATGCACAAGAGACGAAAGCTCGTGGCATACATCTCTTACATCGGCAAAGGCATTTTCCAGTACATGCACCTTTACAAGCTCTTTCTTTTCAAGGATATCTTCCACAAGAGTGAGCATGTTTTCATTTATACCGCCCTTACCTATTTGTACGGATGAATCTATTTTGTTTGCAAGGCTTCTTAAAAAAGCTCTCTCTTTACTTGTTATCATATGCTTATGCAATCCTTTCATACAATAAGAAAAGTACACACTTTTTCCATTATATTATTATACTAAAAATTTGCCCCGCTTGTCAATGACCGCGGGGCAAATATTTTATTTCATATAATCAAACTCAAGTTCGTACATACGAACAAGGTCTCCCTCTTGTATACCCTCTTTTTCCAGAGCTTTGATAACACCTTTTTTCCTTAATGCGTTCTGGAAATACTGGAGAGATTCGTTATCTTCAAAGTTGGTGGAACCTATCATGCGCTTAACCCAGCTTCCCTCAACCACATATACACCGTCCTCTATGCGTACAGTAAACGGCAGGTCATCCTTGTAGGATATAACAAGAGTCTCCGCCTCGTCCTCATCATAGAGTACAGGTACGGGTATGGTATCGAGTACAGATGCAACATACATCATAAGCTCTGCTACACCCTTGTTTGCAGCGGCGCTTATACGAAAAACCTTATAGCCTCGGCTTTCCATCTCGGTGCAAAAGCCATCATATATAGCCTCGTCATACACAACATCCATCTTGTTTGCCGCAACTATCTGCGGTCGCTCCGAAAGAGCCTCGTTGTAAGTTTTGAGTTCCTTATTTATAAGGTCGAAATCTTCTATGGGGTTTCTGCCCTCTATACCCGAGGCATCCACCACATGAATGAGAAGTCTTGTTCTCTCTACATGGCGCAGGAACTCATGTCCCAGACCTACGCCCTCACCCGCGCCCTCTATGAGACCGGGGATATCTGCTATAACAAAGCTTGATGCATCGTTTGTTCTTACAACACCAAGGTTAGGCTCAAGGGTTGTAAAATGATAGTTGGCAATCTTGGGCTTGGCATCGCTCACAACCGAAAGAAGGGTGGATTTTCCAACATTGGGAAATCCCACAAGTCCTACATCTGCAAGGAGCTTAAGCTCAAGCTTGATATTGCGGCTCTCGCCGTCTATGCCGCTTTTTGCAAAGCGGGGTATCTGCCTTGTAGCAGTGGCAAAATGGCTGTTGCCCCAACCGCCGCTTCCTCCCTTTGCGGCTACAAAGGTCTGCCCCGGTGTCTTCATATCGGCAATTACTCTGTCCTGGTCTATATCGCGGATTATGGTACCGCAGGGCACCTTAACCATGAGGTTTTCGCCGTTTTTTCCCGAGCTTTTGGCTGCTCTGCCGTCTTCGCCGTTTTGCGCCTTGTACTTGCGCTGATAACGGAAGTCGGAAAGGGTGCTCATTTTTTCATCAGCTATAAATATAACGCTTCCGCCGTTGCCGCCGTCTCCGCCGTCGGGACCGCCTGCGGCAACATATTTTTCTCTATGGAAGCTTACAAGACCGTTTCCGCCGTTGCCGGCTTCTATATAAATTTCGGCTGTATCTGCAAGCATTGCAATTCTCTCCTTTTTAACTTGACATATTAAATCAAACATGTTATTATGAATATATCAAGAGGAAACGACATTAGTTGTTTCCGCAAAACAGGTAATTTAAATTAAACGACCGTCACTTTTGCAGAAGTGGCGGTCACTTCTTTATGTAAAGGATAATAATCATTACTAACAGAGTAAAAGAAATTATTTCTTCCACATCAACACCCCCTTTCATAGAGGTGTCGGAAACAACCGCCGGCGTTTCTCTTGCTGCACAAAGGAATTATAACACACAAGAAACATTATGTCAATTTATAATAAAACATATTCATCGCAAAAAATCCCGGGCAAAACCCGGGATTTGATAGTTGTGTTATTTGTCACAAGGATTACTGAGCGATTTCGTATACGCTTACCTGCTTCTTATCCCTGCCAAGTCTTTCAAACTTAACCTTGCCATCAGCAACTGCAAAGAGAGTATCGTCGCTACCCTTCTTAACATTGATGCCGGGGTGTATTTTAGTACCTCTCTGTCTTACGAGGATGTTGCCTGCTGTAACAAACTGGCCGTCGCCTCTCTTAACGCCAAGACGCTTGGATTCGCTGTCTCTGCCGTTCTTGGTACTACCCATACCTTTTTTATGAGCAAATAACTGAATATTTAAAGTAAACATCAAATTACACCTCCAATTCGGTAACTTTAACATTGTCGGGGTACTGCTCCTCTAAATCTTTAAGGAACAAATACATAGAATCCAACAATATATTTATTTTACTTGTTTGTTCATCATTCAAATCATCGGGAAGTATAAACTCTGCAAAAGCATCGCCTGTACTGTAGCCGAATTTAATGTTAAGTACATTTTCTATGCCGTTTAAAGCCATGAAATATACCGATGAAACGGATGCACACACAATATCATAGCCTGTGTCCTCGTAGCCTGTATGACCCGATACAACACCTTTTACGATATTGGCACCATTGTCGCGATAAAGCTTAACCTCTGTCATGGCTTACGCGTTGATCTTTTCAATCTGAACTTTGGTAAAGAGCTGTCTGTGGCCCTTTTTGCACTTTTCGCCTTTTTTGGGCTTGTACTTGAAGACAATAACCTTCTTGCCCTTACCCTGTGCGAGAACCTTGGCATCTACAGTTGCGCCTTCAACTACGGGAGCACCGATAGCTGTCTTTTCGCCGCCTACTGCGAGTACCTTGTCAAACTTAACGGCATCGCCTTCGCTACCTGCTACCTTTTCGATGAAGATTACATCACCTTCGGAAACCTTGTACTGCTTGCCGCCTGTTTCAATAATTGCATACATTATGAAGCACCTCCTTCAATATGATATCGCTAATTTACGGTATCTGCCCCAAGGCAGATTTTTTGGACCGTACTTATGCGTTTACCATGAAATTATATCACAGCATAACACAAATGTCAACTGTTTTTTATTGAATTTTGTATTCAGCTACAACACCGCTTGCAAGTGTTACAGGTGCAAGATTAGCTGCATTCCATACAAACACTCTTACATCGTTACCCTTACTCACGGTGATTGTTATTTCATCCGAAAGCTGAGCTGTCCCGACTATTACTGTAAGTTCCGCTTTGTCTACATCTTCTATCTTTTTAACGCCCTCTGTATTAGTATAGCTTGCTACAACTACAAGAATCTTTTCCGCTTCTGATTTTACAACTTCGAGACCATCCAGAGTAAACTTACCTGATACAGTATTATCTATATTGATTTTTGTAACCTCTTCACCGCGAACTGTGATTTCAACACCTTTTGCCATTTTGTATTTTTCGCTGTATGCAACAACATCGTATGTGCCTGCCTTTGCACCGTTTACCTTGACAGTTGCAGTGCCGTCTTCCCCTGCTTTAATTGTAAAACCGTCAATCTCGGAAGTCCTTGCCTTGTTCATCACTTTCCATTTTAAATCTTGTTCCAGATAACCGGGAAGTCCAACCTGATTAAGCACCTCTGCCTTAAATGCCGCTTGTCCACCCTCTTCAAGAGCTGAGTTGTCTGTTGTGAGAGTGTTTGTGATATTATATGGCTTTTCTTCTGCAAAGTATGCTCTGTACATACCCTCGGATTCATCTGTAAAGTTGAATTCAACTTCGCTGCCTGCATATGTTTTAGTGCTAGGGAAGCCTAAACTGATTTCGTCTGCATTGTCACCATTATGTTCTTTTTGGCTATCGTCGGGATTCTCTATTGTACCTTTGAGGTCTATCCAGTCTGTTCCTGTGATTTTCATCCCTGCTTTATCATATTCCTTGGAATAATGGGCATTGGGGTATAAAGCATAATCCGAATCCCAGAGGCGAAGATAAACATTAGGTTCTATATCTGAATTTTTATTTCTTACCTGTATGGAATATACATAGTTCTTCCCGCCGGCGATATCACCGCTTATTATAGTTCCTGTTGAATCAGCATTGTTTCCCTTAATTGCATTTCCGTCAAAATATATACCGTGGACACTGCTCAAGTCACTCGGGGCGCTTCCTGATATTATCTCGCCTTTGTTACCTTCTCCTGTTATTATGTAAGTAGTGTCAGTTTTTTCAACACTAACGGCAGGGTTGTTATCCTGCGGACATGAAGGATGGACGAAATCCAAAAATCCATAGTCTCCATATTCTGCCCTCACTTCTTCATCCGACTTGAACATGTTCTCCGGCATTTCTCCCGGCTCATAATCATAAAATATGTTTCCTTCGTAAGCGATTACCGGTACGGTGATAATACTTGCTGTTATCGTAATAAATAAGAACATTGCAACGAGTTTGCTTTTCATAACTGTCTCTCCTTGTGTTATATAATGTAGAATTTTGTAAACAACATAACAAATTTATAACACAAAAATGCAAGTATGTCAATAGTGTATATATCACGGTACATCAGCACACAAAAAAAACAGAGAGCGATTATCGCCCTCTGCGCAAATCTTTATTATAAGTTCTTGTATACACCCTCTGCTGATGCTTCGTATGCCTTTTCTACTATTGTCTGTACATTTATTGCATCGCAAGCAGTAATTGCAGGCTCGGTATCGTTTATGATAGCATTTGCAAAGGAAGAAATTTCCTTTTCATACATATTGCCTGTTATAACCTCTACTATAACAGAGCCGTCGCCGTCTTCTCTGTTCTGCTTTGCATTGTAGCCTGCGGTATCATCGGAGGTTGTAAGTACAATCTCGCCTGTTTCTACCTGACTTATTGTGCCCTCGGAAAGTATAGAGCCCTTTGTACCGTAGAACTCAATACGGCATTTTGCGGCATTGTCGGGAATGTTGAAGTTGGAATCAACATATGCTGTAGCGCCGTTATCCATCTTCATAAGAACAGCACCCGAGTCTTCGGCTGTATATCCAAAAGTCTGATTCTGGCTAAAGCCGGTAACGGTAACTGCCTTTGTACCCGAAATGTACTGGAGAAGGTCTATACAGTGTATACCCATATCCATGAGTGCGCCGCCGCCCGAACGGGTCTTGTCCTGACGCCAGTTGCCGGGAATTTCGGGATACCAGCAGGTAAGCTGTGCTCTCATAGAAACAACATCGCCTATAGCGCCTGCTGCAATGAGCTCTTTCATCTTCTGATGGTATGCGGAAAAACGCATCATAAGCCCTACACCGAGCTTAACGCCCTGAGCCTTGCAGAAATCTGCAATTTCCTTGGATTCTTCTATAGTAAGTCCCATAGGCTTTTCCAAAAGGATGTGCTTTCCTGCCTTGGCAGCAGCCATAGCCTGCTCCTTGTGGCAGAATACAGGTGTAGCAATATATACTGCATCTATTTCGGAAATAGCAAGTACTTCTTCTACTGTTTCAAATGCGTACTTTGCACCGAATTCTTCTTTAACATTTTTGGCTGCTTCGAAATTTGTATCCATTACAGCCACAAGCTCGCTGTTTTCGGAAAGCATCATACCGGGAATTGTTCTTCTGTATGCTATGCCTCCGCAGCCTATAACACCCCATTTAATTTTCATTTATTACACCTCTTTTAAATATAGTCAAATTGAGGGGATAGAAAAAAGATGAAGAATAAGCGAACTGAACCGAGTAAGGTTTGCCTTGCGAGGGATACCCGAAGGCGTACAAAGGTACGCCGAGAGGTGAAGTCCGCTTAGAGCTTATAGGCTAAAAATATGAGAAATCTGCATTATTGCAGATTTCTACATAAATTTAATTGTTTTGCTGATATTTAACACTGTGTGATGTTAGTAATCAAGCCTATAAGCGTTCTTCGCTTTTTTTACATTCCCATTATCTGCCTTCTTGCATTTCCTTTACGGATTCAAGAACTGCATCTGCCATGTATTCGAGCTGCTCCTGGCTTAAGCCATAGAGGGGAAGATGTGTAAATTTCTTGTAGAATACTTCTTCGCAGTTGGGGCATGTCTTTGCAATTTCGTCTGAATTGTAACCCATATCCTGTACAACCTTGAATCTGTAGAGAGGTCCGAAGTGAGCAATCTGTGTAACGCCCTTTTCTTCTAACTTCTTCTTTAATACCTGAATGTCTCCGCCTGCTTTTGCGGGGTCAATCTGGAGAAGATACATATGGTAAGAAGGCTTAATGTCCTCTGTATCGAGAAGCTGAGGAATGATAGCGTCGTTTTCTGCGAATCTGCCTGTAAGGTACTCAGCAGCCTGACGACGTGTAGCGATGATTTCTTCGTTACGTGCTACCTGAAGAGCAAGACCTAAGCCCTGGATTTCTGTAGTAGAGGAGTTTCCTGCCATGAAGGGGCCTTCCTTACCCGGAATGGGAGTGATGTTGTAGAGCCAATCCTTGATAGGACAGGAGAAATCGAGACCTAAGAAACGAGCTCTCTTCATGTCGGGTCCGAAGCCGGGAACAGTTGTGGTAAGAATACCGCCTTCACCAAAGGAGGTGATGTTCTTAACTTCGTGCATGGAGAATGCTGCAAAGTCACCTATTGTACCGAGCTTCTTGCCCTTGTACATAGCACCGAAACCGTGAGCGGCATCTTCGAGAACTAATATATCGTGCTTTCTTGCAAGTTCCATAATAGGATCAAGATCAACAGGATAACCGCCGATATGTACGGGAACTATCATCTTGGTCTTGTCTGTAATCTTTCTTGCAACATCTGCAGGATCCATGTTGATAGTTCTGGGATCTACGTCTGCAAATACGAGCTTACAGCCTATAGCTAAGGGGTATGCCATTGTAGCTACGAATGTGATAGCAGGAACTATAACTTCGTCGCCTGCCTTTAAGTTTGCATACTTGTATGCTATTTCAAAGCCTGCTGTAGCGTTTGTAACAAATGTGGATGTATCTATACCGAGGTATTCGTTACATGCTGCTTCTGCCTTTTCTACCTGTGAACCGAGGGAGAGCTTACCGGGAGGTGTAGCAAGGGGTTCGAGCTTTTTAACCTGCTCCCATACAGCTTCAAGAGCCTGGTCGTATTCCTTACCTTCACCCTGCATTAAGAAGCGGATGATTTCCATTAAATCGTGAACATTGTAGTTTTCACCTACTGCTGCCCAGGGTACCTTTGTGGCGCCTGTGTTGTACCTGAAATCAGATGTCTGTTTAGCCATTTTCATTTCCTCCTAAAAACAATATAAAAATTTGTGTATAATAACATCATAAGGCACATGCCTCTATGCTACAATTTTACCAAATACGGGCTCTAAATAAAAGATGTAAAATTCCTTGTTTTTTGCAATATATTCCGCAATATGAGAAACCAAGAACAAAAACGGGAATGCAGAAGTTTTTCCGCATTCCCGAAGGTATTATATTTATTTAAGTTTTCTGCTCTTGAAATAATCGTCATTTATCTTCTTTATTACAGGTATAAGAGCAATTATTGCTATAAGGTTTGGTATTGCCATAAGTCCGTTCATGGTGGAGGAAATGCTCCAGATTAAATCAAGGCTTCCCACAGCGCCTATGTATACGAATATTATGTATATAATTCTGTATATTATTATAGCTTTGTGAGAGTCGTTTGTAAGGAATTCCACACTTACCTCACCATAATATGCCCATCCCAAAATGGTAGAAAGTGCAAAGAATATGGTAGAAAGCGTAACACCTACTCCGCCAATTCCGGGAATTATACTGTTAAATGCCTTGATGGAAAGTGCTGCACCGTCTGCACCGCTCTGCCACAGACCCGAGGTAAGAAGTACGAGTGCCGAGCAGGTACATATGATTATGGTGGTAAAGAACACTTCAAACATACCCCAAAGCGCCTGTTCTACAGGTTCCTTGGCACTTGATGCCGCATGAGCTATGGGTGCGCTTCCGAGACCTGCTTCGTTGGAAAATACACCCCTTGAAAAACCAAACTTCATGGCTGCCATAATACCGTAGCCTGCTGCACCGCCTGCCGCCGCCTTGAAATTAAATGCCTCTCTGAATATAAGGGCGAAAGCCTCGGGAATTTTCTCTGCATTTATAATGAGACACACAACAGAACATACTACATAAAACATAGCCATAAAGGGTACAAGCTTTTCGTTTACTGCGGCAATTCTTCTCATACCGCCGAGTATAACGGCACAGGCTATAACAACAAGCACTATGCCTGTAACATATGTAGGTACATAGTCCTTTAATGCTATTGCAATGGAGTTACTCTGTGTAGCATTACCTGTTCCGAGACACGCAAACATGGCAAAGATGGAAAAGAGAACCGCAAGCCACTTGAATCTCGGACCGAGACCGTTCTTTATGTAGTACATAGGTCCGCCTATCCACTGCCATTCTTCATTCTTTTCGCGGAATTTGAGAGAAAGGGCTATTTCGGCATACTTGGTTGTCATACCGAGAAGTGCGCTTACCCACATCCAGAATACAGCACCGGGACCGCCTGCAACAATAGCGGTTGCAAGACCTGCTATACTGCCCGTACCTATGGTGCCTGCCATAGCTGTAGCAACAGCCTGAAAAGGACTTACTCCCGATTTACTTGATTGCCTCTGATTTTTGGAAAAAAGTCCAAGTATTGTACTCTTAAGCATGAATCCGAATTTTGTAAACTGCGGGAAACCAAGTCTTAAAGACAGGAAAAGACCTGTTCCTATAAGAAGAGCTAGCATTACGGGTCCCCACACGATGCCGTTTATAAAGGCATCAATTTTTGTTATAATTTCAATCATCAAAAACCACTACTCCTTTATGAGTTTACCATTCTTTTTTTATTGTAACAGAAAAAACACCGAAAAAACAGTGGCATTTTACCCTAAAATCACATAATATTTTTCCTGCTTTTTTAAAATATTGACAAAAGTTACAATTATATCATATAATTATGTGTGTCGGGATGTGATTATGTGATTATTAATTATGATATTAAAAAAATCAATGATGCCCTGTTTGATTTTTATAATGCAACGGGCATAGACATGGAATTTCTCAAGACGGATTTTTCACCTGCGGGAAGCGAGCGCCTTGCAGGAAACCGCTACTGCCTGAAAATGCAAAGCAAGCCCTCGGGCAGAAAGGCGTGCGCTCTTTCGGACAGAGAGCTTCTGGAAAAATGCAAAAAAAGCAAAAAGACCGAAATGCACATATGCCACGCAGGTCTTGTAAATGTAGCAATCCCCCTGCTCTATGACGATATAATCATAGGCTATATAATATTTGGCAGAATGAAGCCGAATACGGATTTTGACACAATAAAAAATTACATAAAAAGTCTTGGCATAGATGCCCACAAGGCAGAAGCGCTCTACTCGAACATACCGCTTTTTGAATCGGACAAGATTCAGAGTGTGTCCAATATAGCGATTATGCTCGCAAAGTACATTCTTCTTAAGAATATGATAAGACCCGATTTGAACGAAAGCATGCAAAAAGCTGTGGACTATATTTCGGAAAATCTTGCAAAGGACCTTTCGGTTAAGAGTATTTCAAAGAGCATAAATGTGTCAAAAAGTGTCCTCTACAAAAATTTTCACACGCATTTTAACTGTACCGTAAGCGAATACATAAATACAAAGCGTATAGAAAAATCACTGGAGCTTATTGCAAAAACAGATATGTCTATAGAAGAGATATCGCAAAGTGTGGGATTTTCCACGGCATCGTACTTCAGCAAAACATTCAAAAAGCAGGTTGGCACATCGCCTCTTAAGTACAAAAAGAATTTATCATTATAAAAACAATAACCGCGTAAAAACGCGGTTATTGTTTTTATAATGTAACTCCGTCTTTGAAAATGGCTATTTCCTCATAGCCGTTTTCTTCATTTTTGGTCTTTTTGCCGTCGGCAACGGAAAGAACATAATCGATGAGTTCATCGGTTAAATCGCTTCCCGAAGCACATGCGCCTGCATCGAAATCTATCCAACCGCTCTTGCGCTTAGCAAGGTCGGAATTTGTGGAAATCTTAACTGTGGGAACGGGTGCACCCAGCGGTGTGCCTCTGCCTGTTGTAAAGAGTATCACATGAACTCCCGATGCCATAAGGTCGGTTACTGCCACTATATCGTTACCCGGTCCGTTTAAAAGAGAAAGACCTGTTTTTTTGATGCTTTCGCCATATGAGAGAACATCGGTAACGGTGGAAAGTCCGCCCTTTTGCACACAGCCGAGAGACTTTTCCTCCAATGTGGTTATACCGCCCTTTTTGTTGCCGGGGGATGGATTTTCGTACACCACCTGATTGTGCCTTATAAAATAATCCTTAAAGTCATTTATAAGCTCTACCGTCTTATTAAATACCTCTTCGTTTTCACATCTGTTCATAAGAAGATGTTCCGCACCGAACATCTCGGGCACCTCGGTAAGCACACAGCTTCCGCCGTAGGATATGAGCCTGTCGCAAAATCTGCCTACAAGGGGATTTGCGGTAATACCCGAATATCCGTCGCTTCCTCCGCATTTTAAGCCTACCTTGAGCTTTGAAATGTGTATCTTTTCTCTTTTGAAGGTGTCGGCATATGCCTTGAGCTCATCTATAAGGCGTACACCCTCGGCTATATCGTCATCGAAATCCTGAGTGCTCAGGAACTTAACTCTCCTGTCGTCCCAAAAACCCAAAAACTTTTTGAAAACATCTATATTGTTGTTCTCGCATCCAAGGCCGAGCACAAGCACACCTGCGGCATTGGGATGGTTTACCATGCCCTTTAAAATCTTCTGTGTGTTCTCCTGGTCATCTCCGAGCTGTGAACAGCCGTAAGGGTGGCAAAAGCACTTGGCACCTGTAATAGAAGAGAGCTTTTCGGCAATTTTGTTTACACATCCGACGGTGTTCACAATCCATATATCGTTTCTTATGCCTACATCGCCGTTTTCCCTCGCATATCCCATAAAGCTAAGGTCGGTGTCGACCTTTTCGTCATATGTTTGGGATTTGTTGTAGCTGTACTCTATCTTGCCCGAAAGATTGGTGGCAAGGTTGTGTGAGTGTACATGCTCGCCCTTTTTGATATCAGATGTGGCGTGTCCTATGGGCTGACCGTATTTTATGATGTTTTCACCGTTTTTGATATCGCACAGAGCATATTTGTGGCCGTCTTCAAGATTTACTTCCACATTGTCGAGCTTATTTATTAACATACTTTAAAACCTCGTCTTTCAAAAAGCTTAAGTCCACATCCCACAAATCTTTATTTGCAAGGATGTCTTCTACGCTTGCCGTTTTCATAAATTCGGTGATTTTTGCGTCATCGTTTGTCATGTCTGTTCTGTAGAAATCTATAAGCTTTGCAAAAGAGAACACAAGAGTTTCGGGTATTCTGTCAAATCTCTTTATATATTCAAGTATGGACGGAAGAACTCTTACCTTGAATTTACTCACGGAATTTAAAGCTATAGACGAAAGGTAATGCTTTATGTACGGATTGGAAAAACGGGTGATTACATTGTCCGCATAGTCTATAAGCTCCTGTCTGCCAAGGTCGAGAGTGGGTATGATTTCATCGTACACGCACTTGCATATGTGCTCTGCCATTGTATCGTTATCCACACATGATTTTACTGTGTCAAAGCCCGAGAGAAGCGCATAGGGCACAAGCGATGTATGTGCACCGTTTAATATACGCACCTTTCTTGTGCGGTACATTTCGAGATTGTCTGTAAGTATAACATTAAGGTCGCACTCGCCGAAGGGAATTTCATCAAAAAGACCCATGTAACCCTCTATAACCCACAGGTGAAAATACTCCGAGGTGTTAATGAGGTTGTCTTCCCAGCCGATATCTATCTTCTCATCCTTGGGATAACCTGTGTTTATACGGTCTACAAGAGTATTACAGAAGATGTTGTCATTCTCTATCCACGCCTTAAAGCTGTCACCCAGATTCCAAAGGTCTGCATACTTAAGCACGCATTTCTTTAAGTTTTCGCCGTTTTTGTCTATAAGCTCGCAGGGCAGGAATACAAAACCGCCGAGCGACAAATCAAATCTTTTCTTAAGAAGCTGTGTAAGCTTGCCGGGGAAAGTGTTTGCGGGTGTATCTGTAAATTTGTCGCTGTCATCAAAGCATATTCCCGCCTCGGTGGTGTTGGAAATTACAAATCTGAAATCGGGGTTTTCTGCAAGTGCCATGTATGATTCGAAATCATCATAGGGCTTAACGCATCTTGAAATTACATCTATCTTTTTGATATCTACGCCCTCTACGCCGCGGCAAACATGTGTGTAAACGCAGTCCTGCTTTGTGAGTGCATCACACATTCCGTCCTTTATGGGCTGTACTGCAACAACCTCTATATCGGTATTCATTTTTTCATTTACAATCTGAAGCATCCAATCGGCAAAGCCTCTTAAAAAACCGCCCTCGCCGAACTGTATAACCTTTTCCATAACTCATACCTCACTTTAAAAGTAATTACACCTAAAGTATATATCAAATTACTTGAGTATTCCTTGAATATTTTGATTTTAAATGCATTTTTCTTGATTTTTTTGATTAATAATGCTATAATCTGTACGAAAGCAGGTGAAAAGCTTGAAATACACAAAATTCGACACGGATTTTCATTTTCATCACGACAAAAATGCAAAACACATCGGCAAACATTCCCTTGCAAGCCACTACCACAATCTTTTTGAAATCTACTACATAACGGGCGGAAGCTGTACATACTTTATAGACAGCAAAACCTATTCATTAAAACCGGGTGATATAATCCTTATACCCGAGGGAGTAATTCACAATACGCAGTATTCGGGAAGCGCACACTCGAGAATGCTTATAAACTGCTCCTTGGATTTTGTGCCCCGCTCTGTAAAAGATAAGCTTAAGGATATGTTCTTTCTTTTCCGAAACAGTTATATTGCAGACGAAATAAAATATATATTCGGTAAGATAGAAAAGGAATATAACGGAAAAAGAAATCCCGAAGCGCTCAAATGCTACACGCATCTTTTGTTTTACATCATAACCGAAAACGAAAACAAATACCTGCCCACCAAAACAGGAATCGAATACATGGTACGCGCTTTGGAGTACATAAACAAAAACTTTGCTTCAAATATAAGCCTTGACAGTATATCGAAAATGTGCTCAGTAAGCCATGAGCATTTTTCCAGAACATTCAAAAAAGAAACGGGATTTACATTCTGCCAATACATAAATTTACTCAGGTTGAAAGAGGCAGAATCCATGCTGAAGCAGTACCCCAATATGCCGATAGCGGAAGTTTCGGCAAAATGCGGATTTAACGACAGTAACTATTTTTCACTCAAATTCCGTAAAATGTATGGTGTGTCTCCCAAAAAATTACAAATACAATATTCAAAAAGCTAACCGAAATCGGTTAGCTTATTTTTATGACCTTGTAGCCCTCATTTTCTATAGCATTTTTAAGTCTTTTGTCCGTAATATCACGCGAAATCGTAAATATGGCTTTTCCCTCTTTGTGACTTACATACACCTTGGAAGCTCCGAGGTTTTTAAGGCATTTTTTAACCTGTGCCTCGCAGTGAGTGCACATCATGCCTTCGATTTTCATTATTTTTTGTACTGTATTTTCTCCATTCTTAATCTTCGCAAGATTAAGTCTTAAAGCATTTGAAACTACGCAAAAGCTCGAAAGACTCATTGCCGCAGCGCCGAACATCGGATTTAATGTAATACCCCATATCTTATACCATAGTCCTGCAGCAAGTGGTATGCCTATGATATTGTATATAAATGCCCAGAAAAGATTTTGCTTGATATTTCTGACAGTGGCACGGCTTAAGCGTATTGCTGAGACCGCATCGGAAAGGGTGCTTCCTGCAAGAACAACATCTGCCGCATCTATGGCGATGTCCGTGCCTGCACCTATGGCTATGCCTGTATCGGCTCTTGTGAGGGCAGGTGCATCGTTTATGCCGTCACCCACCATGGCAACCTTGCCGTCTTTTTGAAGTGAGCGGATTACCTCTTCCTTTCCGTCGGGCATAACTTCGGCAATTATTTCGTCCACACCTGCATTTTTACCTATGGCGTTTGCGGTAAGAGGGTTGTCGCCTGTGAGCATTACCACACGCATACCAAGCTTTTTGAGCTCGGCTACAGCACGGGGACTGTCCTCTTTTATAACATCGGCTACTGCCACAATACCGAGTAATGTATCGTCTTTAGCAAAGAGGACGGGTGTTTTACCCTCTTTGGCAAATTCATGCACTTTCTTTTCTGCAACCTTGTCTGCATTTACCTTTGTCTTTATAAATTCTGTCTTACCGCCCCAAAGTACAGCGCCGTCAAGCTTGGCGGTAATACCGTTTCCCGAAAGCGCAGTAAAATCCGATACCTCGGGTATATCCATATTCTCTGCCTTTTTTAATATGGCTTTTGCAATGGGGTGCTCACTCCCCCTCTCCAGCGATGCCGCCAGAGAAAGAAGCTCGTCTTCCGAAACATCCGATACGGGATATATATCCGTAACGGTGGGATTACCCTCGGTAATAGTGCCTGTTTTGTCCAGAACTACCGTCCTGACCTTGCCAAGCTCCTCGAGGGACACTGCAGTTTTAAAGAGTATATTATTCTTTGCTCCAAGACCCGTGCCTACCATTATGGCAACAGGTGTAGCAAGTCCGAGCGCACACGGACAGCTTATTACAAGCACCGATATCGCCCTTGCTATAGCAAATCCTGCTCTCTCGCCAAGTATAAGCCATACAATGAGTGTAACTAAGGCTATGCCTAAAACAACGGGTACAAATACTCCCGATACCCTGTCGGCAATTTTGGCGATGGGTGCCTTGGTTGCCGAAGCATCGCTTACCATACGGATAATCTGCGATAGCGTTGTGTCCTCACCCACTCTTACGGCACGGCATTTAAGAAAGCCCGATTCGTTCATGGTGCCTGCCCATACATCAGAGCCTTCCTCTTTGTCACTTGGTATGCTTTCGCCTGTAAGCACAGCTTCGTTTACTGCACTCTGACCCTCAAGCACAACTCCGTCTACGGGTATCTGCTCGCCCGGGCGGACTGCAAACACATCGTCCTTTTGAACATTTTCTATAGCTATCGTAATCTCTTTTCCATCCTTTATGACGGTGGCGGTTTTGGGGGTAAGCTTCATAAGACCCTTAAGGGCGCTTGTAGTTTTTCCCTTGGCGCGCCCTTCCAATAGCTTGCCTACGGTTATGAGAGTAAGAATCATAGCCGCCGATTCAAAGTACAGCTCATGAAGATAGCTTACGGCTTTGGCATGGTCGCCGCCCGACTGTGCGCCCGACATGGCGTAGAGCGCGTAAACGCTGTAGCCAAACGATGCAAACGAGCCGAGCGATACCAGAGTATCCATATTCGGATTTCTCATCCACAACGCCTTAGAGCCGTTTATGAAAAATTTCTGATTTATTATCATTATAATTACGGTAAGGATAAGCTGGGTTAAGCCTACCGACACTGGATTTTGCACCATAAAATCGGGAAGCGGAAAGTGCCACATGGTATACCCCATTGAAAAATACATGAGAACAGCAAGAAATACGCATGACACTAAAAGGCGCGGCAATACACCCGAGGATTTTTCTTCCTTTTGCTTTGTATTGCATCTTCCGCCCTTAAGATGAGCACCGTAGCCCGCCATCTCTACTGCCTGTATTACAACCTCGGGGGATGCGCTTCCCTCTACGGTCATGGAATTTGTAAGAAGATTTACCGAACAGGATGTAACATTATCCACAGACGATACGGCTTTCTCTACTCTTGCACTGCAAGCGGCACAGCTCATGCCTGTAACAATATATTGTTCCATTTTCCTCACCTCCAAGTAATAATTATAATGTCCCAAAATCCACATACCAATAACAGAAAACAAAGAAAGAGCCTTTTCAGTAAGGTGTGTCTATACATTATTTTTATATCTTCATGTGGTGAATTTTACTCATTCGGGGAAGTTTTCTCCCGTAGAGTAATCTATTATTACGCCCGGCTGAGCATTGTAGCAATATACATTAAAGCATATGCCCTCGCCGTCGTCCTCCACGCTGTATGCCTCCATAAGAACTCCCGATGCGAGAAGATTATCGCCCTCAAAGATGGGTGTAACCCTGTACATAACATGGTTTCCCGTCTTTTTTATGTACTGTGCAACCTCATTTTCAAAGGGGAGCATGCCCTCTGTGTTCATGTATCTTGTGCCTGTGATGAGGTTTTCTCTTGTGGCATTTTCGCCCGTGAGCTGAAAGCCTATAAGGTGGCATCTGTTGTAAACATATTTTCCGTCTACAAAATCATACTTTTCGTTCTGCCATCCGCTCGGCTTTACATAGCCTATATATCCTCTCTCTTTGGTTGGCATGAGGTCCTTCCCTATGCTTGCCACACATACGGTGCATCTTTCCAGAGCATCCGTCTCACCATAGGATTCAAAGGATTCTGCCGTGATTTCATCCTCGGTAAAAAAAGGCACATTGCCGTTTATCTCTACATACGGCTCGCCCGAAAATTCGCCCACGGCAGAAAACCAGTCGCCGTCTTGTGTGGGCGGTGTATTTACGGCAGGCTTAAGAAAATAGCCTGCCGCAGCAATTATTAGTACAAATATAAGTGAATAAATTTTTTTCTTCATACAATTACCTCAAAACATAGAGAAAAAGTCCATCTGACTGCTCTCGGGAAGTCCGTCTAAAATTCCCGATTTTCTCATAACCTCGATTACTGTCTTATTTACCTTGGAGCGCTGCTGGAGGTCATCTATGGAATCAAACTTCTCCTCGCCTCTTGCTTCTGCCAGAGCTATTGCGGCATTTGTACCCACACCCGGCAAGGCATTAAGCGGAGGCAGGATGCCCGTATCCGTAGGAACAAATTTTGTAGCATGGGATTTGTAGAGGTCTATCTTATCAAAGCTTATACCTCTTGCATACATCTCCACTACAAGCTCGAGTATGGTTATCATCCTCTTTTCCTTATCGGATATTTCCTTTGCAGCTTCCTTTGCTTCAAAAGCCCTTAAGTTATCCCTTGCGTGCTCCTCGCCCATAGCCATAACCTCGGCATCGAATTCATCGGCACGCACGGTAAAGTACGAGCAATAGAATTCCTTGGGATAGTGCACCTTGAAATACGCTATTCTGTATGCACTTGTAACATAGGCAACAGCATGCGCCTTGGGGAACATGTACTTAATCTTTTTGCAGGAGTCTATGTACCATTCGGGTATATCGTTTGCCCTCATTATCTCCTCGAATTCTTCTGTGAGGCCTTTGCCTTTACGCACACTCTCCATTATCTTAAACGCCTTGGCATTTTCTACACCGTGGTGTATGAGGTAAACCATGATATCGTCTCGGGTACAGATAGCGTCTTTAAGAGTACAGATGCCCGCAAGGATGAGGTCCTGTGCATTATTAAGCCACACATCTGTTCCGTGGGAAAGTCCCGATATACGCACAAGCTCCGAAAATGTGGTAGGCTTGGTATCTACAAGCATCTGGCGGACAAACTTGGTGCCAAACTCAGGTACGGCAAAGGTGCCTACAGGGCTTCCTATAGCCTCAGGTGTAACGCCGAGCGCCTTTGTGCTTGTAAACAGGCTCATGGTCTCGGGGTCATTCATGGGAACACCCACAGGGTCTATGCCTGTAAGGTCGCGAAGCATTCTTATAACCGTAGGGTCATCGTGTCCGAGAATATCGAGCTTCAAAAGGTTGGTATCTATGGAATGGTAATCAAAGTGAAGTGTTATGATATCGCTGTCGGTATCGTCTGCGGGGTGCTGAATCGGTGAAAATTCGTGCACATCTCTGGAGCTTGGCACAACTATAATGCCGCCGGGGTGCTGACCTGTGGTACGCTTAACACCCGTACAGCCCTTAAGAAGTCTTTCCACCTCGGCATTTGACACATACTCGCCCTTTGCCTCAAAATATTTCTTTACAAAGCCGTAGGCGGTTTTTTCGGCAACTGTACCTATGGTACCTGCTCTGAACACATGACTCTTACCGAAAAGTTCTTCTATATATTTATGCGCTCTGCCCTGATAATCACCCGAGAAGTTAAGGTCGATATCAGGCTCTTTATCGGCCGAGAAGCCAAGGAAGGTTTCAAACGGGATATCGTGACCGTCCTTTAGCATAAGAGTACCGCACTTAGGACAGATTTTGTCCTCCATGTCGCATCCGCTTCCCACAGAGCCGTCGTTTATAAACTCCGAGTGCTTACACTCGGGACAAACATAGTGGGGACACAGCGAATTAACCTCGGTAATATCGCTCATGTATGCCACAAGAGATGAGCCTACCGAGCCTCTGGAGCCTACCACATAGCCGTCGGAATTGGACTTACGAACAAGCTTCTGCGCTATAACATAGAGCACCGAATAGCCGTTGGATATTATGGAGTTTAGTTCTACATCTATTCTGTCTTTTACAATCTGAGGAAGATTCTCGCCATAAATTCTCTGCGCCTTTTCGTATGTACTCGAGCGCAGAATCTCATCCGAATTCGGAATTTCGGGGGGCGCCTTGTCGGGCGGTACGGGCACAATGCCCTCTTCTATCATATCTGCAATTTTGTTTGTATTCTCTATTACCACCTCGCGCGCAAGACTGTCGCCAAGGTATGAAAATTCCGAAAGCATTTCTTCTGTAGTACGGAAGTAGAGAGGTGCCTGCTGGTCGGCATCCTCAAACCCCTGTCCTGCCATAAGTATTCTTCTGTAAACCTCGTCCTCGGGGTTTAAGAAGTGAACATCGCAGGTGGCAACGGTGAGCTTGTTTGACTTTCTGCCAAGCTCTATTATGGTACGGTTTATGTACTTTAAATCCTCCTCGCTCTCCACAAGGCCCTCTCTTAACATAAAGGCATTGTTTCCGAGAGGTTGGATTTCCATATAGTCATAGAAATTTATGAGGCTTCTTATGCCGTCATAATCCAGATTGTAGGGGTTGTCCAGTATGGTTCTGTACACCTCGCCCGCCTCACATGCGGCACCCACAAGAAGTCCCTCGCGGTACTTCTGCAGTACGCTCTTGGGCACTCTGGGATGTCTGTGGAAGTAGTCAAGGTGGGATTTTGATATGAGATTGTAGAGATTCTGCATACCTTTCTGACTTTTTACAAGAAGTATGCAATGGTAGGTACGAAGCGACTTAATATCCGCCTTACCCGCAAGGGCAAGATTTATGTCGGCTATATCCTCTACACCCTTTTCGGAAAGAAGTTTTAAAAGCTCTATAAACACCTCACCTGTTGCCGCCGCATCGTCTATGGCGCGGTGATGGTTTACAAGCTTAATCTGAAAATGCTTTGTAAGAGTGTCGAGCTTGTAGTTTTTAAGACCCGAAAGCGTACATCTTGCAAGCTCCAAAGTATCTATATATGTAAAGTCGAAATCCATGCCAAGCGCCTTGGCATTCGCTTTGATAAACGAGGTATCAAAGCTTGCATTGTGCGCCACAAGATGAGAGTCGCCTATAAAGTCATAAAAATCCTTAAGCGCGGTGTCTATGGTCGGGGCGTCCTTTACCATATCATCAGTTATGCCTGTTAGCTCTGTTACGGCTCGGGGTATGGGGCGCATGGGGTTTACGAATGTCTGGAAACGGTCTGTAATCTCTCTTCCCTTTACCTTAACCGCACCGATTTCGGTAATGGCATCCTTGTCCGCACGAAGACCTGTGGTTTCTATATCAAATACCACAAATTCGCTGTCGAAGTCTCCCGTGCCTGCGCCGTATACCGCATCGGTAGTATCGTTTACAAGGTAGCACTCCACTCCGTAGATTACCTTGATTTTATCGCCTGCGGTATGCATTGCATCGGGGAATGCCTGCACATTGCCGTGGTCTGTTACGGCTACTGCCTTATGACCCCACGAAATTGCATTTTTTACAAGGTCCTTAACCTCGGTCATACCGTCCATTGTACTCATCTTGGTATGCATGTGGAGTTCTACACGCTTTTCCTTAGCGGTATCCATTCTGCCCTTAATGGAAGTCTTTACCACAGAGCCAATCATGATTATATTTTCTTTGGCATAGGTGTCGTACTGTACCTTGCCCTTTATCTTGACGCACATTCCCTTGGATATCTTCTCAAGAGTTTTTGCCGCCTTGTTCTTGGCAAGAAATGCCTTGCAGGAATACGCTCCGCTGTTATCTGCAAGTATAAACGAAAGGAGAGTTTTTTCGCTCTTTAATTCTCTTGTATCAAGGGTTATGATTTTGCCCTCGGTTACTACCTGACCCATATCCTCTGTTATGTCCTTAAGCTTTACGGGTACATCAGGGCGAATATCCTTACCCATGATTATGTCTTCATCCTCGGGGCAATCATCTGTATTGTCTGCCCTTTTGGGTGCTTCTTCCCTTACGGGAGGAGGCTCTATGGCAAGAGCGCTAAGCTCCTCTTCATAAAGCTTCTGGCGCTCTTCCTCGCTTGATTCATCCTTGAATACTACCTCTACATCCGCCTTGAGTTGTGCTTTTATTAGTCTTTTTATGGTTTCTCCGCAATTTAGTGCGCCGAGCATATCCACACCGTACATACAATGGATGGTAAATATACCCTCCGAATACTCCGCATGGCTGTTTAAGAAAAGATGGCGCACTCCGCCTATGATTTCATTTACATAGAAGACAAGATTTTTGTAGTAAACATCTATATCTATTTCGTCTATGGAAAGGCTTTCGTACCTTATGCGCAAAATAAATTCACTAAGACCGTACCTCTCGCATACCGCCTTTTTATACTCCTCTATTATCTCATAGGGCACAAGGTCATAGGATACCAGAGTTACCTCCATTGAGCGCTTCTCGGAATTCGCATCTGTTTTGAATATCGTGGTATCCTTAAGCTCTTTGGGCACCTCTATGTCCTTTATTAAATCTTCCAGTTTATAGCTTTGCATTACATTTCCTCACATAAGTTCTATTTCTTTCTTTAGTTCAAAAAAGAGGTCTTCCTCGGGAACTTTTTTTATAGTTTCGCCTTTTTTAAATATAAGTCCCTCTCCCTTGCCTCCTGCTATTCCTATGTCAGCTTCGCGCGCTTCGCCCGGTCCGTTTACCGCACAGCCCATTACGGCTACGGTTATATCCTTATTTACTGTGGCAAGGTACTCTTCCACCTTTTTTGCAAGTTCTATAAGTCCTATGCTTGTTCTTCCGCATGTAGGACACGAAACGAGTGTGGGGGTGCCCTCTCTTAAATCAAGTGCTTTTAATATTTCTTTTGCCACATCCACCTCTTTTACGGGGTCATCGGTAAGCGAAACACGGATTGTATCGCCTATGCCATCCTTTAAAAGTGAGCCTATGCCTATTGCGGACTTGACTGTGCCCGAAAGGAAGGTTCCTGCCTCGGTTACACCCAAGTGAAGCGGATAGGGACAGGCGGTACTCATAAGCCTGTATACATCTATGGTTTTATTTACATCCGATGCCTTAAGAGACACCACTATATCGTCAAAATCGTATTTTAAGAGCATATCTATATGCTTTTTGGCGCTTTCTGCCATAGCTTCGGGAGTGGGCGAGCCGTACTTTGCCAAAAGCTCCTTTTCCACAGAGCCGCTGTTTACGCCTATCCTTATGGGCACACAGTACTTTTTAGCACACTCTGCCACAAGGCGTACACCCTCTTCACTTCCTATATTGCCGGGGTTTATACGCACCTTGTCTACACCGTTTTCCATACTCTCCAATGCCAGACGGTAGTCAAAGTGGATATCTGCCACCAGCGGTATATGTATGCGTGATTTTATTTTTTCTATAGCCTGTGCAGCAGCTTTGTCGGGCACGGCAACGCGCACTATGTCGCAGCCGCGCTCTTCCATACGGAGTATCTGCTCTACCGTGGCATCTACATCATCTGTACGGGTATTGCACATGGATTGTATGGCGATTTTTTCTCCGCCGCCTATGTATATGTTACCGATTTTGATTTTCTTTGTCATGTCGGAAGCACTCCCCCCCAGAATATACTATTATTATTCTAACATATTTAATTCATGCAAACAAGAATAAAAATGAATAAATTTTTAATATTGTGTCAACATTTATTAAGGTCTGTTGAAATTTGAATATTTATGTGCTATCATCATATATGGAAGGTGATATACTATGGAACGCGAACTGCAAAAGATTATTCCCCAAAGAATGACGGTGGATTTAACCTCGGCAGAGGTGCTTACAAGCCTTAAAAACTTTGAAAAGGTAATGATGATGTACAACTGTGCCATCCGTGAGGTACGCACAAAATTTGAGGTGCTAAATGACGAGCTCTCCACCACCAATAACCGAAACCCCATAGAGATGATAAAAAGCCGTGTCAAAAAACCCGAAAGCATAGTGGGTAAGCTCATACGAAGAAACCTTGATATAAACATAGAAAACATCATGGAGGGAATCCATGATGTAGCAGGAATAAGGGTTATATGCTCATTTGTAGACGATATCTACAAGGTGGCAGATATGCTGTCCGTACAGGACGATGTAACGGTACTTGAAATAAAGGACTACATAAAAAACCCAAAAGAAAACGGCTACCGAAGCTATCATATGATAATAGAGATACCTGTATTCTTCTCCAACATAAAGCAAAACATAAAAGTGGAGGTGCAGCTTCGTACAATAGCAATGGATTTCTGGGCAAGCCTTGAGCACAGCATGAAGTACAAAAAGGATATAGAAAACTCCGATGCCATAGCAAAAGAACTCAAAAAGTGCGCTGACCTTATAAGCGATACGGACTTTAAGATGCAGGAGATTAATAACAAAATAAATAAAGTTAAAAAGGAAGCATAACACAAAAACCGCGATAATTCGCGGTTTTTGTTTGTATATTTACATTACTGTTTTTTGCTTTTCTTAAACAACGCACCTATAATCATAATAACTGCAAAGAGTATAAGGTAGAAAAGTACGGGGAATTTAAACACGCCGTCTGCCTTTGCTGCGATATAAGGTGTGATACCGTGAGCATACACAGCAGCAAATACCATGAATGCACAAGCAAGAATGGATATAAGAGGAAGAACAAATCTCTTGAATGTACCAAGGTCTTTTTCTTTAATCATCCATGCAATAAACATAGGAATGTAGAGCGCATAGATGGTAACAATGGGAAGCTCGGAGGAATCAAAGTTGAAAAGTCCGAACCAACCTTCTGTAAGGTTTGCACCGTAGAAATATACCAGCCAGAGAGCACAGATAAACAGTCCCCATATAGCAGAGTTTGTTGTCATGTTTGTTGCTTTGTCTATCTGACCGAACATCTGAGGTCTGGGACCCTCTTCGCGTGCTGCAATAGCGTACATACCGCGTGTTGCACCAACCATAAGACCGTTTAATGTACCGAGACAGGATACAACTATACATATGTTAAGAAGTGTACCGCCTACACCGCCGAAGATGTTTGTAAATGCGGTTGTAGCGCCCTTTTCCATAAGAACAGCATTGGATGCACCGCCTGCAACACCTATGTAGTAGAGAATATATGCTACAACAACTATAAATGCGCCTATTACAAGAGCTATAGGAAGATTTTTCTTGGGGTTTTCAAGCTCTGCGTTTATGGATGTGGCAACTATCCAACCCTCGTATGCAAATACAGTTGCAACTATTGCCGCAAAAAGTCCGCCGCTTGTACCGCCTACAGCCTCGGTAACTATGCTAGTAAAGTTACCTGTAAGAGTACCGTTTGAAAGACCTACAATAGTACCTACTACAGCCATAAGCCCTATAGGAATGAGCTTGATAATAGTAGCACTTACCTGGAACTTACCTGCAAGCTTGGGCGAGAGGGCATTCATTGTGTAAGATGCTATAAGGAAGGCTCCTGCAAGTGTCATAACATTTGAACTTGCCAAATCCCATCCGAAGAGCACACCGAAATATCTTGCCGATACCCATGCAAGCACCGATGTCATACCTGGGTAATAAATGTTTACCATAAACCACGCCATGTAGTAAGCATAGCTCTTGCCGCAGGTAGCCTCTGCGTAGTCTACTATGCCGCTTACCTTTTCGTACTTGGTAGCCATTACTGCAAACTGTGCGGAACAGATAATCATAAGAAGACCTGTTATAGCCCATGCCGCAATACCCAGCGGCATATTACCGCCCGTTGCGTTAAGCACATTTTGAGCCTTAAAGAACACGCCGGAACCGATAACAGTTCCCACAACCATACATATTGCCGTGGGCAAACCGTATTTTCTCGTAAGTTTTTCCATGAAATCAATCTCCTTGTTTCATAAGATTTAAACTTATAAAAAGTTTTTAACATTATATCATAAAAGAAAAGATGTGTAAAGATTTTTTTGGATAATTAATAAGAGGGAATAAAAAACCATGTTAGTTTTTCATTCCCTCACTTTATTATTTATGATATAAACTTTTATTTTCGTACTGTGCTTCACAGCTTACATTTATTCCGAGTCTTCTTAAAAGCATCTCGTCAGATTCATTTAATATTACCGAGAAATGCGCTTCGCCCCCTGCAAGATTGGACAGCTGTTCCTTTGCTTTCATGGCATCGGGGTCATCAACAGCCGAAATTGTAAGAGCTATGAGCACCTCGTCTGTATGGAGTCTGGGGTTTTTGTGCTTTAAGTTCTGTGTCTTAAGTGCACATATCGGCTCAAGAACCTTTGATGAGATTATTTCTTTCTTATCGTCTATACCCGCAAGCTGTTTTAACGCATTAAGAAGAAGTGCCGATGCGGCTCCGAGTGTATCGGAAGTTCTTCCTGTAACCAGAGTACCGTCGGGAAGTACCATAGCTCCCGCAGGTCTGCCCGTGCTTTCTGCCTTGGTGAGAGCCGCAGAAACCGCAGGACATATATCTACAGTTACATTTGCCTGATTCATGAGAATTTCGAGCTTTACAATTTCGTTGTCATTTGCTTTGCCGCAACATCTGTTCACCCCTGCCGTATAGTAACGGCGAAGGATTTCCTTTCGTGATGCCTGGCAACATATTTCATCATCTATAATGCAGTTTCCCGCCATATTAACACCCATATCCGTAGGCGACTTATACGGCGATTCGCCGAGAATCATCTTGAATATGGTGTTTAAAACAGGGAAGATTTCTACATCTCTGTTGTAGTTTACTGCAGTTTGTCCATATGCTTCGAGGTGGAACGGGTCTATCATATTTACATCGTTTAAGTCTGCGGTAGCAGCCTCGTAAGGTAAATTTACAGGGTGCTTTAAGGATATATTCCACACGGGGAATGTTTCGAATTTTGCATAACCCGAGCGTATGCCCCTCTTGTAGTCGTGATAAAGCTGACTTAAGCAGGTAGCCATCTTGCCGCTTCCGGGACCGGGGGCAGTAACTACTACAAGAGGACGGCTGGTTTCTATATAATCGTTCTTTCCAAGACCGTCGTCACTTACAATATGCTGAACATCCGATGGATATCCCGCTATTGTATAATGGCAGTAGCAACGGATGCCAAGTGCTGAAAGCTGCTTTAAAAATGCATTCGATGCCGTCTGACCTGCATATCTTGTAAGTACCACGCTTCCTACATAAAGGTCCATCTCACGAAATGTGTCTATAAGTCTTAATACGTCTTCGCCATAGGTGATGCCGAGGTCTCCTCTTATTTTGTTTGCCTCTATGTCCTCGGAATTGATGGTGATAACGATTTCCATATCGTCCTTAAGCTGCTGCAGCATACGGATTTTGCTGTCGGGAGCAAAACCGGGAAGAACTCTCGATGCATGGTAGTCATCAAAGAGCTTGCCTCCGAACTCCAGATAAAGCTTACCTCCAAAGAAAGCAATACGCTCTCTTATCTGCTCGGATTGCAGGGTAAGATATTTTTCGTTATCAAAGCCTAATTTTTTCATACAATTCACCTCGCGGGCATTTTTACACTAAGTATTAGTATAACATATTTTTTATATTTTGCAAATAGTTTTTGTTAAAAATCTGTCTGCAACAAAAAAACCGCGAAAAACGCGGTCTTTTTGAAAAAATCAATGGTATTAATCCCATATTCCCGTATCATATTCGTAGGACAATGTTCCTGCGAGCATATCCTTGGACATATATTCCAGAGTCCAACCCATACATTTTTCAAAGAAATCAGAGCTTACATACACCTTTTGGTCTATTAATCTGTGAGTTCCGTTTAGTGTGTATGTTGTATAATCGCTTCCCTCTGTTACGAAAACCTTGTTGTCTCCTGTGTAGAATGTAAGCTTTACCTCCTGTGAATCGGGTGCGGAAAGCGTGATGATAACATTTCCCTTTTTGTAGATGATTTCCGAACAGTTGTAGTAAGCATCTTCTATAAGTTCTCTTAAGGGAACAAAGTATACGCCGTTTTCACATATCTCCTTAACATCCCAGCAAGACGCGTATCCGTATACATACGGCATATCTTCGTAATATTCTTCTCCGTAGTATTCATATTCATCGTATAACAACACTTTGTCCAGTATGGAAAAACTGTTTTCCGCGGTTATTTCAGGCATCCGAGGATTTGTAGTATTAAGCTTTGTATAATCTGCCTTTTCACTAAGCTTGAATTTAAACTCACCCTTTGTCTCATACGGCCATATATCACCTGTAATTTTGGTATAAATATCAGGAACGCTCACACAGATATCAGCATCCATCTCTGCACGGCTTATCTTTGTACCCTTTAAGTAATATGTAATTGTAATGCCCTTATCACCAAGAATATTTACTCCTTTAAGAGACGGTATGTCCATATCGGGCAATTCTTCGTCAAACATTTGTTTTCCAAACTGCGAGAGCTTGCTGTAGGCATAATTTACCATATCGTCTATTGTAGCTATGAAAGCATCATTGTCATATTTTACGATGCACCTTGAGCCTTTCATGCTGACCTGTGCATACTTTAGGGTAAGAGCCAGTACTTCCTCTTTGATGGGGTCTATAAGTTCCTTGCTAAACACTGCACCAAGTGCTTTGAAAACCTCTGCCCTCTTGTCTTCGGGAAAGTCAGCAGCATCGAGGACTGCATATTTGTTTGTAAAAGGTGTGGAATATATAACCTCGAACTCCTCTTTGTCAAGGTTCATGTGCAGCCACATGCCAGACTTTGTGCTGACAGTCATGCCCAGATTTTTGTTTGCAATGATGTTTTGGGAATGGTCCATAGTAACGGCTATATCTGCCCTTTTGTAATCCTCGCTCATTTTGAGTTCTATATTCACCTTTTCATCCGAGGACAGAAGACTCTCTGATAAAGCCTTTATATCTATATGCTTAGATATCTCTTCGTTTGCTCCCACAATATCCAGAAGCTCTGCAAGCTCTCTTCCGCTCTCAAATGAAAGGGATAGTTGGCAATCTGCGGTATAGTTGTTGTAGTCTTGCTTCATAAAGTTTGGCACATTTGCAGCACCTGCCGTAACAGCAGAAAAAACCATAATGAAACATACAAATAAAGAAACCAATTTTTTCATGCGGAACACTCCTTTTTTTTGTTGTCTACATTATAGCACAATTAACAAAAACTGTAAATATTTATAAAATGAATTTAGCCTAAAAAACTTTTCAAAAAAACATTGACACACAGACATTTTTAAGATATAATATGACTGTTGCAAATTTAATACATAGGGGTATAGCTCAGTTGGTAGAGCAGCGGTCTCCAAAACCGCGTGCCGTGAGTTCAAGTCTTACTACCCCTGCCACATTGAAAACGGCTCAAACACTGCGTTTGAGCCGTTTTTGTGTTATTAATTTTTAAGTTATGTGGCCTTTTGCGTCAATTAAAATTGCTAAAAATAAGCATCAATTTCGCATATGGTCGCATCTGTTTACAACCATTCCGTCTGCTACATCATCAAAAAAGCATCAAAGAAATCTGCCTTTCTTTGTTTATGCGTATCAAATTTTGATACCCCTGAGATTAAAGGCTCTATAATAAATGTTGGGGTGTCCAACAAATAGAGCTCAAGAAAAATTAAAGAAATAAATAAAAAGAGAGCATATTTGTTCAAAATCCGTTATAATGGAATTGTCGAGAAACCATAGCGGAGGAACAAAATATGCTCTCTTGTCATTATACTAAAGATTTATTAAATTTACAAGATGTAATTGTGACTAAAATCCAACATTTTGAATCACATACACTGATATTGTAAATGTCAAGCGAAAATGTACAAAAAGGGCAAGTGAAAATGTACAATTTCGGCGGTAGCATATTCCGAGGCATTCATCAAGGGTAAACAAGCAGCTTTGCTGCCCTTGACGAATATCCCGTCATATGCATTTGTATA
>JAZRKX010000006.1:0-1402 GCA_045646525.1 Clostridia bacterium | reverse complement strand
CTTGGTGATAAATTTGCAAAAGCTTTTCCAAGGAAATATAACAAAAAATCTCATAAAATTCAGCATACCGCTTATACTTTCCTCACTTTTGTCGCAGACACATTCGCTTGTGGATTCGGTCATGGTAAGCCGTATTGCAGGCGACGGCGCTCTTGCCGCCATAGGGAGCACGGAGCCGCTTATGACTTTGGTTTCGTCTGTAATATGGGGCTTTGGTGCAGGGTCTGCCGTGTATGTGGCACAGCTCTTTGGCAAAGGTGACAACAAGGGAGCTGTAAATGCGGTAAAGGTTATAGTCTATTTAAGTACGCTCGTATGTGCCATAGTATCTATTTTGTTTGTGGCATTTCACGATGCGGTATTTTCGCTGCTTAATATATCTGGTGCCATAGAAAAGGACGCCCTCCTATACTACACCATATACTCCTTTGGCATAATCCTGCTCCAGATTAACTGGGCAGGCGTGTACATATCCAATGCATTTGGCATGAGTTCCATGGCTTTTACGGCATCGGTGATGTCGTGTGTGCTGAATATATCTGCAAACTACATACTGATTGCCATAGCCAAACTCGGTGTGATGGGTGCAGCAATCGGTACGGTGTTTTCCGCGCTTTGTGTTACGTTGTATTACATTATAAGATTCAGAGCTGTGTTCAAAAAGCTGGGATGCCGCCTTTGGGGTATAAACATAAACAAAGTGGACATCAAAAGAGCATGCTCTCTGGGACTTCCCAATATGCTCCAGCAATCTGTAATGTATGGCTCAACTACGCTTATATCTCCGCTTGTAAACTCTGCAGGTCCGTCTGCCATTGCAGGATACACCGCAGGTATGCAAGTTTATGAGCTTAATGCCAAGATATATCAGAACTCAAACAAGACGATTACAAATTATGTGGCGCACTGTTTCGGAGCAAAAAAATACGATATGCTTTCAAAGGGTATCCGCACAGGTCTTGTTATGGCTATGTGCTACCTTGCAATACCGCTTGCCTTTACTGTGTTTGCCGCGGACTTTGTATCGGAAATCTTTTTTAATGGCGGAAGCAACCCCGAAACTCTGGAATATGCAAGCATATTTATGCGGTGGTGCATGCCGTTTGTTATCTTTAATGTGGTAAATAACCTCTTCCACGCAGTTTTCCGCGGTGCGGGAAGCGGCAAGTACCTTGTGTATGCTACCGTGGTGTATGCTCTGTCGAGATATGTATACAGCGTGGCTCTGTTTCCGAAGTTTGAGATGTACGGCATATATGCCGCAATGGTGCTTTCGTGGATAACCGAAGTAGTATACGGAACATATGTTTATATTAAAGGTCATTGGAAAGTGGCAATGTAAAAAGTGCGTACTTCAAGGGGACGGTTCTACTGTCTTATTTTTAAGACAACAGAGCCGTCC
>JAZRKX010000005.1:0-4613 GCA_045646525.1 Clostridia bacterium | reverse complement strand
TAATTTCAATAGATTCAGAAAAAGAATATTACATATGTTTAACTACAAAAAATCTAATATTGGAAAGGCGGCTGCATAAAAGCTGCAACCGCCCTCAAAATTCCATTATTCAATTTTGACCCCAACTATTGACAAAGAGCCTTTAACAAAACGGAGTGGATATTTAGGTATCCACTCCGTTTTACTATATGCCTGTAACTATTTCACATATAGCTTCGTTTTCTGCAAGCTTCTCTTTTAAGAGCTTTAATGCTTTATCTACCAATGATGAAAAATAGTCAAACGGTATTATGACCCCCATTACAGGATACGCCTTTACAAACTCCGAGTACACATCTCTTAATTTAAGATATCCCGTACCCGAGCCGTAGGTCATTTCTGCCTGCGCGCACATGCACACAAGCCACTCTGTGATGTTCTTTTTTCTTACCGCAAGAAAGAACACAATGCTCACAATCAATAATACTAATGATGCAATATACATTTTTCCACCTCCTATTTCATAATATATGACACAAGAAATCCCGCAACAGCACTTATAAGTGCTGTGATAGTGCTGTTTACAAGCACATCGTATCTCTTTACGGGTCTTTTTTCTATGGTTTCCACACGTTCAAGAACATTTGTAAAATCACTTCGCATCTCTCTCATTTCCGACGCAAGGCAGTGTATGGAGTCTGCCAGATGTTCTATACGGTCCAGCCTGTGATGTGCCGACTTCACGCTGGACTCTACAAATGCCATGCGCTCCCAGACTTCCTTTTCTTCCAAATACTTCACCCCCGTCAGCTCATGATACCTGCTATACGGAGCATAACCGTAAGGCACCATATCTTAGTATCATCCAGATTTAGATTGCCGTCACCCGTACCGCGTATGTAGCCTTTGTCTACCGCTTTCTTTACATAGGGCTGTGCCCATGCGGGACAATCCGAAATTTTGTTGTACATTTTCTTTTCCTCCTTTTTCTGCACCAGAGCATAGTTCGGGCGTCCGTAGCCCGCTATGCGGTTATAATCAACAGGATATCTCTTTTTTGCAACCATTCCACCATTTGACGCAAGACCGCTTACACAAGAGGTATTGCCCTCTACCGTGTACACATATTGGCTGTCTGCCTCGTACACCAGCCCTGTATGACATATAGTACCGCATGTGTCTTTAAAAAATATCACATCACCCGCCTGTGCGCTTGTGTACCACTCGTTATGGTTTTTGTAATACTGTGCCGAGGTGGGAGTATATGCAGACCAACCGTGTATAAGCTCGAGCGCTTTATCGCCGTATGCCTTTACCATGCACCAATCCACAAAAGTATCGCACCAGGCATAACCGTTCGCGTATATACCCTTATGGTAAGCACTCATTTGATGGGCATATTTTGTATAATTATTTCTGCCTGCGTTTGCAGTTTTGGAATACAGGTTGTTTTCACTCGCCTTTTCCATATAACCTGCTTCATTTAAAGCGATGTTTATTACTCTGTTTATTGAAATTCCTCCCCTTCTTTTGTACTTTCTTTTGCAAATATTCTCTTGACACAAAGCAAAAGCAGTTCTCCGCCGAATACTGCATGGTTTGCCGTGAGAAGCCCCGTAACCAAAAATGAATTATGGCTTGCTATCCTCATGGACCACACCTGAATTACCACCATTTCGAGTATGCAAAAGGCAACCACATATTTACTGAATAAACCTTTTTTCTTCTTTATAAACACAGTGCACCTCCAAACGCATATGCACACGCACTCGCGGTGTCGCATCCTTTAAGGCAGAGAGCGTCCTCAAACTCCTTGTCTGTGGGGTTTATAATCTGCACATAGTACATGCTGCCCTCCTCAGTTTTGGTATAACGCAAGCTCTCGGCAGGGAATTCCTCTATAGATTTTGCATACATAATCTGTCACTCCATGGGTATATTTTTTCTTGCGGCTCTTAGTCTGTAGTCGGCAGGGGTCTTGATTTTTGTAAGAGACTCCAAAAGATTTTTGCCTTTTGATTGCACATCTGCTCCCCCGCCCTCTATATTTGTGCCGTAGGCACGGTTTACAAGCTCAGTAAGCTTTTCTATCCTTTGTGTAAGCTCTCCTATCGTTTTGTTCACGGAATTATATTCGGCAAGCTGACTCATAACCTCGTCCTTGCCGTCAAAATCCATCATTCCGAGGCATACATTGGCACTTACAAAATTATTTGGATTGAAAAGTCCTGCGGCATAAAGCTCCTTGGCAAGCTCGTTTTGCGCCGTACGGGAAAAGGGGCTGGATTTCTGACTTGTAACCGATATATCGAATATACACCTTTTATTTTTTAATTCTGAGCCAAGCATATTTTTGCGAAACTCCACAAAATCCTCCAGCGTGCCTCCCGATGCAATTCGAAATGTCCTGCCCTCTTCGTAGAACTGGCTTATTAGGTCGATGATAAAATAGTTTATGGTCCTGAATGCTCTGTACGAGCCTTTTATCATATCCCTTGAAAGCTTGCTTCCCGCCTCCTGAAGCGCCGCTATAGCACTTGCTGCAGTAACTCCTGAGGTGGTACCGCCTTGTGAAACATCACGGTTTCCGCTTGTTTCCTTTAATTCTTCTATCTTCTGATTAAGAAGCGTTATTACTCCCGAATCAAGCTGAGATACCGTAATCTCCTTTAGATTTCTCTCGTCCATGTTTCCTGCCACATGTACAAATTCCTTTGTCCAATCGGAAAATTCTTCCTCATTCACACCGCTTGAATCGGATATGAAAAATCTTCTTTTTCCTGCCTGCAGAGCATTTCTTATTATAATCTGGTTGAGCTTGTCGATGTACATCTGCACATCCTTCATTATATCTATGTAGCCAAAGCCGCAGGGCGTTCCCTCTTCTATAAAGAGAGGGTCGAACACAAAGGGATACTTGCCGTGGTCATAGTAACCGTTTTCAGCATACAAGGGGTCGTTTTCCGACGCATACAGCACATGCTCGCCCACATATTTGCAGTAGTGAAGCACAACCTTTCTGCCGCTTTTTTTCTTGTAATACCAATCTACAACCGTGCACTTATTTGCAGTATCCACATCGTCATCGTAGAGATATGCCGCTATGTCTATACCGCCCGACAGACACTTTCCTTTGAGATGAGGATACATTTCCGTCAAAATTTCGGTATCCACAAGCTCTACGGAAAAAAGATTTCGGCTGTCCTGAATATCCTTTATGCCGCTCTCCCAGAACAGATTTAATATATCTATCTGCTTTATGTCTATATCGCCAAGCCCTTCATACAGGCTGCTGTTCCAGAAAATCCCATAACATCCTGTGCCGTTTTTGAGCTTGTACCACCACACATCAGAATAGGTTTCCTCAAAACCGTTGTATTCCAGCACGGTGGGAACTATCTTGGAAAGAAGCTTCGCAGCCTCGATATCTGTCCTTTCCCTCGGCAGAATAGAAGGAGCAGGGTAATTATCCATTACATCTGCGTGCTTGTTTGCTATACTGTTAAAAAGCCATGCCGATGCAGGCTCAGGGTCAGTGTTCTTCTTACGGCGTATAAGGTCCCAATGACGCATTTTCCACCACTGCTCATTCTCTACGATACGCCGTTCAAGATTTATCTTGGAACGCTTGTATGTGTTTAGAATTCTTGTGGCGTTTTGAATTGTTTCTCTGGTAACAGGCGGTGTGTATTTAGCACTTTCTGTCTCCATAAAATTCCTCCTTACCTATTTTTTGAAGATGTCTTACAGCTTAATTTTAATCCGTTTTTAACAATCTTTTCGCCTACGGATATTTATATTTGAAAAATAATATGGAAACCTTGAAGTATGACTTATTGTGTGATATACTTGTAGCATATAAAAAAGCACCCACTATCGTGAATGCTTGTCTTATGCCACTGTTTTACATTAATAAAACAAAAAAGCACACACTTGCGTGTGTACTTTTTAGTGGTGCACCATCAGGGACTCGAACCCGGGACACCCTGATTAAGAGTGTCATTGTCTACTGTTTAGCGGATATTATTTATTGTCTGATATAATTAACAAAACACCTTTAAAACTCTGTGTTCAAGCAGGTTTTAAAGGTGTTGTTTTGTTTTTTACAGACTGCAACTGAATTTGTGGAAATTACATTTTGAAGAGACATTTATTAGATGCTTTATTAGATGGAATATACTGCATAAAACATTTTATATTTTGAACTTTATGTAAAGTTTCTATTTGTTCATTGAAATGCATGTCGTTTTATGGTATAATTTGTATATTATAAGTTCATCTTATACAGCAAAACTCAAAATTTATACCAATCACACAGGAGGTACAAATGCCTGACTTCATTGAGTTTTTTTCCAAACAATGCAACAGTAAATATGTTTATTGGTATTTGTTGATTTTATACATTGTATCAAATTGCTTTTTTATCCAGCAATATAATTTGTATAGCAAAAAATCATGGTGCATTTTCCTGGGAATTTTGGCTATTCATATCATGTAAATGTCAAGCGAAAATGTACAAAAAGGGCAAGTGAAAATGTACAATTTCGGCGGTAGCATATTCCGAGGCATTCATCAAGGGTAAACAAGCAGCTTTGCTGCCCTTGACGAATATCCCGTCATATGCATTTGTATAG
>JAZRKX010000004.1:0-22754 GCA_045646525.1 Clostridia bacterium | reverse complement strand
CCTGTCTGCCAATTCCAGCATGCTCGCGTTTCAACATGAATTAGTATACCACACCGTAGGGCGTTTGTCAACAAAAAAATTCATGTTTTTTAAAAAAATTTTCAAAGCCAAAAAACCGATTGTAATTTCGGTTTTCTGGCTTTTGGAAAATTTAGAGAATGATGCAAATAAGTCCGCCGCTTCCCTCGTTTATTATCCTTTGCAGAGTTTCCTGAAGTTTAAATCTTGCGTCATCGGGCATACGCATAAGTTTGCCCCGAAGGTCTTCGTTTACAAGGTCATGAAGTGACTTTCCGAATATGTTTGTATTCCATATGGATTTGGGGTCTACCTCAAATTCCTTAAGCAGATAATGTACAAGCTCTTCCGACTGCTTTTCGCTTCCCACAATGGGGGATACGGTTGTTTCTATGTCTGCGCGTATCATATGGATACTGGGTGCGCTTGCACGCAGTCTCACGCCGAATTTGTTGCCCTGCTTTACAATCTCGGGCTCCTCAAGGCTCAGCTCTTCTATGCCGGGCGATACAATGCCGTAGCCTGTAGAGCGTACCTCATCGAGTGCGGCAGAGATTTTGTCATACTCCTGCTGAGTTTTTGACAGATTTCTCATAAGGCTCATAAGAGAGTCCTTGCCCGTGATTTCAAAGCCGGTTTCCTCACCAAGAATTTTATAGTATAAATCCTCGTTTGTGTTTACCTTTACGCGCACGGTTCCGTCGCCAAGGTTTATGGACTCTATATCAGACTCGGTAATGCTGTCGCAGTTTTTGAGCGTTTGAGCAATTTTTTTGGCATCGCTTATCTTTGAAACATTCTTTATGGAAGAAAATATGTTTTCAAAGATTTCTTTTTTGAGCCAGTGCTCATTTTCGAGTACATCTACCCAGTTTGGCATATCCACGCCAATTTCCTTTAGAGGGAATTCAAACAGCACCTTTTCTATTATGGAATTTATATCGTCTTTGGTAAGAAGTGCACAGTTTACTGCCAGTACGGGAACCGAGTGTTTTGCTTCTATTGCTCTTTTTGCTTCTATTGCACATGAGGCATTGGGATTTACGCAGTTAAGAAGAACTACAAAGGGTTTGCCAAGCTCCTTAAGTTCATTTATCACCCTGTCCTCAGCGGGTATGTATGCCTCGCGTTCGATGTCTGTTATGCTGCCGTCGCTGGTAACTACAAGTCCTATATTTGAGTGGTCGCAGATTACCTTGTGAGTTCCTTTTTCTGCAGCTTCGGCAAAGGGGATTTCGTTTTCCGACCAGGGCGTTTTTACCATTCGGGGTGCATTTTCTTCTATATATCCGAGAGCAGAGTCTATTATGTAGCCTACGCAGTCTATCATGCGCACATTAAACCTTGCATTGTCGGATAAGGTAATCTCCACAGCTTCGTTGGGTACAAATTTGGGCTCTGTGGTCATTATGGTTTTTCCAGCGCTGCTCTGCGGCAATTCGTCGCGTGCTCTTTCCCTCTTGAATGCATTGTCTATGTTGGGTATAACAAGAAGGTCCATGAATTTTTTGATAAAGGTTGATTTTCCTGTTCGTACAGGCCCCACAACTCCGATGTACACATCGCCGTTTGAGCGTTTTGAAATGTCGTTGTAGATATTGTATTCTGCCATAATTAGCCTCCACACTTTGTACTTTTTTGTACATTGTATGAGGGAATGGGAGAGATTATGCAAAAAGAAAAAACAAAATACAGAGTCCGGGTCTCTGTATTTTGTTATATTATTTATTCTAATTCTATAAGACCGTAATTTCCGTCTTTTCTTTTATATACTACATTCTTATCCATTGTATCGGAGTTCTGGAATATATAGAATGTATGTCCCAAAAGGTTCATCTGCAGTATTGCTTCCTCTGCACTCATCGGCTTTGCGGAATAGGTCTTGGTTTTTACTATTTTAAATTCGTTTTCTTCTTCTATGTCGCCGAATTTCGCTTCATATTCAAAAGCGCCCAGCCTTAATTGTTTTTCGAGTCGGGTTTTCTGCTTTCTTATCTGTCTTTCGAGCACATCCTCAACTCTGTCTATAGATGCGTACATATCGGGCTCTGTCACCTCTGCTCTGTAGATTATGCCCTTGTGCTGTACCGTTACTTCTATTGTATGGTTATCCTTTTGTACAGATAGTGTTACATCTGCAGTAGCTTCATCTCCGAAAAATTTGTCAAGCTTGGAAAGCTTATTTGTGGTATAATCTTTGAGACCTGGTGTAACATCGATTTTTCTTCCTGTGATTTGTAATTTCATACTTATACCTTCTTTCGCAATGAATTGGAAGAATTATTATTCTTCTTGAATTTATTATACCACACATCTTGTACAAAATCAATAAAGCAAAGACACTTTTTATGGGGAAAACTGTTGAGTTTTCATGACAGAACTGTGTTAAATTTATGTTAAATTATGATTTTTTATTGACTTTTGCGTTAATTCTGCTATAATAATAGTGTTGGAAATAAAAGGGAGTAGCCTACGATACTTTCGTTACATGCGCGTCAGTACGGTGCAGAACATATTCTGTCCTGCGTATGTATTAAATGGCAAGACTTTTATCACTTGTGTGGTAGAGGTCTTTTTTTGTTGGCACTTCATATAACAGGAGGTATTGATAATGCAGGAACTTTTCGGCAACGTTCTCAATTTTGAATGGCCCATGCTTGTAATGTGGGCTATAGGCGGTATACTTATATACCTTGCAATAGCCAAGGATATGGAGCCTACCTTGCTTCTTCCTATGGGTTTTGGAGCTATACTTGTAAATCTGCCCATGTCGGGAGCTATAACTCAGGCAGGCGAGGAGGGTGCTCTTTCCATACTTTTTGATGCGGGTATTTCAAACGAGCTTTTTCCTCTTATACTCTTTATAGGTATAGGGGCTATGATTGATTTCGGACCGCTGTTGTCCAATCCAAAGCTTATGATATTTGGTGCGGCGGCACAGTTCGGTATATTTATGACACTCAGCCTTGCATCGCTCTTCGGATTTGATTTAAACGATGCGGCATCCATAGGTATAATAGGTGCAGCAGACGGCCCCACTTCCATAGTGGTTGCGCAGAAGCTTAATTCGAGCTATGTGGGTGCTATAATGGTTGCGGCGTACTCGTATATGGCGCTTGTTCCCATAGTACAGCCGCCTGTAATTAAGCTTCTTACCACCAAAAAGGAAAGATGCATAAAGATGCCCTACGAGGAAAAGAATGTTTCCAAGCTTACAAGAATACTTTTCCCCATAATCATAACTATAGTTGTAGGTATAGTAGCGCCCAAGAGTGTATCGCTTGTGGGATTCCTTATGTTTGGTAACCTTATCCGTGAGTGCGGAGTGCTCAACTCATTATCCGAAACAGCACAAAAGGTGCTTGCTAACCTTGTTACCATATTCTTAGGTATTGTAATTGCTACAAAGATGCATTATGCAGATTTCTTAACGGGTGAAACGCTTCTTATAATAGCGCTCGGACTTTTTGCCTTTATCTTCGATACTGCAGGCGGTGTAATCTTTGCAAAGATTTTGAATCTCTTCACCAAGAAGAAGATAAACCCCATGATAGGTGCGGCAGGTATATCAGCGTTTCCTATGTCTGCAAGAGTTATCCATAAGATGGGACTTAAAGAAGACCCGTCAAACTTCCTTCTTATGCATACAGTAGGGGTTAATGTATCGGGACAGATAGCATCTGTAATAGCAGGCGGTCTTATATTAAATCTTATAGGTTAAGGTGGTAATGATATGAACATAAATGCTTTTTTGGCTACCCTCCCGATAATGGGCAAGGGAATGCTCGGGATATTTGTTGTAACTGTAATTATAATAGCGGCAATGATTATATTAAATGCTGCTACAAGCAGTAAAAAATAAGAAAAGCGTGTCTCAAAAAAATGAGACACGCTTTTCTTATAAGCCTAAGAGATTATAAAGGTCTTCCATAGTAAGCGAAGAGTTTCCGAATAATGTCTTTGCATAATCGAGAATACCTGTAGCACCTATGCTTCCACGATAAGAGGGGTAGCCTTTTTTGTAGGCATTTAAGTTATGGTTTACTCTCCATTTTTCGTCATCTATGCTGTCACGCATCAGGTCATAGAGAATGTCCAGGTTTTTCATAGATGCGTCATTGGCAGCAAGAGCAAGTTCAAATTCTCTGTCCATTTGGTCGGTTGCTGTCTTGTAGCTTCTGTCGAGCATATCCTGTTCTCTCTCATAGGCAAAATTGCGAAGGTCTTTCTGATTTGCAAGTCTGTCGAGGTGTCTTGTATAATCCCTTTCCTCTCTGTCGGATATTATGCCGTATGCATCAAGGAGACTTCCGAGGCGGTTTTGCTCATCCTTGTAATGTCTCTGGTATGCCGCCTCATAAAGCTCGGGAATCTTGGCGGCAAGCTGTGAGTTGTAGTAACCCAGAGCCTGCATGGCGGCGCTTTGGGCATTTGAGTTTTGCACACCGCCTGTTTTTAATGAGTTTTCAGCGAGTGCTCTGTCATATGCGAGCTGTCCCTGCTTGTCATATACTGCCTTGTAAGCCTGATATGCGGGGTCCTTTGTATAATCGTAACTGAAGCTGTCGCGGTTTTTTGTTATTGAGTCATACAGGCTGTCGAGCTCGTCCTCGTATTTGGATGTATAATCCTCATATGATGTATCGGCATATACAAAAGGCTTGTACTCGTTTCCTGAATTCCCCGCGGTATAGCTTCCGTATTTTGCACGGACTGCATTTGCTACATTGTTGGAACGGGTCATCTCCGCCTTGTCGCCGTCCTTGGCGGCTTGTGCGTAGCGCTTTTTGGCGTCTACTATCTGGCTTAATGCATCGTAGCTTAAGGTTTTGTCATATTCGGATATGTATATATCCTTGTTGTCGTCGAGAAGTTTTTTCTTTTTGTTGTAATCTGTCATAGGTACCTCCTAATTCTTTATTCCTGTTTCTTTGTATTTTACCGTGAGGGATGTGAGTATAAATTTGCCCTTACCCTCAAATATCAAATCCGCATCCTCGCTGCAACTTACGGGTATGTCTATAAAAAGCGGTTTGTTTTCGGCACTTTGGCTAACCTGCGCAAGAGTGTATGAGGCGTGCTTGTTTTTGAGAGTGACCGTAAAGCTTGCTCCGTCCTCCAGATAGTAGCGCATAAGAACGGCACACATATGCTTGGATGCAAATTCCTTTTTGGCAAAGCTTAGGGCAAAATTCCAAGTGTCGCAATACCGCTCGGATTTTTTGAATATTTCGTTTTCGCAAACAAACAAAATTTCACTTTCTCCAAGGATTATTTCCCGTATGTTTTGAGGACAGTCCGTTATGTGCCACACACCCTTAAATGTATCGTACACATAGAGGAAGCTATCACTCCCTGACTTAAGATTAATAACATAAAAACGCTCATTGCCCGATGCGGAAACTGCCGTAAGGGCGGATATATCCATATTGGTGCTTATACACCGCACACTGCTTCCGTTAAAACAGTATATACCGCCCCTTGCCATGTAGTAAAGCGAGCCGTTTACTGTGGTAACGGTCCTGTGAGCGCCTTTTTTAACTCCTGCACAGTTTATACGGGTCAGGCTGTATTCGTTGGGCTCATTTCCGTATACCTTGTAAATGCAGTCCTCCTTAAAGGCAAGTATATTGCCGTTATAAGATGTTACGGCAGTAAATGAGCCGTCACTTTCCACCTCGGTGCAAAAGCAGGATGAGGGCAAAGTGCCGTATTCATCAACGGAAAAATCATTCCATTCCGATGCATCGCCAAGCTTAGAGGTGCGAAGTTCTTTCTCGGTTACGCCCCACATTCTGTTTTCAAATGAGCATATGTCTACAAATTTGGGTATGGATTTTTCTACCGTTACGGTCATTACCACCACATCGTCATATCCGCCCAAATCTATTGAGTAGTCATCGAATATAAGCTCGGTTATTTCCGATACTGTGCCTGTGGGGGTGGAGTGGCGGGTTTTGGTTATATCCTTAATTTTAAGGCTTATTCCGTTTGCCATCTTGTCGACATAAGCATGATATGCACTGTCCTGAGCTACATCTATGGGCTTTACACTCATTTTAAGCGTTACAACATCTCCGATTTCAAACTGGCTTGTAAGGCTGAAATGATAAAATTTGTAAGCTGTAGACGACACATAGTAGGTTTTGTTCATGGCTGTTATGGCGTTGTGACTTAATTCGGCACTGTACCACACATTGTAGGGCATGGGCATCTCTTCATCTCTGCCCGATTGCTCCTCAAAGCGCTCCTGACAGTTTGCCTTTGTTGTGGTTATGCTTACATCACCGCTTTGAAGCTTGTCTTCCTTTATATGGTAAATAACATTTTCGGGTATTACAAGCGCACTGTCTTTAAGAAATTCTATTGTGTGGTTTTGGGGTATCTCTTCGGGACTTTCAAACGAAGAGATATTCTTTTCCATATCTCCGCACCGCAGATATATGTCACCCGAGTCGGCATTGGTTCTCTCAACGGTATAGAGCTTGTCAAAAAAACTTGCCGTACATATTGTGTTTTCAAATGTCTGCATGCTTTCAAATCCTTTTGCCGTTGATATGGCAGGGAAAAGCTCGGATGACATGTTTTTAGATTGTGTAAGCTCATTTACCGCTTGCGAAAAGCCTGTGTTTATACCGCCGAATGCAGTTATCGCATATTTGGACATGGAATTTTTTGAACGCATTACAGGAAGCATCACACCACCGCCTCTGTTCGTTTTTGGGGAGTGTGTTCTCTGCGCCACTTCTTCTGCCATGTGCGGTACATATCGTTAAAGAATGTACAGCTGTTGTTGTACATGGCTATGTCCCCGTTGGCAAGGTCTATCATAGATATTACATAGTACACATACATATCCTTATATTCCGTTTCCAATAGGAGAGTGTCCTCGGATATTTCTGGTGCAAATTCTCCGTATTGCGTCATATGGCACAAAATGAGGTTTTCTATAACCTCTATCCAGTGATATTTGTCCTCGGAATTTATGATGTTTGGTCTTAGCTTATCTACAGATTCTATGATATCGTCTCTTGTCATGCAGTTACCTCCGTTATCTGTGAGATTTTTTCTTTCAGAATTTGTGTCAAAATTTCCAATGCACTTATTTTAACTGCGGTTTCTGCTTTTATATCCTCTACATAACCAAGAAGAAGCGCGCAGTCCTCCGAAGCCTCTCCGCTTAGGACGGGCATGGTTCTTTTGTATTCCAAATAAATACCTCCTTTTAAATATAATAAGACATCTTCAAGTTTATTTTAATTTGTTTTATGCACATATTTCGCCTACACAAACAAAAAAAGACAGCCTTGCTTTTTGCAAGACTGTCAAAATTTTTATAGGCTACATTTTACTTCCTTTTGCACCCTTTGCACCGCCGAATGTCATACCCTCCAATACATTTGTATCAAATGCGTAGGAAATTTCCTGACTTTCTCTGTGGCGCTTTTTGCCAAGGTCTATCATTCTGTCCAAAAGCTCGGGATATTTAACTCCGAGCGGCTCCCAGAGGTAGAATGAGAGCGAGCCGGGGATAGTGTTGATTTCGTTAAGATATATATCGCCCGAGACGGTATCTATCATAAAGTCAATTCTTACTATGCCGTTGCACCCAAGACACTTAAAGGCATCTACAGCCATCTTGCGTATGGTGTCTCTTTGCTTATCGGTTATGTCGGCAGGTATCTTGCGCTTAAGGCTTGCCATACCCTTTGCGCCGCCCTTTGCACCGCCTTTGCCCCCGCTTGTATATTTGTCCTCATAACTTAGTATGTTGTCGCTTCCTACAGGCTCTTCACATTCGCTTGCCTCGGCATCATCACAGTCGCCGAGCACAGAGCAGTTTATTTCCTTAAGGTTTTCCACCGCTTTTTCTACAAGCACCTTGCCTGCAAAGTTAAAGGCGTTTTCGAGCGCTTCCATAAGCGAAGAAGTATCGCTTGCCTTGGTTATGCCGACACTCGAGCCCAGATTAACAGGCTTTACTATTACAGGGTAGGGGATTTTGTCTTCTATAGCAGATACTACGGCATTTGCATCATCGCCAAATTCCTTTGCGGTAAAGCATTTGCAGTCGAGTACGGGTATGCCGTTATCCTTAAATACGGTCTTCATATAGTATTTATCCATGCCTATTGCCGAAGCGGTGAGACCGCATCCTACTATGGGAAGATTCATCATGGCAAGGTAGCCGTGGAGAGTTCCGTCCTCGCAGTTTGTTCCGTGAACTATCGGAAACGCCATGTCTACATGGGCGATTTCACTCTTTTCAAATAGCTTTGTGCCAAGCTTCTTAAGATATGTTTTTCCGTCCTCTGTTACAAATGTAACCTTTCTGCATTTTTTTAAGAGTGCGGATATATTGGAATATTCCTCTATTTCGGTAAGACACTCTCCGTGGTACATTTCGTTTGATTTTGTAATGTATACGGGAATTACATCGTATTTGTCGCGGTTAATATGGCGCATTGCCTGAACAGCAGAAATTATGGAAATTTCGTGTTCTACACTTTTACCGCCAAAAAGTACACAGAGTTTCAGTTTCATATATATCAGTCCTTTTTTAGAGTATTAATAGTTGTCGGGAAGGTCGTTTTCCAAAAGGATTATCTTTTGGAGACCATGGCTGTTTAAGTTATAGGCGTGGTTTATGGCATCGGTAAAGTCGGGGGCAATGTAAATTTTGTCTTCGAGGTATTGTGCATCGCCGAGACCTTTTGCAATGCTTTCGGTCTGGCTCTTGCCCACAAGGATTACATAGTCGCATACCTTTGCCGCGTTTTTGCCGAACTCACGGTTTAATTCATCCTGTTTTTCGCCAAGCTCCACCATACCGGGAGTGAGGAGGATTTTCATACCGTCAAAGTAAGAAAGGGTTTCCAGCGCCGCCTTTGTTCCGCTTGGATTGGAGTTGTAGGCATCGTCTATTATGATATCTGCACCCCGTCTTACAAGCTCGAGTCTGTGGGGCACGCTTTTAAGCTTTGATACCTGTGCCTTAAGAAGCCCAAGCTCAATGCCCAGACTGTGCGATACCGCAATGGCGCCTGTGATGTTTAATACATTATGGGTTCCTATAAGCTTGGTGGTAAATTCACATTTTTCTCCGTTTGGAGCCGTTACGGTAAAGGAAGTCCCTTTGTCCGTTACGGTGATGTCCGAAGCGTTATATGTGCCCTTGCCGCTTAAGGAGTAGCTTATGTTTTGTCTGTCGCCTTTAAACGAATTTATGTTTTCGTCATCACCGTTAAGAAAGAGCATACTGCCCTCGGGCAGACTGTCTGCAAGCTCGAATTTTGTCTTTTTTACATTGTCAAGCGATTTAAAGGTTTCAAGATGCTGAGGTCCAACCGAGGTTATAACGCCAATCTCGGGGTGTACTATATCGCATATTTCCTTGATTTCGCCCACACGCTTTGCACCCATTTCACATACAAAAATCTCATGGAATGCATTAAGTGAGGAGCGTATGGTTTTAACAACGCCCATAGGGGTGTTGTAGCTTTCGGGAGTCATAAGCACATTGTACTTTGCTTTTAAAAGAGTAGACAGGTAGTACTTTACGCTTGTTTTGCCGTAGCTTCCCGTAATGCCTATTACTTTGGCATTGGACGAAGAAAGAAGCTTTTTTGCATCGTTTATATAGTGATTGCTTATGGCATTTTCCAAAGGTCTGTTTATAAGGTTTGCCAGAATTATTATAAACGGGCAAAGTATAAAGCACAGGGATGCACCTATGGGAAGACCTAAAAAGAAATATCCTAAAGCAAGCATTATTATAAGAAGTACAAAGCATGTTATAAGAAGTCTTTTAACACGCATGGTGTACACAAGAGGCTTTTTTGCCTTTTTGGGAACAGAAGACAGAATTGCCAAAACGGATGCGGCTGTAAATACTATATATCCCGCCATGCCTTGAAACAATGCGCCAAAAAGCATAAAAGCACCTAAGAATATATTTGGAAACAACTTAGAAGAATTTGATTTTATCCATTTAAACTGCAGAGCCGCTCTGTACGAATTAAGCTGAAAGAAATGTGTGAATTTAATGAGCGAAACTGCATATGCAAGGCTTCCCAAAACCGTACGTAAGATAAGAAAGAATGTGTTCATATAGGATTGGTCCTTTCGTCAGATATTCATAAATGAAGCGAGCACTCTTAAAAAAGTGTAGCTGTCTTCCACAAACGAAAAGTGTCCGCAATTTTTAAGAATTACTTTGCCTGCATCAGGCATGAGTTTTTCCATAATTTCGGCATCCGATACGGGAGTTGCGCTATCGTTCTCGCCCCATACGAGAAGTGTGGGGGAGGTAACCTTTGAGAAAAGATGTGTAAGGTCTTCGTTTACAACCTTAACCATAGTCTGTCTCATAACAGGCGATGCCGCCCTGTAGTCTGCCGAGCCGCTTCTGGATGCAAGTTTATTTAGTGCATCGGGAAAGAGGTTTTGCATAACTGTGGTTTTAAGTATTTTTTTGCCCGTTTTATATGCGGCGATTTTTAATTTCTGGGAAATCGTCTTTTTGGGTTTAACACCTGCGCTGTCAACAAGTATTACCTTTGGTATCTTAAAGGGCAGAGTCTCTTTTCCGAACAATTTTATTATTACCCTGCCGCCAAACGAGTGTCCGAGAAAGCTGGCCGATTTAACATCGAAGTGCGATAAGAATTCTATGATAAAATCCGCATAGTCCTCTACACACCACGGAGTTGACGGCTCATCGGAGAGACCGAAGCCGGGCATATCGAGTGCCAACACCTTGTATTTGGTTTTGAGAAGTTCTGTAATACCCTTAAATAGAGTAATGTTTGAGCCCCAGCCGTGGAGCAGAACAACGCACTCGCCTTCACCCTCGCATATGTAATTTATGTTTAAACCGCGTATATTTATGTTCAATTTTAAAAAAGCCTCGCTTTCCAAATCATACATAATTAAGTATATCATATTATTATATGATATTGCAACAACTTTTGAGCGTAAATTATGTAAAAAGAGGTGTGAGTAAAATTCATTCACACCTCGGGAATATTTATATATGCTTTTTCATGTGCGACAGTGCACTTTTTTCAAGTCTTGATACCTGCGCCTGACTTATACCAAGCTCTGATGCAACCTCCATCTGCGTTCTGCCCTTAAAAAACCGCAAATCGAGAATCCGTTTTTCCCTTGCGCAAAGCTTTTTTAACGCTTCTTTGAGGGCTATTTCCTCCAGCCAGTTTTCGTCGGTGTTTTTGGTGTCGCCAAGCTGGTCCATCACGAATATCGCATCGGCTCCGTCATTATATATAGGTTCGTAAAGCGAGACGGGGTCCTGTATGGAAGAAGGGGCAAGTACCACATCCTCCTTGGACATATTAAGCTCTTTTGCAATCTCACTTATCGTAGGCTCCTTTCCGTTTTTTATGGTAAGCTCTTCCTTTATCTTGAGAGCTTTGTAGGCGGTATCTCTTAAAGAACGGCTTACCCTTACAGAATTATTATCTCTCAAATATCTTCTTACCTCGCCTATTATCATGGGTACGGCGTATGTGGAAAACTGCACATTCTGTCTGATGTCAAAATTGTCTATGGCTTTTATAAGTCCCATACATCCCACTTGAAAAAGGTCGTCGGGATTTTCGCCCCTGTTTGCGAATCTCTGTATTACACTAAGCACAAGTCTTAAGTTTCCCTCTACAAATTCCTCGCGTGCAAAGGTGTTGCCCTCTTTTATCTTCTTGAGCAGCTCGTCCTTTTTCTCTCGGGATAGGGTGGGAAGCTTGGCAGTATTTACACCGCATATTTCAACCTTGTTCATGATAAGCGCTCCTTTTGAAATGTTTTAATACGATTTTTCCCATGTGGATATTTATATATACTGTCATAAATTAGCACATAAAGTTAGCATGTTTTTTGAATGTAAAAATTTGTATACTATTTCATTGACAAAATCATGCTTTAGTGCTAATATTTAATTATAAAATGGGAGGTGTTTTTTATGAATGTAATTATAAACGGACAAATCATTTTAAAGGACAGAATTCTTACAGATTGTGCTCTTTTGTATTCGGATAAAATCGAGGGCATAATTCCTGTGGATAAGGTACCCTCAGGGGCCGATATTATAGATGCCAAGGGCGGATATGTTGCCCCCGGACTTATAGATTTACATATACACGGCTACAGCGGATGCGATGTGTGCGATGCCAGCGAGGAGAGCATACGCACTATTTCCAGGGGAATAGCAGCAAACGGTGTTACAGGATATCTTCCTACCACTATGACGGTGGACATGGAGGTAATAAAAGGCTCTCTTGAGGTTCTGCGAAAGCTCAAAGAAGAAAGCAAGGACTGGGACGGCAGTGCGATTCTCGGATGTCATGCGGAGGGACCATTTATAAGCCCTGCCAAAAAAGGCGCTCAGGACGAAAGACATATTAAGAAGATAGATGCCCAATTCGTTAAAGAGTATTCCGATATCATAAAGACAATCACACTTGCTCCCGATGTGGACGAAAACGATTTCGAGGGCATAAGAGCCATAAGAAGAGATACCGATGTTGTGATATCCATGGGACACACCTCGGCAGACTATAAGACCGCATGTGACTCTGTTGCGGCAGGCACCTCGCATGTTACGCATCTTTTCAATGCCATGACACCGCTTTCTCACAGAGAGCCCGGTGTGGTAACTGCGGCACTTAATACCGATGTGTCCTGTGAGCTTATTGTCGACAAATTCCATGTTTCATCGGCATTTTACGATATGCTCTTTAAATTAAAGGGCAGAAAGCTCTGCTTTATAACAGACTGTCTCCCCGCAGGCGGACTTCCGATAGGCGAGTACACCCTCGGCGGTGAGAAGATAATATATGACGGTATAGTATGCCGTCTTACAGACGGCACCATAGCAGGAAGCACTCTTAAATTAAATAAGGGTGTATGGAATGTGTATACATCCTCTTCCATTCCGCTTTGGGAGTGTGTAAACTGCGCATCTTTAAATCCTGCAGCAGTTATAGGGATGCAGGACAAAAAAGGCTCGCTGGAAGTGGGCAAGGATGCGGATATCATAATTACAGACAATGAATTTAATGTAAATACAACAATCATAGGAGGTAAGATTAAATATGAAGCTTAAGGTAAACGCAAAATTAGACCCCGGCTTTATGCCGCTTTCTGTAGTATGCAGAGAGATGCGCGAAGCCACAAAGGAAAACGGACAGGATATGGTAATAGCCATAGAGAGAAACAAGGGCTATATAACCACCTACAAAACACGCATTTATAAGGACGGCACAGGTCACGATGAGGAGAACTTTGCTTTTGTGGAAAGAATGGCAAAATCTCTTCTCTGGGTGGCAGGCGGCTACAGAATAATAATCGCAGGAAGCGAGGTCGTGGGAAATAAGATTAAAGAAGCTTATACTCACGGCGGAATGAGAGATTTTGATGTATGCTTTATGGAAAGAGTATACGAAAAGCCCTTTGAGGTTGAAATCCGCACATATGAGGATGCGCCCTCCGATGTATCGGGTGCCGCACCCATAGGCAGACACTTAGACGGTTGCAGAATCGGATTTGATGCAGGCGGAAGCGACCGTAAGGTGAGCGCTGTTGTAAACGGTGAAAGCGTATATTCCGAAGAGGTAGTATGGTTCCCCAAGATAAACGAGGACCCCGACTATCACTACAACGGTATTCTCGAGGCTATGAAGACAGCGGCTTCGCATATGCCCAGAGTAGATGCAATAGGTGTATCGAGCGCAGGCGTATATGTAGATAATCGTATAATGGTAGCTTCGCTCTTCTTAAAGGTAAGCGACGAGGACTTCGATAAGAAAGTCAAGAATATGTACATAGATGTAGCAAAGGAAATCGGTGAGAATATTCCGATAGAGGTTGCAAACGACGGTGATGTTACAGCACTTGCAGGTGCAATGGACTTAGGCGATAATTCCGTACTCGGTGTTGCAATGGGCACCTCCGAGGCGGGCGGTTATGTAGACCCCAACGGTAACATTACAGGCTGGCTTAACGAGCTTGCATTTGTTCCCTGTGATTTCAACACCGATGCAATGGTGGATGAATGGTCGGGTGACTATGGCTGCGGTGTTAAGTATTTCTCGCAGGACGGCGTAATTAAGCTTGCTCCCTATGCGGGAATTGAGCTTGATGAGAGCCTTTCCCCCGCTGAAAAGCTTAAGGTTGTACAGAAGCTCATGGCAGAGGGCGACGAAAGAGCCAAGGATATCTACGATACAATAGGTGCATACTTCGGCTATGCAATAGCTTTCTATACAGAATTCTACGATATCAAGCATGTTCTTATAATGGGCAGAGTTACCTCGGGAGAGGGCGGAGTAATTCTTTTGGACAGGGCACAGGAAGTACTCGACAAGGAGTTCCCCGAGCTTTCCAAGAAGATAAAGCTTCACATCCCCGACGAAAATTCAAGAAGAGTAGGTCAGTCCGTTGCTGCGGCAAGCCTTCCCGAAATAAAATAATTAAGTTTGTTAAAAAAGTCAGAGGTTTTCACAAGCCTCTGATTTTTTGTTACAAATATATTTCTTACATTGAAATTATTAATGTTTTGTGGTATAGTGTAAATTAGGAAAATATGTAAAAAAACAAATGACAGATTAAAGAGGTATTCAAATGTTCAAAAAACTCAACACACCTACAGACATGACAAAGGGAGCACCGTGGAAGAGCATCATAGCGTTTACTCTTCCCATGCTCATAGGAAATATTGCACAGCAGCTGTACAGTACGGTAGACAGTATAGTTGTAGGACAGTATGTCGGCGATAACGCACTTGCGGCGGTAGGAAGCGCCCTGCCGATATTAAATATGCTTCTGGTGCTTTTTATGGGTATATCCTCGGGAGCAAATGTTATGGTTTCTCAGTATGTCGGCGCCAAAAACCGCGAAGCAATTTCACATACTGTAGGTACTTCCATTGTAGTTACATTAGTTTCATGCGCGGCGCTTATGATTTTTGCAACGCCCCTTATAATGCCTGTACTTGAAATGCAGAACACACCCGACAGTATCATAAATGATTGTTACTGGTATCTTTTTATATCCCTCATGGGTATTGCAGGCATGGGCTATTACAACATATTAAGCGGTATATTAAGAGGTCTGGGAGATTCGTTCTCTGCACTTTTGTATCTTCTTGTGGCTACGGTTATAAACATTGTACTTGATATATACTTTGTTGCAGAACTTAATATGGGAGTTGCGGGTGTGGCACTTGCTACAATTATAGCGCAGTTTGTGTCTTCGGCACTTTGTTTGATAAAGCTTTCCAGAATGAAAGATTACTTTGACTTTAACCTGTATTATCTTAAGCCCAAGGCAGAGTATGCAAAAAGGGTTATAAGTCTTGGTATACCTGCAGGTCTTACACAGGCTATATTCTCCTCTGCAATGATAGTGGTACAGTCTCTTACAAATCAGTTCGGAGAACTTTTTATTGCGGCAAATGTTGTCATAATGCGTGTAGACGGCTTTGCCATGATGCCAAACTTTTCCTTCGGTCTTGCACTTACCACATATGCAGGGCAGAATATCGGTGCGGGACTTCACGACAGAGTTACCCAGGGTGCCAAGCAAGGTACATTAATTGCGGTTGCCTGCTCTACAATCATAACAGGTATACTTCTTATATTCGGTAAATACCTTATGGCTATATTTACAGATACAAAAGAGCTTGTAAACATGAGTAATTATCTTATGAGAATACTTGCCGCAGGCTATATTGCAGTTGCGGTTACACAGTCTCTCTCAGGTATAATGAGAGGAGCTGGCGACACCATGACGCCTATGTGGATTTCTCTTATATCCACAGTTGCCATAAGAATACCTCTGGCTTACGGAATATCTTATCTTACAAGAACACCCGACCTGCCCAACGGACAGAACGTGTGTATACAGATTTCTCTTCTTGCGTCATGGGTATTGGGTGCCGTTATAACAGTTATATTCTATTTAAGAGGCAAGTGGAAAAATAAAGCTATAGAGCAGTAAAAGATTTTTAAAGGAGATAAAAACATGATTTACGCTACACTTAAAGATTGCGAAAAATACTACGGAGTAAATAAGTATTTCAAAGAGGGCTTTGAATTTATAGCTAAAGCCGTATCGGAAAATCTGCCCGCGGGCAAATACGAAATAAACGGAAGCGACCTCTATGCTTCCATACAGGAATACAACACAAAAAATGCAGAGGATTGCAAAAGCGAGGGTCACAGAAACTATATAGACATCCAGTATATAGTATCCGGAGTGGAGACAATGGAGGTATTTGATATTTCCAAAGCCACTTTGAAATCCGAGTACAATGATGTCAAGGATGTGGAATTTTATGAGAACTTTTCGGATGCATCGGTGTGCAATGCAGCTTCGGGCGAATATGCAATTTTCTTCCCCGAGGATATACACAGACCGGGCATAGCATACAAAGGAGAAAACACACTTGTTAAAAAAATCGTTGTAAAGGTAAAGGCAGATTAATGGGCTTTATAAATGCAGTTTTACTTATATGGAATGCACTTGTAATGCTCTTTTACGGGTTGGACAAATCCCGCGCGCTGAGGGCAACAAGGCGTATCAGAGAGAGGTCTCTTTTATTTGCGGCATTTCTTCTGGGCGGTTTGGGCGCAATGTTTGGTATGGTGGTATTCAACCACAAAACATCCAAGATGCGTTTCAGAATTACAGTTCCGCTTTGTGCGGTACTCACCTTGTTTGTTCATTTTGTTTTATACTGTAAGATTTAAAATATATGGAGGATAATCATGAAAAAGTTTTTTGGATATTACATAAAGTCACCGCTTATCTTAAGGATAGCCCTCGGACTTATTATAGGTATATGCCTTGGTCTGTGGGTTCCGCAGGCAAGCTTTGCGGCGGTGTTTGGAACTATATTTGTAGGCGCACTGAAAGCCATTGCACCAATACTTGTTTTTGTGCTTGTTATTTCTTCACTTTCATCGGCAGCAAGCGGTATAGGAAAGCGATTTACCAAGGTTATATTCTTTTACCTTTTGAGTACCTTTCTTGCAGCGGTAGTTGCCGTAATGGGAAGCTATATGTTTAAGGTAACAATACCTCTTTCCGCGGCAGCAGAAAACAGTGCACCCGCAGGTCTTGGCGAGGTATTCTCAACACTTCTTTCAAATATGGTTATGAACCCCGTAAAAGCAATAATAGAGGGTAACTATGTGGGTATTCTCACATGGGCGGTTGTGCTTGGACTTGCTTTGAGAATGGGAGCAGGCGATAAGACAAAAGAAGTTCTGTCCGATATATCAAATGCGGTATCAAAGGCGGTTGCATGGGTTATTCAGTTTGCACCCTTTGGTATAATGGGGCTTGTGTACTCTTCCGTAAACGAATACGGTTTGGAGATATTTACCGATTACGGCAGGCTTCTTGCAGTGCTTGTGGGATGTATGCTTGCGGTAGCATTTATAGTAGACCCGCTTATTGTAGCAATCTCTCTTAAGAGAAATCCTTATCCGCTTGTATTTAAGTGCTTCAGGGAATCGGGCATAACTGCTTTTTTCACAAGAAGCTCTGCGGCAAACATACCTGTAAACATGAGCCTTTGCGAAAGACTCGGTCTGGACAGAGAATATTACAGCGTTTCCATACCCCTTGGCGCTACAATCAACATGGACGGTGCCGCTATAACCATAACGGTAATGGCGCTTTCGGCAGCTTTTTCACAGGGTATTAATGTAAATATTGTTCTTGCAATTCTTCTTAGCTTTGTGGCAACTCTGGGTGCCTGCGGTGCTTCGGGTGTTGCGGGAGGCTCACTTCTTCTTATACCCATGGCATGTTCGCTTCTGGGTGTGGGTCAGGATATTGCCATGCAGGTTGTTGCGGTAGGCTTTATTATAGGAGTAGTTCAGGATTCTCTGGAAACCGCCATAAACTCTTCGGGCGATGTGCTTTTCTGTGCAACTGCAGAATTCATGGAGTGGAAAAAAGATGGGAAAAAGCTTCCTTTCTGACAGAATATGAAGAGGAAACCTAACATATAATTTCTTAAAAACATCAAATCGGAGATGATAGCTTGAAAGCCATAGTTATATATAAATCAAAATACGGCTCTACAAAGGCATATGCCGAGTGGATAGCAGATGAACTTTTGTGCGAGGCGGTAGAGGCTAAAGGCGTCAGGGTAGAAGACCTTAAAGATTACGATACCATCATATACGGCGGAGGTCTCTATGCCGAGGTAATTGCAGGTGTAAGCCTTATTACCAAAAACCTCGATGTATTAAAGGGCAAAAAGATTGCCGTATATACCACAGGAATTACCCCTATAGATTGCAGAGATTATTACGATAAGCTTGTGATAGAAAAGAACTTTAAAAAAGGTCTTCCCAAGCAGATAAAGGTGTTTAATTTCCTTGGAAGGATGGTAGTTTCCGAGCTTTCCGTTGTACATAGAACTGCTATAAAGAGTCTTAAAAAGCTCATGTCGGGTAAGCAAAATCTCACCGAAATGGAAAAACTTCTTATAGACCTGTGCGACTGCGACGGTGACTATACTGACAGGACGGCTATCGGAGAACTTATAGATTATATAACTAAGGAGTAATTTATGTTTACAAGAAAAAAATTTCAAAATCATTACGAGGGTGCCATGGAGCCCTTTAAGATTATAGGAAATGTGTACTTTGTAGGTACATATCCTGCCTCAGCGCATCTTATAGATACAGGCGACGGACTTATACTTATAGATACCGGCTATGCCGACACGCTCCACCTTGTTATAAACTCCATATACAAGATTGGCTTTTCACCCTATGACATTAAGTACATAATACATACTCATTGGCACGGTGACCACACCGAGGCTACAGCTGCGCTTGCGCATCTTTCGGGTGCTGAAACCTTTATAGGCGAAAAGGATTTTGAAAAGGTTAAAAAGCACTTTGTTGCAGACCATACATTAAGAGACGCAGACACCGTAGAACTTGGAAATACCAAAATCGAAATAATGGAAACTCCCGGACACACCGAGGGCTGTATATCTCTTTTCTTTGAAACTGAAGAGGACGGAACTGTATATAAGGTAGGTACCTTTGGCGGAGCAGGTGTAAACACCCTTACAAAGCCTTGGTTCGACTACGATAATTGCCGTGAGGATTACCGTAAATCTCTGGAAAGATTAAGACAAAAGAGGGTAGATGTGTTCATAGGCAACCATGTGTGGAATAACAATACCGAAGAAAATGGAAAAATCCTTTTAACTACAGGTGAAAATAAATTCATCAATAACAAAATATGGATTGAATTTCTGGATTTTTGCGAAAAAAGGCTCGATGATGTAATACAAAAAGAAAACGAATTATGATTTAACCGTTTTTAGGGAATACTTCTTTTAAAAAGTATTCAAGGTGTAAATATGGATAGAAAACAAACTATACTAAACTTTTTGTCCGACGAAAGCTACCCTCCCGTAAACATAGAGGAAATGATGCTCATGCTTGGCATCCCTTTCGACGACAGAGAGGAGCTCATGCTTATATTAAACGAGCTTACAGAGGAAAACTCAATTATAAAAACATCCAAAAAAAAGTATGCCTCGCCCGAAAAATTAGGTTATCTTAAGGGGACGGTGGCTCTTGCAAGGGGAGGCTTTGGCTTTCTTGAAAGAGAGGACAGAGAGGATGTGTTCATACCGCCGTCACACCTTCTCGGAGCGCTGACGGGTGACACAGTTCTGGCGGAACCTTTGGCTAAAACCGAGAGAGGACCTGAGTGCAGAGTTGTAAGGATTATAAAAAGAAAGACCGACCTTGTGGTAGGCACATTTGAAAACAACCGTAATTTCGGCTTTGTAATTCCCGATGACGAAAAGATACCGTTTGATATATTCATATCCAAAAGAAGATTCGGAAATGCCCGAAACGGACAAAAGGTTGTTGCCCGCATTACCAAGTGGCACGACCCCAAAAAGTACAATTCCAAGCCCGAGGGAGAAATAGCCGAAGTTCTCGGCTATCCCGATGCAAAGGGAGTGGATATGCTATCAGTAATGCGTGCCCACGGTCTTAAGGAAGAATTCCCCCAAAAAGTTACTATGCAATGCGAGAATATAAATGATACCATATCCGAGGCGGATATAGCATCAAGAACGGATTTCAGGGGAGAAAAAATCTTTACCATAGACGGTACAGACAGCCGTGATTTTGACGATGCGGTAGGAATAAAATATGAGGGCGGTATATATACGCTCGGTGTTCATATTGCCGATGTTACCCACTATGTTACAGAGGGCAGTCCTTTAGACAGAGAGGCACTTTCCCGAGGCACAAGTGTGTATTTTCCTGGAAGTGTAGTTCCCATGCTTCCCAAAAAGCTTTCCAACGGCATATGCAGTCTTAATCCGCGTGAGGACAGACTCACCCTTTCCGTTGTGATGAAAATAAACGAAAACGGCGAAGTGACAGACCACGAAATCTGCGAGGGTATAATACGTTCCTGCGAGCGCATGACATATGATGATGTAACTGCAATTTTAGAGGGCGACAAAGAGCTTTCCGATAAATACAGCCATATAGCAGACGAGCTTAAAGCCATGGAGACGCTTTCAGGCATACTGCGTACAAAACGAATGGCACAGGGCAGTATAGACTTCGACTTCCCCGAGATTAAAATTGTAACCGACGAAAACGGCAGGGCTGTAGATGTGTACAAGCATTACAGCGGAGTGTCAAATAAGATAATAGAAGAATTCATGCTTCTTGCAAATAAGGTTGTTGCAGAACAGTTTTTCTGGACGGAAATACCCTTTGTATACAGAATTCACGAGAAACCGTCTTCGGACAAAATCCGTGCTTTCAATGACTTTGCATCCAATATGGGCTACCGCCTTTCAAACAGCGCCCACCCGGGTGAATATGCAAAAATTGTAAATGAGGTAAAGGGCAAGAGGGAAGAGCTTATTGTAAATAAGGTTATGCTTCGCTCTCTTATGAAAGCAAAGTACTCCGCTGAATGTCTCGGGCATTTTGGACTTTCGTTTAAGTATTACTGCCACTTTACATCGCCCATAAGGAGATATCCCGACCTTGCTATACACAGAATTATAAAAGAGTTTATTTCATGCGGGATTTCGGAAAAAAGAGCGAGGTACTACAAGAAATTTGTATCCGAGGTTTCCGTTAAATCAAGCGAAACCGAGCTTGGTGCAATGGAAGCGGAGCGCGAGGCAGATGATATCAAAAAGGCAGAGTATATGCACTCGCATATAGGCGATGAGTTTAGCGCTATCATAAGCTCCTGTACAAACTTCGGCTTTTATGCCCAGCTCGAAAACGGTATAGAGGGGCTTGTGCGTCTTTCTGATTTACGAGACGATTACTATGTGTTCGACACTGCAGACCTTTCGCTTACGGGCGAACACACGGGCAAGTCATACCGAATAGGAGACAGCGTGGACATTATTGTAGCATCTGTGGATTTGCAGAGCGGAAATATAAATTTTGAACTAAGGTGACTTATATGGCAGACAAAGAGAGCATAAAGCTTATATCACAAAACAAAAAGGCATATCACGATTACTTCATAGAGGAAACCTACGAGTGCGGAATATCTCTTGCGGGCACAGAGGTTAAGTCTATAAGGGCGGGGCAGGTAAACTTAAAGGACTCCTTTGCCTCGGTGCAAAGCGGTGAGGTAATGCTTATCGGTATGCACATAAGCCCTTACGAAAAGGGCAATATCTTCAACAAAGACCCTTTAAGAGAGCGCAAACTCCTTATGCACAAGGCGGAGATAAGGCGTCTCATAGGAAAGGTCAAGGAAGACGGATATTCGCTCATACCCACCAAGGTGTATCTCAAGGGCTCAAAGGTCAAAATAGAGCTTTCGCTCGCCAAGGGTAAAAAGCTCTACGATAAAAGAAATGCCATAGCGGAGAAAGAGGCAAAGCGCCGGATAGACCGCAAGATAAAAGAATATAACAGATAATAGACAAGAGCCGAACCCCGTATGCGAGGTTCGGTTTTATTTATGCACAAAAAAACAGCAAAAAACATTAAAGATTTATAAAAAATTATTGTTGAAATATTGACACAACGGTGATATAATGTCATCATGCGAATTTTTGGCAAAATATTAAGAAAGAAGATGTTTTATAATGAGTACTTTACTCTCCGTATCCATAGCCCTGCTTGCAGGACTTCTTATGACAAGGGCGTTTAAATTCTTAAAGCTTCCGTCTGTTACCGCATATCTTATTGCAGGTGTCCTCATAGGACCTTACTGTCTGGGTGCCCTTGGCATAGACGGTCTTGGTTTTAATACACATGATGCAGTATCAAGACTTACGCTTATATCCGAAGTAGCGCTTGCATTTATTGCCTTTTCCATAGGAAATGAATTCCGTGTGGATGAGCTTAAGAAAACAGGCAAGCAGGCTCTTATAATAGGTGTAGTTCAGGCTCTTGTTGCGGCACTTCTTGTGGACGCAGTTCTTATAGGTCTTCACTTTATGATGCCCGACAAGATATCACTCGCTCAGGCTATAACACTCGGTGCCATAGCCACTGCTACAGCACCTGCCGCAACTCTTATGGTTGTGCGCCAGTACAAGGCAGACGGACCTCTTACAAGACTTCTTCTCCCAATAGTTGCTCTTGACGATGCTGTGGGACTTGTGGTTTTTGCAGTATCCTTCGGTATAGCAAAGACTCTTCATTCGATGTCGGATCGAAGCCATGTCG
>JAZRKX010000003.1:0-8317 GCA_045646525.1 Clostridia bacterium | reverse complement strand
AGGATGGATGATATTGTTATATTATGTGGTCATTACGAGGGTGTAGACCAGAGAATAATTGATGAAATTGTTGATGAAGAGGTTTCAATCGGTGATTATGTTTTAACCGGAGGAGAAATTCCTGCAATGGTGGTTATAGATTCTGTCAGCCGAATGATTGAGGGTGTGCTTTCAAATGAGGATAGTTTTACCGATGAGTCGCATTATTCGGGGCTTTTAGAGTACCCTCATTATACAAGACCGCCCGTTTTTCACGGCAGAGAAGTACCCGATGTGCTTTTAAGCGGAAATCATGCTCTTATCACAAAATGGCGTCATGAAATGGCTTTGAAAGAAACTATGGAAAAGCGCCCCGATATGCTTGAAAATGGCGAAAAATAAATTTTAAAAATTTTAAAAAAACACTTGCATTTTTACCATAATTATGGTAAACTATCTAAATGTATACGGACGGTCCTCTGCAAAATCAGCCGTTGGAGCTGAATTTAGTGCTTTGCACGAACGTCTACGGAGAGAGGAGGATAAATAATATGGATATTATTGAAAGCTTAACAAGCGCACAGTTAAGAACAGACCTTCCTGAACTTTGCATTGGTGACACTGTTAAAGTTCATGTGCTTATCAAAGAAGGTACAAGAGAAAGAATCCAGGTGTTTGAAGGAACAATCATTTCCAAGAAACACGGCGGTATTACAGAAACCTTTACTGTAAGAAGAATTTCTTACGGTGTAGGCGTGGAAAGAACTTTCCCTGTAAATTCTCCTAAACTTGCTAAAATCGAAGTTGTCAGAAAAGGTAAAGTCAGAAGAGCAAAACTTTACTACCTTCGTGACAGAGTCGGTAAGGCAACAAGAGTTAAAGAGAAAATATAACCATTTATTTGTAAAGAGGACTTATAATAAGTCCTCTTTACAAAACTTGCGCTGTTACTGCTATGGTCAATTATGCCCATAGCTTTGTTTATATATTGGAGGTATGTTAATATGGAAAATAACGAGAATTTCAACATAGAGAATGATACCCCTCAGGAAGAAATCAGCAATTCTTCACCTAAGAACTGGAAGAAGGAAGTTATGGACTGGGTAGTTTCTATAGTACTGGCTATTATCATAGCCCTTATTATGCGTAATTTTGTGTTCACACTTGTGGAGGTAGAGGGCGAGAGTATGTATCCCACCCTGGAGGATGGCGACAGACTCTTTACAAGAATTATAGCGTACAATAAGCCACAGCAGGGCGATATCATAATCTTCAATCCCTCAATAAGCGAGGAAGACCGCTCACCCAACAAGGATACCGCATATGTAAAGAGAGTAATTGCGCTTGAGGGACAGACTGTGGATATAGAGGACGGCAAAGTAGTGGTAGACGGTGTTACACTGGAAGAGGATTATATTTCCGAAGAAATATACGGAAAGAGTCAGAACGCTACAGAATTTCCGTTTACTGTTCCCGAGGGAACGGTTTTTGTGCTCGGTGACAACAGAAACAGAAGCCACGACAGCCGCAGCAAGGATGTCGGCGCGGTACCGCTCGACAATATAATCGGAAAAGCACAGATAAGGCTTCTTCCTTTTGAAACTTTCGGTACATTATATTAATAAATTCGGCACCGCGGTAATCCGAGGTGCCGTTAATTTAAACAGGAGAGTATTATGGATATACAATGGTATCCCGGTCATATGACCAAAACAAGACGAATGATGGAGGAAAATCAAAAGCTCATAGATATAGTTGTGGAGCTTCTTGATGCCAGAATTCCCTTAAGCAGCAGAAACCCAGCAATAGATGAAATATTCCCAAATAAGCCAAGACTTGTGGTACTCAATAAATCCGATATTGCCGACAGCAGAATCACATCGGAATGGGAAAAGTACTTTGTATCAAAAGGTCTTCATGTAAAAAGCATTTCATCTGTAAGCGGAAAGCCGTTAAATGATATTTTTTCAGCCTGCAAAGAGATATTAAAGGACAAGATAGAGCATGACAGAGCGCGCGGTCTTGTAAACCGCCCCATAAAGATGATGGTTGTTGGAATACCCAATGTAGGTAAATCCTCATTTATAAACAAACTTTCTGGTAAAAAGAGCGCAATCACGGGAGACCGTCCCGGAGTAACCCGAGGAAAGCAATGGATAAGACTTGCAAATTCATTTGAGCTTCTGGATACACCGGGTATCTTGTGGCCCAAGTTTGAGGATGTATCTGTAGGCGAAAAGCTCGCATTTACAGGAGCTATAAAGGACGAAATAATGGATTTGGAGGAAATAGCCTGCAAGCTTCTCACTACTTTAAAGAAGCTTTATCCCCAAAGTCTTACAGACAGATATAAGATGACGGATTTTGATGAGCTTGAGGGTTATGAACTTCTGGAGCTTCTGGGCAGAAAGAGAGGATTTGTAGTTTCGGGCGGAGAGATAGATACCGAGCGTGCCGCCAAGATACTTTTAGATGAATTCCGTGGCTCTAAGCTTGGCAGGATATCCCTCGAAAAGCCGTCGGATTTTACGGAGGAATAATTGATGCTCGAATTTGAAAATAAGTATTACGAAAACGGGTGCAAATACATTGCAGGTGTAGACGAGGCTGGCAGAGGTCCGCTTGCAGGACCTGTGTTTGCCGCGGCAGTTATATTCGAAAAAGGAGTGTACATTCCCGAGATAAACGATTCAAAAAAACTCACGGAAAAGAAGAGAGAAGAACTGTTCGATGTTATCATCGATAAAGCTCTTGCATATTCTATAGTGTCTGTAGATGAAAAAGAGATAGACAGAATAAATATACTAAATGCCACTTTGAAATGCTTTAATATGGCAGTTTCTTCACTTTCGATAAAGCCTGATATAGCGCTTATAGACGGCAACCGCTGCGGTGAGATGAGCGTGCCGTATGAAACCATAGTTAAGGGTGATGCCAAGAGTATGTCTATTGCGGCGGCTTCCATCCTCGCCAAGGTTTCCAGAGACAGATACATCATGGAGCTCGACAGCGTATATCCCGAATACAACTTCAAGAAGCACAAGGGTTACGGTACAAAGGAGCATCTTGAGGCAATACAAAAGTATGGTCCGTGCCCCATACACAGACTTTCGTTTCGGGGTGTAAAGTAATGAATACAACCTCGGTGGGACGAATAGGTGAGGATATAGCCTGCAAGTACCTTACCGCAAACGGCTACGAAATTATAAAGCGCAACTACAGAGCCGCGCGCGGTGAAATAGATATCATAGCTCAAAAGGGTGCACATCTTGCATTTGTAGAGGTCAAGACAAGATACAATGCTGATTTCGGCTATGCCTCGGAAGCGGTGAACTATAAGAAGCAACAGAGGATAAAAAGTGCTGCAATGGTGTTTCTTACATACTACAGCAAATACGAAGATATAAGCTTTGATGTGTGCGAGGTATATACATCCAAAAGAACAATAAATTACATTGAGGCTGCATTTGAATGATAAATTGGCGAAAAGATATAATAACTTTCAAAAAAACCATATTTTTTGAAGCAAAAGAGCTAAAAATTACTCGAAAATGAATTTTCATTCTAAAAAACTTGCAATTTTATTGGTTTTGTGTTAGAATTGTTACATTGTATTTTATAGCTGATTTGGAGGACTCAAAATGGAAATATCAAACAAGTTTAAAACTATATCCCCCTCGCCCACGCTTATGATTGACGCTAAGTTCAAGCAGATGAAAGCAGACGGCATGAATGTCGTAGGCTTTGGCGCAGGCGAGCCGGATTTCGATACACCGGCTCATATCAAAGAAGCGGCAATCGCTGCTATAAATAATGGTGTTACCAAGTACACACCCGCTTCGGGAACCTTGGAGCTTAAGAAAGCCATTGCCAAGAAGTTTCTGGATGACAACGGATTAAGTTACGAGCCGTCACAGATAGTGGTAAGCAACGGTGCCAAGCACTCGCTTATAAATGCTTTCGGTGCTATCTTAAATCCCGGTGATGAGGTTATAGTACCTGCACCGTATTGGGTTAGCTATCCCGAAATGATTAAGTATAACGACGGTGTTCCCGTGGTACTCTATACCACCGAGGAAAAGGGCTTTAAGTTCTCTGCAGCAGATTTCGAAGCTGCCATTACTCCCAAAACCAAGGCTATAGTATTAAACAGCCCCTCCAACCCTACAGGTATGGTTTATACAGAGGAGGAACTAAAAGCTATTGCGGATGTAGCGGTTAAAAATAATATCTATGTTATTTCCGACGAAATCTATGAGCACCTAATCTACGACGGTGCAAAGCATGTGAGCATTGCATCCTTTGGTGAAGATATTAAGGACCTTACCATAATCATAAACGGCGTTTCCAAGACCTATGCCATGACAGGCTGGAGAATCGGCTTTACTGCTTCCAATGCACAGATTGCCAAAGCTATGGGCAATGTACAGAGCCATACAACCTCCAACCCCAACTCCATTGCTCAGGCGGCAACAGTTGCGGCACTTACAGGTCCTACAGATGACCTCAAAATGATGCTTGGTGCATTCGATGAGAGACGCAAGTACATGGCACAGAGAATAAATGCTATAGACGGTGTTAGCTGTCTTATGCCTCAGGGTGCTTTCTATGTAATGATGAATATATCCAAATTAAAGGGCAAGACCATAGGCGGTAAGCTCATAAATTCTGCAGATGATTTTGCAGAGGTATTTCTTGATAAGGAGCTTGTTGCCGTAGTACCCGGTAACGGCTTTGACGCACCCGACTATGTTCGTTGGTCTTATGCTACAAGCATGGAAAACATCAAAGAGGGAATCGATAGATTGGAAAGACTTTTAAAAGATTAATACTGAAGTGGGATGTAATTTTTACATCCCACTTTTGCGTGAAAGGAGTTTTGACATGACAAAATTCTATATAGTAAGGCACGGTCAGAGCGAGGGCAATGCTACAAGACGCTTTCTCGGGCACACGGATTTGGGACTTACAGAGCTTGGGCACAAGCAAGGCAGAAAGACTGCGGAGTACCTAAAGGACAAGGGAATAGATGCCATATATTCGAGTGACCTTGTAAGAGCCTATGATACTGCAAAATATCTGGCGGATTTAATAGGTCTTGAGCCGATAAAGACAAAAGGCTTAAGGGAGATTTTTGCAGGAGAATGGGAGGGTAGGGAGCTTACCGACATCCTTGCAAATTACGAAAATTATCAGGTTTGGCTCGGCGATTTCGGAAATGTGCGCTGCGACGGGGGCGAAAGCACTTTGGAGCTTCAACAGAGGATAGAAAATGAGCTTAAGCGCATTGCAGACGAAAATGAGCGGGGGACAGTCATGATAGCCACTCATGCTGCAGCAATAAGGGTTATGTGCTGCATATGGCTTGGAATTGACCTTAGCGAAGCCAAAAATCTCACATGGGTAACAAATGCTTCCGTAACCGAAGTAACATACGATAACGGCAAGTGGACTTTGGGTGTTATAGGCTACGACGAGCACCTTACAGGACTTATATCCAAAATACCGCCCAATGTATAATTACTATTGATTTTACACAAAAAGAATAGTATAATGATAATAGTATTTTCTGGAGGTGTAGTATGCAAAAGGTTAATATCCTAGGTGTCAGGGTGAGCAAACATTCTATTGACAGCGCATCGGAACTTGTTTGTCAATATATCAAAAACGGCGACAGAAAAAAGTGCATCTATACACCAAATTCCGAAATCATTATGGTTGCCTACAGAGACAGCGAGTTTTGCCATGTGTTAAACAGTGCGGATGTTCTTCTTGCCGACGGCATAGGCGTGGTGTATGCTTCCAAAATAGTAGGCAATCCCATATCAGAGAGAGCCGCAGGCTACGATACCGCATGTGAGGTATTACGAAAGCTTGCTCCGCACGGTGCAAGTGTTTATCTCTTTGGCTCTGCCGAGGGCGTTGCCGAAAAAGCGGGCGAAGAAATATGTAAAAGGTATCCCGGTATAAAAATTGCGGGAGTATCGAACGGCTATTTTGATGATGAAAAAGAAAAGGAAATAATAAATGATATAAATGACAAAAAGCCCGATGTACTCTTTGTGTGCCTTGGAGCGCCCAAACAGGAAAAGTGGATTCACAGTCACAAGGACGAGCTTGATTTCGGTGTAGCTATGGGGATAGGCGGAAGTCTTGATGTTTTTGCGGGCACGGTAAAGCGCGCTCCCGAGTTTTATCAGAAACACGGCATAGAGTGGCTCTACAGACTCATAAAGCAACCCAAACGCTTTATAAGAATGCTCGACCTTCCTAAGTTTGGATTGAAAGTTCTTTTAAACGGTAAAAAATTCCCGCAGGAGTGAATAAAATGAATGTAGAATTACTTCAGTACAATCCCGAATGTGAAAAGATAGTTGCCGCTGCGGCAAAGCTTTGCTATTCTTCTTCGGAGATAGACGGAATCTTAAACGGTCTTGACTGCGAAAAGACTACGGCTTTCATCGAGAGACTCATGAGTATGGGACACGAAAGCCCCTTGGAGCACATTACCTTTACCTTTGGTATAGAGGGTGTATCAAGAAGTCTTCTTGCACAGTTTACCCGTCACAGAATTGCAAGCTACAGCGTTAAATCTCAGAGATATGTAAATGAGGGTAAATTTGAGTACATAATACCTCCCGAAATAGAACAGGAACCCGAAGCCAAGAAACTGTTTTTGGAAGCTATGGAAGATGACCTTAAAAAATATAACGAAATATCGGACATACTTTTTAAAAAGCATTATGATAATATGATAAAAGATGGCATAAGCGAAAAGAAAGCCAAAAATGCTGCCGAGAAAAAGGCGATAGAGGATGCAAGGTACATACTTCCCAATGCCTGTGAGACCAAGATGATAGCTACCTTTAATGCCAGAAGCCTTCTTAACTTTTTCAATCACCGTTGCTGCGAAAGAGCGCAATGGGAGATAAGGGATATGGCATGGAAAATGCTTACACTTGTTAAAGAAAAAGCACCCACAATATTTAAGCATGCAGGTCCTCCGTGCCTTTGTGCACCATGCCCCGAGGGTGCTATGAGCTGCGGCAAAATGGCAGAGAAGAGAAAGCTGTTTTTGGGAGAGTAATCATGAAAAACTATAAACTTGTAGTCATAGAGGGCGTGGATTCAAGCGGTAAGCAAACTCAGACAGAGAATCTTTTTGAAAAGATATCCTCTATGAATTTAAAAGCGGAAAAGATAGTATTTCCAAACTACGAGAGCAATACATCATCGCTTGTGAAAATGTATCTTGGCGGAAAGTTCGGCACCAATGCCAACGATGTAAATCCCTATATGGCATCTGCTTTTTTTGCTGTGGACAGGGTTGGAAGCATTAAGTGTGAATGGGCGGACAGACTAAACAGCGCCGATGTGGTAATAGCAGACCGTTATGTAACCTCAAATATGATACATCAGGCATCCAAGATTGAAAATATGGCTCAGAAAGACGAGTTTTTGGATTGGGTGTATGATTTTGAATACGGCAAGCTCGAGCTTCCTGAACCTGATTTAGTCATATTTTTGGATATGCCCGTGAAATACGCAATGGAGCTTATGAAAAACCGCCCCAACAAGATAGATTCGTCCGATGTTAAGGATATACACGAATCAGATAGCGATTATCTTAATAAATCATATGAGAATGCCGTTTCCGTAGCAGATAAATACGGCTGGCACAAAATCTCATGTGTAAATGACGGCAAGATAAGAACAATAGACGATATTTCCGAGGAAATATTTAATGTGTTTAAAACTATAATATAAATACGCACAGGGTTTGTAAAAAAAATCGTTTGAATTTTTTTACAAACCCTTGGGAATAGGAAAAAAAGAGTCAGAATGAGCAAACTGAGCCAAAACAAGGCTTTATGCCTTGATTTGGGGTACCCGAAGCTGTATATAGATACAGCGAGAGGCGAAGTTTGCTTATAGCAAAAAGGCAAAAAAACGAAGAAAAAGGTCTCAAAAAAGACCTTTTTCAACCTATTCATTAAAATCCTTAAGTTTATGAACTGCTTTTCTCATGATTAATAGCTTCATTACTGCCTTTTTGCGGTCTGGACTTTTTTTACATTCCCTAAAATATGCGCCCGTAGCTCAGTGGATAGAGCACCGGCCTCCGACGCCGGGTTGTCGTAGGTTCGATTCCTATCGGGCGTGCCAAACACAAAAAGTCCCTTTTGGGACTTTTTGTGGCTCTTTGTCAATAGTTGGGGTCAAAATTGAATAATGGAATTTTGAGGGCGGTTGCAGCTTTTATGCAGCCGCCTTTCCAATATTAGATTTTTTGTAGTTAAACATATGTAATATTCTTTTTCTGAATCTATTGAAATTA
>JAZRKX010000002.1:0-28910 GCA_045646525.1 Clostridia bacterium | reverse complement strand
TCGTCAGACCGAGGTTTTGCCTCCGACTTCCTTCAGACTCCGCCTCACGACGGACGCCCTTGTCTTTGGCTAACAGTTCCTACTGCCAAGCCTGTAGCGGACTTTCACCGCCAAGTTATTACGCATGCCGAGCGCACTAGCAAAAAAAGCAGCTGCATAGCAGCTGCTTTTGTATTTTGGTATTATCTGAATAAAGGTCCGTATGTCTGGCAAGCTCTGTAATCTGCGCTTTCCTTATCCATACCGAATGCATTCCATGCACTGGGTCTGAAGATTTTGTCTTCGGGAACATTGTGCATGCATACAGGGATTCTTAAGATGGAGCAAAGTGTAATAAGGTCTGCACCTATGTGTCCGTAGCTTATTGCACCGTGGTTAGCACCCCAGTTGTTCATAACATCATATGCGGTCTTGAATGCGCCCTCGCCTGTGCATCTGGGAGCAAACCATGTGCAAGGCCATGTATAGTCTGTGCGAGCCCAGAGCTTATCGGAAACTTCGTCGGGGAGGTCTATTGTCCATCCTTCTGCAATCTGGAGAACGGGACCTAAGCCCTTAACGAGATTTAATCTTATCATAGTAGCAGGCATTTCTGCTTTTGTTAAGAATCTGGAGGAGAATCCGCCGCCTCTGAAGTAGCCGAGGTCTGCCATGTTCCATGTGGTATTTTCCATTATAGCATCCTGGTCAGCCTGTGTAACCTCATACCAGGGCTTCATGATACCGTTGCCGTTTTCGTCCTTAGCAGCACCGTTTGCATCGAGACAGCAAGCACCTGAGTTTATAAGGTGGATAAAGCCGTCTGCTTCCTTAGCCTTGCCTTCGATATCATATCCTGTAGCTTTCTTAACGGCATCCCCGCTCCAATATGTTCTTACATCTGCAAACATCTGTGCTCTGTTTGTAAGAAGCTTACCAAAGAGCATACCAAATGCGTTAAGTACATCGTTTTCGGTAGCGAGAATCATAGGCTCTCTTGCACCGTTCCAGTCGAATGTGGTATTGTGCATAGCTTCGGGGAAGTCGCAGTTGGGATAGAAATCTGTCCACTGTCTCTGGCCCTGGAAGCCTGCTGCAATAGCATTGTGGCCAACCATTTCTTCCTCGCAGCCTACGGGGAGATTGGGGTTGCCGTTCATAAGGTCTTTTATGATGCAAGCCATCTTAACAACAAATTCGAACTGTTCTTCTTTCTTTTCGGGAGAAAGCTGCATATCTTCGGGGTTCTTGTCAAAGCCCATCTTGCACTTTTCTTTTGCCCATTTGAGTGCTCTCTGGTATTCTGCTTCGTCATAGATACCCTCAGACATTCTTCTGATAACTTCTACCTCGTCTACGGATTCAACACGCATACCAAAGTAATCTTCGATAAATGCGGTGTCTATGATAGAGCCTGCGATACCCATACAGATAGAACCAATCTGAAGATAGGATTTACCTCTCATGGAAGCGGCAGCAACTGCGGCGCGTCCGAATCTTAAGAGCTTCTCCTCTACATCTGCAGGGATGGATGTGTCTGTAGCATCCTGTACATCGTGGCCGTAGATACCAAATGCGGGGAGACCTTTCTGTGCATGGCCTGCAAGAACTGCTGCAAGGTAAACTGCACCTGGTCTTTCTGTACCGTTAAAGCCCCAAACAGCCTTAATGGTGTTTCTTTCCATATCCATTGTTTCGGAGCCGTAGCACCAGCAAGGTGTAACTGTAAGGGTGATTTCTACGCCCTCTCTCTTGAACTTTTCAGCGCAAGCTCCAGCTTCTGCCACACGGCCTATGGTAGTGTCGGCAATTACAACCTCAACGCTCTGGCCGTTGGAATACTTAAGATTTTCTTCAAAAAGCTTCTTGGCAGCTTTCGCCATATTCATTGTCTGTTCTTCCAAAGATTCTCTTACCTTAAGAGGACCTCTTCTACCATCTATGGTAGGTCTTATACCAATTTTTGGAAACATTTTTCTTACCTCCGTTTTATAAATGATTAAAACTTTGTAAATATATTTTAATACAAAAAAGCCTTTAAGTCAACCATGATTGCAAGAGTAATTCAAACATTTTATGAATTTTTATAAAATTCATGTATATTCGCACAAATTGCTTTTGACAGATTAAGCATGAGCTCCATATCCGACCTTAATGCACAGCTTACGGGCGAATGAATATATCTGCAGGCAATAGATATTGCCGCCGTTTTGCACGGCAGACTGCTTGTCTGGTATGCTCTTGCGTCATTGCCTCCAAAGCCTGATTTTTTATACTGGAATTTTATGCCTTCATTATTTGCCAGAGAAACTATAAAATCATTTAATCCCCTGTCGGAATATGAGCCTTTGTCCATAATAGAAATAACTGGACCGCCGCCAAGAAAAGATGAGTACAAATGCTCCTTTGAGCCCGGTACATCCGACGCGGTGGTAGACTCAAGAATTATTGCAACATCCGCACCGATACGTCTTGCAACAACAGCCGCTCCTCTGCAGCCAACCTCTTCCTGAACACAAAAGCAGAAATATATATCGCTCGCGTATGCTCCCTTTATAAGCTCGCACAAAAGCGCACATCCCACCCTGTCATCGAGTGCCTTTGCCTTTATGATGCCGTCTGTCTCTCTGTAATCCGAGTTAAAGGCAATGTAATCGCCAAGGGATACCATCTTCTTTGCTTCATCGGCATCGGAGGCTCCTATGTCTATATACATATCCTTTTCTTTTATTACATTTTGTCTTTCGTCAGGGCTTTGCAGGTGTACTGCTTTTATGCCTATAACACCTTGTACGGCATTTTCGCCTATTACCACCTTTTGAGCAAGCATTATGCGCTCATCAATACCGCCTACGGACTTGAATTTAATATAACCGTCGTCGGTAATTTCCGAAACTATAAAGCCCACCTCGTCCATATGGGCGCTCAGAACTACTCTTTTTCCATTGGGGTTTGTACCCTTTTTGAAAGCTATGAGATTTCCCATGGTATCTGTGGTTACGGTGTCGGCATATGGCTCTACCATGGTTTTAATTACCGCCCGTATATTTTCCTCATTACCTGATACGGCATTTATCTGTGTGAGTTTTTTTATTTCCAGCATACTACCGCCTCCGCATCCTTGGTGTTTTCTATAAGAGCGGCTATGGCAGACGCCGTTGCCGATACATCATCTATATGAACTGTCTCAACCATCGTATGCATATACTTAAGCGGCAGAGAGAACAAAACAGTAGGTATGCCCTCTCTGGCAATCTGTATTGCCCATGCGTCTGTTCCCGTATCTCCGCCGTCCACATCTATATTGTATTTTATACCCTCGTTGTCCATTACATCTAATGCGTGGTTTAAAAGAAGAGGGTGAATGTTGGGACCCTTGCTTATTACCGTGCCGCTGCCCGGCGCAAACACAGAACCCGAGGCATCGGGAGTCTTGGCATGGCACACATCCACCGCAACTGCAAACACGGGGTCTACAGAGGTTGCAAGAGCCATTGCTCCCCTCCTGCCTACCTCTTCCTGAACACAGGCGCAGTAATACACATTAAACGGTAGAGATACATCCTTTAGCTTTTCCATAACAAACAAAAGCACGGCTATGCTTGTACGGTCATCTTGCGACTTGGCACTTACAAAGCTTTTGCCGAGCTTCTGGAAGCTGCCCGCAAAGGTTACGGTGTCTCCCACCTGCACAAGCTCTCTCACCCTGTCGGCGCATAGAAGTGCATCTATGTAAAGCTCCGACATAGGAAGAGCCTTTTTCCTCTCCTCCTCTGTTGTAACATGAGGGGGCTTATTACCTATTATGCCAATGATATCCTCTTTGCCGTGGATTACCACCTCTTTGCCCGGTAGAATTCTTGCATCTATACCGCCTATATTTGTAAAGCGCATGAAGCCTTTTTCGTCCACTCCGGTAATCATCATTCCTATTTCATCCATGTGTGCTTCGAGCATTACAGACTTTGCATCGGGATTATCCGACAGTTTAACTCCTATTACGCTTCCGAGTGCATCGGTTGTTACGCTGTCGCAATACGGCGAAAACATATCGGCTATTTTATCTGCTATGCGAAACTCATAGCCCGACACAGCATGAAGACATGAAAGCTCTTTTATAACATTTGCTTTATCCATAAATTTTCCATCCTTATTTGGTAAGCGAATTTACGATATCCTTGTACACTCTGCCTCTTTCCTCAAAGTTTTTGAACATATCGAAGCTTGTGCTTGCAGGCGAGAGTATTACAGAGACATCCTCATCCTTTCGTATGCCTCTTGCAAGGGCAAAAGCACCCTTTACTGCATTTTCGTATGTTGTCTGGCGAAGAATGGGTATTGTAACCTCCTTGTCGCCAAAAGCCTTTCTTACAGACTCCTCTATGGCATCTGATGTGGGTCCTATAAGCACAAGCACCTTTACCTTGTCTCTTATAAGCACCCCAAGTTCATCATATTTCAAATTCTTGTCCTTTCCGCCTGCTATAAGAACAATATCGCCCTCATGAGCGGTGAGACCTGCTATTGTCCTCGTAGGCGAAGAGCCTATGGAATCGTTGTAGAAATTCACTCCGTCAAGGTGTCTTACAAATTCCATACGGTGCTCGACACCGCCAAAGGTACGTGCCACATTTGCCACCGATTCCACCTCTACTAAATCTGCAGTTGCGCATATTGCCGCAAGGTAGTTTTCTACATTGTGCCAACCTTTTATTTTTATTTCGGAAGCATGAACAATCCTCTCGCCCCTATAGCACAGATATCCGTCGGATACTGTAGCCTCGCTGTCGGAATACTTTCTGGAGAACACCTCACAGGTGCCCTTTTGCTTACCCTTAAAGGAAGCTGTTATTGCATTGTCTCCGTTTACTATCAGCTTTCCTCCCCCGTCCTGATTGGCAAAAATATTTGCCTTTGCCTCCACATACTCAGACATATCCTTGTGGTAATCAAGATGGTTGGGGGTAATATTTGTTATAACGGCAACATGGGGACTTACCCTCATGTTCATAAGCTGGAAGCTGGAAAGCTCCAGAACTACTATATCATCGGGATATATGGACTCCACCTTGGAAAGAAGAGGGGTGCCTATATTGCCGCCTACATGGCATCTGTAGCCCTCCTCGGTAAGAATCTTGTATATAAGGGTGGTTGTGGTGGTTTTGCCGTCGCTTCCCGTAACGGCTATCATCTTACACGGACAAAGCGACATGAATATTTCCATCTCGCTTGTAATTTCCATACCGTTTCTTTTAGCCTCTGCTATGCGGGGGTGTGACGGATTAATACCCGGTGATTTTATTATTATGTCGTGTCCGTCCAGATGGTCTAAGTAATCCTTGCCGAAATACCATCTGTCGCATACAGCCTTAACCTTTCCCATAACCTTTTCGTCGATAAGGCTTTCTTCTTTCATGTCGCAGGCTGTGATTATGCTTCCGCAACCCGAGAGAAAATCAAGCGCAGGCAAATTGCTTATGCCTATACCCAGAACTGCTATTTTCTTACCTATGAGACCTTTTTTAAAAATTTCTATACCGGCATTATCCATCCGTATCATCCCTCTTTCCAAATCCTGTGATTCCTATATAAAGTAAAAATACACCGAATATTTTCCTAAGTAATCCTACACTTAACCTAAGTGCAACCGCACTTCCCAAAACCGCACCCAGAATACCTCCGAGCGCCATTAAAAGTGCCTTTTTTATTTCTACGCGTCCTGCCCTTATATGCACATAGAGCGCACATACTGCGAGAGGCACAAAGTAGACAAGATTTATAAACTGAGCATTCTTCTGACTCACATCAAAAAAGGTTGTAAGCACAGGTATTAAAATTACTCCGCCCCCTATACCCATGCCGCCTATAATACCTGATACAAGGCTAGTAAGTACGAGTATCATGAGAGCACCATCCTTATTGCCGCTATAATAACTACGGTACTGAAACCATAACGCAAAAGCTTTGGCGAAAATTTCTTAAGAATTTTTGAGCCTATGATTCCGCCCGCAACTCCGCCTATGCAAACCTTTGTGAGAAATCCGATATCCACCTTGCAAATTGAGGCATATCTCCATATACTCACAATGGTAAGAGGGAGTATTACAGCTATTGCTGTAGCATGAGCTTTTACAGGAGTAAGTCCCGTCTTTTTTAAAAAAGGTACAACCACCATGCCTCCGCCCGAGCCGAAAAGCCCGTTGCAGACGCCTGCCAGCGCACCGAAAACAATAAGTTTAATTTCGTTTTTCATTAAATCACCCCAAATACTATATTTGGCAAATAAGTGATTTTTATGTATAAATCTGTGAAAATAAAAATCCCCGCTGTGCCGTGTTTACCGGATATATTTTTAACCTGCGCATGCAGGTGGACTCCGCCTGAGTGCTTATTGTTTCCCGGTCTTACAAGGGCACAAAGTCGCTATGCCGGGTATACAGCCGCACTCAGAGATTGGGATTCCGTTTATGATTTGTTGGTTAAAATAATCCGTTCCACGAACACCGCAGGGTGTCGTACTATATCAGTCTGCAAAGTCAAAGAGGTCTGCGCAACGGTCTTTGAACATTTCAAACGCTTTGTCAAGCTCCTCATCATCTTCTATCTGAGTAAGAACGGTTTCTTCCTCGTCCTCGCTCTCGATTCGCATGATAAGTACCTCATCTTCCTCAGCTTCTTCGTCCTCGGGTGGAATAAGCGCTATATACTTACTTCCTTCGAGTTCAAAAGAGTCTGCAATTTCAAAATCAAATTTTTCGTCGTTTTCTCCTGTTAAAGTGATGATATTCTGTTCTTCCATGATAAGTTATTCTCCTTTTCTGATATAATCTAAGTAGCTTTGAAGTATTATTGATGCCGCAACCGTGTCTATGACATTTTTGCGGTCTTTGCCTCTTGTGTTTGTAACATTTAATATTCCCGATGCTTCTACTGTTGTAAGGCGTTCATCCCACAGTACTATCTCCATATCGGGAAGAAGCTTTTTTAAATCCTCGTAGAAAGACTGTGTAACCTCTGCGCGGATACCGAGCGTTCCGTTTAAATTTCTGGGCATGCCAAGAACTATTTTGTCTACATCATGCTCTAAGACCAGAGACACAAGACTTTTAAGCATCTTATCGTAGACTTTATTGTGAAGTGTGGTAAGCCCCTGTGCAGTAATGCCGAGAGGGTCGCAAAGCGCTATACCCACTCTGGAATCACCATAGTCAATTCCCATTATTCTCATGATTTAATCTCCGTATCATTATATTAGCATATATATAATAATATTTCAATCAAAAAATATTGTCAAGTTTAATTTTTTCCCTTTGTGCCATATCTTCCAAAAGAAGTCTTGCCCTTTTGTACATATACTCCGCTTTTTTCCTGTTGCCGAGCTTCATGTACTCGCATCCCAATTTTATATTTTCGTCTATTTCAAGTATTATACCGTGGCCGCATAGGTAAAAAAGTGCCTTTTTTTCCGACTCCCACTTATCCTTTATTTTTTCGTACGACCTGGCATCGCTTTTGGAATCCTCTATAGCTTTTACAATACTTTTTGTATTATCCTCAACAATATACCCGTTGAATACAAAAAGCCCTGCAAGAAGAATCATTATGATACAACATACTATCTCATCTTTCATTTCTTATTCTCCTTTCTTTGAACAAAAACATTCCCCTCTCCGTCCTCCGAAAGTATGAACACATCCTTAACACGCGAAATGCCGTTTTTTTTCAGAATTTTACTCAGCCATTGTTCGTCTTTGCCCGAGCGATCAAGTTCGCTTCGCCTCATCTTTCCGTCAGATATGAACATATAAGGTATTTCCTGCTTTGGGGGTTTTAAATTCAAATCCTTATTTGTGGGAGGGGCGGCATCGGATGTTGGTATTACCGAGATAGTTCCGCCTGTTTCCAGAATTACGGTGTCTATATCGCTCAGACTGAAGTAGCCTGCCTTTCTTAATTCTTCCATGAGGTCATCTGTATTTATACGCGAGGTTAAAAGCTCTTTTCTTAAAAGCTTTCCGTTTTTTACAAGAAGCTGAGGCTTGCCGTTTAACATAACCCTTATCCACTCGCTTTTGAGACTTATAAACGATAGAACCATTTCGCATATTACAAGTGTAAATATGGGTACAATACCATAAAGAAGCGGTATGGAAACATCACTCATGGGCATTGTGGCAAGGTCGGATATCATTATTGCCACCACAAGCTCCGACGGCTGAAGCTGACCTATCTGCCTCTTGCCCATAAGCCTTAAGGACAAGACTACAACGGCATATATTATGAGTGTTCTTATGAAAAGTATAGACATGTTAGAAAAATCTCCGTTTTTTTCTTCTTTTTTATTGTTTTATGTGGTTTTTTTTGCAGTTTTTATTATTATTGCTTTACTTTTGAGATTTTATGTGTTAGAATAATATCATTAATATATTTAGGAGTTGATATTTTTGGCTAAGAAAAAGGAACAAACATCCCTTATATACAAGAACAGACCTCTTGTAAAAAGAGGAAACACCGTCATATACGGCGACATTGCAGACAAATACTATGTGTGCATAGAAATTCTTGATACAGAGAGCTATCAGGATTTAGAGCTTGCAACAGCAGTTGTGGTATCGCTTATGGCAGACGGCAGAGTGGAAAAGAAAGCCGAACGAGAGGGTCTCTACCGCGCACTTGATATTGGCGCATATTGGCTCGAAGAAGCAATGGGCGAATAATTTTGTAAAACAGAACTTTCTCAGCACCCTGCGAGAGAGTTCTTACTTGTTTTTGGGAGGCATACAAATGAATTTCAAAGAAAATCTTACAATGCTTATGGATTTTTATGAGCTTACAATGTCCAACGGATATTTTGAGCACGGTTTCAAGGATAAAAGAGCTTGCTTTGACATGTTCTTCCGCAAAATTCCCGACGGCGGAGGCTTTGCCATAATGGCAGGTGTAGAGCAGCTTGTGGATTATATCAAAAACCTCTCTTTTTCAGACGAGGATATAAAATATCTTGAATCAAGAAATCTTTTCTCGGAGGAATTTCTTGATTATCTCAGAAACTTTAAATTCTCCTGCGATGTATATGCAGTTCCCGAGGGAACTCCCATATTCCCCGGTGAGCCAATCGTTAAGGTAATAGGTCCTATAATAGAAGCACAGCTTATAGAAACCATGCTTCTTATTACAATAAACCATCAGTGCCTTATTGCCACCAAGGCAAACAGAATAGTAAGAGCCTCCAAGGGACGCGCCGTTATGGAATTCGGCTCCAGACGCGCTCAGGGAAGCACAGGCGCCGTAAACGGTGCAAGGGCGGCATATATTGCAGGATGTATAGGTACTGCCTGCACCCTTGCCGACCAGAAGTTTTCCATACCTGCGCTTGGCACCATGGCACACAGCTGGGTACAGATGTTCGACTCGGAATATGAGGCGTTTCTGGCATATGCCAAGACATACCCCGACTCCTGCACCCTGCTTATAGACACATACAATGTACTGAATTCAGGACTTCCCAATGCGATAAAGGTGTTTAAAGAGTATCTCATACCAAACGGGCACAAGCCCGCCGGAGTGCGTATAGACAGCGGAGATATAGCCTACCTCTCATCCAAAGTGAGAAAAATTCTCGACAGCGAGGGGCTATGCGATGTAAAGATAGTTGCTTCCAACTCGCTCGATGAATATATAATAAGAGACCTCATACATCAGGACGCAAAGATAGATTCTTTCGGTGTAGGCGAAAGACTTATTACCTCAAGAAGCGAACCCGTATTCGGCGGTGTATATAAGCTTACATGTGTGTATGGCGAAGACGGAAACGAAATCCCCAAAATAAAGCTTAGCGAAAACGCGGCGAAGATTACAAACCCCTGCAACAAAAAGCTTGTCCGTTTCTACTCCAAGGACAATGACAAAGCCATTGCAGACCTTATACTCCTAAATGACGAGAGTATTCCCGACGGCTCGGATTATGAAATATTCGACCCGGAGCACACATGGAAAAGGAAAACCATTACCAACTACTATGCAAGAGAACTTCTCGTACCGCTTTTTAAAAACGGCGAGCTTGTATATAATTGCCCCCACATCGATGAGATACGGACATACTGTGCAAAGCAGATTGACGGTATATGGAACGAAGTAAAAAGATTTGAAAACCCTCACACATACTATGTGGATTTATCCAAGAAGCTTTGGGATATAAAACAAAATCTCTTAAGCAAACACAAAAATTAAGAAAGCAGGTGCTAACGCTTGAAAAATCTTACCTTTAAAGGCGGTCTTCATCCGAATGACCACAAAAGCGAAACTGCAAATTGTGCCATAGTAAGACTTACACCGCCACAAACAATGATATATCCCATGCAGCAGCACATAGGCGCTCCCTGTACCCCTACCGTTAATGTGGGCGACAGAGTATACATGGGTCAGAAAATCGGCGACAGCGATGCCTTTGTATCGGCGCCCATACACTCCTCTGTTTCGGGAACCGTAACACACATTGAGCCAAGACTCCACCCCAACGGAAGAATGGTTATGAGTGTGGTTGTGGAAAACGATTTCAAGGATGAATACTATCCCGATGTATATGAACGCGAAGATACAGATACCCTCACAAGAGAGGAAAAGCTTGCAATCATACGCGAAGCGGGTATTGTAGGTCTCGGCGGAGCTACATTCCCCACTCATATCAAGCTGAATCCTCCCCCCGATAAAAAAATAGATACCCTTATAATAAACGGTTCGGAATGTGAGCCATACCTTACAAGCGACTACAGGCTAATGCTGGAAACCCCTGCGCTCATATTTAAGGGTGCAGAGATGATAAAGAACATTCTTGACGTTTCCAGATGCGTAATAGGTATAGAAAACAACAAGCCCGAAGCAATAAGCGCTATGCAAAACCTTGCTCCAAGCTACCCCGATACAGAGATTGCTGTGCTTAAAACCAAGTATCCTCAGGGAAGTGAAAAGCACCTTATAAAAGCGGTAACAAACAGAGAGGTTCCGAGCGGCAAGCTACCTGCGGATGTGGGAGTGGTAGTAAACAACATAGACTCCTGCATAGCCGTGTACAATGCCCTATTCCGCAGAAAACCCGTTATTTCAAGAATTGTTACAGTATCGGGAAGCGCAGTAAGAAAACCCTCCAACTTCCGCGTACGTACAGGCACACCGCTTGAGTTTGTTCTTATGGCGGCAAACTGTGATTTTGAAAAGGCGAAAAAAGTAATAATGGGCGGTCCCATGATGGGAACAGCGCTATATGACCTTAGTGTTCCCGCCATAAAGGGAACTTCGGCAATTCTGGCATTTACCGAGGAGGAGCTTGATACAAATAAAACCGTAAACTGTGTAAAGTGCGGCAAATGTATAGCTGCATGCCCCATGAAGCTCATGCCTGCTCTTCTTAACAGCTACATAAAGATAAACGACTTTGAAAAGCTCCAAAAGCTTAATATAATGGACTGCATAGAATGCGGCATATGCTCGTACACATGCCCTAGCCGACAGCCCATAACACAGAACATAAAGACAGCCAAAATCAAGCTAAGGCACAAACAGTGAGGTGAATTACAATGAGTGAAAATTTGAGCGTGTCCTACGCACCGCATATACGAAAGGACAGATACATATCCACCACAATGCGCGATGTAATAATAGCGCTTATCCCTGCTCTTATAGGCTCGGTGTATTTCTTCGGAGTAAGAAGCCTTTTTGTAACCGCACTTGCAGTTGCAAGCTGTGTTGCAAGTGAGTACATATGGAACAGAGCGTGCGGCAAGGATAATTCCATAAATGATTTAAGTGCCGTGGTTACAGGTCTTCTTCTTGCTATGAGTCTTCCTGTAAGTGTACCCGTGTACATACCTGTTGCAGGCGGAGTATTTGCTATAATAATAGTAAAATGCTTCTTTGGCGGACTTGGTCAGAACATTGTGAACCCTGCCCTTGCAGCAAGAGCGTTTCTTCTGGCATCGTGGCCTGTTGCAATGACTGACTGGACAATAGACGGTCTTACAGGTGCAACTCCCCTTGCAATGCTTAAGGAAGGAAGAACAAATCTTCCAAACCTCTTTAACCTCTTCTTCGGAACAGGACTTCAGGGAAGCATAGGCGAGGTTTCGGCATTTCTTCTGCTTATAGGCGGTATATATCTTATTGCCCGCAAGGTAATAACAGCCACAATACCCCTAACCTACCTTGTAACACTTGGTATATTCGGATTTATATTCAATCCCCACGGTTTCTTCCAGGGCGATTTCCTTTTTACCATACTTTCGGGCGGTGCAATGCTCGGTGCATTCTTTATGGCTACCGACTACACCACAAGTCCTCTTACTGCAAAGGGTCAGATTATATATGCATTCGGTGCCGGAATTATAACGGGAGTTATAAGAATTTACGGCGGATATCCCGAGGGTGTAACCTACGGTATACTCATAATGAACATAGTAACACCTCTTATAGATAAGACAGTAGTTCCAAAAACATTCGGTAAGGCGGTGAAATCCAAATGAAAAATTCAAAATTCATTTTAAAGCTTGCCGCAATACTATTTGCAATATCTTTTATATGCACTCTTCTGCTTGTACTGTGCAATGCACTTACCGAAGACAGAATAGCTCTTCTTAAAAAAGAAGCGGAAAACAAAGCTAAAACCGATGTTCTCCCCGTTGCATACACATTTGAAGAGGCAGATGCAAAGGGCGTAACAGAAGCATACATAGGTAAGGACAAGGACGGAAACACCGTAGGCTATTGCTTCAAAACAGAGCCCGCAGGCTTTGGCGGCAAGATAACCATAATGGTAGGTATAGAAGCAAGCGGAAAAGTAAGCGGAGTTAAAATCACAAGCCTTACAGAAACACCCGGTCTCGGTGCAAAAGCAACCGATGAAAACTGGATTTCGCAGTATACAGGCAAAGACGGTGAGATTTCGGTAGTAAAAACAGGCAACGCCAAGGGCAACGAAATAAACGCAATAAGCGGAGCTACAATCACATCCAAGGCAGTATCGCAGGGTGTAAACAGTGCACTTAATGCGTCTAAAGAGCTTATGGAAAGGGAGGGCAAATAAATGAATACATCTTTAAAAGCCTTTAAAAACGGACTTATAGACGAAAACCCCACCTTTGTACAGCTTCTTGGTATGTGCCCCACTCTTGCCGTAACCACCTCTCTTATAAATGCAATCGGCATGGGACTTTCGGCAACATTTGTACTTGTATGCTCCAACCTTGTAATATCACTGGTACGAAAGCTTGTACCGTCCAAAATACGAATAGCTTCCTACATAGTAATAATAGCGGCATTTGTAAGTATAATCGAAATGCTTCTAAAAGCATATCTTCCCTCTATATCGGAAGCTCTCGGACTTTTTATTCCTCTTATAGTTGTAAACTGCATTATCCTTGCAAGAGCTGAAAGCTATGCTTCCAAGAACTCCCCCATCCCCTCCGCAATGGACGGTCTAGGTATGGGTCTTGGATTTACACTCGGATTAAGTGTGCTGGGTACTGTAAGAGAAATTCTCGGTGCAGGAACTCTGCTTGGCATAGATATATTTGGCGGCATGTATGAGCCTGCTATAATGTTTATACTTCCTCCGGGTGCATTTATTGTGCTTGGCACAGTGCTTGCCGTAATGAATGTAATTAAGTCAAAAAAGAGTAAGGGGGCGGATAAATAATGAATTTTGCACATTTTATAGAATTGTCCGTTGCGGCAATACTTGTTGAAAACTTTGTTCTTGTAAAATTCTACGGAATTTGTCCCTTCCTCGGAGTTTCCAAAAAGACCAACACCGCCCTTGGTATGGGTATGGCGGTTACCTTTGTAATGGTGCTTGCCGCCGCGCTTACCAATCTTGTATACAACTACATTCTCGTTCCGCTTGGCGTGGAATATCTGCAGACATTATCTTTTATACTGCTTATCGCCGCGCTGGTACAGTTTGTGGAGATGTTTGTGGCAAAGACCTTGCCTGCGCTTTATAATTCGCTTGGCATATATCTGCCGCTTATTACGACAAACTGCGCGGTGCTTGGTGTAACCCTGCTCAATGTTGAAAGAGGCTACAACCTTATAGAATCTGTCTGGTATGCATTTAGTGCTGCTCTGGGCTTTACTCTTGCCATTGTTCTGTTTGCAGGTGTAAGGGAGAGACTTGAAACCGCCGATATACCCAAAGCACTTAAAGGTTTCCCCATAGCTCTTATTACCGCAGGTCTTATAGCGATGGCTTTCCTGGGATTCCAGGGACTCTCATTTTAAAAAAGGAGGCATAACTTATGACAGATATTTTAATACCTGCACTTTGTATAGGTGCCATAGGTCTTTTCTTCGGTGCACTCCTTGCCTTTGCTTCGATAGTGTTTAAAGTGGAAAAGGACGAGAGGATAGATATAATCTGCGAGTGTCTGCCTGGTGCAAACTGCGGCGGCTGCGGATATGCAGGTTGCGCTGCCCTTGCCGAAGCCATAGTAAAAGATGGCGAAAGTGCTGCAAAATGTAACCTCATGACAGACGAAAAGAACTCATACATATGTAAGATTATGGGCATAGAGGCAAAAGCGGTAGAAAAGAAAACCGCAAGGCTCAAATGCTCGGGAACAAGCAAAAACTGTGTAAACAGATATGACTTTACAGGAATAGACGATTGCTTTACTGCAATGCAGTTAAACGGCGGACCCAAGAGCTGCCAGTACGGTTGCATGGGCTTTGGCACCTGTATGGCGGCATGCGAATTCGGTGCTATAAGCATAGAAAACGGCATAGCTCACATAGATGACGAAAAATGCGCAGGCTGTGCAAGATGCGTTGCCGCATGTCCCAAGAACATAATCGAGCTTGTACCCAAGAAGAGCAGAGTGTATGTATCTTGCTCTTCCACCGATAAGGGTGCTCTTGTTAAAAACTATTGCACTACAGGCTGTATAGGATGCAAAATCTGCGAAAAGAAATGCGAGCATGATGCAATACATGTAGAAAACAATCTTGCAGTAATAGATTTTTCCAAATGTACAAACTGCGGTATTTGCTCGGAAGCCTGTCCAAAGAAAATAATAAAAGTTATCTAATAAAAAATTCACAATCCAAAGATGGATTGTGAATTTTTTTATCAGTCGGTTACTACACCTTTTTTAAGAATTATATTTGCATAGAGTGCACTCTCGCCCGACATAACAACAGCATAAGCCTCTTGCGCTCTGTCGTAGAAAGCGTAACGCTCTACCTGTGTGAGTCCCTCATCGGTATAGGGTTTTATAATTTTGGCGTATTCATCCCATATGGGAGTTTCTACGGTGTCTCCCGGTACCTTTTCCATGATATACACGGGCTTTGCGTATGTATCAAGAGGGAATATCTGAAGTATTGCCTCAAGAAGCTCGGGAACATTGTGTCCGTCACATCTTACACATCTCTTACCGAGTCTTTCGCCGGGGAAGTTGCCGTCGCCTATTACAATTTCATCGCCGTGTCCCATCTCCGCAAGAATTTTTAAAAGCTCGGGGGGAATTATTTTTGGTATACCTTTTAACATATTATCCGTCCTTTCATATTCATTGGTGTTTTTATTTTAACACAAAATATATCACAATGCAAATATTTTAACATCATCTTTTCTAGCCATTACCTCATCGGCTGTACAAACATCTGTACCCTCTTTGGACGATGTAATGCTTCCTGCGGAAATACTTAATTTTGCCATCTCTTGAATAGAAAGTCCGTTATGTATTGAATATGCCATGGCACCCACCATGGAGTCTCCTGCGCCCACCGTACTTTTGCACTCTATGGCAAAGGGCTCTGCCTTGTATGCACCTGTGCGGTCTGCAAAAACCGCGCCGTCTGCGCCCATAGATACCACCACAAGCTCTATTCCCTTTTGTATAAGGTTTTTAGCCTCTGCTACCACCATATCTACGGTATCGAGTTTTTTGCCAGTAAGAAGCTCAAATTCGTACAAATTCGGCTTTATGGCATAGGGTTTGGCATCTATGCCGTATTTTAATTTATCGGTATCTGCATCAAGTATTACCTTTACACCGCAGGAGTTTGCAAGCTTTGTAAGGTCGGAATAAATCCTGTCGTCCATTCCGCCCGGTATACTGCCTGCAAGCACAAGTATGTCACGGGAGCAGAGTGCCTTTTCTATTGTTTCAATCGCTTTTTCGCAGTTTGCAACAGTTACAGTAAAGCCCTTTTCGTTTATTTCTGTAGTTATCTTATCTTTTGTATTTACTACCTTATGATTTGTGCGGATTTCTCCCTGCACCTCAGTATAAAGGGCATCTATACCCTCTTTCTTCAGAAAGTTCATGAGCTTTTCGCCGTTTTGCCCTGCTACCATTGTATATGCTGTGCACGGCGCACCAAAGCTACTGAGCACCTTGGCTACATTTATTCCCTTGCCGCCCACATCCTCTCTTACGGAGTGGGCACGGTTCAGACCGCCGTAGTCAAAACCATCTATTGTTATGGTTTTGTCTATACATGGATTAAACGTTACTGTAAGAATACTCATGCTGTTTCAACCCCTTTTAAAAATTTCACCTTGGTAAGTACCTCGTAATATATCCGTTTCCACCATTCTAACATCAAGCAGACTGTTTAGCAATACTTTTTGTCTTATTCTATTGCCGTACTATGAAAATATCTGCAAGGCTTCTTCCCTCAATTACCTTTTTTGCCAGGGAAGTGCGGCATAGTCTGTAGCGCTCAAACATTGCTGAGGCTTTATCCATATTGTGATAAACCCTCCACTCCCCCGCCATAAGACAACCCTCACTGCGATGGTTTATAAACCCGTATATATCGCAAAGAGGATAGCCGAGAAAAACTCCGATTTCGTGAGGGAATTCGCAGTATGAAAACCTAGATTTCAAAAAGCTTAAATATTCACACACATCTGTGCATCCGCTATAACCGAATTTTGACAGGAAAGCTCTGTTGTCCTCCTGTGTCAGATGATTTTCCAATACTTTTTTGCGGTACGCCATAATAAGTATGTACCTTTCGTATTCACAGAGCACTTCTATATAAATATCGCACGGGTTTAATTCGCCGCTGAGCTTTTCTATTTGATTCGGTATGTCGGATATGAGCATTTTTTGACATGTGAGTGTATTTGCAGGTTTGATTCCCGCAAGCGCAGGAGCACAAAAATATGAAAGTAAGATTTCCAGCATGGGTATTATCTCCGTTTAATTTTTACTCATATTTTCGTCAAAATTCTGCTTTTTTATGATGTTAAATTTTTATTGTAAATTTAGTCATATCATGCTAAAATATAGAAAAGCACAAAGGAGAAACCAAATGCTACAGCCACGAAACATAACAGAATATTTTATAGAGAATTATATAAATTGCGGTGACACAGCAGTAGACGCCACCGCGGGCAACGGCAACGATACTCTTAAGCTATGCGAAGCCGTAAAGGAAGACGGCAAGGTGTATGCCTTTGACATACAGGAAACCGCACTTAAAGAAACTCAAAAAAAGCTCACCAAAAAAGGATACTCCAACGCAGAGCTCATACTCGCCTCGCACTCAAACATGGATAAATATGTAACCCATAAGGTGCGTGCGGTTATATTTAATTTAGGTTATCTGCCGGGAGGTGACCACAAGGTATGCACCCATGCCGATACAAGCATAGAAGCCATAGCAAAGGCTCTTTCTATTATTGATGATGGCGGATTTGTATCTGTAACCATCTACCACGGAAAAGATACGGGAACAGAGGAAAAGGAAGCCGTTATGGAATACTTAAAGACCGTAAACCACAAAGAATATACCGTTACGGTGCATGACTTTTACAACCGCCCGAACAATCCGCCCATTACGGTGATAATTACTAAAAATTAACAGGAGGAACAAAAATGGATTTTGAAAAAGTAATTACAGAAAGGTTTTCCGTAAGGAAATTTCAGGAGAGACCCGTCGATAAATCCGACATAGAAAAAATTCTATCTGCAGGTCATATTGCCCCTACAGGATGCAACAACCAACCTCAGAGAATACTTGTTCTAAACACAAAGGACTCTATAGAAAAATTAAAAAAGTGCACCAAATGTCACTTTGGTGCACCTTGCGCTATGCTTATATGCTACAATAAAAACGAATCCTGGAAGAGCCCCTACAATGGTGCTCTTTCCGCTCCCGTGGATGCATCTATCGTTACAACTCACATGATGCTCATGGCTCAAAACATTGGCGTGGGAACCTGCTGGGTGATGTACTTTGACCCCGATGCCATGAGAAAGCAATTCAGTATTCCCGATGATATCGTACCGCATGCACTTCTTGTGATGGGATATCCCGACAAGGATGCCCCCGTACATGAATTCCACAATACATTCAGACCTATAGAAGAAACGGTGTTTTACGATAAGTTTTAAAATCACCAAGGAGATAACAAATGAAAATTCAGCTTTCCGACCATTTTACATACAAAAAGCTATTTCGTTTTACCCTGCCCTCTGTTGCAATGATGATTTTTACATCCATATACGGCGTGGTAGACGGATTCTTCGTATCTAATTTTGTAGGCAAGGCGCCCTTTGCCGCTATAAATCTTATATTCCCTTTCCTTATGATTGCCGCTACGGTGGGTTTTATGCTTGGCACGGGCGGAAGTGCCATTGTTGCCAAAGAGCTTGGTGAGGGGAAATCGGATAAAGCAAACAGGCATTTTTCACTTTTTGTGTATACCGCCTTTGTATCAGGAAGTATATTTGCCGTTTTGGGTTTTATATTTATTGAGCCTATATCCAAGATGCTCGGTGCAAGCGGCGAAATTCTGGAAAACTGCATTATATATGCAAGAATTCAGCTTACAGTTCTCCCATTCTTTGTGCTGCAGTTGATGTTTCAATCGTTTTTCGTAACGGCAGAAATGCCGCAATTAGGACTTGCAGTTACCATAGCCTCGGGAGTTACAAATATGATTCTCGATGCTCTTCTGGTGGCTGTAATTCCGCTTGGCATCGTGGGTGCATCGCTGGCTACGGGTTTAAGTCAGGTTGTAGGTGGTTTCATTCCGCTTGTATACTTTGCAAACAAAAACAAGAGTATACTGAAATTAGGCAAATGCTCCTTTGAGCTTAGGGCACTTACAAAAGCCTCCGCAAACGGCTCATCGGAATTTATGAGCAACATATCTATGTCACTTGTGAGTATGCTCTACAACATTCAGCTTATCAAATACGCGGGTGAAAACGGAGTGGCGGCATACGGAGTTATGATGTATGTAAGCTTTGTATTTTCGGCGGCGTTTATAGGATACAGTGTTGGCACAGCACCTATTGTAAGCTATCACTTTGGTGCACAAAACCATGTTGAACTCAGAAACATACTAAAGAAAAGTACAATTCTCATAGGCACAACTTCTGTTATAATGACCGCGCTTGCAATAATACTATCAAAACCTCTGGCGATGTTCTTTGTAGGATATGATAAAATTCTTACAGAGCTTACTGTAAGCGGTTTTAAAATATTTGCTCTATCCTTTTTGTTTATGGGAACTGCAATTTTTGCCTCGGGATTTTTTACTGCATTAAATGACGGACTTACCTCTGCTCTTATATCGTTTTTGCGTACTTTGGTGTTTCAGATTGCGGCGGTTATGATACTGCCTTTGTTTTTCGATATAAACGGCATATGGCTGTCTATAATAGTTGCAGAATTTATGGCATTTGTTATGTCTGGGATATTTATAATAGTGAAACGGAAAAAATATAAATACTTATAAAAAAGTGCCCCGAAAGAACGTATTCTTTCGGGGTATTTTTATTGGTCTATGTAACTGCATGCAGCAAGTGCCGCCACAGCTCCGTCTGCAGCTGCGGTTGCAACCTGACGGATTCTCTTGGTGCGGCAGTCGCCTGCTACAAATATGCCGTCGGTATTTGTGAGGCAGTCCTCACCCGATATTACATATCCGTAGTCATTTAGCTCTACTGCATCGGAAAAAGCATCATTCTGCGGAAGAAGTCCTATGGCTATAAATACACCATCCACGGCTATATCGCGCTTAGTGTCTGCGCCCGATACCGTAATACCTGTAAGCTCCTTATCGCCTAAGAACTTATCTACTACAGTTCCAAGTATAACCTCTATATTGTCTTTCTTTTTGATTGTCTGCTGAAGCTTATCCTCACCTGTAAGATAGTCAAGGTTTTGCACCACATATACTTTCTTACTCGTTTCGGAAAGAAGAATGGCTTCCTGCAAAGCAGAGTTGCCGCCGCCTATAACAGCTACGGTTTTGTCCTCGTAAAAAGCTCCGTCGCAGACAGCACAAAACGATATGCCCTCTCCTATGAACTCTTCTTCTCTGTCGAGACCCAGCAGTCTGTGCTTGGTGCCTGTGGCAATGATAACAGCCTTGGCGCTGTACTCACCCTCATCTGTAATAACGGTATGGGGATTTCCCTTTATTATCTTCTGCGCTTCGCAGCATTCTATCTCTGCATCCAGAGCCATTGCCTGTTCTATGAGCTTCTCGGCAAATTCGTTGCCTGTAACACTCATAAAGCCCGGTATGTTCTCCACCTTGGGCGATGAGGTAATCTGACCGCCGAAAGTACCCTTTTCGAGTATAAGAACCTTCTTATTTGCTCTGCCTGCATATATTGCGGCGGTCAGCCCCGCAGGGCCGCCGCCTATAATGATAATATCGTATAAGTTCATTTGTTTCACACTTTCAAAGCCTTTTTGATATCCGAAACTCCGGCATACTTTGTAGCCTTTCCGCCCTCTACCATAACAAGTGTGGGAGCCTGCTTAACTTCGAGTGCTACTGCAAGCTCTTTGTTTTCGTCTGCAAGAAGCTTGTTGTAGGAAATACCATTCTTATCCAGAAGTGTGCAAGCTATTTTACAGTTGGGGCAGGTAGCTGTAGTAAAGAGGTAATTACCGTCTGCTACTAACCCTGTCTCTTTGCAGGATTCGCACTTGGCTTCTTCGGGTCTGCCGTCTCTTGTGAGCTTGGAGTTTTCTATATCATATACTTTACGCTCTTTGTATTCCTGAGACTTACCGTCATTCCAGTTCTGTACAGGACGGTAGTAACCTGTGATACGGCTGTAAACCTCGGTGGTTTCACCGCATTCGGGGCAGGTAAACTGCTCACCGGGAATATATCCATGCTTCTTACATACTGAATATGTGGGAGAAAGTGTATAGTAAGGTAAGCGATAGTTCTCTGCTACCTTGCGTACAAGCGATGCCGCAGCCTTCCAGTCGGGAAGCTTTTCGCCAAGGAAAGCGTGGAATACTGTACCCGATGTGTAAAGTGTCTGAAGCTCATCCTGAATATCAAGAGCGGAGAATATATCGTCTGTATAACCAACGGGAAGATGCGAGCTGTTTGTGTAGTAAGGTGTGCCGTCACCCTCGCCTGCGGTAATGATTTCGGGATAGTGCTTAAGGTCATGCTTTGCAAGACGGAAAGCAGTAGACTCTGCAGGTGTAGCTTCAAGGTTGTAGAGATCGCCGTATTCCATCTGATAGTCGGAAAGGCGCTCACGCATATGATTTAATACTTCCTTGGTAAACTCTTGTGTCTTTGCATCTGTAAGGTCTGCTTTGAGCCACTTAGCATTTAAGCCAACCTCGTTCATACCAACAAGACCTATTGTGGAGAAGTGGTTGTCGAAGCTTCCCAGATATCTCTTTGTATAGGGATAGAGACCTACATTTAAAAGCTTGCTTATAACTGTTCTCTTAACCTTTAAGGAACGGGCAGATATATCCATCATTCTGTCAAGACGGGTATAGAAGTCCTTTTCGTCCTTGGCAAGATATGCAATTCTGGGCATGTTGATGGTAACAACACCTACAGAACCTGTCGACTCACCGCTTCCGAAGAAACCGCCGGACTTTTTACGGAGTTCACGAAGGTCAAGACGAAGTCTGCAGCACATACTTCTTACATCGCTGGGCTCCATGTCGCTGTTGATATAGTTGGAGAAATAAGGTGTACCGTACTTGGATGTCATCTCAAAGAGAAGACGGTTGTTTTCGGTATCGGACCAGTCAAAATTGCTTGTGATGGAATATGTGGGGATAGGATACTGGAAGCCTCTGCCGTTGGCATCGTCCTCAATCATGATTTGGATAGACGCTTTGTTTACCATATCCATTTCCCTCTGGCAATCCTTGTACTTGAAGTCCATTTCCTTGCCGCCTACTATACAGTTAAGTTCAGCCAAGTCATTTGGAACTACCCAGTCGAGAGTAATGTTGGAGAACGGCGCCTGTGTACCCCAACGGCTGGGAGTATTAACACCGTAAATAAAGGATTCTATGCACTTTTTAACCTGGTCATAGCTTAAATTATCTACCTTAACAAAGGGGGCAAGGTAGGTATCAAAAGACGAGAACGCCTGTGCGCCTGCCCATTCATTCTGCATTATACCGAGGAAGTTTACCATCTGGTTACAGAGTGTAGCAAGATGGCTTGCGGGTGCAGATGTAATCTTTCCGGCTACACCGCCAAGACCCTCCTGAATAAGCTGCTTTAATGACCAACCTGCACAGTAGCCTGTGAGCATGGAAAGGTCGTGAATGTGAATATCGGCATTGCGGTGTGCGTTTGCAATTTCGTCATCGTAGATTTCCGAGAGCCAGTAGTTTGCTGTGATAGCACCCGAGTTACTTAAGATAAGACCGCCTACCGAATATGTAACGGTAGAATTCTCCTTAACACGCCAGTCATTGATGTTAAGGTAGTTGTCCACAATAGACTTGTAGTCTACCATGGTAGCACCTATATTACGAATCTTTTCTCTCTGACGGCGGTAAACGATGTATGCCTTGGCAACATCGTCGTAGCCTGCTTTGATAAGCACAGACTCAACACTGTCCTGAATGTGCTCCACACTTATTTTCATGTCCTCTATAAGAGGCTCAAACTGAGCTGTAACCTTTAATGCAAGAAAATCTATGATGTCATCGTTGTATTGTCTTGTGCAGGCATCGAAAGCCTGTTTAATAGCTGTACTGATTTTGCTTATATCGAAGGTTGTAAGCTTCCCGTCTCTTTTTACAACATTATACATGATATCCCTCCTAAGATCTATTTTGAAAGTAATATCATTGTATCATCTATTTTGCACATTGTCAATAGTAAAAACACAATATATTGTGTTTTTTGAAAAATTGATATCTAAATATGGTTTTGTCAGCTATTTCCGCGTATGCAGGCGGTTTTAATGTTTTTCTTAGCAGTACTTTCCATGATTTTGAGCGTTTCTTCGTCTACAGGATGCAAATTTTCTTTCAAAATATTGCCCGAATCCACAAAATTTTGCAGAAAATATTTGTTTGCTCCCGCTATCCTTTGGGTAAGAACATCTATATCTTGTGGTGTATGAAGTTCTTTGGCAACAGTTGTACGAAATTCATAGTCCACCCTGCCCTCCATGAGAAAATCCATGCTCTCCTCTATATCGGAAAGCTTAAGGGTATCACAGCCCGAGGTGGTATGGTATTTTGAAAGACAGTTTTTAACATCCATTGCCACATAATCTATAAGCCCCGCTTCTGCTAGAGCTTTTAACTTCTTGGGAAAGCTTCCGTTTGTATCGAGCTTCACGCTATAGCCCAAATCTTTTACCTCTTTAATGAAATCTGCAAGTTCTGTGTGGATTAAAGGCTCACCGCCTGTAATACACACACCGTCTAAAATTCCTTTACGCTTTTTAAGATAATCTATTACATATTCCGAGGATATACTCTCCTCCCTGCCGTCTACATCCACAAGAAAAGCGTTGTGGCAGAACGGGCAGTAAAAATTACAGCCTTTTGTAAATAATGTACATGCCACCTTGCCGGGATAATCAAGCAGGGTAAGCTTTTGCATACCGCCGAAAATCATAAAAACACCTCCATCGAATAATTTGATTTTAACATAAATATATGTTATAATCAAGGGCAGTATAAAAAGAAAACGGTTGTGATAAAATGCTTGAATTCAAAAGGGTATCCGATATTTCGGATATACACATCATAGAAAAATATGTAAAAGGCTTAGAAAGCCATTTTTCCACACTTAACCTGCCCGGGTTTATGTTGTGGCGGAATTTGTATCCGAGGGAATACTGTATATATAATGATACTCTTATATTAAGAGAATTCAATCCCGATGAGGAAAACAAGGCCCATTTCTTTATGCCGATGGGACCTGATATTGAGGGAGCAGTTACGCAAATAGAGAATCATTGCAAGAAAAACTGCGAGAGACTTGTTTTTGCAAATCTTATGGAACCCGAGGCAAAAGAGCTTTCAAAAAAATACTTTATGACCGATATATACTATGACCGATGCTGGAGCGACTACATCTATCTTGCCAAAGACCTGAGAGAATTTGCAGGCAAGAAATTTTCGGGTCAGAGAAACCATATAAATAAGTTTAAAAAGAACTATGGTGAGCCTGTATATAATGAAATAAACGGCAAAAACAAGAATCGGGTAATGGAATTTCTGGAACGCTTCGGTAGAGAGAGGGATTTCTCCTCTCCTACCGAGAAAGAGGAATTTATACGGGTGATTGAGCTGCTCGAAAACATGGATGAGTTTGATATGTTCGGAGGTTTCATAGAGGCACAGGGAACCATTGTGGCTATGAGCATGGGCGAGGTAAGAGACGATATGCTGCATGTTACCGTGGAAAAGGCAGACCGTAGCTTTGAGGGTGCGTATCAGGTAATGGTGCAGGAGTTTGCAAGACACCATACGGATGATAACATAATATATATAAATCGTGAGGACGATATGGGTCTGGAGGGACTTCGCACTTCAAAGCTTCAATACAAACCCATAGAGATAAAACACAAATACTATATGTATGCTAAAACTCTTTTTGATAAAATAAAACCCGTATCGGATATTGAGGGTAAGCGCATAAGTCTTACAGACATAGAGGACAGCGATGCAGAGAATTTCTTTACACTGAGTTCTGATACAGAAAACAACAAATACTGGGGCTATGACTATCGAGAAGATGCACAGTATAAGGAAAGTCCTATTTACTTTATGAATTTTGTAAAAAGGATGAAAGATACCAAAGAGGAATACTCCCTTGCAATAAGGTACAACGGCAATCTTGCAGGTGAGGTTGTATTTCATAATATGGATGTATTTGGCGGTGTGGAAATAGGCATACGGCTTATGAGTAAATATCAGGGCTTGGGTCTTGGTACGGAAGCAACCCAACTCGCATCTGACTATGCAAGGAAAATAGGAGCAAAAAAAATAAGCATGAAGTGCTTTAAAGTAAATACAGCTTCATGCAATATGATAGAAAAAGCAGGATTTAGGAAAACTCATACAAGCGATACACATGTGTATTTTGAGTTGTGATAAGAAGTTAATCCCCACACACCGCGTCACGAGGTTTCAAATCCTCAATTATTTTCGCACAAAAAAAGCACCCCGTTGGGTGCCTTTTTTCTGGCGGAGTTGGAGGGATTTGAAACCTCACAATTTATTTATATATCTGACTTACAAAAGATTTGACACCATTTTGACACACATTTTTTCTTTGACATTTAGAGCGCCGATTATATTCCGCAAACATAATTAGTGCTTACTCCTATACTTTCTGTTGTCGAAAAAAGAAAAAAGGAGACAACAAGAAATGCCGGAACTTATAGCCTTGGCGAGAAACATAAGGAAGATTCGTAAAGAAATGAGGCTGTCACAACTGCGTTTTTCAATGGAGGCTGGAATCAGTCTTGATATACTGAGTTTAATTGAACGCCAGCGCACAAATCCACGACTGAGTACGCTCCAATCCATTGCCGCATACACGGGCAAAACCGTCGCAGAGCTACTTACACCTCCGGAAGAAACAAAATCTAAATAACGAGTATATTCCGTAGTCTTTTCCCTGTTCATAAGCTATAATAACCTTGTTGTCAAATAAAGTCGAACAGAGAGGGTAACGCATGAACAAAGAGAGCATACTACAAAAACTATCTTACAGAAATCCCATGGTAGTAAAATCGGGAATTGTATACAGAGATAACTCCCTGTATGCCATATGTCCCCGTTGCAAACAGGCCATTGACCGCGAATACCAAGTCTTCTGTGACAGGTGCGGACAATGTTTGGAATGGGGCGATTTCGACAACATCAATATAGTTTATTTGTCGCAGATATAGTGTTGAAATTTTCTTCCATTTGCATTCTCCTCACTGATTTCTGCAACAAATATAGCCGGAGCATTTCGCTCCGGCTTTCTTAATTTTCCATATGTTATGCCATTATACCTGTCATTCTTAACATTACAACAAGACACCATATCTTCATATCGTCAAGATTGAGTAAGCCTGTATCAGTACCTTTTATGTACCCCGAATCTACCGCTTTCTGTACATAAGGTCTCGACCATGCGGGACATTCATTTACTGTGTTATAAATCATCTTCTTTGCTACCTCCTTTTCTGCAGGATACTTTGGTCGGCCATAACCGACAATCCTTGGGTAATTAAGTGCATACTTCTTCTTTGCAACACAGCCACCATTCGCGACCATACCGCTTGATGTAGAGGTATTACCTTCAACAGTATACACATAATTGGTATCTACTTCATACACAATACCCGTATGGCAGATGTTGCCCTTAGCATCTTTAAAGAATATTTGATCTCCCTTTTGCGGAGTGATATGCCATTCACCGTGATTCTTGTAGTACGAAGCCGAGGTGGGTGTATACGCAGACCACCCATGAATAAGCTCCAAGGTCTTATTCACACCAAAGGCTTGTACCATACACCAATCCACAAAGGTATCACACCATGCATATCCATTGACATATATAGGAGCTGATATCTTCATCATATCCCGTGCATATTTTGTGAAGTTTGCTTTTCCGGCGTTTGCCGTCTTGCTGCCAAGGTTGTAGGTGCTACTCTTTTCCAAGTAGCCCACCTCATTCAATGCTATGTCTAAAAGTTTGCTAATTGCATTCACCGAATCGCCTCCTAAATAATCCCCATGTGTTTTAGTGCATATCCGACCAAACCACCAACCAAAGCGGTAATTGTGGCCTTTACAAATGTTTCATATCGTGATTTTGGCTCATCTTCAAGGGTTTCCACCTTGGTATTGATTTTCTCTACCGTATCTTTAGTAGACTTGAGCGATGCAGCCAACTCTGCTACGGATGTAGCTAAGCTTTGTATATGCTCGGATATTCTCTCCAGACCATCTATCCTGTGATGAGCTGACTTTACGGAGCTTTCAATCGCGGCGACCTTTTCATGTAATTGTACATCGTGCTGTTCGGGCATGGTATCACTCCTTCAAGTTTCGCTTAAGTTCAAATGCACCTGTAGCAGCCAGACCGGATGCAAGCCCCTTGAGAAATATTTCTACATCAAAGGCTTTGAAGTGGAGTACGGCAAGAAGTACACCGAGTACTCCCATAATAAGCGGTATGTACTTATTGGGGATAAAATCAAGGCTATGCTTGATTATATATCCCACACCCAAACATATTGCCATAATGGCAACTACAACAAACTGAGCTAACATTTCCATATTAAATTCCTCCATATTCTTAATCGTTTGCAAATTCAGTTATCTTACTGCCATAGTAATAATATCTAAGCGGCGCTGTTTTGGTTTTAACCTTACTGTCGGCCGTGGCATTCTCTTCTACGAAGAAAGCCGAGCTTGTTGCTTTGGGATTCATAAGGTCATACCACTTATCTCCTATCTTAAAGAAGATTATATTACCACCATGAATAATGCTGTCCGTAACCGTCATGCTATCCGAAAGGTATATACTGTTTGTGGTATATGCATCATGGCCGTAGATAACACTATTGTTCTCTATGTGCTCAAATCCGGGAGGCATATAAGGAAGCTTGTAATTCGCCGTATATACCTTTGCTCCTGTATCAGAACCAATATTATAAGTAATTGTTTTTTCTGAATATTTGGCATCTATAGTGAACTTAAAAAGAAAAGTGCCGTTGTTTCCTGCGGAAACCTGGTCTATGTACACTATATCCTCACCACAAGTCACAAGAAGTGTAACCTGATTATTGGTTACCGCTTCGGATATATAGCCTATTAATTTGGTGGAACCTGACATATCAACAGCCATCGAGGTTACTGTTATGGTAGGCTCTGCGTAGGCTACAGGTACCGATAATGTAAAGACAAGTATAAAAGCAAGCAGAATCCCTAAAAACTTGTATTTTTTCATTTATTCCACCGCCTTTGCATTCGTTTTAAGTATGCCATCTATAAAATACGCATTACCTATTTCCTCGCCCATGCGAAATAGCTTAATCTCTATATTGCTCAGGTCCTCGAAAACAACAGGCAGGGTAGTAAATCTTGCCTGATTCGGTAGAAGAGTTGTACTGACCTCTGCTTTATTTACATACATTGTAGCGATATCTGCAGATAGAAAGTCGGGAACATCTATAACGAGGGTTTTTGAGCGCTTACTTTCGTTCGTGAAGCTATAACCTATTTCGGTGGTATAATCTTCGTATGTAGGTTTTTCAGCTTCGAGGTGAGGCTGTTTCGGCTCTGTGGTGATGTCTTCCTCTGTTTCGGTCTTTTCAGCTTCCGAGCCCTCCTCGGTAACTGCCTCTTTTTCTTCCGATACTTCATCCTCTACTATAGTAACCTCTTCTATCACCTCGGGTTCTATAACATCGGTATCTGTTACCGCAGGGGTTAATGCCAATCCTGCCGCAAGAACTACAGCTGTAGCTCCGCTTACTATTGATTTCTTATCCATGGTTATTTCCTCCTATATATTTTCAATTTCAACAAACTGCAAAGTTCCCCAAGAGACTTTTTTATGCCTGTTAACAAACACTGCAGTTGTTACAACAACAAATTTTTCGGCAGTTATCTTTACTGTAATATCCTCGCTGCCAAACAGTTCCGAAGCAGAG
>JAZRKX010000001.1:0-39324 GCA_045646525.1 Clostridia bacterium | reverse complement strand
CATTACTTTAAATATGCTGTTCATTTTTCAAAGACCAAGCGAAAATGAGTTATGCTCATTTTCTGTGTCGCTTAAGTAAGTGTCTCACGCAAGCGACTTGATTATGATACCACACTTTGAAAGCTTTGTCAACACTTTTTTAAAAAACTTTTAAAAAATTTTCGTTTGATTTTTGCCCTCATTTGCGGTGCTTTACTAATATATCATATGAATCCCCTGTTGTCAACACTTTTTTTCATTTTTTTTAAAAATTCTTTTTTTTAGTGTTTTTGCGGTATTCGCGTAGGACAAGTTGCTCAAAAACCCGCTTTATTGCAACGAGTTTTGTTTCATTTTTACCAACTGCGGTTACAAGAACGGAAAGAAACTTCATACGCCGTCCGCCATATATGTCGGTAAAAATCTGGTCGCCTACAAGACAAATTTCTTTGGAGGGCAGATTAAACTCATCTTTAATCCTCATAAGATTCTTCTTAAAGGGCTTCCATGCTCTTGCAATGTACGGATAGCCGAGCTCTTTGCAAAAACCATCGACGCGTTCTTTATGATTATTGGAAACTATTGCAATTTTTATACCTTGTTTTTCAAGAAAACCGAAATAATCGAGAATTTTTTCGGGCGGTACGGGGGTGTCGTGGGTAACTAAGGTGTTGTCTATATCGAAAATTACTCCCTTTATATTATATGAAGAATAAAAGCTTTCGTCTAATTCAAACACATTTTTTACCTCAATATCGGGATAAAACCTTTTAAACAACCTTAACGCCTCCTTTGAAAGTGAATTTTGGCAAAAAGCAAGGGGAGCGGTATGCTCCCCTCAATTTTAATTACTACATTAAATATTTTTTGGCAAGTGCATTTACCATCTTGCCGTCGGCTCTGCCTCTTACCTTTGGCATAACCTCTGCCATAAGAGCGCCCATGTCCTTCATGGAAGAAGCACCTGTAGTCTCTACGGCTTGTCTTACAATTTCGTCTAACTCGTCTTCAGATAATTGGGAAGGTAAATAACCCATTACAATTTCTATTTCTCTGTTTAACTGTGTTATTAAATCTTGCCTGCCGCTTTTTTCGTATTCGGGCAGAACATCCTTTCTCTTTTTGAGCTCTTTGGCGATAACATCTAATATGCCGTCGTCGGAAAGCTCTGTGAGGTTGTCCTTTTCAAATTGTAAAATTGCGGCTCTTATACCTTGAACGGTATTCTTTTTTATAGTATCCTTTTCTTTTAAAGCGAGTTTTAAATCCTGAGTTAAAGTTTCTTTAATGCTCATATAAAAATCCCCCTTGGCTTAAAGGATATATTATTTGTAGGAACGCTTTCTTGCAGCTTCGGACTTCTTCTTACGCTTAACGCTTGGTTTTTCGTAGTGTTCTCTCTTACGGATTTCGGATAAAACGCCGGATTTAGCACACTGTCTCTTAAATCTGCGGAGAGCACTATCCAAGGATTCATTGTCTTTAATTCTGATTTCTGCCATTAAAATTCCCTCCCTCCGTTACTGCCTTGCATTTAACACATAACGGTTAAGACAAAATTATACTATTACATTATACAAAATTTCGACTGCCGTGTCAAGACAAAATTTTGCACGGGCAAAAATCAGCCCGGAGGCCACTGGAGATATCTTCCTGCAAGAAGATGGAAATGCAGGTGTCCCACCGTCTGTCCGCCGTCTTTTCCGCAGTTGTTTACAAGGCGGAAGCCGTCGGCATCAAACCCTTTTTCTTTTGCAATCTTTGCTGCAACAAGGAAAATATGCGATACTATATCGGCATTTTCTTCCGTAAGGCACATTGCAGATGCAATGTGCTCTCTGGGAATTATGAGTATATGAGTGGGTGCCTGAGGCTCGATATCATTAAATGCCACTACCCTGTCATCCTCATATATATAATTAGTAGGAATTTGTCCTGATGCTATTTTGCAAAAAATACAATCTGACATATTTATCCCCCTCATTTAATTTGCTCTCTGGCAACCTCAAGTGCTCTTGAAAGTGCCGCATCCATGCCCGAGGCATCCTTACCGCCTGCCTGAGCGCTGTCGGGTCTTCCGCCGCCTGAACCGCCCACAAGAGACGCTATATCTTTTATAATCATGCCGCAATGTACACCCTTTGCAACTGCGCCCTTATTGGCAGAGCATATAAGGGTTACCTTGCCGTCCGACTCGGATGCGATTACGGTAACCTCGCTGTCGAAAGCGTCTTTCATATTGTCGCCTATCTTACGGAGTGTGTTTACATCTGCACCTGCTATTTTGCCTGTAATAACCTTAACTCCGTTTACATCCACGGCGCCTTTTTTCATATCGTCAACTCCGCCGCCTGCCATCTTTTCCTTAAGAGCTTCTATCTCTCTGGAAAGTGCCTTGTTTTCCGACTGAAGTGCCTCTATCTTGGATACACTCTCGTTTGGAGCGCACTTAAGTGCAGAGCTTACATTGGATATAAGCGCTTCCTTTTCGGACAGGTATTTTAAGATACCTGCGCCTGTGATGGCTTCTATTCTTCTTATACCTGCGGCTGCCGAGGTCTCGGATATAATCTTAAAAAGACCTATGGATGCAGTGTTCTTAACATGTGTACCACCGCAGAATTCAAGGCTGAAATCGCCCATTCTGACAACTCTTACCTCGCTGCCGTACTTTTCGCCGAAAAGACTCATTGCACCGAGCTTATTGGCTTCCTCTATAGGCATAACCTTACATTCTACATCTACTGCTTCGGATATTACCTTGTTTACCATTACTTCAACCTTGGCAATCTGCTCGGCTGTCATAGCTTCGTAGTGAGAGAAGTCAAAACGGAGTCTCTCGTCATTTACAAACGAACCCGCCTGCTCTACATGGTCGCCCAGAGTGAGCTTTAATGCTTTTTGCAAAATGTGGGTTGCAGAGTGGTTGGCTTCTGTCTTAGAGCGCAGAGTATCGCAAACCTTGGCGGTAATCTCATCGCCTTTTGATATAACGCCCTCTTTTACCTTGCAGATGTGGATAAATTTATCCGCACCCATCTTCTTGGTGTTTATAACTTCCACGAGCGCATCCGAAGTTTTTAATATACCTTTATCGCCTGTCTGACCGCCGCTTTCGCCGTAGAAAGGAGTAACGTCCAAAAGAATTGTAACCTCACCGCTTTTTTCATCGGCATGCTCGAATTCTTCTGTACCGCTTACTATTGCTCTTATCTTTGCTTTGGTTTCGCGCTTGTCGTAGCCTACAAATTCTGCGGTCATTGCCTCGCCGAAGTTCTTTTTGAAATCGTCTTCTTTCCATGCGAGCTCGTCGGTGTTTCCGCGGCTGGCACGGGCAGTCATACGCTGTTTTTCCATGCATTTGTCAAACTCGTCACGGTTTACGGTTATACCCTGCTCGAAAAGAATTTCTATAGTGATATCCACAGGGAAGCCGTAGGTATCGTAGAGCTTGAATGCCTTGTCGCCCGAAAGTTCGGTTTTGCCCTCTTCCTTAAGCTTTGCAACATAGGTCTCTAAAATTGCAAGACCGTCATTTATGGTTTCATTAAAACGCTTCTCCTCGGTTTCGATAATCTTCTTGATGTAATCCGCTTTCTGCTCAAGCTCGGGATAAGCTGTGCGGTTTTCCTCTATAACAGTATCTACTATCTTATAAAGGAACGGGTCGGAAAGTCCCAGAAGCTTGCCGTGACGCGCTGCATGGCGGAGAAGTCTTCGGAGTACATAGCCTCTGCCCTCGTTGCTTATCTGAACGCCGTCGGCAATCATAAAGGTGGTGCTTCGGATGTGGTCGGTAATAACTCTCAAAGACACATCTGTCTGTGCATCGTCGCCGTATTCCACATCGGCAATTTCCGATATCTTCTTCATTATATTACGAACGGTGTCAACCTCAAAGAGATTGTCAACTCCCTGCATGATGCAGGCTATTCTTTCAAGACCCATACCTGTGTCTATGTTGGGATGACTTAAGCGGTTGTAGTTGCCGTCTTCGTCCTTATCGAACTGGGTGAACACGAGGTTCCAGAATTCCATGTATCTGTCGCAATCGCATCCTATGGCACAATCAGGCTTTCCGCACCCGTACTCGGGACCTCTGTCATAGTGAATTTCTGAACAGGGACCGCAGGGACCTGTACCTATCTCCCAGAAGTTGTCTTCCTTGCCGAGTCTTACTATGCGCTCGGGATTAACGCCTACCTCATTTACCCATATGTCCTTGGCTTCGTCATCATCCTCGTATATGGTAACCCAGAGCTTGTCCTCGGGGATTTCCATGACCTTTGTGATGAATTCCCATGCCCATGCGGTAGCTTCGCTCTTGAAGTAATCGCCAAAAGAGAAGTTACCCAGCATCTCGAAATATGTGCCGTGGCGTGCAGTCTTGCCCACGCGCTCGATATCGGGTGTGCGGATACACTTCTGACAGGTGGTAACTCTCTTGCGAGGGGGCACCTGCTCTCCCTTAAAATAAGGCTTAAGGGGTGCCATACCCGCATTTATAAGCAAAAGGCTGTTGTCGTCCTTTGGTATAAGGGGGAAGCTGGGAAGCCTAAGGTGTCCCTTGCTTTCAAAGAACGAAAGATATTTTTCTCTTATTTCGTTAAGACCTAACTTTTGCATTCTTTTCATTTCCTTTCAAATATATATACATTATAATAATATAACAAAACTTCGACACTTGTCAATATTTTGTTGATTTCACAAACAACAAGTGGTATAATTGCAACAGAAAACAAATCAAGGAGTACCGATATGTTGTATACAGCTTCTTTTTCAAAACTTATAGATATATTCCGCAAAATGCCCGGAGTGGGAAGTAAAAGTGCGGTGCGTATGGCGTACCACATACTTTCGCTCTCCGAGGAGGAAACCAAGGAAATAATAGACGCAATAACAGACGCAAAACAAAAAATATGCTACTGCTCGGTTTGTCAGAACATAACCGAGGATGAGGTGTGTGAAATCTGCGCAAACGAAAAGAGAGACCATAGTGTGCTCTGCGTAATGGAAAAGCCAAAGGATGTAATCGCTCTGGAAAAGACGAGGGAATATATGGGCATGTACCATGTGCTCCATGGCTCCATATCGCCCATGGACGGCATAGGACCCGAAGACCTTAAGATAAAGGAGCTTATAGCACGCATTGCAGAGGGCGGTTTTAAAGAGGTAATCATGGCAAACAGCCCGAGTATCGAGGGCGAGGCTACGGCTATGTATATATCGAGGCTCATTAAACCCTTTGGTGTAAAGGTGTCGAGAATTGCATACGGTATACCCGTTGGGGGAGACCTCGAGTATGCCGACCAGGTTACACTTGCTAAAGCTATTGAGGGCAGGCGCGAAATTTAAAAAAACATATTTTACAGAGAACTCCGCTTTTGCGAAGTTCTTTTTTGCACAAATTTGTTCTTTATTTCGTTTTTCTATTGACATTTAATTTAAAAATAGTATAATAGCCGAAAGAGTATGACTTTCTCATTTTCCGGGAGGGGTTTTTATGAAAAAAAGTTTTTGGAAAACCATCGGACTGTATACAAAAGGACATGAAAGAAAAATTCTAATTTCAGTTTTGTTTTCATTAATTACAGGTGTGATGGTTGCTCTTCAGCCTCTTATTATAAAGTACATTGTAGATGACGGAATCCTTGCCGATATTTCCAATTACAGCAAGCTTAAGACGGTGGGCTTTTTGTGTGCTTTGTATATACTTTTATCATTTTTGCGTATTTCTTCTTTCGGTATCGCCAACAATGCAACGCACAAGCTTATGGAAGGAACACTTTGCAATTTGCGCAATGCTTTCTTTGCCAAGGTGCAAAACCTCTCGATGAGCTTCTACGATAAAACTGCATCGGGCGAGCTTTTCAACTGCATTATGGGCTCTCCTTTAAACAACATTAAAAACTTTCTCCGGCAATGTGTTATAAGTGTGCCCTATCAATGTGTTTCATTTGCAATTTCGCTTACTGCACTTTTTACATACGATGCCTCTCTTACCGCAATACTTTTTGCGATAGGAATTATAATGGTATTTCTTAACTACCGTTCCCGCAAGAAGATAAAGAAGATTGCCAGAGAGTACATATCCACAGAAAACGAAGCAAGCAAATACATAAATGATATGATTCACGGTCTGGAAGCAACCAAGATTTATTCTGTGGAAAACGATACTATAAACCGTTTTCAATCCCATACCAACACCATGCGCGAAAAGGCGGTAGGCATGGCAATGTCTATATGGTTTCAGCATGCCAAGCCCGAATTTGTTCAGTTTACGGGCATTGCCGCCATCTACTTTACGGGCGCACTCCTTTGCATATACAGAGGGCTTTCCACAGGAGTACTCTTTGCGTTTATAAACAGCATGGGTATAATACTCTCTACCCTTTCGGGGATGCTTCAGATTTTTTTAAGCCAGAGCAGTGCAACTGCGGGACTTGAGAAAATACAAAGCATCATAGACAGCACCACCGACACCCCCGAAACCGAAGAGGGCAGAGCGCGCAGTATAGATATAGAGCGCGAAAGCGCAAAGAAATGCAAAAAACCCTGTATAGAATTCAAAGACGCCACCTTTGGCTATGAAAACAAGCCCATATACGAAAAGTTTAATTGCAAAATAGATTACTGTGAAAGCATAGGTCTTGTAGGCGGAAGCGGAAGCGGTAAGAGCACATTTACCAAGCTTATAATGAGGCTGTACGATGTGGAGGACGGAAGTGTAAACCTACACGGCAGAAATATAAAGGACTACCGCCTGCACGATATGAGAAAATCCTTTGGGGTGGTACCGCAAAATCCCTTTATGTTCCAATGCTCAATTATGGAAAACATCCGCATTGCGCGTCCCGAGGCATCAAATCAGGATGTAATAAAGGCAATGGAAATTGCACATGTGCATGAATTTGTAAATGAGCTTCCGTCGGGATGGAACACCATAATCGGTGACGGCGGACTGACGCTCTCGGGCGGACAGAAGCAGAGAATTGCCATAGCAAGAGCCGTGCTCGGAAATCCCGACATCCTGATATTTGACGAAGCCACAAGCGCACTCGACAATATATCGGAAAAGCTTATACAGCAGTCCATGGAAGAGCTTATGAAAGACCACACGGTAATAATAGTTGCGCACCGACTTACCACGATACGAAATGTGGACAGAATACTGGTGTTTGAAAACGGCAAAATCGTAGAAGAGGGCAACTACGACAGTCTTGTATCCTCGGACGGTAAATTTAAGGAACTGCTTGCTTTTAAGAATGATTAACACAAAGGGAATGTAAAATAAAACGAAGAGCGCTTATAGGCTTAATCACTGACATTCCAAAGTGTTAAAAACAATTAAAACATCAAATTTATGTAGAAATCTGCAAATTTTTGCAGATTTCTCATATTTTTAGCCTATAAGCTCTAAGCGAACTTCACCTCTCGACGTGCCCTCGCACGCCTTCGGGTACCCCTCGCAAGCACGCTTGCTTCGGTTCAGTTCGCTTATTCTGCATCTTTTTTACAGTCCCTTATTTTTATTCTTTGGAAAGTGAATATACCTTTCCGTCTATATAGTTGTATGCAAGTATTTCGCCGTCGGATGTGCTTTCGTATATCCACTGTTTTTCCCATGATTTTCCATCATCACTATGATAGTGGATACCGTCTTTTAAACGGAAATACTCACCCTCCTCAAAGGGCAGAGAATATTTACTGCCAATTTCATCACCATCTAAAGTATACTCTACATAATAACCATCTTCGTCTGAGAAACGGCCTTCCATCTTTTTGACCGACTTAAAGGTGCCATCTTCTTTGTTCTTATTAAGAAGCCACTCTTCACATTCGGTAAACTGCTCATTACTGTCGTTGTAGCCGTCCAGAGAATTAAACGAAGACATCGCCCTTGTATACTCCGAATCCTTTTTATAGTCAAGCGCCAGACAATACTCACATTCCTGAGCCATTTCCTTTTCGTCTATGGCAAGAAAGATTTCCTTTGCTTCCCTATAATTTCCGTCTATATACAAATCCATAGCAGTTTGGTGCTTCTGCTCTTTTATGAGTTCATCGGACTCATCTGTTTGACCGTCTATACTTTCAAGAAGCTTCATGGCCTCATCGGTTTTGCCCTGCTTTGTAAGCTCTGCTACCTTAACCAGAAGCGCCTTATTCAAAGCATCCCTTGCGCCATCGTAATCTATGGCGGTAAGTTCCTCGAAAATCTTAATTGCCTTATCGGTTTTTCCGTCATCAAGATAGCCCTCTGCTTTGAGAAAATCGCACTTTCTCAGCATATCGTCCGAGTCCTTGTACCATGAAATATCCTGAAACATTTCCACAGCCTTTTCTATCTTGCCGTCGCGCATATACCTTTCGGCTCTTACATATGTATCATTATATTTAAGGTTAAAACAGAACACAAGAATTGCAAATACAATTACACCTGCACCTATGCCTATTGCCGCAAAGGGTAGTTTTTTAACCTCTTCATTTTGAGGCAAAGGGTCTACGCGAACAGGTCTCGGCTTGCGCTGATAGTTACCGTCTGCCAGAAGCATAAGCTCCTCTAACATATCCTCTGCGCAAATATATCTGCGGTCAGGATTGTACTCGCATGCCTTAAGTATAATTGCAGACAAGAGAGCATCCGCATTCACAGGAGCAGAGAGCCTTATTCCGCTTATTCTGAGTTTATATGCGCTGGCTGCGGAATCAAAATCCAGAGCGTTTCTGAAAGGCTCAAGACCGCCGTTTAAAAGCTTATACATTATGGTGCCCAGAGCAAAAATTGCAGGACCGTCTCCATCCAGCTTTTCGTAAGCTTCGGGCGCTGTGTATAGCTGCACCAGATGCGAAAAGCGGTCGCTCTTTTCGGGCGGGCGCTGCGGAACCGTGCCAAGCTTAAATTCACCGTTTGGCGTTACATATATATCCGTGGGAGTAAGAACAGCGCACTTCGCACCGCCGTCTCTTAAAGATATGAGTTGTTCGAGTACATCTATACCGAGCTTAACCACACTTGTGCGTGTGGAGTATGTTTCCATAACACTGCTGAGCCTTATGCCCAGGGATGAGGAATTGGTTTCATTATTAACAGCCATAATTACCTCCGTAAAATAGACTACATAATTATTATACACTGCTTTTTTAACAAAATCAACAGAAACTATATCATAATTCGACTTGTATTTTACAAAGTTTTGTATTACAATATAGGTACATTAATCTTTGGAGGTAAAAATTATGGAAAAAATAAATTCCTGGACAAAACTCCCTCATGCTGATGTTATGGAGTTTTGCAGTAAATACATTGACTATCTTAATTCGTCCAAAACAGAAAGGCTCTGCATAAAAAATGCAGAAAAAATGGCTCTTGATGCAGGCTTTGTGCCCTTTGACAGTACAAAGGCTTACAAAAGCGGTGACAAGGTATACATCAAAAACCGCGAAAAGAACATAATCCTTGCCGTAATAGGCAGTGAGGACATATTAAACGGCACCTCGATAGTTGCCGCACACATAGACAGTCCCCGTCTTGACCTTAAACCCTCTCCGCTTTACGAAGACTCAAACACGGTACTTTTTAAAACACACTATTACGGCGGAATCAAAAAGTACCAATGGACCGCAATTCCCCTGTCTCTTATAGGTGTGGTGGTAAAGCCCGACGGGACGACCATAGATATTAACATAGGCGAAAACGAGGGCGACCCCGTGCTTACCGTAACTGACCTTCTGCCCCACCTGGCTCAGGAACAGATGACCAAAAAGCTCTCCGAAGCCTTTACGGGCGAGGACCTCAATGTCCTTGCAGGCTCCATGCCGTGCGACAGCGAGAAGGACAAGTATAAAAACACAATAATTGATTTATTAAAGAAAAAATACGACATAGACGAGAAAGACTTTGCAAGCGCAGAACTTGAAATAGTGCCTCAGTTCAAGGCACAGAGTGTGGGACTTGACTCATCGCTCGTAGGCTCCTACGGTCAGGATGACAGAGTATGCGCATACACCTCTCTTATGGCGATACTCGAGACCGATGCACCCAAAAAAACCTCAATATGCTTCCTTGCAGACAAAGAGGAAATAGGAAGCATGGGAAATACAGGTATGCAGTCTAAATTCTTTGAAAATGCGCTTTCAGAAATTATATTCAGCGTTAAGGGCGAATATAATGATTTATACCTTAGAAGATGCCTTTCCGCGTCGATGTGTCTTTCATCCGATGTAGCGGCGGCTGTGGATGCAAATTACAAGAGTGTTTCGGAAGAGATGAACAGTTGCCACCTCGGCGCAGGTATATCCATCTGCAAGTACACGGGCGCAAGAGGTAAATCGGGTACATCCGATGCCAATGCAGAGTTTGTCGCTCTGATACGCAAAATTTTTGACGACAGCGACATAGACTGGCAGATGTGCGAGCTTGGCAAAGTAGACCTCGGCGGAGGCGGAACTGTGGCGCAGTTTATCGCTAATCTTAATGTAGACACGATAGATGTGGGTGTGGGTCTCCTATCCATGCATTCTCCCTATGAAATAGCAAGCAAGGCGGATATATATACTGCATACAAAGCTTATAAGGCTTTTTACAACTACAAAGCATAAGAAAAAGCTTGGACATCACGTCCAAGCTTTTTTGTATGTAATTATTTTTTCGAAACAACTTTCTTAACTGCTTTTACAATATCCTCGCTTGTTAAGCCGTAGTCTTTAAAGAGGTCAGCGGGTACGCCAGACTTTCCGAACACATCTTTTACGCCTACCCTTTCCATAGGAACAGGTGCTTCTTCGCATATTACCTCTGCTACTGCACTGCCAAGACCACCTATTATATTGTGCTCCTCGCAGGTTACTATAGCACCTGTTTCTTTAGCCGCTTTTACAAGTATTTCTCGGTCTATAGGTTTTATGGTATGTATGTTTATAACTCTTGCATTTATACCCTCTGCCTTAAGTGCCTCACTTGCATTTAAAGCCATTTCTACCATGAGTCCTGTTGCAACTATAGTTACATCTGTTCCTTCTCTTAAAAGAACGCCCTTGCCGATTTCAAACTTGTAATCAGCCTCATCATAGAGTACGGGAACTGCAAGTCTGCCAAAACGCAGGTACACGGGACCGTCGTGCTCTATAGCTGCTTTTACAGCGGCTCTTGCCTCAACATCGTCGGCAGGGTTTATGACAACCATATTGGGTATGGTACGCATAATTCCCATATCCTCAAGACACTGGTGTGTAGCACCGTCTTCACCTACGGATATACCCGCATGGGTAGCACCTATCTTTACATTTATGTTGGGGTAGCAGATAGAGTTTCTTATCTGTTCAAAGGCTCTGCCTGCCGCAAACATTGCAAAAGAGCTTGCGAATACAACCTTGCCGCATGATGCAAGACCTGCTGCTGTACTCATCATATTCTGCTCTGCTATACCCATGTTTATAAATCTGTCGGGGAATGCTTTCTTGAATGTATCTGTCTTTGTGGACTTGGAAAGGTCGGCATCGAGAACAACTATATCGTACTTCTCACCAAGGGATGCCAGAGCATTACCGTAGGATTCTCTTGTTGCTATCTTTTTAACATCTGCCATTATACTCTCGCCTCCAATTCCTTTATCTTCTGATTAAGTTCATTAACTGCTGTCTCGTACTGCTCATCGTTGGGCGCAGAGCCGTGCCATGACGCCTGATTTTCCATATAGGAAACGCCCTTGCCCTTTACGGATTTTGCAAGAATAAGTGTAGGCTTACCCTTACATTCCTTTGCCGCTTTAAGAGCGGATTTTATTTCGTCAAAGTTGTGAGCATCTATAGCTATTACATTCCAGCCGAATGCCTCAAACTTTTTATCAAACGGTGTGGGATTCATAACCTTTGTTATATCGCCGTCTATCTGAAGACCGTTGAAATCGAGAAATGCCACAAGGTTATCGAGCTTATAGTGGGATGCAAACATAGCGGCTTCCCATACCTGTCCTTCTTCGCATTCGCCGTCACCGAGGATTGTGTACACTCTGTAATCCTTGTTATCCAGCTTGGCAGCAAGCGCCATACCGTTTGCGGCACATATACCCTGACCGAGAGAGCCTGTGGACATGTCCACTCCGGGTATGTGCTTCATATCGGGATGTCCCTGAAGATAGCTGTCTGCCTTTCTTAAGGTAATGATATCCTCCTTGGGGATAAATCCTTTTTCTGCAAGCGCACCGTAAAGTGCAGGTGCACAATGTCCCTTGGAGAGAACAAAACGGTCTCTGTCGGGATTTTTGCAGTCTTTAGGGTAAACATTCATCTCTTCAAAATAAAGAACTGCCATAATATCCGCTATGGAAAGCGAACCGCCGGGATGACCCGATTTTGCAGCATGCACGCCGTCTATTGCGTGCTTTCTGATTTTGTAGGAGATGAGCTCCAGCTGTGTGTTATTCATTACTCTCTTCCTCCGTGTCCGTTGTTTTGTTTGCTATTTCAAAAGATAATCTTATTATCTCATTGAGTCTTTCGTACTGCTTGGATATAAAAAGATATCCTATGAGTGCCTCGAAACCTGTTGCGTGCCTGTAATCGACTATATCAGCATTCTTGGCAGATGTGTTCGAATGAGCATTTCTTCCGCGCTTATATACTGCCATTTCCTCCTCGGTAAGATGTGCTTCGAGCTCATGGACTATTTTGCTTTGCGCCCCTGCGCACACATAACCTATGGAGAGTTTATGAAGCTTCTTTACGGGTATATTCCCCCCGTCAAGCAGATGTGAGCGCACATATACCTCATATACCGCATCACCTATATATGCAAGTGCCAGCGATGAAAATTCAACCGGCTTCTTGCCGTCCAGATAAGGAAAATCCATCTTATACCCTCTTCCACTTAACACCCTGTCTGGTGTCCTCGAGAATTATGCCCATGTCCTTAAGGATGTCTCTTATTTCGTCTGCACGGGCGAAATTCTTTGCTTTCTTTGCCTCTGTTCTTTCATTTATAAGAGCTTCTATATCGCTATCGAGAATTTTGTCTTCCTTTTCCTTGGATATTCCCAGAACATCGCAAAGCTCGGTTAATAAATCAAGTGCGGCTTTTTTGGATGAATCATTCATGTCGCCTATGAGTGTATTAATCTCTTTAACAAGCTCAAATATAACAGAAATTGCATCTGCAGTATTTAAGTCATCGTCCATTGCGGCAATGAATTTTTCTCTGTACGCAGAAAGTTCTGTGTCGTTTACACCTGATTCGCCCTGCATGGAGAACTCGATATTTTCCCTGCATCTGTCTATTCTGTCCAGACTGCTCTGTGCCTGAGTGAGAAGCTCATCCGAGAAATTGATGGGACTTCTGTAGTGAGCTGTGAGCATAAAGAATCTTATAACTCTGTGGGGAAAATGCTCTGCTATATCCCTTATGGTAAAGAAATTGCCCTTGGATTTGGACATCTTTTCATTATCTACATTTATGAAGCCGTTGTGCATCCAATATCTTGCAAAGGTGCATCCGTGTGCACATTCGCTCTGTGCGATTTCGTTTTCGTGATGCGGGAACATAAGGTCCTTACCGCCGCTGTGGATATCTATTGTCTCACCAAGATATTTATTTGCCATCGCGGAGCACTCAATGTGCCAACCCGGTCTTCCCATGCCCCAGGGACTCTCCCATGCGGGTTCTCCCTCTTTTTGCTTTTTCCATACTGCAAAATCAAGAGGCTCTCTTTTGGCTTCGTTTATATTTATTCTTGCGCCTGCCTCAAGGTCTTCGAGAGGCTGTTTGGAAAGCTTGCCGTATTCATTGAACTTGCTTGTCTGGAAGTAAACATCTCCGTCTACCTCATATGCATAGCCCTTTTCTATAAGAGTTGAAACAAGCTTTATGATTTCATCTATATGCTCGGTAGCCTTGGGATGAACTGTTGCTTCCTTTATACCAAGTGCCTTTGCATCCTTGAAATACTCTGCAATATACTGCTCGCCAAGCTCTTTTACAGTAATACCAAGGTCATTTGCCTTATTTATCATCTTGTCATCTATATCGGTAAAATTCTGAACGAAATTTACCTTATAGCCTCTGTATTCAAAGTATCTTCTGAGCTGGTCGAAGATTATAAACGGTCTTGCGTTTCCAAGATGGAAGAAATTGTATACCGTAGGTCCGCATGAATACATATTTACAGTATTCTCGTGAAGCGGTATGAATTCTTCTTTCTGTCTTGTCATGGAATTATATATCTTCATGTGTATCATCCTTTCTTTCATTTTCCAGCTGATGTATTCTGCCCTCCATATCCCTTATAAGCTTACCTAACCTGCAAAGCTCCTGACTTGTGGGGTCGGGCATATGAATCTGGTCGAGGTCCATATTACTTATCCTCTGATTATCTTTCTTTACAATGCGTGCAGGTACTCCTACGGCGGTTGAATTCTCGGGAACTTCGGTAAGCACCACGGCATTTGCGGCAATTTTGGAATTATCGCCCACAGTAAAGGGTCCGAGCACCTTGGCACCGCAGCCGATTAACACATTATCACCTATTGTGGGATGTCTCTTGCCCTTATCCTTACCCGTACCGCCGAGGGTTACATTCTGATATATGGTACAGTTATCGCCTATTTCGGCAGTTTCGCCAATTACTATACCCATACCGTGGTCTATAAAAAGACCTCTGCCTATTGTGGCTCCCGGATGAATCTCAATGCCTGTAAAAAATCTTGTAACCTGAGAAATTATCCTTGCTGTAAGAAACAGCCTGTGCTTATAGAAAAAGTGAGCATATCTGTGCCATACCACCGCATGAAGACCGGGGTAAAGAAATATAATCTCAAAATAATTTCTTGCGGCAGGGTCCCTTTGAAGTATGTTTGTCATCTCCCTTGGGGCAACCGAAAAGAAAAGCACCGCCCACAATAGGAAAATGGCCAAAACTATGTATATAAAAATCATGTCGGACTCCTCCTATCATACTATCCTTTATTATATATTTATTTTGAACAAATTACAACACTTTTTTGCAGTTTTGGCAAAAAACATTGAATTTGTTTTCTAAATCTGATAGAATATCAATCAAATATACAAGGAGTGTGCATTATGATTTACTCAGAAATCGAAAATCCGAAATGCAATCTGTGTGTTCACGCAGACGAAAATAAAACAAGCGGAAACATCCTTTGCGACATAAAAGGAACTGTTCCCGCTGATTTTGTATGCAAAAAGTTCAAATACGATATTTTTAAAAAGAGTGTAAAACCCAAAAAGAAACTTGCAAGTGCAACCTATAATGCAGAGGACTTTAGTGTATAAAGTCTATCTTACATCTGTATGATATTCCCTTTATGATATCTTCCTCACGAATGTCCTCGGGCATTTCCAGATAGAATGTATAGTCTCGGGTAGCGTCTTCATTTTGCTTTATGGAAACCTCACTTATGTTGATACCAAGAGTTTCCATGTAGTCGGTAACGGCATTCTGATAGGACTCCATGGCTACTCCGTACACCGCAAGAGACCTTGTTTTGTGCTGAGTCATAAACTTAATTTTGTGATGAAGAACTATCTGTATAACAAGTATTATAACAGTTGCGCTTATACCCACAAAATACATTCCCGCTCCTATTGCCATACCTATACCCGAGGTTGCCCATATACCTGAAGCGGTTGTAAGACCTCTTATACTTCCGCGCTGTATGTATATCATACCGGCACCCAGAAAGCCCACGCCCGTTACTATACCCTGCGCAAGTCTTGACGGGTCAAGGCGAACATCTGCTCCGCTTTTTGCTGCACTTTGTATAAGGTCATAAAATCCGTACTTTGATATAATCATCATAAGGCATGCGGCACATGCTACTATACAATGAGTTCTTACACCCGCCTCTTTGGCACGGTTTTTTCGTTCAAAACCTATTGCTACACCGCATATACACGATATTATCATACGCATTACAAAATAAATCCAGTTTACCATTTATATTCAGTTCCTCTCACTAATAATATGCACAGTATAACACAAAAAACGATATTTGTAAACATATAAGTTTTAACCGAAATGCACATAATAACAAAAAAGCATGGAGGTTAATTATGAAAAAATCTGTTTGGCAAAGTACCGCCGACCTACCCCGATTTGATACTCTGCAAGGTGACAAAAAGACGGATGTTCTTATAGTCGGAGGCGGGATTGCGGGTCTTATTTGCGCATATTTTCTTAAGAATGAAGGCATAGACTACATTCTTGCCGAGGCAGGCAGTATCTGTTGCGGCATTACAAAAAATACTACGGCAAAAATAACCATTGGGCACGGTCTTATATATGACAAACTTATCCGAAAGTCAGGCTTTGAGGCTGCGAAAATGTATTTTGAAGCAAATAAAGATGCCCTGAATGAATATTATTCCCTGTGCAAAACGATACCCTGCGGTTTTGAGACAAAAAGCGCCTATACCTACAGTATAAAAGACTCACTCAATATAGAGAGCGAAGTAAAGGCAGCGGGATCGCTTGGCATAGATGCAGAATTTACAACTAAAACCGAGCTTCCTTTTGACATAAAAGGTGCTGTCCTTTACAAAAACCAGGCGCAGTTTAATCCCCTCCAATTTATATCCGGCATTGCAAAGGGACTTAATATATACGAAAACACATTCATACGTGAGATATCCAAAAACACCGCAATATCGGACAAAGGCAGAATAAGCTTTAATAAGATAATAGTGTGTACACACTTTCCGTTTATAAACAAGCACGGAGGTTATTTTGTTAAGCTCTATCAGCACCGAAGCTATGTTTGCGCATACGAAAACGCTCAAAACCTCAAAGGAATGTATGTAGACGAAGACCTTAAGGGATTATCGTTTAGAACATATGACGATATGCTTCTTATAGGCGGCGGAAGCCACAGGACAGGCAAGAAAGGCGGAAACTGGAAAGAACTAAATGACTTTTCCAACAAGCACTACCCCGATGCAAAGCTTAAATGTATGTGGGCAACTCAGGACTGCATGACGCTTGACGGATTGCCATACGCGGGATTATACTCCAAAAGCACTCCAAATATGTATGTTAGCACCGGCTTTAACAAATGGGGAATGACAAATGCAATGGCTTGCGCAAAAATACTTTGCGATTTGGTATCGGGAAGGAAAAATGATTTTGCCCCCGCCTTCTCCCCCGACAGAAATATGTTTACACCCCAACTTTTTATAAACGGTTTTGAAGCAGTTACAAACCTTGTATCCCCTACCGTAAAAAGATGTCCGCACCTTGGTTGTGCACTAAAGTGGAACAAGCACGAACACACATGGGACTGCCCATGCCACGGCTCAAGGTTTGAAAAGGACGGCACACTCATTGACAATCCCGCAACGGGAGATGCAAAAATGTGATTAAAAAAACCTCCCTGTAAGAGATTTTCTCTTCTTACAAGGAGAGTTTTTTGTTTTAAACGATTATTTATCCGCTGAAAACTATAGATAAAATCGCTACAATCTGTGCAGAAATATCATTCCATGCCGGTACATCGATTCCAATCCAATTTTTTACAATCAAATATATAAGCGTTAAGACAGCACTCCACAAAGAAGCATTTTTTAATATTTTTGACATTTCCATTACTCCTTATTTACTATTTTGTACAAAATCCAATATAGTGAGTTATTCTGTTGTTTAGCTTCTTCCAGACATTTCACAGCTTTTTCTGCATTATTTATTTCTATTTTGTGCTTACCGTTTATTAGTTCCCATATAATGTCATTTGCGGATATGAGTTCTTTTTTAGCCGTTTGGCCGTATTTTATATCGTCATAAGGAAAGTTTTTTCCCGGACATGCTGTTGCATTCATATCCTTGTGACGCTTCACATCAGCAGATTTGTATATACTTTTCAAATACCCTACAAGCTGTGCTCCTGCTTTTTTCTGAGCTTCGCACATTTTCTCTGTTTCAAAATTACCTTCAAAACAAATACCTATTGAGTTGCTATTGTAATTCAGACAGTGTGCGCCAATGGTTTCAACATTCCTGCCGTTATATATTCTCCCATCCTTTCTGATATAATAATGATATCCGATTCCGGCATACCCTTGCTTTATGTGTTGATTATGTACGCTTATTACATCTCCGTTTCCTGCGCAATGGTGTAATATTATATAGTTCGTCTGGCTACGGTTTGAAAGTTTTTGTTTGAATGTTAAGCTTGTCTTAATAATATTCATTTTTTTCTCCTTTAAATTTTGTGGGTTTTTGTTGACTTTTTACCTTCTTCGTGTTACTATTTGCCTTAAGAATTGTTATAATTTTTACTTTTGCATTTGCTATCCATCCCTTCGCTTTGGTTGACAATTTGATGTTAAACAAAAATCGGTAAAAAATACAGATGCAAATTTGAAAATTAAGAGTGCATATCTTTTTTCACCCGTTACAATCGATAAAAAACATGATACTTTAAGGAGTCAAAAATGCTACCCACTTATCTAAACACACTGAAAACACAGGGGAAATTTCACGATTGAGTCAATATCAAATTTGAGCGGCATCCCTGAAGCTACTGTAAAAAATATTTTTTCAGGAAAGACAGAAGATCCCCGTTTTGAAACCGTTTCAGCAATCGTAAAAGCAATGGGCGGTTCTTTGGATGCTATTTATAGTGCAGTAAAAAAGGAAGATGTTGAAGCAAATTCAATAATTACGCTCAAAGAATCATATGAACAAAGAATAAAGGAATTAAAAGAATATTATGAACAAAGAATTGTGGATACCAAGGAGCATTATGAAGAGCGGTTAGCCGATAAAAAAGACCACATTGCAACCATTATGCTCGATAAACGCTGGTTCAGAATAGCAACTTGTATATGTGCTTTTGCTTTGGTTGTTTTATTTATCGTTGAAATTCTTACTCCCGGAATGGGTTGGTTTCGATATTAATTTTGAAATGATTGATTCATAAGTAGCTTTATACCTTTTAGAACAAGAAGAAAAATCAAATCCTGAAAACTGTTTAAATACAGGTTTCAGGATTTTTCTGTTTAAAACCAAAGTGCATAATCCTTCAAATGCCATCATATCATTAACTAACACACATTTTAGGGGTGAAATGGTTGAAGGATTATATATCTGAAAGAGCAGTTACAATAGGCAGATACATGGTAGAGCACCGCTCCACCGTACGCAGTGCCGCAAAAAAATTTGGTATATCGAAAAGTACTGTACATAAAGATATAAGTGAAAGACTTGTAAAGATAAATCCTGCCCTGGCAACTGAAGCCAAAAAGCTATTGGACACAAATAAGGCAGAGCGACACATACGAGGCGGCATAGCTACAAAGAATAAATACAAAACTGCCACTTGAAATAATATACTTCCTATGATACAATATAAGCACCAAAGATAATGAGGTGACCTATATGAAAGCAATAATACTTGCTGCAGGATATGCCACAAGGCTCTATCCTCTTACAATCGACAAGCCCAAGGCCCTGCTCCCCATAGGACCGAAGCCTATACTTAACTACATAGTAAACGAAATCGAGACCGTAGACGATATAGATGAGCTTGTAATAGTAAGCAACACAAAATTCTATGATAATTTTGTAAAATGGCAAAATGAATTTGACACAAGGCTCAAAATAACCGTTCTTGATGACAAAACCACAGACGACACCAACAAGCTTGGTGCTGTGGGCGATATAAACTATGCCATAGACACCATGAAAATTGACGATGACCTGCTTATAATGGCTGGAGACAATATATTCACATTCAAATTAAAGGATTACTACAATGCCTACAAAGCATGCGGTAACGATATGATACTTGTTAAAGAAATAAACAATGTAGAAGAGCTTAAGAGAATGGGAAATGTAATAGCAGACAAAGACGGCAAAGTAATTGCCATGGAGGAAAAGCCTGCAAATCCCAAGAGCAATCTTGCTGCATTTGCCGCCTATATCTACCGCAGGGATACAGTGCCCCTTATTAAAAAGTATTTAGAGGAGGGCAACAATCCAGATGCTCCCGGTTTCTTCCCCTCATGGCTCTACAAGCAGAAAACCGTTATGACATATGCATTTAGCGGCGATTGCTACGACATAGGCACTCCCAAATCATACGAAGAAGTGAATAAGATATTCAGTAAATAAAAATTGGGCGCAGCGCTAATGCTGTGCCCTGTTTTTATTTGATCATTGACAGAATAAGCGCTGTTGCAAAGTCGCTTCGTTGTCTTGACGAATTTAACTTACTGTATATATAATCTTCGGAAGCTATTCTCCCAAAGGAAAATATACCGTAGCCGTAGCTTGCATCCCTGCCCTTTGCACCCGGCTTTTCGGTGTAGATATTGAGAAGAAGTCTTATTTCATCGGGGGTTAGTCTTCTGCCGTATCGCAGATACCCCTTAGCCTGAAGTATTGCCACGGCTCCCGTTATAACAGGGCATGCCATGGAGGTGCCGCTAAGAAGCGCATATCTTCCGCCGGGGTATGTGGAATATATATCTATGCCTGCGGCACAGATTTCCGCCGCACTTCCGCGGGAACTGAAATCTGCTATGTTCTTATTTATATCCACAGCAGATACCGCCACGGTCTCTGCATAGTTTGCCGGATAACCTATGGTATTCTCGCCATGCTCACCCTCATTGCCCGCAGCGCATATTATGCTTATACCTCTGCGGTGTGTATCCCATATAAGTGAGCGATATCTGGCCGAAGTATATGCCGACGAAAATGACATGTTTATCACATCCACATTCTTTTCGCACATCCAGCGCACACTTTTTTCTATGGCATCATACTCTGTCTTGCCGTCTTTTCCAAACGCCTTGGCTATATACAAATCCGCCTTGGGAGCCACCCCTATTATACCTACTCCGTTATGCTCGGCAGCCACAATACCCGCGATGTGTGTACCGTGACCGTTTTCGTCATAGAAATTGTCCCTGCTGCCTCCTGAAAAATTTATACCGTCTTTAATCCTATATTTAAGCTCCACATGGTCGGCATCCACTCCTGTGTCTATTATGCCTACCCTTACGCCCTCTCCCTCTGTTTCGTTCCATTCAAGAGGCGCTCCCACCATCCGCACACCGTAATCTATTATTTCTTTATTTGTGCCGCTTGCAATTTGTACAACTTTGCAGCGGCTTATATTAAATTCATGCACACAAAAACACCTCCGCTTTGCATTGTATGCACTGCGGGGGTGTTTGGTGTGTTACCGGTTTATATCAAGATGGGATTTTACTGTATTCATATATTCTGTTGGCGAAATATTCTCCTGCTTTTTGAACATGCGGCTGAAATAGTGTATGGAAGAAAACCTCAGCATAGATGCAATTTCGGTAAGGTTGTAGTTTCCCTCTCGCATAAGTTTCTTAGCATGCTTAATTCTTAATTTATTTATATAGCCTATTACAGTATCCGAGTATGCCGCTTTAAAATCGCTGCAAAGGCTGGTTTTGTTTGTACCAAAGAGAAAACAAAGCTCATCCAAGGTTATTTTCTCCTTGTAATTTCGCTCTATATAGCTATGTATTTCCTGAATTTTAGGGTCATTTGAGCTTAAATGTACATCGGCTGATACTGTATCCATACTCCGTATAAGGTCTATAAAAAGGGTTTCAAGCTTTAACTTAATCATCTGGTCTGCACCAAAGGGATATTCTTTCCGTTTCTTCATATCCTTGAGATTGGGGATGTCGTACGGACCTTTGAACACAAGTCTTCCCTCGCGCACAACATCTGTAAGAAGCTTTTGCTGTTCCGCATTTAAAACCACAGGCGATTTTGAAAATTCATCCAGTTCGCCCGATTTGCACTCAAAACCAATTATTATAACATTTGGTGCATCACCCTTGGGACACGATAATGAGTGATATTCACCCGATTTATGTACTATCATCATATTGCGTTCCAATGTGCCCTTAAAGTCCTCTGCTTCTATATATACAGAGCCTGTATCCACATATATAAGCTCGCGGAATTCATGACTGTCCATGGCGGTATAATATTGTTTGGTAAACTCAAAATAATGGATATTGGCAATGCGGCTTACCTCTATGAACTTTTTAAATCTCTTTAGTTTAAAATCCATAAGCACCTCTCCCCTTTGAGATAATTTTACAACACATCACCTCTTTAGTCAATATTAAATTAATTTAATATTGTGCAAAAGAATTTTAATATAAACCAAATACAAATAACCTTGTGTTGTTTTATAATTTAATTAGCTTAAAACTTTATTAAAAAAGGAGATGTTTTCATGTCAAGAATTTGTATACCCGATTACGAGTATAAGGAAAGAATCCAGAGAGCCGCAAAGCTCGTTGCCGAAAAAGGTCTGGATGTAATGGTTGTATGCTCTACAGAATCTGACTATGCAAACGCAAGATATTTCAGCGGATTTTGGCCCCTTTTTGAGCGCGCAGGTGTTGCTATCTCTGCAACAGGTGAAGCTGCACTTATGGTTGGTCCCGAATGTATCATCTTTGCCAAGGATGTTGGAAAGATTGACAAGGTATTTTGCCTGAGAGAATTCAGAGAGTCTGCGGACCCCTCCTACCCCGAACTTCAGGCTAATACATTTAACGATGTATTCAAAGCTATCGGTGTTACAGGCAACAAAATAAAGATTGGTCTCGGAAGCTATGTAGAATGTACACTTCCCATCTACGAAGGATTAAAGAACAGCTATCCCGAAGCAGAAATTGTTAAGTGTAACGATATCATGGTAAACCTTAGAAAGATTAAGTCTGCAAATGAGCTCAAATGTATTCAGGAAGGCTTCAGAATTGTTGATATTGCAACAGATGAAGTTATCCGTAACTTAAAGCCGGGCGTAACTGAACTTCAGATGGTAGGTATTGCTCAGAAAGTTATCTACGAAGAAGGTGCAGAATACGAAGGTCTTCCTATGTATGTATTCAGCGAGAAATCTACAAGCCACGCTATAAGCCGTTCGGGTTACAGAACAATCGGTAATAACGATATCGTTCAGCTTAATCTCTCTGCTAAAATAGACGGTTATTCACCCGCTATCGGTCTTCCGATTGCTATGGGCAAACTCGAGGGCGAAAGAAGAAGAGTTGTTGAATTCTGTAAACAAGCTCACGACTGGACAATCGACCAGCTCAAAGCAGGCGTTATGGCAAACGAAATCGCTCAGAACTTCTATAAAATGTATGTTGACAACGGTTTCAAAGAAAGCTATGTATACGGACCTTGCCACGGAACAGGTATGATTGAGGTTGAGCCGCCCTGGATGGAGACAGACTCAACTTACAAGTTGGAAGAAAATATGACATTCCAGGTTGACACATTTATCATGGGCGACGGCTTCGGCTGCAGATGGGAAATCGGTGCTGCTGTAACTAAAGACGGTTGCCACAAGATGACCGATTACCTCAACAAAGGCATCATAGAGCTTGGTTTCTAAATTAACACACAGGGGCTGTAATCTTTACAGCCCCTCGTTTGAAAATTCAAGGAGGTTTATTACTATGGCAATAGGTAAAAAAGAATGGATAATTCCCGACTGTGAGCTTCCCCAGGAGGGCGAGGGTGTTGCAAAAGGTCACGAGTCGGTTATTATCGTTAATGATTCAGATGCAGATGCAAAGATTGATGTAAGCATTTATTTTACAGATAAAGAGCCTCACACAGGCATTTCGTGGGAAGTTGGTGCAAAACGCGTTAAGTGCTTCAGAATGAACAATATCGAGCACATGTGCGGATTCAAAGTTCCTTTCGAGACACAGTATGCCATGAAGGTTTCAAGTAATACACCTATTGTTCTTCAATACGGAAGACTTGACAATACTCAGGCAAATCTTGCATTCTATACAACACTTGGTTATTCAGAGTAAGGAGGAAGTATTATGGAATACAATATGAGCTTCCCGAGAGAGTTAAATAAAGTTAAGGAAAATAGAATACCTTTTGTAATATGCGGCGGCACCGTAGAGTACCATGGTCCTCATTGCTCCTACGGCTGTGACACACTTATTGCAGAAGGTCTTATTAAAAAGCTCTCCGAGAAAAAGGAAATCATGATTGCCCCCACAATCTACTACAGTCCCTCGAGCTATGCCGTAGCAGACGAAACAAGCGGTACAGTTCACATCGAAGAGGATATATTTGAAGCATATCTTATGGGTATATTTACAAATATGCTCGATGCGGGACTTAGAAACATATATGTGGTTATACACCATCAGTTTGAGCAGGAAACCCCTATGCCCATGACCCTCTCCTATATGAAGGCGGCAAAGAGAGCTACCATGAGATATCTGGAAAAGACCCAGGGCAGAGGCTGGTGGGGAAGCGAAAACTATGCCTCCTACTATGAAAACTTAGGCGGCGGTGATGACCCGTTCAGCTGGATTAAGGTAATACCCACGATGAGCACCGAGGTGCAGAATGCTACAGGCTACGACCATGCAGGTAAATACGAATGCTCTATACTTATGTCGCTCTATCCCGAAGCTGTTAAGCTCGAAAGACTTGGCGATATAAAGCATTGGTTTACAGAAAGTGCCAAGGAAGCATCTACCGAAATCGGTGATGTAATGGTGGCAAAGTCGTTGGAATACTTAGAAAATAAAATAGTCTAAATCCTGGCATGAGGACAAAAAAATCGGTGAACTTCGTTCACCGATTTTTTATATATTAATTATTCTTCTATCTCGTCATCGTCGAGGTCGATTTCGATTGTTTCGCCGCACTTGGGGCAAACAATTTCGTCATCGCCATCGAAGAAATCTTCGTCTATGCAGATTGTCTCGCCGCATGTGGGGCAATCGAGCTCATAGTATTCGAGGTCATCATCGTCATAGTCGTCGCAGCAGCAATCGCAATCACAATCGCACTCCTGCGCAAATTCGCTCTCTATGGCTGCTAAGTCTTCATCTATGATGTCTACCTGCTCTGCGATTTCATCCTGATAATCGTAGAGATCATCTATAGAAGCATCTATCTCGTCCAAAACATTTAAGATGCAATCGAAAATTCTGCCTTCCTTGCTGTTATCATCATAGTCAAGACCATCCATAAGACCTCTTAGGTATGCAATCTGTTTAGAAATATTTTCCATATTAATTACTCCTTTATGCTCTTTCCATGTATTCGCCTGTTCTTGTATCGATACGGATTACATCACCGTTATCGATAAAGAGAGGAACCATAATCTGAGCGCCTGTTTCAACAGTACAGGGCTTTGTAGCACCTGTGGATGTATCACCCTTGAAGCCGGGCTCTGTTTCTGTAACAGTAAGCTCAACAAATGTGGGGGGTTCAATATCAAATACGCTGCCCTTGAAAGAAAGAACTACACATTCATCGTTTTCCTTAACGAACTTCATCTTGTCGGAAATAAGGTCTTCGTTGATGGGAAGCATATCGAATGTTTCTATATCCATGAAATAGTAAAGTGTGCCGTCCATGTAGGAATACTGCATCTTTCTTCTTTCAATGAAAGCTTCTTCGAACTTTTCTGTAGGTCTGAAAGTTTTTTCTACAACAGAACCCGTGATAACATTCTTAATCTTGGTTCTTACGAAAGCTGCGCCCTTACCGGGTTTAACATGCTGGAATTCAACTATCTGCCAAACTCCGCCTTCGAATTCAAATGTCTTTCCGTTTCTGAAATCACCTGCTGTAATCATTATAAAATACCTCCGATAAATAATCATTAATATAGATATTACTATTGTACAAGATATTGTACAATTTTTCAAGTACTTTTTTCAAAAAACACCATTTTATGTTATATTTCTATAAGGTTTTTGTCTGAATGTGTAAGATTTACACATTTGTCGCCGTCTACAACCACCAAATCCTCTATTCGCACACCGCAAAAACCGTCTATATATATGCCCGGCTCCACTGTAACCACATTGCCGTTTTTTAAAGGATTGGGATTTCGGGGCGAAAGATTGGGACTTTCGTGGATATCAAGTCCTACTCCGTGCCCAAGACCGTGACCAAATGTATTGGGATAAACTTCATCTATGATGCGCTGTGCATTTACATGGATATCCGAGGCTACTATCCCCTCTTTTATCATCTCTAAAGATGTAGTCTGAGCTTTAAGTACGGTATTATATATCTTCTTCATTTCATCCGATGCCTTGCCTACACATACCGTACGGGTCATATCGCTTGAATAGCCGTTATACACACAGCCAAAGTCAAGCACAACGAAATCGCCGTTTTGTATCTTTCTGCCGTCAGGCTCGGCATGGGGCATGGCGCCGTGAGCACCTGTTGCAGCTATGGTATCAAAGCTTACCCTTTCGGCACCGTTTTGTCTCATGAAAAATTCCATCTCCAAAGCTATATCTCTCTCGCTTACGCCGGGCTTTAAAAAGCCTAAAATATGAGTAAATGCTCTGTCAGCTATGCTTTGCGCTTTGGAAATATATTCTATCTCCTTTTTGTCCTTTACAGAGCGCATATCCTTAAGTACGCTTCCCAAAGGTGTAAGGTTTAAAAAAATTCCCGACAAATTCTCATACCTTTTATAGCTTATGCTCTCGTCTTCAAAAAAAGCAGAATTAAATCTTTTGAATTCATCCTCGGGTTTAAAGGAAGCAATATCGCATATATTAAGTCCCTCGGTTTGAGTGTTTGCCTGATTTATATAGCGGAAATCCGTTACAAGATAGTCTGTATCGGGGGAAATTACAAGATAACCCTCTCCTGTATAGGAAGTAAGATACCTTATATTCTTTTCGTCTGTTACAACAAGACTGTCTACAGAATTTGCCTTTAGATATTCTTTAATTTTTGCGAGTCTTTTATTCATACTTACTCCTTGGGTGCACTTTTACAAAGGTGCTTTACAGGACATGTGCTGCAAGAGGGATTTCTTGCAGTGCATACGGCTCTGCCGTGATATACAAGCTGATGGCAAAACCTTGCAGAAGTTTCGGGATTTACTGTCTTTTTTAGCTGTATTTCTATCTTTACGGGGTCCTTGCTGTCTACAAGACCGAATCGGTTTGACAGACGGATACAATGCGTGTCTACCACAATGGCGGGTTTGCCGAACACATCGCCAAGCATGAGGTTGGCGGTTTTGCGTCCCACTCCCGCAAGGGCTGTAAGTTCTTCCATTGTATCGGGAATTTTGCCGCCATACTTATCTACGATTGTCTTTGAAGAAGCTATGATGTTTTTTGCCTTGTTGCGATAAAAACCGCATGACTTTATATACTCTTCCAGCTCCGATAAATCCGCATTGGCAAATTCTTCGGGCGAGGTGTAGCGCTTGAAAAGTTCTTTTGTAACTATGTTTACTCTGGCATCCGTACACTGTGCCGAAAGCTGCACCGCCACAAGAAGCTCATGCTCTGTGGTATAATCCAGAGAGCATTTGGCATCGGCATAGACAACATCGAAAATCTTTTGTATTTCTTCTGCTCTTTTCTTCTTTGTCATACTACTCCACCTTTAGTACAACATCTACCTTTTCTATTTCTTCCTCAAGCTTAACACCTGCAGGAAGTTCTTTGAGCTTAACGCTTACCTTGGCTCCGTCTCTTACATACGACACCTTGATTTCCTCGGTAGGAAGCTTATCGAGTGCTTCCATTGTAACTCTCGGTCCGAGAACTGAAATCTTTTCGGGAGTTATGGTTTTCGCACTCACCTTTTTGCCTGCAGCGGTAGTCTTGGCAGACAAGGAGGGGCTTACGGGAAGCTCCTTTAACTGAAGTATGTTGCACTTTACCTCTACATACGAGATATTCTTGCTTATACCTGTATCATCCACCTCTTTGCCGTCCTTATCGGTAAGAAGTATCTTATATCTGCCGCTTTGTGAATCCGTTTTGTCTGTTATATCAACAGTTATACGCGCTTTTTTGATTTTATTTACAATGCTTTTTGCACCTGTAATTCTAATCTTGTCGGTAGAATACTCAATGGTATCGTACACAAAGCCTTCGGCAGGTGTACCCTTTGTCTCTACAGTGATATCCATTTCCTCTGTTACTACCTTATCCACCCCGATAACCGCATTGTACGGGTCCTTGGACACAAGCTCAACACCCGATATATCAAAGCTTACCGCTATGGGAATCTTGTGTGTGCCTGCTACATCAACATCAGTCATATTAACGCTGCAATAGACAGAGTCTCTTGTAACCTTGGCAAGAGTGGAACGCTTGCCTTTGACTTTTACATTCACGGTTTCAGTGCTCTTGGAAAGCACGGAAAGCTTACCGTTTGTAAGTTCCTCCGAATAACGGACAAACTTTACAGGTACATTCTTTATGGTGGTTTCAAAGGTGGGGCTTATTTCGTAAACAACATATACCCACAGAACTATAGCCACCAGTACGGATATAGTTATTGTAAACCAGTTTGAATCAAACAGCTTTTTCATGGTTTCTTCACCATCCAATCTGCAATCTTACTTATGAAAGTTTTCTTGCTTGGAAGTTTGTCATCACCTGTGCCGAATTCCTTTATAATGGTCTTTTTGAGGTCCTGCACAGATACATTTCTATTAAGATTTCCATTGGCTGATACAGATATCTTGCCCGTTTCTTCGGATACTACTACAGAAAGACAGTCAGCAACCTCGGAAACACCTATTGCCGCTCTGTGTCTTGTGCCAAGTTCCTTGGAAAAGCTGTTGTTCTGCGTGAGCGGCAAAAAGCACGCTGCTGCCTTAATCTTATTTCCGCTTATGATAACAGCACCGTCATGAAGCGGTGTATTGGACATGAATATGTTTATAAGAAGCTGGGAAGATATTCTGGCATCGAGCATTGTACCCGACTTCATGATATCGCCAAGCTTAGTCATGCGTTCCAATATTATAAGAGCGCCAATCTTCCGCTCTGCCATGTACTCCGCCGCTTCGCACACAGCGTCGGACAGTTCCTCGATTTCGTCTGTAGAGCTGAAAAACTGACCCGTGGTGGTGCCTATCTTTTCGAGGGCGCGTCTTATTTCAGGCTGGAACATTATGATTATGGCAAGAACTCCCACCTGAAGCGTACTGGAAAGAAGATAGCTTATGGCGTTAAGGTCCATCCAATCTGCCACCTCTGCGGCAATTACAAGTGCCACAATACCCTTTACAATCTGTACTGCTCTGGTTTCTTTAACAAGTCTGAAGCCGCCGTATATAACACACGCAACTATGAGAATATCAAGAAAGTCTCTTACTCTTATGAGCCTTATATTCTGTATGAGAATACTCCAAACTTCTCCCATATCATAACTCCCCTTTCATTAAATTAAATATTTCTATAATTTCCTCTTTGCCGAGCATTTTGTAATCCGTGAGCTTTCTTTTACCGAAGAATGTGCATTTTTCTGCCATTTCCTCTATGTTGCTGTCGGTAATCTCAATACCTAAATCCGAGAGTCTTGTAGGCATACCTATGGATTTGAAGTAATCCTCAAGCATTTTTATACCGAAAAGTGCCGTTTCCTCTGCACTTTTGCCTGATCCGTCTATACCAAGCGCCTCTGTGGCAAGAGTTGCAAAACGCTTAGGATTGTATTTATATATGTACTTTGCCCATGCGGGATACACGATGGCAAGACCTGCTCCGTGAGCCACAGAATCGAACATTCCGCTAAGTTCATGTTCTAGCTGGTGACAGCCCATAAAGAAATCTGTACCGCAATGGGTAAGACCATTATGCGAGAGAGAACCCGCCCACATAAGATTGGCTCTGGCATCGTATTCTGTTGGATTTTTGAGAGCTTTCTCCCCTGATTTTAATACCGATTTTATTACGGCAAATGCCATGTTGTCTGTAGTGTCAAATGGCTCTGTTACGGTAAAATATCTCTCCAGAGTGTGCATAAGTATATCCACAATGCCGCAAGCGGTCTGATAGCGGTTTACCGTATATGTAAGACAGGGGTTGCATATAGAAAACAGCGGTCTGTTGTACTCACTTCCAAATCCTCTTTTAAGACCTGTTTCGTCATTTGTAATAACGCATGATGCACTCATTTCGCTTCCCGATGCAGACAGTGTCAGCACCGTACCTACAGGAAGAGCACCCTGCGAGGTCTTTGTGCGTGCGTTGAATTCCCACGGGTCAAAATCCACCAGTGCACCGTGAGCAATGAGCTTGGCAGAATCTATTACACTTCCGCCGCCAACTGCAAGCACAAGCTCAGATTTATGTTCTTTGGCCAGTCTTACTCCCTCTCGTACAAGCGAAAGCTTGGGATTTGGCTCTGCTCCGCCAAGTTCTATAAAATCTATGCCGTTCTCATTTAATGATGAAATTATCTCATCATAAAGTCCCGTGCTTTTAACAGAGCCTTTGCCGTAATGAAGCAAAACTCTTGAAAAACCGTATTCCTTTATGATTCTTCCTACATTTTTGTGGGTGTCTTTTCCAAATATTATTCTTGTGGGTACATGGTACTCAAAATTGAGCATATGACTCACTCCTTTAGCCGATTATTGTCTTGCAATAAATGATTCGTATAACATTATACCACAAGCTACGGAAACATTCAAGGATTCTGCGTCATTTGTCATAGGAATTGTAATCCTGTGAGTACAATACCCCTCCACCTCGGGACATATGCCGTTTGCCTCGTTGCCCATAACTATAACGCACTTATTCCCGTACAAAAAACTTCGCGGTGAGAATTCACCGTTTGGAAAGGTGCCGAGGATATCAAATCCGCTTTGTGATAAAAGCGGCAAAACACCGCCATCGTCCTTATAGAGTTTAACCGTAAATATTCCCGACATGGTCGAACGAAGCACCTTGGGATTGAACACATCGGCACATCCTGCGGACAGAATAATACCGTCTGCTCCAAACGCATTTGCACTTCGTATGATAGTGCCCATGTTGCCGGGGTCGGAAATGCAGTCAAGATACAGATATGTACCCTTGGATACATCTATATCGCATGAATCCAAAAGGCTGTATTTTGCAACAGCAAGGATGCCCTGAGAATTTACGGTGGTTTTAAGCTCATTGAAAAGCTTATCGGGAATTTGGTACATCCTTACAGTATCGGTAATATCGCCTGCATTAAAGCTCTCGGATACCAGAATATACTCTATATCCGCACCGCAAGAGAGAGCATCGCGCACTAGCCTTTCGCCCTCTAAAATGAACATACCGAGTTTCTTTCTTCCCGATGAGGTAAGAAGCTTTTTGGTTTGTTTTATAACACTGTTGGAGGAACTTTCTATTTTCTGCATAAGCTCCCCTCCTTCTACATAGTTTTTGCTTTTAAAAGCAGCAAAACCACTATATTTACAAAAATATAGTGGTTTCAAATTTCAAATTAGTTTAAAGCTGCATTAGCTTTTTCTACAAGCTCTGCAAAAGCTGCAGGGTCTGCAATAGCAATTTCGGAAAGCATTTTTCTGTTTATATTGATGTCTGCTTTCTTAAGACCGTTCATAAACTTGGAATATGTTGTGCCGTTTATCTTGCAAGCAGCACTTATTCTTGTAATCCAGAGTCTTCTGAAATCTCTCTTCTTCTGCTTTCTGCCGATGTATGCATAGGATAAGGACTTCATAACTGCCTGTTTTGCAGTTCTGAAAAGCTTACTCTTTGCACCTCTGTATCCTTTAGCGAGCTTTAAAACTCTCTTATGTCTCTTTCTTGTAGCCATAGCGCCTTTTACTCTAGCCATTTTAAAACGCCTCCCTCAATTTTATTTATAAAGTATCAGTCTCTTGATTGTAGCTGCATTAGCCTTAGCAGCATATGCCTGCTTTCTTAAAGCTCTCTTTCTCTTTGTGGACTTCTTTGTTAAAATGTGTCTTCTGAAAGCCTGGTTGAGCTTTACTTTACCATTCTTTGTAAGACCGAATCTCTTTGCAGCACCTCTGTGAGTTTTGATTTTAGGCATTGCATTTACACTCCTTCCGATTTTTAAGGTAATTTTGTTTATTTGGGTGCGACTACCATAGTCATGTTTCTACCTTCGAGCTTGGCAGCCTTTTCTACACTTCCCGTTTCGGTGATAGCTTCTGCGAACTTTGTAAGCAGGTCCATACCAAGCTGTGTGTGGTGAAGCTCGCGTCCTCTGAACCTAACGGTAACTTTGACTTTATCACCGGACTTCAAGAACTTGACTGTCTGATTAACCTTGGTATTGAAGTCATGAACATCTATAGAAGGTGTAATACGCACTTCCTTGATGTTTACTATGCGCTGATTCTTCTTGGCTTCCTTTTCTCTCTTGCCCTGTTCGAACTTATACTTACCGTAGTCCATAATCTTGCATGCGGGCGGTTTTGCCTGCGGTGCAATAAGTACCAGGTCCATATTCTTGGCATCTGCCTTGGACAAGGCATCCGCAAGGGGAAGTATGCCGAGCTGGGAACCATCGGAATCGATGACTCTGACTTCTTTTTCTCTGATTTCATCATTAATCAACATTTCTTTGTTACTGATGACAAAGCACCTCCAAATTGAAATTAAACAGCAACCACTTAGACAAAAAGAAAAAGTGGGCGAAATCCACCCACTTATACAATAAAATACAAGTTTATCTACCTTACCGATACCTTGAAACCGTAAGGTGAGAGGTGGACCTCTGCTTTGCTTTACCTAGATATATTATCACCTTTTTGTTTGATTGTCAAGACATTTTTTCGGTTTTTTAACATTTTTTAGCGTCAGAGCGCATTTTATGGAATTTATAGATTGACCGTTTTCGACAAATAGTGTATAATGTAAAAATATTTGCAAACCAAGGAGAAACACTAATGAAGAAAGTAATTTTAAAACTCACATCCTTAATTATTGCCGTGATGGTGATGACAACCTCCGCTTATGCCTATGACAACACAGCATATGCAACTGACGGACTTAAGTTCTTCTCTGCCACTATGGCGATAAACGAAGATATCGTAGTTTTTAACGGTACAAAAGCCAACATAGCGCCTCCCGTGCTGGTGTTTAACAAAACATATGTTGCGGTGCAATCTGTTGCACCCTATTTAAACATAACTGCAAAAAGAGAGGGAAAAACACTCACCGTAACTCATGAGAATTCTTCTTTAACATTTACGGAGATATCCTACCACGATGAACTTAAAAATCCTTCCAGATTTTTCAGAAAAGACGATTTATGCTACATATCGCTCCGTGAGCTTACCGACTTTTGCAATTATGAACTTACATACAATCGCGGAATCATAACCGTACAAAACTCCAAAGCACTTTATAATTCGCTCTTTTCGGATATATCCACAAGCAGTACCGAAGACTATGTGTACGGTGCTTATCCGTACAAAGCTGAGCATATTGTATATCCCTACCGTGCATACTCGTACGAAACTATGCTTTCTGATGCCGAAAAATTAAAGAATATGTATCCCGAGCTTATTAAGACCTCATCTATCGGCAAGTCTGTAGAGGGGCGCGATTTGCTCCTTATAGAATTTGGTAAAGGAAAGAAGAAGGTTTTTGTATGCGGAACACACCACGCAAGAGAATACATTGCAACAACCTACCTCATGTACGCCATAGACCAATACGCATATTGCTACCGTACAGGAAAAAACTGGGGAAAGTATAACCCAAGAAGTATTCTTGATGAAATAACATTCTGCATAGTGCCGATGGTTAATCCTGACGGAGTTAATCTTGTGCAAAATGGTATAGAGTCCACACAGCATGCACTGAGTCTTTCGGGCATGGGACTTTATGAAGGAAAAAAATACGGATATGAATCCTGGAAGGCAAATGTACGCGGTGTAGATGTAAACTGGAACTATGACAAAGACTGGTCCATAGAAAGAAACAAAAACGGCAGAGGCTCTTCGGGCTTTAACGGTGAATACCCAAATAGCGAGCCCGAAACTTTGGCAATGACAAATTATGTGGATAGTAACAGCTTTGAAGCTTATCTTTCTTTCCATACACAAGGACAGATTTTCTACTGGGCAGACAGCACCGAAAACCCCTTGTATCTCCAACAGGCCATTAAAAAGGATACAGGCTTTAGCGGTATACAGGAAACCTGCACAGGTGTGGGCGGCTCTTTCTTTGATTATGTGTACCGCAAATTCAACAAGGCCACCATAACCGTAGAGCTTTGCCCGTATGTAGGAAACTACCCCTACCCCGACAGAAATTTTGACACCGTATGGAAACCTGCAAAAAACATTCTTCTCCTTGTCGGAAACGAAATAATATATAGAAGCAATATATCTAAATAATAATTAAGGCGATGTAAAAAAATACATCGCCTTAATTATTACAGGTAATACCCCGTATAACTTGCCGCATCTACTGTGAATATACCCATAAGACACGGCTTTTCATTGGATAAACCTACTATATAGATTGTGTTGTATTTGCCCTTTTGAACATTTTGATTTGGCATTATAAGCTTTAATGCACCGTCGGAATTCTGTCTTGCACGCAGTTCATACATATCGGGCTTTATGCATATGTAACGGCTGAGTTCAAGATAATCTATACTTCCGAGGATGTCATAACCGTTTGCGGATATGTCCAGACTTCCAAGGTTTGGCGAAAGATGGCAGACCCTTATATGACCGTAGTCGGTATCTTTTCTTTCTGTGGGCTCCATAATGCCATATGCCATGGTACTTCCGTCCGAATGAACTGCCGCAACGGTATACACATCGCCGTGACCGAAAGGAAGCTTAACTGTTGCAAGTACATTGTCCTTGTTGCCCGCCTCTGTAATTACAAATTCCTGAAGTCCCTTGGGGACCTTGTAATACGCACTGAAACATCCGAAACCAAGTGACGGCTGAATGAGTGTATTTCCGTAGTAAAAGTCTGCGCTTTTAACAGACGGGCAAGCATTTACAAATCTTACATAAGGCGAAAGAAAGGTATCTATCCTTATATCTGACATTTATTGTTCCTCCTCAACTGAAATTTCTTCGTTTTCTGATTTTTTCTCGTTTTGCGGATTGCCTTTTATTTCTTCTATTGCCTTTTCCGCAAGCATGACCAGTCTTTCCAGCGCCGCTTCTATTCTGGTAAGCTCCCTGTCCAAATCTACAAAATCATTTTTGCGCGAGAGAACCTCTATGTACTTACGGGACAGCATATCCACCTCCTGACCCGTATACTGCGTTCTGGGTTTTTCGTGCATTACTGTCATATCCTCCACATTTAAAAACGGTCTTCCCGAAAGGTCGAGTGCCGCGACTGTTGCCTTTACATCTCCGCCTATCGCTTTAGGTCTTGCAAGACCTCTTGTGCGTCCAAAGATTTTAACCCTTTCTTTTGCCAAATCTTCATCGCACGAAACGCCAAAGCACATAGAATTCTCTACCCATTGCACGCACAGCTTATCTCCTTTTGGCACAAGCGCCACTTTTGTATCCATATGCACCTTTATGCCGACTTCTGTGCGTCTGTCCGCTTCGTCCGAGCATATAAAAACAGAATTGCGCCCTTTGTCCAAAGCGGCATAGGCTGTATAGAGTCTGCCTTTGAAAAGCAATACCCCCACAGAACGCACCTCGGCTGATACAAGTGTCTGCGGACTGGAAAAGGTCTTGGTGCTGTAGTTGTATCTGCGTTTTACAAGAGCCTCGTCTGTCATGTAGACAATGTGTATGTTTTTATCCTCATCGCACACCGCATCGAATAGATTGTTTTTGCCGATACGGTCTATGATTTCGGGCTCCATGCTGTAATCGCCGTATCCTGCCATGTGGTGCACAAGAAGTCTTTCTGTGTGGTTTATACAGTAAAAAAGATGGTATCTTCCGTATATCTTAAAAACGCGCACGGCTGATATACTGCCCTCAGCACTTCGGTTTTCAAGCACGGTATACACGGTTGTATCTTCGTTTGAATGACGTATGTGCAGAAGATTGCCCGAGGTGTTTACTCCGAATATATCAAGTGTTCCGTCATCGTCTGCGTACACATCAAACTCATTTGTCATGTCTTTTATAAGCTCTGTTTTTTCGCCGTCATCCCGCCTGAAAACAAGGCATTTGGAATTATCCAAGGTTATATAAGCGTTTTTCTCTCCTTTTTTTGTAATAAGAACATCCATTTTATGTCACCACCTAAAAAAAGATATGCAAAAAAACCATAAAAAAGACCTGAATATATTGAAAATTGAGAATATTTGGTATATACTGTTTACTATAATAAGTATATTATGGAGGTAATTATGAGTTACATTAAGAAAAAAGGCATTTTGTTATCGCCCAGAAAGTATTTTATCGATGCCCTTGGTGCTATGGCACTTGGTCTTTTTGCGTCACTTCTTATAGGCACAATATTCGGTACTGTTGCAGACTATGTTCCCAATAAGCAGACACACGATTTTCTCCTAAGCATGAAAGAATACGCCGTTTCCGCACAGGGTCCTGCAATGGCAATGGCTATAGGCTCGGCTCTTGGTGCACAGGGACTTCTTCTGTTCTCTCTTTGTGCAGTAGGTGTGGCAGGCAATGCTCTCGGAGGACCTCTTGGAACTTATGTGGCTGTACTTATTGCCTGCGAGATAGGAAAACTTGTCTATAAATCCACAAAAATAGATATAATATTAACACCCACAGTTGTAATAGCAATAGGTGTAGGAATATCGCTTCTTCTCGGACCTGCCATTTCTACACTTATGACACAGCTTGGTAACCTTATAAAAACCTTTACCGAAATGCAGCCGCTTATAATGGGTATGCTTGTGTCCGTAGTTGTGGGAATATGCCTTACACTTCCCATAAGCTCTGCGGCCATATGCGCAATGCTCGGTCTTACGGGAATTGCAGGCGGAGCAGCAACTGCAGGCTGCTGCGCGCAGATGGTAGGCTTTGCAGTAATGAGCTTTGGTGCAAACAAATGGGGCGGTGTTATAGCACAGGGACTTGGCACAAGTATGCTCCAGATGGGTAATATTGTTAAAAAGCCCGTAATATGGCTCCCTCCCATAATTACCTCAGCTATTACAGGTGCGCTCTCAACAGTTGTTTTCCGCATGGAAAACCCCATTGCAGTAGCTTCGGGAATGGGCACCTGCGGTCTTGTAGGTCCTATAGGTGTGCTCAGTACAAAGGGACTTAGTGAGATGGATATTCTTGCAGTGCTTCTTATATGCTTTATACTCCCTGCGGTTTTAACATTGGTCATAGCAAAGCCTTTTAAGAAGCTCGGTATAATCAAAGATTCAGACCTCAAACTTGATATATAGGAGATATTTCCTTATGACAAAATTACGAAACATTGTAGCTATAATAGCTTGCAAGCTTCTTATAAGGCTTGGTGTACTCATGGGCAAAAAGGGCTCTTCCATGCCCGGAAGTATAGCAATGAAGATATCGCCCCAGGTTCTTAAAACCCTTTCTAAGCAGATTAAAAAGGAAATAATACTTGTGTGCGGTACCAACGGCAAAACAACCACCAACAATCTTATATACTCCCTGCTCTCCCACGACGGAAGTAAGGTGGTATGTAACAATGTGGGTGCAAATATGCTTCCCGGTGTGGCGTGCGCATTCATAGATAAGGCTACCGTATGGGGAAAGCTTGATGCAAGCTATGCGGCAATAGAGTGCGATGAAGCAAGTGTAAGACACATAGTAAAGCACCTTACACCCCACAAGATAGTAATAACAAACCTCTTCCGCGACCAGATGGACCGTTACGGTGAAATAGAGGGTACTGTAAAGCTCTTAAATGAAGCAATAGAAAAGGTTCCCGATACCACACTTGTACTGAATGCGGATGACCCCTTTACAAGACAGTTCGGCGAGGGCAGAAAAGCCGTGTACTACGGTGTAAGCGAAAATGTACTGTCATCCGAGAATGCGGAAATACCGCTCTGCCCCAAATGTGAAAACCGTCTGTCATACGAATACAGCCATTATAATCAGCTTGGAAAATACAAGTGCGATTGCGGTTTTGAGCGCCCCAATCCTCACTACAGCGCCACAAGGGTTGATATGCAAAGCTCACTTAAGTTTGTACTGAGCTTTGGCGGAGAGCAACACAAAATGAATGTGAATTACCGTGGCTTTTACAATGTGTACAACATTCTCGCATCATTTTCCGTGTTCCATCAGGCAGGCGGTAGGATTGAAGATGCAGTAAAGGTGTTTGATGAGTACAAACCCCAGCTTGGCAGAATGGAGCCTTTTACAATAGGCGGAAAAACCGTAATATTAAACCTTGCCAAAAATCCTGCGGGCTTTAATCAGGCGTTGTCTGCCATAAATTCCGACAAGCGCACCAAAAATGTGCTCATTGCAGTAAATGATATGCCATCGGACGGAACAGACATATCATGGCTGTGGGACACACAGTTTGAGAGCCTTGGTGAAGAAAACATAAAAAAGGTATATGTATCGGGTACAAGAATGTATGATGTTGCCCTGCGCCTTAAGTATGCAGGTGTGGAAGACACAAAACTCATTGAAATAAATGCCGATACTCTCAGAGAATTTATTGCCGAAAACGGCGAGGTATGCTACCTTGTGGTAAACTATACCGTTCTTTTCGGAACACAGAGCATATTAAAGGAATTGGAGGATAAATAAATGGAAATTACCATATCTAATCTTTATCCCGACCTTTTTAACCACTATGGTGATGCAGGAAATATAATTGTGCTTAAAAACCGCCTCGAAAAGAGAGATATCAAGGTTAATTTACGAAACTGCTCCGCAGAGGAATTGGACCTTGAAACAACAGATATTCTATATATAGGCGGTGCAACAGAAAGAAGTCTCGCATCTGTGTACGACAGCATATATAAGATAAGAGACAGTATAAAGGATTATGCCGAAAAAGGCGGTGTAATACTTGCAGCATGCACAGGCTTTGAAATGCTTGGAAAAAGCTTTGAAACAGAAAGCGCCCGATATGACGGACTCGGTGTACTAAACTGTACCTCTTCCAAAGGCAAAAAAAGACTCATAGGAAATATAGTAACCAAAAGCGAAGCACTCGGTTTTGACATAGTGGGTTTTGAAAACCACATAGGTACAATATCTCTTGGCGGTCATACCCCTCTTGGTAAGGTACTGTGCGGACACGGCAATACCGAGGGAATAATATACAAAAATGTAACAGGCACCCAAATCCACGGTCCTGTTCTCCCCAAAAATCCTTATCTTGCAGATTACATCATAAAGAGCGCTCTGGAGAGAAAATACGGGGATTGTCCCCTTAAAGAGCTCTGTGATGAACTTGAAAACAAAGCTCACAACTTTATGAAAGAAAAATATTTAAAATAGAAAGATGGATTGTAGAAACAATTCAATCGAGTAGGAGGCTAACCATTAATTGATTAGCCGACCTCTCACACCACCGTGCGTACCGTTCGGTACACGGCGGTTCAATCATATTGAGTGCAAAGACTTGTATGCTTCGGATATGTCATAATATCCTCGGTATGCAAG